>JAMLHF010000129.1 GCA_023957275.1 Lentimicrobium sp. | reverse complement strand
GTTATCCGCTGCTGGTCCCTATGTTTCGCGAAGCAACAGAAGCCATGAAGGAGATTGTGGATTTTGTGAAATTTCACCTGCGTGCTGACGCGACATTTGCCTGAAGCCTTTTAACTATCCGGAGGAGGGAACTGACCGGAAGACAGGTTTGCGTTTCCTGGTGGAAGACTGTGTCAAGGTCAGGCTATATTCACGGTAATGATACAATAATAACATTTTGTTGCAGTTTTAACTATCTGGCAGCCGGTCTCTTCCTGCAGTTAATTTTTTGGCCTGTCTCCAATTGGCAAATCTGCACTTATTACCCGGCTGTAATTATGCATAATAACCGCGAAAACTTTACTTATGATGCAGGAAAAGACTGAAAAGGAAAAGATGCTTGCCGGCGAAATCTATGACTGTGCCGATAAAGAACTTTTTGCACGTTGGCAAAGGGCCAAACAACTTCAGTTGCAGTATAACAATACATTCTCAACAGATCAGGATCAGATCAGCAGTTTGCTGGATGAATTGCTGGGATCAAGGGGTGAGCATGTTTGGATATCGGCGCCTTTCTTTGTCGACTATGGCGAGAATATTCATATCGGCAGCAATGTGGAGATCAATATGAATTGCGTTTTTCTGGATTGCAACCGGATAACCATCGGCGATTTCAGCGGCATTGGCCCGGGCGTGCATATCTATACGGTTTTTCATCCGGTTAAGCCCTCGGAACGGTTGTCGCCCGACAGCACCTTCTGGCGGTCGCAGACTTCCCCTGTTGAAATAGGTAAAAATGTCTGGATAGGCGGAGGAACCATTATCCTTCCCGGTGTAACGATTGGTGACAATACCACGATTGGAGCGGGTTCGGTGGTTACCCGAAGCATTCCGCCCAATGTTCTGGCATTCGGGAATCCCTGCAGGGTTATCCGGAATGTATAAAAACTACAATCTAATTTTTAAGCTTCCGAAAGCGGTCTGCACTTCCTTTGCCTGATGCCAATGCAATGACCACAGGAAAAACTTAGCAGTGAAAAGAATTTTTCGATCAACCTGTGGATAAAAATACAGGAGTGGTAGTGTTTAAATTTTCAATCTATTAAAATACATTCCGCTTTAAGTTTGTTATCTGAAACTGACGGTGACTGATTGCCGTTTACGGAAACGTATCTAACCGAAGAGATTTATGCGCAATACCTTCAGGATCATACTCATTACCCTTACAGCTTTCGGCCTGTATTATTTCTTACAACAGTTGTTTTTCAGAGACATCAGGCACTGGATGATTCAATCGGGCCTCAATGCAGGTGTCAGTCACCTGTTTTCGTATCTTATTACAGGAATTCCTTTGTTTGCGGCAGTGCTGATCATCCACGGTCCGCGAAAGTTTGCCGGGAGTCTTGGATTAAATGGTTCTGCCGGCAAGGGTTTCTTGTTCGCCCTGCTATGCACACTGCCGATGCTTCTGGGTTACGCCCTGGTGTTTGAATTTGACAGGGGAATTACTTTAAACCAGCTATTAATGGGTGCAGTGGTTGCCGCATTGATTGAGGAGTTGTATTTCAGGGCTTTTCTTTTCGGCCAGTTGTTCAGGTTTACCCGCCTGGGATTTATTCCGGCTGTACTTGCCGGAGCCTTGCTTTTTGCCTCCCTTCACCTGTATCAGAGTAATGAGTTTTCTACGCTTACCGGCATTTTCCTTACAACATTCTCAGGAGCCGTTCTTTTTGCCTGGGTGATGTCGGAATGGCAGCATAACCTTTGGGTGCCGGTTTTCCTTCACTTCTTCATGAATCTTTTCTGGATGCTCTTTGCTGCCGGCGACAATGCCCTTGGCGGATGGTATGCCAATATTTTCAGGGCGATTACCATCACGTTGATCATTATGCTCACCATCATTCACAAAAGACGGAGCGGAGCGCGTTTGGAAATTAACCGGGAAACGCTCTGGATGAAGAAACAGTGATGCCTGACGGAGGGTCAGGGGATTTTCTCTGCCGGAAATAACGGAATGCTTTGCCGTATTTTTCGATGAGAAAAGAATGCCGCTAAAATTGGGGGATACTTGAATTATCAGAATCAAGATGCCCGCGAAAAGAATGCGGGAACAAAATAATCGTTGCTGACTATTTTTCTTCTTTTACACTTCTTTCCAGTTTTTTATCATAATATTCTTCGGCCTGAAGAAAACCGTTTGACCAGATTTCTTTCTTTTCGGCTACCCCTTTTTCATTCAGGTGCATCCAGACGCCATCTTTAAAATTATTTTTATACGGCCCCGAGACCATCACCCTGCCATTGGGATGGAAGAAGGTGGCCAGTCCTTCAAGTTTTCCGTTTTTATAGGTAGCTGAGAGTTTCACCGGTCCGTCGTGGAAATACTGTTTCCAGGGTCCGTCTTTTAACCCGTTCCGGTAGGTAATCTCTTCGAGAAGTACACCGTTCTGGTAGTAGTTCTTCCAGAGGCCGGCAGGAATGCCGTTCTCATATGACTCTTCTGAAATCAGAATTCCTTCTTCATTGTAAAACTTCCACAACCCTTCGCGTTTTTCGTTGAGGTAAAGGCCTTCGGCTGCCATTCTTCCGGAACGGTCGTATGTAATCGTATAGGCTCTTGTACCGTTTTCGGTAAATGTTGTTCTGGCTTTGACTTTACCTGTGGTGTCGAAATAAACAAACTCACCTTCGGGCAGGTTATTCCTGAAAGTTCCCCGGTAAACCGGTTTGCCCGTTCCGTCGGTTTTCAGCCACAGGCCCTGCTTCAGGCCTCCGGCATCGGTATGATTGGCCGCATGGGGGAGGGTATCCTGGGCATGCAGGGATGGAATCAGAAAAGCAATAAATAATATTATAAAGGCTGTCGTTGATCTCATCAGTTTCAGGTGCTGATTATCTTCAGCTGCCATACTCCGGAAGCAGGCAACATTTTGTTTCGTAAATTTGTTGCAAAAATAATCACTATTGCTTGTTATCCGTACGTTTTTTTCCGGCTGATGATCAATGAATTACTCTTCTGTCATCTGAAGATTGAAAGAAGTGGGTGTGTAATTGATTATAGTATTGAAAATCAGTGGATTCTAAAGCGGATTCCTGCGGTCCTGTGGTTTTTGCCTTAACTCAAAATAGTGTCGTCCATACAAATATCTGATCAATGAATACTTATTCATCCCGGTTGCTTGAAGACGCTGTTAATGAACTTACCCGGTTACCGGGCATTGGTCGCCGTACCGCCCTGAGATTGGCCCTTCATCTGCTGAGACAGGATGCGCAGCGGTCAGAAGCCCTTGGCAATGCCATTATCCGCCTCCGGAGCGAGGTGAGGTACTGCAGCCGCTGCCATAATATTTCAGATGTTGAAATATGTGCGATCTGTGCCGATCATCGCCGGGATCATACAGTGGTATGTGTTGTAGAAGATATCCGGGATGTGATGGCAATTGAAAACACCGGTCAGTTCAGGGGGGTATACCACGTGTTGGGTGGGGTAATCTCACCGATGGATGGGATTGGCCCCGGAGACCTGAATATCGCTTCACTTGAACAGCGGGCAGTGGAGGGAACCGTTTCAGAGCTTATCATGGCCTTGCCGGCTACTACTGAGGGGGATACGACAAATTTTTACCTGTACAAAAGACTTCATGAGAAGGTCGGAACCATCTCTGCCATCTCACGCGGTGTGGCAATAGGGGATGATCTTGAATTCGCCGATGAGGTAACCCTGGGAAAGTCAATTCTGAACAGGGTGCCTTATCATAAAACCTTTTGATATGAAGGTTGAAATACACCGTTCGGAGCAGCGCGGCAAAGCTTCCTACGGTTGGCTCGAAACCATCCACAGCTTCAGTTTTGCCGATTACTTCAATCCGTTACGGGAACGCTTCGGCGTTGTAAGGGTGCTCAATGAAGAATCCATATCAGGAGGGCATTCCACAGCGCCACATACGCATTCCAATATGGAAATTATTACGATTCCGATCAAAGGTGATCTGGAACAGATTGATTCAAACGGAAACCGGAATCTGATCAGGGAAGGGGAGGTGCAACTCTTGTCTGCCGGAACAGGCATCACTGTATCCGAAGCAAATCTGTTATCTGAAAATCCAGGCAGTTTTCTCCAGATATGGATATTTCCGGAGACAAAGCATACCAATCCCGAAGTTAATAAACTGGCTTATTATTCTTCGGTCCGTAAAAACATTCCTCACCTGATCGTTTCACCTGAACAAAAACGGTCAGTTCTGTATATCAGGCAGCGGGCCTGGATGTATTTGCTTGATATGGACAAGGGTTCCGTTGTGGATTATCAGCTGAATCTTACCGGC
>JAMLHF010000128.1 GCA_023957275.1 Lentimicrobium sp. | reverse complement strand
GGGAAAAAATAAAAAAAGAGGCTCAACCAGCGTTTGAAAAATGAAACGAAAAAACTCTAGTTTGAGTTTTTCCATCATTTTCTTCAGATTCCATGCGGTTGCAGCCATCAAAGCATTGATTTGTATGCCTTTCTCTCCTAAAAGGTAGTTCTGTCCCATTCGAAAATCTGTTTTCAGATGTCCGATAATTGGCTCGATAGCTGCCCGTGATCTGAACTTTTTACGTTTCTTATGTTTCTGAGCAATTGTATCGCTGGCCTTGGGTTTATGGGGTGTCAGGATCTTTACACCTTCAATCTCTGACCTTCCTCTTCCTCCCCGGTCATAAACCACTTCCTGAGGTAGCTTTATGTCATTGCTAATCATTTGATTAATCAAAGGCTCAATCGTGTGGCCATCGAAGGGGTTACCCAAAAATGCACTGATGGCTAAAATAATCCTCTTCCCTTTTTTGCCAGTGGTAATCAACCCTACTTTGTTGCCAAACTCATATTGCTTATGTGGTTTGCCTTTGGCTATGCAACGGGTAAAGGGCTTGTGAAGGCTGTAAACCTTGTCGGTGTCGTTTTTCTGCTGGTTGACAGCACGATGATAGAGTTTCAGTTCTTTTGCGTACTTCCCTTGCTGTTCCTCGCTCATTTTTCGACCCAGCTCCCTCAACAACGTATTGGCAATGGTCTTTAGACGTCTTTTTGACTTTTTTGCCTTTTTGGCTCGTCGGGGATGCTTGCCATTGTAAGTGTCGCGTAGCAGTTGCTTACTCTCCCTGGTGTATCGTTGCCGTTGATCAATATCTTCTTTCTCAGCTATTTTGTTGCATTGGTCTATAACTTTCTTGCATAATTTGGCATCTGTTGGAAACGTAGTATTGTTTTCCTGAACGGTTGTATCTGACAAGGAAAACTTCGATTGCTTGTGAACAGATTGCCCGTGCAGTTTTACACTGTATGCAAATATTTTGCCTATTCCTTCTTCTCCCACACGATTGCGAAAGTGAGTGAAATCGCTCGGGTCAAAAGGAAATTTATGTTCGAAAAAGACTCCCCCGCAGAAATATTGAAAGTAAACATCACGAACCCATACCTCAGGAATACGGTCATCTCCAAGATTATAAATGTGTTTTAAGAGCAAGCAGCCAACCATTAACCTGATAGGAACACTGGGTGCTCCCTGATCAGAATAATAGACCGAGAATTCTTTCTCAAAATATCCCCAATCAATTTTATTGGCTAAACGAACAAGCTCATGATCCAAATTGATAAAATCGTCAAGCATCGGACGAAATAATTCCCTCTGGCTCTTTGTGGGTGATTTTCCAAGCATAATTTGCAGGTTTTTATGCATTAAAGATACAAAATCCTGCATAAATAGTCGCTAAAAAATGATGCTTATTTATTGACATTCAATTGTTTATAACTTATTTAAGGAGCGACTATTTAAACGGTAACTGATACGCTGCACCTACCCTGAATCTGATTCCCGACCAGTCGACCCTGACCGGCTGCTTTTCCTGATTCTGTAAATAGGCTTTTTTGTTTTCTGACCATCTCAGGCGGCCGGGGATGTTGTATTCATAGCCGAAGAGCATTTCCAGGCTTATCTTGTCAGTTGCCTGATAATATCCTGACAGCGCAGCTTCACCAAAGAAATTCAGGGAAACGAATGTAAGGTCTTCACTTAACTGATCCGCACCTGCGATCTCCAGGTTTTCACTGAAACTGAGCCAGCCTGAGGTAGTTCCGCCCCCAACGGCAAAATGGCTCCCCCAGCGCTCGCCACGGGACACCGGAATGCGATACTGCAAGCCTGTTCGTAAACCCTTCAGCTGCATGCTCATCCGGTAATAACCCGAATAATCTCCGTAAAAGTTGCGGGCGCCTGTGTATTGATAGCTGATATCAAATACCATTTCTGAAAAGTCTTTCAAAGTTAATGCCATAAAACCGCTGTAGGTTATATAACCCGGAAAAGAGGCTGTTTGCGACAGGGCAGGCAGGTTGGAATAGTTACTGATTTCGTCCTGAAAAGCTTTCAGATCTTTCAGGTTGTATGACCCGTACCCGCCATAAATTCCGGCCTTCAGCTCCTGGGCTGGCGACTGGTAGCCGGTAATCAGTATCAGGGATGCAATCAGGCTGGCTAGCACTTTTCTCATGGCAGATAAGGTGTTATATCAAAAACATATCCCGAATGGGAAAACAGGCGTTTGTTATACAGTTTCGGCATTGAATCGGTGCTGGGAACTTTCAGTACAATTTGAAAGGTATTGATGTCCATTACATACAGATGGGTGTAATCGGTAAGCAGCAGGTATCCGCTTTCCGGATCAATATTGCGCAGCACGCATTTTCCGGGTAAGATTACCGACCGGATCAGGCTGAAATCACGGGGGTTTCTCAGTTCAAGCACCGGAGATTCTTCCAGCGTCAGAAACAGCCGGTCCGGATGCTGATCGTCAAACAGGGCCGACTTGTATGAACGCTGATCGCGGTAAGCGGTTTCGAAGGTGTTGTTCACAATGTTGTAAAGCCAGATTCCGTTCCGGGTAACGATTACACACTGATCCCCGGCGGGAGCCGTGGAAATGCAGGCCCATTTGCTGTAATAGGGATAATCCTCAATATCCAGCGTTGCGGTGATTTCTCCGGTATTCAGGTCAATAATGCTGTAATCCCCTCCCAATATCAGGGCTGCTGTATTGACCGTCGTCAGGCATAAATGATCCGAATTGGCCGATGGTGTGCCGTAAGGGATGATGGCCGGATTCGTCAGTTGCCGGTTTTCGAACAGGTAAAGTGCCTGCCGGGTGGCAACGCCGACCCGGGTTGAATTGGGCGGGCAGGCATAAACCGCGTCATACAGGAGATTCGTGATGCGGTATGAAGCCGTTGCATCCAGGTTGAAAATGTCGAAGGCCTTCATGTCGTCATACACAGAGGTGTAAAATGCTTTTTCAACTGAATTGTAGGCGTATTCCGGCCAGTTGGGCGCAACATTTTCGCCGAGTGTGAAGGTGACATACGAATAAGGATAGTATGTTTCATCACACTTACTGGCATACATCGGTTTACTGTCAAGTTTGTACTGCCCCCAGCTGCCAAAGCCGGGCTGTGCGATGGTAATGCTGGTATCCGGCGAGTTTTCAAGATAAACCGGATTGGGGTATCCATCCGTTCTGGTGAACGTATAATGCGTGGGGTATCCGGTTTTATTCCACGAAAATGTCACACTGTCAAGATTGGCAAACGAGGCTGAGGGGACAGGCGGTTCGCGCTGTATTTGAAGCGATGTGTAACTTGGCGAGGCGGATTCGGTGTATACGGTGTGGTAAAGCGAGTAATTGACCTCTCCACAGGTATAGCAACTGTCGGTGAACTGACCGGGAAGCCTGGGATTGAAATACCTCTGGAAGCTGTTATAACTGAAACTCCTGTTTAAGCGGAGCGACTGCGAGTTAAAATTTGATGAAGGCTGCCAGCTGATGCGCAAAAATCCGTTCTCATCGGTGTCTGCCGTCATCTGAAGGTACCCGGCCGGTCTGGTGTCGATCAGCGCTACCCAGTCACGGGTTCCGGCATAGTATTCGTAACCCGAAAGGTCTGCAAGGCTGCCGGTGCCGGTTGAAGTAAACATATTGACCGTAAGTTTGTAAATGCCGGGATTGTATTCAAACGGGTCAATTTCCACCTCACCCGAATCGTTATATAGCTCCCACCGGTCATCCGACAGCAGCATCTCACCGGCATGGACATCAAGTCCGAATGCGCTCAGCCTGTAGTTGAGCCGGAGCCTGTTGAAAATAAACAAGGTGTCGCCTGATTCCTCCAGTTCGATTTGTAAAGGATGGCTGGCGGCCGGAGGGTCAATCTGTGTTATTTCGTCATCAGTCAGCGGATATTCACACGAAGTAACGCCCAGTAATGCTGAAAAAATCAGAAATGGCAGAAAAACCCTGTTTCCGTTTGCGAAGATTGAGAATGGTTTAATCATCCGGGTAAGATGTTGTAATTCAATAATATATAGCATTGATAATTTGTCACTTTTTTGTATTGAGGCGCGAAGATTATAATTCCATACCCTGCTGAATTCAACTGATTGGTTGACTCTTCCTTCCTGTCATTAATGGACGCAATTTATAACAATGTTGATTCATTTGTTCATTCTTTTACAGTTTAGAATAATTATTTTCAGGGATAACCCTGAGCTCTGTAATAAATTGTAAAACAATCTGATGCATCATGATGATTCGTGATCTGCCGGAAGGATTCCCGGCTAAACAGCTTTTTGGAAATGGGTTTAATATATATTTCACGATGAATACCTGATAATTATGGCACGGAATTTAGTATTTCAACCGTCAGACAAATACCATTTGCCAAATTAAATATGCAGATTATGAAATCTAAAGTGATTATTGTTTCCCTGTTGCTTACATTAGCAACCACTATATCATTACAGGCACAGAATTACCGGACCGGTCTGGGTGCCAGGCTGGGTTTTTTCAACGGAATCACGGTGAAGCACTTTGTTGGAAGTT
>JAMLHF010000127.1 GCA_023957275.1 Lentimicrobium sp. | reverse complement strand
TGCTTCACCAGTGGCAAGACCCATACTGATGAGCTTACCATTAAGTTCGGCAACCGTCATTGAATAGCTGGTTTCGGTGGTTGCAGTGAGTCCGAGGGGGCTGCTGAAATTATCGGCTTCCGTATCAAGCTGAACAGTATAGGTAACTTCGCCAAGCTTATCAGGATTCAGAAGGTTCCAGTTACGACCGGCCTCAATGTTATATTCTGCCGGATCCCAGGAAATATTTGCCCAAACGGCTTCCTCCTGTGATTCGAGCAGCACATATTCTGAATTGTTACCCGGCGAGGAGATCACCGGGTTAATGGTCTTTTCCATATCCAGAACCGGATCAAGCCCGCTCTTCTCGCAGGAATTGAATGCCAGGATTCCGGCGAGTGCTATGATGAAAAACAGTGTTTTTTTCATGATATCTGTAATTTAATAAGATTAATAACCAGTATTCTGCTGCAGGTTCGGATTGGCTGACATTTCAGCAGCAGGAATGGGATAAAGATTCCTGAAACTTCCGGTTGCAGTACCATTGGGAACTTTACCCTTCCAGGGCCACAGATAAGCCGATGTGGTGAACTTATCGAAGCGGATCAGGTCGGTCCTGCGGTGTCCTTCCCAGTAAAGCTCACGGGCACGCTCATCGAGGATGAAGTCCAGGGTGAGTTCGCCACCGGTGATGTTGCCGTCAGCCGCACCATAAGCGCGGGTACGTAGCTGGTTAACAAGTTCCAGCGCACGGCTTTCGCTTCCGCCACCACCACGCTTCACTGCTTCTGCATACATCAGGTAAGCATCTGCCAGACGGAATACCGGGTAATCGGTACATACATAATCGGGATGCGGGAAGCGTGCCGGCGAACCGTCCTTGTTCACATTTTTGAACTTGGTAATGGCATAACCTTCAGTAAACTGACCAATGTCGTTGATTTCAAGGGTCTGGCCATCGGTCCAGAACATGGCACGTTTGTCGAATGCAGTGCGGGTTATAGAGTAAGTATAATCGGGTGTGCCGAGCTTCATGGCAAACACATAGGTACCTGCTTCGGGTATTGCAATGTTGTCACCGCCGGCATCCAGAATACCATCGAGTCCTGAATCACCATAATTAATGTCCCAGCCATCATTGGCCCTGAATTTTACTTCCCCGGCTGTAAGGTCGAGAATTGCATTCCACAATCCGGTGGCCGGATCATAAGTCATGTTCTGATCATAATCCCATAGGCCTTCTGTGGCAGATCCGATTATACCCCAGTCCGTTTTCACCATGGTGTAAGTCAGATCATTGAGGTTCACATTGAGTTTGTAGTAACCCGTTTCGGCAGGTATTATATTTGCTCCACCCGGATCGAGTGTACCATCAAATCCGTCGTCACCGTAATTTACATCCCATGAGGGTCCATCGGTAAATTTGAATTCTTTTCCGGCTTCAACCCAGATGTAACCTTCGTAATTGCCATCGCTGTTCACAGAAGCGAGCTGGGCGGAATTTGCAGGATCCCATTCCGGAATCATATAGTTACCAGGTACATAAATTACCGGGTAGCTGTTTTTATAATTGCGTGGGCGGGGAGTGCTGTAAATACCGTTTACAACATCCGGATAAAACTTCTGAACAAAAGCTTTGGTGGTCCGTAATCCGCCCCAGCCGCCGCCAACTCCAAACTCATCAGCAGGCATGGTTCCGCCGATGGCAGCATGAATCAGATAAACCATTCCGCCAAATGAACGGGTAAATTCACCGTCGTAGTTGATAGAAAAGATCATTTCGGGACTGGTGTGGTTGTCGGCCATGAAGTTGTCTGAATAAGCAGGAGCCAGGGTATATCCGGCATCCAGCACCTTTTCAAGATAAGTGACAGCATCGGCATAACGGTTTTGCCCGGTATAAACCTCTGCATTCAGATACAATTTTGCCATCAGCATCCAGGCAGCGGCTTTATCGGCACGGCCATACATAAACCGGGGGTTGCCAAGGTCGTTTTCAATGGCCTTCAGCTCCGATTCAATATAATTGAAAAGCTCGGTACGGCCGATCTGACGGGGGAAGAATGCGCCGGGCGCATCATCTTCGGTAACAAAACCGGGACTGCCGAACAAATCGAGCGCATGCCAGTATGAATGTGCCCTGATAAAGCGGGCCTCGGCAAGGAATTCTTTATATTCTTCCTTACCGGCAGCATTCCTGATGTATTCGTTTGATATCGAGATGGTGTAGAATACCCTGGCATAAAGGGCCGCGATAAATACATCATTCGGCGCCCAGGTCTGCCAGTGAAAATCCTTAATGGTTGCATCGTTCCAGGCCATTACCGCCTCATCGGTGGAGAGCTGCTGGGCGTTCCAGTACTGACGCAGGTAATTGGAAAAACCTTCATCAATCCCTTCAATGTCGGGCTTACCCGAGGGGCCTTCCTGACCACTCACGGCATAGGAGGCATACAATTTGGCCAATGCCTGCATGTAAGCTTCCGGAGAATCAAAAACGTTGGTGGCTACCGGCAGGTTCTCATCCAGGGGTTCAACATCCAGGTCCTTCAGACACGATGTTGTAAGGACTACCATCGCAAGGGCAGCCAATGCTATTTTGAGATACTTTTTCATCTTGCTCATCAATTAAAAATTAACATTTATACCCAAAACGAAAGTCCTGGCGCGGGGATAGATATTGTTGTCAATCCCACCGTCAACTTCAGGATCCAGTCCGTTGTATTTTGTAATGACAAATGCATTCTGCACGGCAAGGCTAAACCTGGCATCCAGTTTCTCCGTGAAGAGCTTATCAACATTGTAACCAACGCTGATGTTATCCAGCCTGAAGAATGATGCATTTTCAATATAGAAATCAGACCAGTACTGAGGATTCCGGAACTTGGTAAGGTTAACCTGGGTAGGCAGGTTATTGAAGAAGCCCGACTGATTGTAGAGACTGCTATATACAGCCCTGTCGGAAGCTACGTTGTTGTAAACATAATTTCCAAGGTTAACCCTGGCCGATACCATGGCGTCGAAATTCTTATACCTGAAGCTGGAAGTCAATCCCATCACCACATCGGGAGCAGGTTTTTTGTAAAAGTACTTGTTTTCGTCGTTTCCTGCAACATTTCCGCCCTCACCGCTTCTGTCGATGTACAATCCTTCAATCGGCATGCCGTTGACATCGTACACCTGCTGGAAAGCATAGAAAGAATAAGCGGGGTAGCCTACTGTATTGCGCTGGATATAGTTTCCGACACCACCGCTGATTGTTCCCCAGGGAACTCCATTGAAATCAGGATCATCGGTAAGCAGCAGTTTGGTGACCTCGTTTTTGTTATAAGAGATATTATATCCGATGTTCCAGGTAATATTTTTGGTTACCACCGGCTTCACATCAATCATAAACTCAATACCACGGTTCTCAAGTGTTCCCACGTTGGTGGTGAGGTAGTTTGAGAAGTTTGTTCCGGAAGCGATGGGGATATTGGCAATCAGATCCTCTGTTTCCCTGAAATAGGCGTCAATGGCACCGGTTACGCGGTTATCGAAAAAGCCGTAATCGAATCCGATGTTGTAAGTGGTGGTTGATTCCCACTTGATGTTTTTGTCATAGCGGTTCGGCCTGAGGGTGAGGTACCACTGGTCGCCGAACTGATAGGCTGCGGTCGGATCACTGATTTGGTAAATAGCCAGGTAAGGATAATAATCGTCAATTTCCTGCTGTCCGGTTACCCCCCAGCCCAACCTGAGTTTAAGGTCGGTGAGTTTATCATACTGTTTGAGGAAACCTTCGTGGTTCATTTTCCATGCAAAAGCAACCGATGGGAAAAGTCCCCAGCGGTTTTCCTCCGAGAACCTTGAAGATCCGTCGTTACGCAGGGTGAAGGTAAGCAGGTACTTATCCATCAGGCTGTAATTCAGCCTTCCGAAGAATGAAACCAGAAAATTTTCATTAATATAATCGGTATAACGCAGGCTGTCTCCGTCAATATTACCCTGATAGGTGCGCACCCAGTTGGTGCCTTCCCGCTGGAAATGCTGCCAGGAGTAACCGGCAGTCGCATCAATCTTGCTCGAGATGGAAGGCAGGTCCTTTACATAATTAAGGTAAAAATCGAGCAACTGCATCTTTTTATCCTGCGAATAATCGGTGAACCGGCCAATGCCATCACGGAAAGTGAAGGCGGCGTTCTCAGGAGCGTTATTCACGCCTTCGCTCATTGAATAATCGAATCCCAGATTGAGGATAGCCCTTAATTCGGGGAGAAAATGCATTTTATAATCAAACTGCGCGTTACCAATGGCGCGGTTAACCGTAGAGTTATTATCGGTTTGTTCAAGCAGTGCAACCGGGTTGCTTACGCCGATGGGATTCGGGTCTCCGTTGGGATCCATTGAACCATCGGGCAATACATCACTGAGGTTGGCCCAGGTGAAATAACCGCCGAAACGGGTATTTCCGTTGCGCACAGGCTGTGTCGGGTCGAATGCCACGGCAGATCCCACAGCACCCCAATCGGCAAACTGCTGTTTTTCCTGGCTTCCCTTGAGGTTGATATCAACTTTCAGGTGTTCGTCGAGCAGTGTCGGATTCAACGACAACGCTCCTG
>JAMLHF010000126.1 GCA_023957275.1 Lentimicrobium sp. | reverse complement strand
CGGAGAGGGCACTTCAAACACTGTTCCCAGGTTTGTGATGCAGGATAACCTGAACCTGAATTACCGGGTTTCTGACCTATATATTGAGGACGGATCCTATCTCAGGTTAAAAAATATTCAGTTTGGATATACCCTGCCGGAAAGCATCCTCAAAAGAATGGGTGCCTCCGTATGGCGGTTCTACATCTCGGCTGAAAACCTGCTTACCCTCACGAAATATACGGGTGCTGATCCTGAAATCGGCGCCAGGAGTTCATTCGACATTGGTATTGACCGTGGTATTTATCCTCAGGCCAGAACATGGCGGGTGGGAACAACAATTACTTTCTAACTCCAAAAAAAAAAGAGAACATGAAAACACTATATAAAACGTTCAGCATAATCATTCTGATCGCCCTTATGTCATCCTGTAGCGATGATTTTCTTGACCTGAAGCCGCTGGATCAGGAAGTATCCACCTCATTTTACAAAACCGAGGATCAGGCTATGCAGGCACTGGTTTCCATCTATGATGTACTGGGTTACCAGGAAACTCCGGGCGTATCATGGGCGCCGTTTATCGTGATATCCGACATTCTCTCTGACGACTCCTATGCAGGTGGTTCTGACGCCAACGACGGGCAGGATGAAAATGAGTTCAACACCTTTACCATCCCCACTACCAGCATAATAGCCCACGCCATCTGGCTGAAGAATTATACCGGAATTTACCGGGCAAATCTTCTGCTTGAGCGAATCGAAGAAGTGGATGCCGCTGATGAGTTTAAAAAAAGACTGATTGCGGAAAGCAAGTTTCTCAGGGCCTATTTTTACTTTGAGCAGGCAGCCTATTTCGAAAATATTCCCCTGCTAATAAATACCTTAAGCGGCCCGTCGGAATACAAACAGCCCCAGGCCACCCCGGAACAGGTGTATAATCAGATTGCCCTGGACCTGAACGAAGCCATTACCGACTTGCCTGCGTCCGTTACTCCGGCCGAAGCCGGAAGAATCACCAAATGGGCCGCGCAGGCACTGCTGGCAAGGGTTTATCTGTTCTACAACGGGGTTTACGGAAAAGACCTTGTGGCGGGAAGCAATACCATCAATAAAGCGGTTTTGGTGGATTACCTCGATGAACTCATAGCGACAAGCGGCCACGATCTTTTCGAAAATTATCAGGATAACTTCAAGCTCGTTGGTGAATACGGAAAAGAATCGGTTTTTGAAATATCTTACGGCGACACCCCTCCCTGGTGGGACTGGGGTTATGTGCGCGGCGGAGAAGGCAACCTTTCGGCGCAGATGCAGGGCCCGAGGGTAGCCAACTCTACAAACTGGAACCGCGGCTGGAGCTTCGGAACCGTCAGCCAGAAACTGGTGGACGACCTGAAGAATGACCCGAGGTATCAATACACGGTACTTACCCAGGAGGAACTGGACGGGGTGCTTACCGTCGGATATCAGCATACCGGTTATTTCTCCAAAAAGTACAGCTCCGATGCCGAGCACTGGGGAGGCAGCGGGCAGTTTGAACTGAACCGTACCTGCAATCACCGCGTCATCAGGTTTTCGGATGTGCTGCTGATGGCGGCAGAACTGGGCAGCGCCAATGCACAGCAGTACCTCGACCGGGTAAGGGCAAGGGTTGGCCTGGGCAGCGTTCCTGCTACGCCTGACAATATCTACAAAGAAAGAAGGCTGGAACTTTCACTCGAAGGCATCCGCTATTTCGACGTGTTGCGCAAGGGGCTGGCCTACGCTACGCAGGAACTCACCGTTACAGGAGTCCGCGGGCCCAACTACGTGGGCGAACAGCAACTCTTTGATGTTACCTTCAATGCCGCAACCAAAGGATTTCTTCCGATTCCGCAAACAGAAATGGATCTTTCGGGTGGCGCATTTGTCCAGAATCAGGGCTATTGATCGCCCGGTTCCGGTTTAAAAAGCATAAAAATAACCTTGGTTGGTTGGTTTAGTAATGCACGGTGAGGTACCGGGTCGATTGTTCTGAGAATTTCAGTGACCCGACAGATTTTCAACTCTTTGGGAAACCTGCAGAGTTTATAGTCCCGGTAACCTCATCGTTGTTTATCAGAAAAAACACGAAGACCATGTTTATTGCATGCGCAGTTCTTTCCGCTGGCGGACTTTTGAACAGCCAGGTAACAGATTTTCCCATACCCGGAATTTTGTGACCGGACGGTGAAATTATCCCTCCCCTCTTTTAAATAAACCATTTCGGATGAAAATGAAAATTCTCACCCATTTCACGGTCCTGCTGATGCTGATTGCATCTGCGGCGTTTTCTCAAGGCAATAAGACGCTTGTATGGGCCGAAGAGTTTAATTATGAAGGCGCTCCGGCCTCCGGGCACTGGAGCTATCAAACCGGTGATCACGGCTGGGGCAACAATGAACTTCAGAATTATACCTCCTCCATCGAAAATGCCTATGTAAAAAACGGACATCTCACTATCAGGGCAATAAAGGCAGATGGAAAATGGACATCTGCCCGCCTGATCACCAAAAACAAACAGGATTTTCTGTATGGCCGCATTGAAGCCAGGGCGCGCCTTCCAAAGGGCAGGGGAACCTGGCCGGCCATCTGGATGATGCCAACCGGCAGTGATTACGGCAACTGGCCGGAATGCGGAGAGATCGACATCATGGAACATGTGGGTTATGACCCGGCGGTGGTGCATGGCACCGTGCACACCGGCGCTTACAACCACCTGAAAGATACTCAGCTTGGTAACAGCATGAATATTAAAGGATTTAACGATTCCTTTCATGTTTATGCCATTGAGTGGACTCCCGATAAAATTGATTTCTTTATCGACGATCAGAAATATTTCACTTTCGAAAATGACCACAAAGGCGACTTAATGACCTGGCCTTTCGACAAGCATTTTCATCTTATCCTTAACATCGCCATAGGCGGGGGCTGGGGTGGACGTAAAGGCATTGATCCTGCACTGACAGAAGCTACCATGGAGGTGGATTATGTCAGGGCTTACCGTTTATGAAACAGTTCCCTGATTTTTTCAGCCTGTTTCCCTTTTAACTGATTTCTTGCGGCACAGAAAGCCTTCCCTGTTCATTCAATGAAAAACATGCGTCATGAATAGACACATCCTGATTTCCCTGCTGTTGTCGCCGGTTCTCGTTTTGTTTTCCTGTATGAGAGAGATTAAAAATAATCCCGCCGCTGATGACATTGACCAAAAGGTCAAAGAACTGTTAAGTCAGATGACCCTGGAAGAAAAAGCCGGGCAGATGACCCAGGTGACCCTTGACCTGCTCACGGAAGGCATATCCCCTGAAAAAAGCAATGAACCGCTGGTGCTTGACACCGCCCTCCTGAAGGAGGCCTTCGCTAAGTATCAGATCGGATCTGTATTAAATGCCGCCAATAACAGGGCCCGCGACCGGGAAACCTGGAACCGGTTGATCGGCCGGATTCAGGAATACGCCCTCGCGCATTCCCGGCTGAAAATACCTGTAATTTATGGTCTTGACATGATACACGGCGCTTCCTACGTCGCAGAAGCCACCCTGTTTCCGCAACAGATCGGCATGGCGGCGACCTGGAATCCCGGGCTGATCAGCAGGGCCGGCGAAATTACCGCTTACGAGTCGAGGGCCGCCGGGTGTCCATGGACATTCAGCCCTGTGATGGACCTTGGGTCGGATCCCCGCTGGCCGCGTCAATGGGAAACCTTCGGCGAAGACCCGCTGCTTGCTTCGGCCATGGGCAGCGCCCTGATCAGCGGCCTGCAGGGAAACAGCAACAACCCTGGCAATGACCGCCATATCGCCGCCTGCCTCAAGCATTATCTCGGCTATTCCCAACCGGTAAGCGGCAAGGACCGCACCCCCGCGCTGATCCCCATGAATGTGCTCAGGGAGTATCATCTGCCTGCTTTCCGCAAAGGCGTTGAAAGCGGGGCCCTGACCGTAATGATTAATTCAGGGGAAGTTAACGGTACACCCGTACATGCCAGCCATGAGCTGATCACCGGGCTGCTTAAGGAAGAGCTGGGATTCAAAGGATTGGTTGTCTCCGACTGGCAGGACATTGAATTCCTCCATACCCGCCACAAAGTGGCAGCGGATTACAAAGAGGCAGTCAAAATTGCCATCAATGCCGGTATCGATATGTCGATGGTTCCCTACAACTTCAGATTTGCCGATTATGTGGTTGAACTTGCCGGGGAAGGTGAAATTCCCATGTCGCGCATTGATGACGCGGTAAGCCGGATACTTAGGGTTAAATATCTTCTTGGCCTTTTCGACAGACCGGTCACGAAACAGGCAGATTATCCCGATTTCGCATCCGCGGTTTTTGCATCCGATGCCCGGCGCGCAGCCCTGGAATCCATTACCCTTCTTAAGAATGAAGACGATGTGTTACCGCTGCCTGCCGATGCAAAAATACTTGTATGTGGTCCGGCAGCCGACAATATGCGTCCCCTGCTCGGGGGGTGGAGCTATTCCTGGCAGGGCAATCTGGTCAATGAGTTTACAGAAGGATATTCCACCATTTATGAGGCCATCAGGGATCTTTCATCAGTTCCCGGCCAGGTTGAACTGTTTGAGGGTGTGGTGTATTCCGACACCGGTGAGTTCAGAAAAGAAAGAAAGCAGATGCCGGACAAGCTGGCCGGAA
>JAMLHF010000125.1 GCA_023957275.1 Lentimicrobium sp. | reverse complement strand
GTGCAGGAAATGATTGATATCTGCGATTTTGCGGTTGGGCAATCCAGGTTGCTGAATGGAATCACCATGCACTCTGAACGGATTGACCACCGTATGTATGATCAGTACCATCCCATGGGTATTGTCGGCCTGATCACCTCTTTTAATTTTCCGGTTGCCGTATGGGCCTGGAACAGCATGATTGCAGCTATCGCAGGAGATGTGGTGGTATGGAAGCCAAGTTCAAAGACTCCTCTGACTGCAATTGCGGTTCAAAACATCATTGCAGGGGTTCTCAAACGCAATGCCGTCCCCGAAGGGGTGTTCAACCTGATGGTTGCAGGTTCTTCCGTACTGGGAGACAATTTTGTCGCTGACCGCAGAATTCCCCTGTTTTCGGTTACCGGTTCAACAGCAGTCGGAGAACATATCAGTGAGATTGTAGGCCGGAGGCTGGGAAAAACCATTATGGAGCTTGGCGGTAACAATGCGGTGATTATTTCTGACAAGGCCAATCTTGAGATGGCCCTGAAATCTGTTGTTTTTGGCGCAGTCGGGACAGCCGGTCAGCGGTGTACTTCCACCCGCAGGCTGATCATCCACGAAAGTATTTACGAAACCGTGAAGGAGAAGTTAATCACAGCCTTCCGGAGCGTTTCCGAAAAAATCGGGAATCCGTTTGATCAGGATGTGCTGGTCGGGCCGATGATTGATCAGAAAGCCGTGGAGGCTTATAAAGATGCTATTTCAAGCGCACAGGCAGAAGGAGGGAAGGTTGTTTTCGGCGGAAAGGTGCTGGAAGGAGAAGCTTTTTCTTCAGGGCTATATGCAGTGCCCTCGCTGGTTGAGGCGGAGAATCATTATCACATCGTTCAGGAGGAGACTTTTGCCCCTATCCTTTACCTGATCAGGTATAAAACGATTGAAGAGGCTATTGCACTCAATAACAATGTGCCGCAGGGGCTTTCCTCGGCCATCTTCACGGACAGTCTTTCTGAATCGGAGAAATTCCTTTCAGAAGCAGGATCCGATTGCGGCATCGCCAATGTGAATATCGGGACTTCCGGTGCGGAAATCGGAGGCGCCTTCGGAGGTGAGAAAGATACCGGCGGCGGCCGCGAATCCGGTTCCGATTCATGGAAAATGTATATGCGCCGTCAAACCAATACGATCAACTACAGCCATGAACTGCCCCTGGCTCAGGGAATCAGGTTCGGATTCTGACCGACAGCTTGAAAATCATGATTGGAAAAGGCTCCGGAAGGGGCCTTTTCTGTTTTACCGGTAGGGCATGCTTTGTCATCGGCTTTCCCCGTTTCTTTTCATTTTATCTGGTTTCCGGATAGGGGTAAAAAGCCTCCTGATTGTCTTATAATATGTATATAATTTTATTCTCATTAATATATTCTTATTATGAAGAGACATTTTTCACTTAATGAAAATATCATGGTATTTGCTATCCTGCTTTTCCTGTCAGGCATTTTTACATCTGATCCGGCCTCGTCAGCAAACATTCATATCAGAAACAACGCCGCTGTTCCGGATGGATTAATGCTTATTACAGTTACGGTTCATGTCTCGCTCAGCACCGGTGAGAATCCCGCCGGTACATTTGTGGAGCTTGTGGGCCAGGATAACCCCAGCCTGTATTATCACCAGCTGGTGCCGGAATCAGGCACCATCGTATTTTCTGAAGTAGTTGAAACCGGGTATATCCTCAAAGCAAATAAAACCGGCTATTATAATTATATTCAGGAATATACTCTGCATGTCAATCAGACCCTGAACATACAACTGGATGAGCTCAGACACAGTCCCCGCAAACTTGAAGTTAACCCGCTGACACATAAGGCCACATGGTCCAGGCCGCTTGCGGTAGTCGCCGAAACTGATTTTGAAGACGAAACATTCCCTCCGGCAGGATGGGAGACCAGCACCGAAAGTGCCGTGGGCTGGTTCGCTACCAACAATGGCAGCAGTGAGTATTTTATCGTTGAGCCCCATACCCGCTATGCTGTTTCGAACGATGATGCCGCCAATGACAACGGATGCTGCGATTATCTGATCACCCCGGAGGCCGATCTTACCGGCCACGACAATTATTTTATTCAATATTCAGGTTTTTACACTGGCCTGTATAGCCATTCGGCATCATTAAAGTACTCAACCGATCACGGTTTAACCTGGCAGCATCTCCCGTCATCTGCCCCGCTGCCTTATGGCGGCTGGATCTCTTACAGGATCAGCCTTGCCGGTTTATCAGGCCAGAATGGCCTTGATCAGGTTAAGTTTGCTTTTCATTCCGATGATAACGGTAACTGGGCTTCCGGGTGGGCAGTCGACGATGTGCTGATCGCGGCCGACAGCATTCAGGTGCTGGAATATGCTTTGTTTATTGATGGAGAGCTTGTGGGTACCACGGCCGACACCGCTTTCGTTTTTGAGAATCTTGTTTTCGGACAGCAATATACGGCTGGCGTGGCGGCTTTATATTCTTCGGGTTATTCAGCGCCTGACACCTGTATTTTTACTTCCCGGTTTCTGTTCCCGCCGCTCAACACGGCAGGCGTGATGCCCGAAGGAACCGATTACGTGCATCTTACCTGGGATGTACCTGAAGATCCGGAATTGCCCGGGCAGCCGGTGCCCGGCCTCACAGGATACAGGATTTACCGTAACGACAGCCTGATGGGTGAAGTTACCGGAATGGTGCATGAGTTTTTTGACCTGAGCATTCAGCCGGGCTTTTTCACCTATAATATTACCGCTGTATACGACCTTGAACCTTATGGTTATCCCGGGGAGGTACAGGAATCGATGCCGGGTGAGCCGGTTGATATTGCCTGGATATGCTGCAATTACCTCCCTTTTACAGAAGAATTCAACACAGGGCTGTTCGAAACCAATCAATGGACTCCCGGGGGCGATAACTGGAGAATTGCCGGACAAATGGGCAATCCTTATCCCTCTGCGGAGTTTTATCCCTGGCCAGGCCTGACGGATTATGCCCAGCCGCTGACCAGTTCTTCAATCATTGCGACCGGAATCATTGACGGCAAAATTTACCTGGAGTTTGACCTTGACCATGCTCCGGTAAATCCGACGGGAACAGAATTCCTTGCCATTGAACTCTACGACGGAAGTAACTGGATCAGATTGGATGAAATTGCGAATACCAAAATCATCACCTGGGAAAGGAAGAAATATGATATTACCTGGTTTGTTAAGGATAAGCTGTTCAACGTCCGTTTTCTTGCATTTGGATCGGATGTGTCCAATATTGCATACTGGCGGATTGACAATATTGATATTTACCGTGCGTGTGCTGCACCTGAGGATTTAGATGGCTATTCTTATTATCCTTATATGCCGCGGGTGGAATTGTATTGGAATTTTGCACCAATGGCTCCGCCCGACTGGCTCTTTTATGACGACGGGAGTAATTATGATGCCATCGGCTTGACGGGTGGCGGAACATTTTATACCGCCATCAGGTTTACACCCCAGCAACTTGAGCAGCATGCAGGCAGGACAATCTCATTGTTCAGGTTTTTTCCGGTTGAGGCGGGCTCCTCATTTATGCTGATGATATGGAAAGGTGCCGGGGCTGCCCAGCTGATTTATCAGCAGCCGGTGATCACCTATACTCCCGGTGCATGGAACGATATTCAACTCAACCTGCCACAGACGATCCTTCCCAATACTGAATACTGGTTCGGGTATGTTTGTAATCATCCTTCATACGATTACAGTGCAGGGGTTGATAATGGCCCGGCAGTAGCAGGGTTCGGGGATATGATCTCCCTTGACGGAGCAATCTGGGAATCGATGGTCACGGCTTACGGCCTGAATTACAACTGGAACCTGCGCGTAATGGTTGAATCTGCTGAAGGCGGAGTTGCAGAACTTATGCCAGCGGTTGACACGTTAATGGCTAACGTTTCCGATGTCAAGCCTTTGAAAGCAGGTGTTTTTAAACGGGCTGGGCTGTCGCGCAGGGCCGGAACAGAAAAATTGCCGGACAACCCGAATGAACGCACTTTCCGGTATTTTCAGGTTTACCGGGATAATGAGCCTTTGGGAATTACCGAAGAAACATATTACATTGATACAGACAGCGGACTTATTCCCTGGGAATATTATTCCTATTATGTGGTTGCTGTTTATGAGGATTGTGAAGGTATATCAGAGGAAGTCGAAGTCAGGTATGGCGAAATAAGCACTGAAGAGGTTGAAACCGCGGGACTGAAACTATTCCCGAATCCGGCAGAAGATGAGTTAATAATTGGTCTGAACAATGATATCACCCAAATTATAATTATTGACAATGTGGGGCGGGTGATTTACAGCAGGGATGTAAAGGGTGAAGAATCGGTTCATCTGGATGTCAGCAATTACAAGGCCGGGATTTACATGATACGTTACCTGACCACCAAAGGCAAATGTTTTGTAAAGAGGTTTTTAGTTGCAGGATAAAGCAGGCAGGATAAAGGTTAGATTTTTGCACACTATTGTCCGGATAAAATGAAGAAAAATTTGCCACAAAGACACAAAAACACTAAGTATCACTAAATGAGAAAAATAAATTTGTGCAACTTGGTGCCTTTGTGCCTTAGTGGCGAAATAATAAAAAGTAAGTTGTATGCTGTTGCAATCTTCTGAAACCAACACCTATAAAGCTTTCCGGTCAAATTATAATAATTTCCCCGGACAACAATGATTTTTGCAGTGTTTCTGCGCCTTAGCAACTGAATTGTTAATAACTT
>JAMLHF010000124.1 GCA_023957275.1 Lentimicrobium sp. | reverse complement strand
CCGTTTTTTCGAATCCTCCGGTGATTCGTAATACCATCTGTAGTATTTGATCGGGCCATCAATTATTTTAAGAAAAAAATGCACCCCTCTGGCTTCGGTCTCTGGCCAGAATTTAAAACTTTCATAATACCTGGGCCCCGCTTTATATGCCTTTATATCCTTTGGTTTGTACTTATGCGCGTACTCCTCATCTTCCGGACTGTTGTAAAACAACGCTTTACGCTGATTGTCGATAAGATTGTTCAGCTTAATGTAGCCGTGGATTGTGTCGTTCTCATGAGTAATAACGTAGCCAGGATAGATTGTCCACAGTTTGACAGTATCCCCTTTCTGCTGGGCCGGCAGGTTGGTACAAATCAGGATCGTGAATAATAATGTTGTCACCTTTTTCATGATTTCACTGGTTTTGTTCCCCGCAATATAAGAAAAAAAAGTGACAATTCAAACAAGGGAACCGGAATTGTGAATCCGGATTGACAGACGATGTTGCATGCGGGTATTTTCACCGGTGCGCGTGTAAATTATATGTTTTTGCAGACAGACCGGATGTTTGCTTGATTCCTGTAATGATTCTATTTACAATAGGATTGCTCTTTAAGTTTGTTTAAACAGTTTCAGCGGTGAGGTCCGCATGAAGATTGCCTCCTGAAAACTGTTTTTGTGCTGAAAGCAGCCGGTTAAGCAGCCATGCAAATGTCCGATTGGCTATATGTTTTAACAGGTGTGAGCAATATTTTTCCGGTTGAGTTGTCGGATCGGTAAAATTGCCGGTAATCGATTAATGAAGATGATTTTGTATGTGAAAGCAATACATAGTTGAATTTAGTACGATACAGCCTGTTTTATGAAGATGCAATGTTCATATGTAATTATTTTTCCGATGGTTCGAAAAAATCGGTTATTCCGATCGTTTATTCAGTGAACCCGGACGATAATAAATTAAACCCCGGCGTTTATAAATCTGATTCATTTCGGCCTTTTCATAACTATAGTTTTAATTTTTATAAACCCAAAAAAGAAGGAGCTATGAAAAGTTTTACAAGATTTATTGGTGTGATTTTCGCCATTCTGATGACTTATGGATTGACAATGGCTCAACAGCAAATACTGTTTGAAGGCCTGGTTTCGCATGGTGAGGGTATTGCGGGTTGGAACGCCGACGGCAGTGGCCCGGAGCCCTCCGCTTGGGGCCATATAGTCCCTGCGCCAGGATTTTCGAACCAGTATTATTACGGATCATCGCATGATTATATCACGCAGGATCCGACTCACGCAGCGTTTCACTTTTTACCGGGGATGACCGGTTTTCCGCTTTTTGAACAGGCGCTTGCCGATAATGGTTTTACACCTGAACAAGTAAAAGTAAAATATGGCCTTTGTACCCTGGGTGACGACATTGAGGGTCTTGACTGGTTCTTTATGAACAACTGGGCTTATAGTAATTACTACGAAAATTATTTCTTAATCCAGCTCGATGGTCATCCTATGCTTGCCGGCTGTTGTAACTATTCGCAAATGTATATCAATACAGCTTCGGGCAACTGGTATACCGAAACAGCTTATGCTCCGGTTACATACAAAGCCCAGTTCAGTTCACCTGAGGTTAGAAGTGTGGCGCAGGCTTTTCTCGATGATCTTAACGGATCTGAAATAATACTTAAATATGAATCTACCTATGGTTCGGCATTTTCAGGTAACGGGCGCTTTGGTGCCTATTACAATATTCTGAACGGAACGCTCGAAGTTGGTAATCCCAGGCTACCAATGCAGGGATTAAATGCCGACCACGAAGGCTTTGCAGGCTGGGATGCCGATGGAACCGGTCCTGAGCCTTATGGAAATGGCCACCTCACCCAGTTGTATTATGTAGCGTCGCTCGATTATGATAATCTTGATCCCGATCCTGCCGCCTGCCTTGGCCATTTTTTGGACGGCTCAACCGGGTTTTTCAATACAATGCTTCAACTTCAGTACAGGGGGTTTGAAATTGGAGACCTGAAATTTAAACTGGGGCTTGGAAGCCTTGGGCCGGATGTTCAGGGCGAGGATTGGGGCTACCAGAACGGACAACATTGGTGCAACTATTACAACAACAATATTGTTTTTGAACTTAATGGTGAACCCATTCTGGTTATGTTGCAGGATACCAACAGGCTTTTGGCCTTAACAAGCTGCTGGAGCAGTGAATCCGGTATAGGCAAAGTGTATAACATTTCTCAGAATGCCTCGCCCGGGGCGCAGTTCGTTGCCCTGTCGTTCCTGAAGGATATCGGGTCGCATTATCTGAAAACAAATACATCCGATGTTCAGTACCACAGCCTGTTCAGCGGCAATGGCCGTGATGGCGCACTATATGAAATTGCAGCTGGCGAAGTAGTTGGTATCCACCAAAAAGCCACTTTCATCCCGGAAGGTACTCTGAGTGGTGTGTGGACAACTGCCAATTCACCCTATTTTATTGACGGTCACCAGAGCATTGAAAACGGACAGATATTAACCATTTTGCCGGGAGTTGAAGTAAAGGTTCGCGGACCATACCGTTTTGATGTGAAGGGATGTATTGTTGCTGAAGGCACTGATGAAGAATATATCCTGTTCACGCGTTCCAATCCTAATCTATGGTGGGATGGAATTGGTTTTGATGGAGCTGTTTCGGATACCGGCGTTACCTCCTTTTTCGATCATTGCATATTTAAATATGGCTATGCTCAGGGCTCAGGTCATGAAAACAGCGGTGGCATTTTTGCTGCGAAAGACTTCAGCAATTTGGAAATTCATAACTCAATCTTCAGCAATAACCTGGCAGATATTGACGGAAATAACCCTCCCTGTGGCGGAGCCATTGCTTTATCGAACTCAAGCCCGGTGATTCAGAATTGCACTTTTCGCGATAACAAAGCTGAATACGGAGGTGCCATATTCTCATATTCATATTCAAATCCCCTTATTTCCAATTGTTTGTTTTACAATAATTTTGGAACATATGGCGGAGCTATTGCTTTATTTGATAACAGCGACGGTATGTATATCAACAATACAATTGCTGATAATTCAGGCGGGCAAGGCGGAGCAATTTACTTTTCCTGGCATTCCGATCCTGAAATCATTAACAATATTATATGGGGAAATTCAGCTGATGAGGGGGACCAGATATATTTCACCGCTATCGGGCCAAGTTACCCCGGATTTTATTACAACGATATTGAAGGCGGTAAGGAGGGATTTCATGGTGGGTCAACAGTTGATTATCTGTTTAATCTGGATGCTGATCCGCTGTTCATGGGCGAAGGTCCTCATCCCTATGCCCTTGCCGGTGAAACCTCGCCCTGCTGGAATGCCGGCACACCCGATACCTCTGCCTGGTTTTATCCGCAATATCTGTCTCCCCTCTGCCTTTGCGGAAATATCAGGATTGGAGATAACCGGATTGACATCGGCGCTTATGAATACATGTTGACGACCGGTTATGAAACTCCTGTGGCAAGCGTGAATGACGGCCTGTTGATCTATCCGAATCCTTCAACAGATGAGATAAGGATCGATCTTGAACTGAAAAATGCCGGAAAGGTTGTAATAGAATTGTATGACCTCTCGGGCAGGCTGGTTGCATTGCCTGTTGAACAAAACTGCAGCAAAGGCATTCAGAAGCTAAGCTGCAATCCTGGTCAGCTTGCAAGGGGTGTCTATAGTTGCCGTATTACTGCAGAAGGCAGAACCATTACCAGGCTGCTTGTGCGGAACTGACAATGAGCTGACTTGAATGCAGGTTCTCCGGAGAGGCCTTGCTGGTCAGTACACTGATTTTTTTTGGAATAAACCTTCTCAACCGGAAGCGGGGATATGGAAAACAGGGTAGTTTGTGGCTGCAGGCATAGGTTGGGAAGGTTTTTTTCTATGCCGGTTCGTGAACCCCGGCTTTGATGGCGGGCATCCGTCTGCATGGATTGCCGGAGGAATGATAATGAGCTGAAAATTTGTAAATCAGCACAATAATGACTATCTTTAAAAAAAAATATGGATTGAATATGCTGAGAACCGTCATCATTGACGATGAGGCACACATGCGCCAGACCCTTGAAAATCTGGTGCATCAGTATTGTCCGAATGTTGAAGTGGTCGCAAAGGCCGATGGTGTTGAGAGCGGGGAGCTGGCGATCCGGAGGACGCATCCGGACCTGGCACTGCTCGATATACGGATGGAAGACGGAACCGGCTTCGACCTGCTCAAAAAGCTTGATCCCATTGATTTTAAGGTAATTTTTATCACCGCCTATGATGAATTTGCCATCAGGGCATTCCGTTTTTCAGCGCTTGACTACCTGCTTAAACCGGTTGATCCCGACGAGCTGATTGATGCGGTGCGCAAAGCGGATGCTACTTTTCAGGGAGATTTTAACACACAGCTGGATGCCCTCAGCGAACACCTGAAGCTGCAGGATAAAACGGCCAGAAAACTGATCGTCAAAACCAGCGATTTCATTCATCTGTTGTGCATACAGGATATTTTTTTCTGCGAGTCGGACGGGAGTTATACCAATATTTACCTGGCCGACGGATCAAAAATAACCGCCTCCGCCATACTGCGCGACTACGAGGATATGCTGGCTGATTACGGCTTTTTCAGGGTGCATAAATCATACCTGATCAATGTCAGGTACATTCAGAAATTTGAACGTGCCGACGGCGGGTATGTGATCATCAAAGGCGACCACAAGGTTCCGGTTGCTTCCCGCAAAAAGGAGATGCTGCTTGAAATGTTTGACAGGCTGGCAAATATCTGACGCGATGCTGCCGGGATTTCATAGCCTGAAGAAATGAGCCG
>JAMLHF010000123.1 GCA_023957275.1 Lentimicrobium sp. | reverse complement strand
TTTACAAATGTACGCGGGTATCCCGGCCATAAAGGCTCACAGCCACAAATGCGGAGGCAGTGGGAGCAATGTATGAACGGGTAATTCTCATGAAACGTTTGATTGGTTTGCGCTGCAAAAATACAAATACTTTAATGCAATGCAAAAAAAAACTGCCCGGGAGTGCCGGGCAGTTTTTCAGTCAATCATCAACTATTCGTTTCCGCCTGCCCACCATACTTTATCAAATATGGTCCAGGAGGGTACATTTGCTGAATTAGAAGAAACTTCGCTTAAAGCCCAGGGGAACCTCCAGATGAATCCAACGGTAGCGTTGTTGGGATTCTTCATTTCGGGGAATCCTGTGCGACGGTAGTCATTATAGGCTTCAATGGCTTCCCTGTCGAAGAATGCAATATACTTCTGGGTAAGGATTTCCTTCAATTCGTTACCAGCGGTAAGTTTAGGGGCTACCTCATTGGTATAATAATCAGCGGCACCTTCAACACCAACAAAATCAAATGATGCCTGAATGGCTTCCTGCAGGGCAGTTGTCCATGTAGCGTCTCCAACCCTGAATTTAGCTTCGGCTTCAATAAACTTCAGTTCATGGAAAGTGAACATAAGAATGGGAGAAGCCATAGCATCCCAGCCACTGGTAAACAGCGACTGTGAATAGCCTCCCTGCACCTGATCGGCAGCACCGATGGGAGCAATGTCAGCCGGATCGGTGGAGCTGAAATAGGCTGAAGCACGGGGGTCGTTGCGTTCAGTCATCAGGTCGAAAATGGTGGTTGACACAGAGAGGTGATCTCTCCAGTACCAGAATTCGCCCCATGGGTTTGATCCGGGAAGGTCGATAATAAAACCACCGAGAAGCATGGCGTCATCAATGCTGGAGTATGCATTGGGGATTGCTGCAAGTGCTTCCTGAGCTGCCTGTACGCCGTTGATCTTGGTAAGGCGAAGGGCAAAGCGGGCTTTCAATGCATAGGCTGACTTGATCCACAGCGCTTTATCTCCTGCGTAAATGTAGTCTTTATTGCCATGAATAACGGTAGCCTGATTCAGGTCTTCAATACCTGCGTTGAGCAGCCGCTGGATTTCAGGATAAAGGGATGATTGCTTATCAAAAGTAGGATTAATGTTATCCAGACCCTTGAATGCCTCAGTATAAGGAACTTCACCCCAGCCATCGGTAGCAATTGCCAGGTTATAGGCCATCATAATCTCAGCAACACCTCTGGAAAAGAAATCGGTCGGTTCGGCGCCGGTTTCAGGATCGGTGTTGTTGATAATGGTTTTGGCTATATTCATTACATCATATAAGGCATTCCAGCTATTGTTCAGCAATGAGGATGCATTCTGGGCAATCCTGCGGTCAGCCTGGTGAGACTGGTTCCATGTACCGGCATTATGCTCAACATATACAGTTGCATACCATGCAATATCAGTGCCGGTGGACTCAAAACCACTTTTCAGAAGGAGGTCAGGAAGCAGGTTCTTTGACTGCATTTCAGTCGTATTGTTACGATCCTCGTTGATTTCATCCATTTTATCTTCACTGCATGAGAAGAATAATACGGATATCAACATCAATGACAATATCTTTTTCATATTTAAGGTCATTTTTTAGTGATTAAAAGGTTAAGTTAAGGCTGAAACCGTATGAGGTTGTCTGCGGCAGTGACATGTAGTCCATGCCACTGGTCATATTGCCTTGTCCCTGTGAGGCTTCCGGATCGAAATATGGAAGTTCTGACCACAGAAGGATATTTCTTGCCACGAATCCGATTGAAGCCTGATTCAGTTTAATGGCAGAAATATATTTTTTCGGCAGGTTAACTGAAATACCGACTTCTCTTAACTTCACAAAAGAAGTGCCGTAAATATGTGCCTCGCTGAGCGCATCCAGAACACTTGAGTAAAGGGTTTCATATGCTCCCGCATCTTCTGGTCCTCCACGCTCGATGTTATTCGGCTGGCCGTTCGAAAGATAACCATCATAGATAAACGGAGTAGTACGGTCCTCGGTACGTTTCGATGTCCCGTAGAGGTCCATCAGCCTGTTTGTTCCGCTGTACATCTGTCCGCCATCTTTCCAGTCAAGCTGAGCAAAGACATTGATGTTTTTGAAAATGGTGAAGGCATTATTGACGGTCAGGATGAAGTTCGGGGAAACATCACCGATCTTTCCGAATTCACCGGTCATAGGCATACCATAACCAGGATCATTGGGATCTTCGTTAACAAGAATGCGGCCTTCGGCATCACGTACAAATTGCTCACCATAAATAGCAGGATACGTGTCACCTGCCGATGCCCTGATATTTGGGGTTACATAACCGCCAAGGCTGATGTTCTCAACACCGGGGGCAAGTTCTACTACCTCATTCACGATTTTGCTGAAGTTGGTTGTGATGACCCAGTCGAAATTTTTGGTCTGAACGGGTTTCAGGGTCAGGACTACTTCGTGTCCGACACCTTTCATTTCTCCTGCATTCATAACCATTTCGGCATATCCTGTTGAGCCAGCCATCGGTACTGCGAATATCTGGTCTTTGGCAACCTGGTTGAAGAAACTGTAATCAATTCCGATCCGGTTATTCAGGAAACGCAGGTCAAATCCGAATTCAATGGTACTGGTATTCTGAGGAACCAGATTTGGGTCGTAAAGGGTAGCGCTGAGCTTGTATCCGGTAACATTCTGCCAGGGATAGGTAACACCATAATCCAGGAATCCGCTGGTTGCACCTCCTGTAACAAAATAAGGTTTCGGATAGAATTCATCTGCAGACTGCCCTACCTCTGCGTAAGAAATTCGGGCCTTACCGAATGACAGGATTTTGTTATCCTGAAGACCGGCCAGTTCTGTAAATACCCATGACAATGAGGTTGAGGGATAGAAATAAGTGCGGTTATCCCTTGGCATGGAAGATACCACATCCTGACGACCGGTAAGGTTGAAATACAACATATTCTTATAGTCCAGGTTGAGGTTGCCGAAGAAACCAGCAGTCCTTCTGGCATATGAGGTATACGCTGATGTCTGATTGTTGGTGTTTGAAAGGTTGTTCCACCCCGGGGTGGTAAAACCGGAACCATAAGTATCGTATAATTCCCTGTAGTTATGGTCAATTTCATTTCCGAGGATAAGATTTCCCTTCAGATCATCGCTGAAACTGTGGGTAAGGGTCGCAGTGAGCAGGGAATTGACAATCCTTCTGGAAACGCCATAATTGTAAATTACACCACCGGTGGGAGCCAGGTAAGCATAAACCGGGTTGTCGGGGGTGGGATATTGCGCTGCGGTCGGTAGGTCGCCTTGTCCCATTTCGGTGTATTCAGCATTGTTGGTGGTATAGGAGTCAACACCAATCTGATACCTGATGGCTGCCCAGCTGGCAGGTCTGAATTCAAGATAACCGTTGCCAAAAAACCTCTTGGTAGCTTCCTGATAGCTGCTGTTTTCGAGCACCCAATAGGGGTTCTTTCCTACAGCGCCGCGGCGGTAGCTGATCTGACGATATTGGCCGTTGGTACCTTCCTGATGGTAAGGAGTTCCGACAAGATCATAAGATGCGGGAGCTCCATACACTGTGAACAACCAGCTATCATTACCAGAGGGCAGTTTATCGATCTTTGAATCGGAATAGTTTCCTGAAAATCCGATGTTCCATTTATCGGTCATCTTGAAATCTCCGGCCATTTTGGCATTGTACCTTTCCATTCCGGTTTCCTTAACAATGCCTGTCTGATTTGTACTTCCGAAGCCCAGGGAGTAATTGCCCATAGAAGTCGCATTACTGATGTTAATGCTGTTGTTGAAAGTATAGCCGTTTCTGTCATAAAATCCTTCAGGATTATTGTATGCTTGCGGGGTAACCCACATCCCTTTATAAGGATCGAAAAATTCTCCGGCATGTCCTTCATAATTATTTCCACCGTAAGTGGCATTGTCGGGAAGGTCGGTAATTTTTGGTCCCCATGTAAAGGAATTTGCAGGTCTGAATGTTCCACCGGTTCCCTGTGCATAAATCTGCTGCACTTCCGGAAGCCTTGAAATATTGTCAATTGTGACGTTGCTACTGAAAGAAACTACGGGTTTACCCAAAGCGGTGGCATTTTTCCCTTTTTTGGTGGTAATGATGATAACTCCGTTTGAAGCCCTCTGTCCGTAAAGGGCGGCAGCAGCCTGGCCTTTCAGAACGTTGATGGATTCAATGTCGTTAGGGTCAAGGTCGGCAGCGCGGTTTGAGTATGCCGCTCCGGTAACGTTTGAAGCGTAATCACTTTCACTCGAGATCGGCATACCGTCAACAACGTACAACGGGGCGTTGTTTCCGCTGAAAGCGCGGGCGCCACGGATGTAAATCTGTGACGGTGCGCCCGGCATACCTGATGACTGGCGAACCTGCACGCCTGCAAATTTTCCTGAGAGCGTTGACTCTAGGCTGGGATTGGCTGCGCGGGTCATTTCTTCCCCTGTAGCTTCCTGAACAGCATAGCCAAGCGATTTCTTTTCACGGCTGATGCCGAGGGCTGTAACAACAACACCCTCAATGTCCAGTACATCAGGATCGAGGACAACGTTGATGACAGTTTGATTACCAATGGTAACCTCTTTGGTTTTCATTCCCACAAACGAAAACTGAAGGATACGTCCGCTGGCGGGAACGTTGATGGAGTACTTCCCACTCATGTCGGTGGTGAGACCAACAGTTGTTCCTTTTACAAGTACAGTAGCTCCGGGAATGCCTTTGCCATCCTCTGAACTGGAAACCGTACCTGTAACGGTGGTTTGTGCCAGAACTACCTGCACTCCGGCGAAAATCAAAAGTGCAAGCATCAATGCAAATTTTCTCATAGTGTGTGTTTTTGATGAGTAAAATGTTAAACAATAATTGTTTAGGTAAATTTTCTGACTGGTGTTGGTTGGTTTTAAGGTGTTACTTCTCTCAGAGGACCTCCT
>JAMLHF010000122.1 GCA_023957275.1 Lentimicrobium sp. | reverse complement strand
TCACAGGTCCCACGCTGCCAATACCGGGCCCGATACCGGCCATACAGGTAGCAACCGAACTGGCAGAAGTCGCCCCATCGAGACCAAGCAGTACCAGCAAAACGCTGCCTGTGATAAAAACCATCAGGTAGAGCGTAACAAAAGTCAGCACGGAGTTGTTTGCCTCTTCATTCAGCGTCTTTTTGTTTAAACGGATGGGGAGCATGGCATGGGGGGAACTTAACCGTTTGAATATAATTCTAATGTTTTTCAATACAATCAGGTGTCTTACCATTTTGATGCCTCCTGCCGTTGAACCCGTGCTTCCACCCAGAAACATGCAGAAGAATATGATGATCCATGCATAGGCCGGCCATTGCAGGTAATCGGCAGTGGCAAATCCGGTGCAGGTAATGATGGAAACCACTTGAAAGAATCCTTCCCTGAAAGATATTTCAACCGGCTTTCCCATATCTGTCATCAGCGATAGTGAAATGACCAATCCAATAACGAATACTACTGACAGGTAGAACCGGAACTCATCATTCTGTCTGATTTTTTGAAAATCCTTCTTTACCAGATAGTAAGGAATGATGAAATTGACTCCGGCAAATAACATAAATATTGTTATAACATATTGAATGTATGGCGAATATCCTGCAATGCTGTCGTTCTTCGGAGAAAATCCACCCGTTGCTACTGTACCGAAAGCATGACAGGTGCTTTCGAATAAGTTCATTCCTCCGGCCAGAAGCAGGATGATTTCAGCTACCGTTAGCGCAATGTAAATATATAAGAGATAAATGCCTACAGTCTTTATCCTTGGACTGATCTTCTCCTGAAGGGAGGACTCCATCGTAAAGAGGTGGTAACCGCCGATTTTCAGGGCGGGCATAATGATAATTACCAGCACTATAATTCCGATACCGCCGATCCAATGGGTGAGGCTCCTCCAGAAAAGGATGGATTTAGGAAGAGATTCGATATCTGTGAGAATGCTTGAACCAGTGGTTGTGAAACCTGAGACGGATTCAAATATCGCATCGGTTACTGAAGGAATTGCTCCGGAAATCAGGTAGGGGATACTTCCAGTCAGGCTCATAATTAACCAGGTAAACGTCACGGTCAGGTAGGCTTCTTTCCGGCTCAAAGGATGATGAACCGTTCTTCTGCGGGCAGTATAATAAAGCAGCAGGCCGATGGCAAGTGACAGCATGGCTGTTGCAAGAAACGGTGTAATCTGCTCTTCTGCAAGAATTGCCACGACACCGCTGATAAACAGAGCGGCAGACAATATAAAGAGATTGTTGCTGATGACCCTGAAAACAACGCGGAAATTAATGTTGCCCATCTGTATGACAAATGCAATGATTTATACGGCAAAATAAGGCCAGCAGCTGTAAATCTTTTGCAAAGATGATTTTTAAGAGTATAAAGATTTTATAAAGTTATGGCAGGTATCAAAAGGAATTGGAAGATGAGCAGCTTGTCTGCCTTAACAGAAGAAAGGGGATTGAAAAAAGAAAACTTACGTTAATGTTCCTGCCGGATATTAAAGCTTCATTCCCTCAGTGTTGGTTTCCGGGACTGACAGGATTGTCTGTTTTGTATAATTAGTATTCGTGTCCTGATGTTATTGGGTTCAGTCTCTTTGTGTATATTGCATTGGATTTATGTGGTTCATATCAGCGCTATGCCTGTTTTATCGGAGATCTTTTCCATCCTTGCACTGGCTGATTCAGGCGTGTCGCTTTTGCTGACTTCCATAATTTCATGATTCTCTTCATCATAAAGTACAACCCTGTAATCCCCGTTTTTAATGTCAAGTGCCCGGTTCCCTTTACTGTAGGAGGTCCAGGTCAGATTTGATTCCTTAAGCCCGAGTTTCATAGAGTCTTCTATCGGCAACCATTTTCCGGCAGGAATAATTCCGAAGAAATTATTTAGGAACCTGATTCTTCTCTTTTCGGTATCTATAATGGTGCCGGTTGAAGAAAATCCGGTAAAAGCGCCCAGCAGTATAAGGAATGACCCGGACAGCAGTGAAGTAAAAACTACAATCAGCCCGGCAAAAAATAAAATGCTGCCAGCCATGGATCCCGCAGGTCCGAATGACTTATCCAGTTTGTTCCTGATCAGCATTATATATAATCTTAAGGATGAAACTCTAATTTCATTTATTTGATTGACTGAGGATTTCAAATATATAAAATTACGCGTTAACACAGAAAATCTGAACCGATTTAAAACCGGACACTTAACACTTAAGCAACTTAGTTAAGGATGGGTTGCAAGGGAATCAGACTTCCTGACCAATGATTACCAAGTCATGTAACAAACAGGCAAGCTGCCGCATGCAAGTGGATTTAGTATAATCTGGCCGATAATTTACAGAGCCTTATGCTCTCCCCGGAATGCAGCGTTTTTTGCCCTGTTTGTTAAAACAGATTGCAGTATGCTTAATCAATGGTAAGTCTCAGGTTGTTTTGCAGGCCATTGCTGGTTATAATCCAAACTTCCACTCCAGTGAATATGTAGCATTTCCATTTGATTTTCTGGGTGGATTGAATGGCTTTTCCATCCCATGAGAAGTCATATTTGAAACCTTTAATCCAAAAGAGGGTGGAAATACGCCATCACAGTCGGCGTTCCACGTTTCTTTGCCACTCATTTCACCGGACTCGGGTATTTCCATCTGGATGCCAATATTAAAACCCGGAAACCTTTTTTCCACCTCTTCGAAGCTGCAATCGGTTTTTCGCCTTACCCCCCTTACATTTATTTCCCGGGGTGATGTTTCCATCAGATTCCCGCCTCCAACGGAAAATTGGTAAAAATCCGGAATAATGGATTGCATTCCGCTTGTTTTTTCATATATCTCCTTTTCTTTTGGCGGAAGATTTTGTATTGATGACCGTATGGCAGAACTGAAGTTGTTGATCGTAAGCGATGGGCCGGTCTCAATAGTTTGAACCGTCTTTCCCTGGTAGCGCTTTACCAGCGGATCAGTGCAATTTCTGTTATCGTGAATATCAATCCATTCTTCTTCATAATCCATTGTCACTGTCATCAGATCGCTGTCATATATCTCCACAGGCATCACCGTCATATTTCCTTTACTTGTTATGGGGCTGTTTTTACTGTTAAATTTAAGGAGTCCGTCAATCGTGATGGAATATGAACCGGAAATTTTCATAAGGTTGAATCCTTCACTGGATTTTGTGATCTCCTCCCATTTTACAGTAGCTGTGATGGTTACCGGCAGTCTTTCAAAATTGTCAGTCTGCGCATTTAAACTAAGCGTGAATATTGCCAGAGCAAAGGCAAGCTGCGAAAAATATATTTCAGATTTCATTTTGATGATTTTTGGGTTGGTTTATAAAATCGTGCAGTTTCGCGCAATAATTGGCTTTTTCCGGAATAATAACGGTGAAAAATTATCCTGTTCAAAGAAGGTTTGGATGACCAGACGGGGATTGAGAATTTTTATATTGATCGCATAGCGGGTGCTGCAAGGATTTACAGACTCAATTTCTGATACACCTGACCGAGTAACCGTATTTTTTAAGGCTTGCATCTCCCCGTCCTGCCAGCGCACCGGAATAATATAGGGAATGGTCCAGGGCCCTGGTGGATGAGATTTCATCACTCCACCATTTGCAGTCGCGTCCGAGACCTGTGGTAGTTCCGTTATAAAAAAAGCCTGCTGGCAACCCCATAAATCCACTTTTACCAAAGGCTGCGTTGTTTTTCAGGCTACCGGTATTCCACAGGGGGGAATCTCCTGCCAGCTGACTTCCTTCGTCTGTTCCCCTGTATCCGATCTTGTCTGCTTCCTCCTGGCTCATTCCCAGATACATTTCAAGTACTTTCCATTCAGCATCTGCAGGCAGATGCCAGCCTGCCGGACAGGCAACAGCAGCAGCAGGCCAGTTATACAAGACTCCGTATGTTTTGTAATTTTCCGCACTTTTTGCTTCTGTTGTGCTGTTCCCGTCGTAACCGTAAACATAGTAGCATGGTTCGGTCATTGATTCATCCGAAAATTTATTGACCGATGGCAGATACGCCAGATTTTCGGCCATCCAGACCTGCGTACCGATTTTGATCCATTTATATTGTTTGCCATCGCGGTTATCGATAAATGTGTTTTCTTCTTCCTGTTCTTCTTCCTGCTCCGGCTCATCCTGACCGGACTTCTGGCAACTGTTTGTCAGAGTAAAAATCAAGAATGAGCAAAGTACCCATGACATTGTTATTACAATTTTCATAACATTGTTTTTTGATTTATTATTTGTCTTCGCCAAAGTGCACGGCCCCGGCGGCTTTCAGGATTTCTTCGATGTCCGTAAATCCGGCTTCAGAGGCCATTGAAAGAGGTGTTTTTCCTTTGTTGGACTTTGCATTTACGTTAGCTCCGTGATTGACCAGAAAGCTGACAAGATTTGCATCGTTGTAGTGAACAGCCCATAGCAGTGGTGTATAGCCGCCGTAATACTCCGTTGTATTGGTTTCGTTAATATCCGCTCCCTGTGATAGGAGAAACTCAGCAAATTCATAGGATACCGTTTCGCGCCTCAGGCCACGAATGGCGCATTGGGTAAATACACCCTGACCCTTATCGGTTATAGCGCGGATATTTGCTCCCTTTTCAAGTAAAAGTCTTGATAATTCTTCCGAAACTCCGCATGCCAGAATCAGGGCAGTGGTTCCGTCATTGGCCTTGATCCTGAAATCAGCGCCCTGCCTTAAAAGGAACCCGGCTTCTTCCGGCTTGCCGTTGAGTATAGCCATCATCAGGGGAGTGTATCCGGTTCTGCTGTTCCGGAGGTTTATATCGGCACCTGCATTAATCAGCACCTTCATCATTAGTGTGTCCTGTGCCAGTTCCAGGGCGGTATAGCCCATCATATCATCAATGATCAGGTTTATATCTGTTCCGGGTTTAATAAGCTCTTTAACAGCCTTAATGTCGTTGTCCCTTATTTTGCTGAATAGTTCCGGCTCCTGGCAGCATAGATCCGCTGAAAAAAACAACCCGATTCCTGCAAGGGCAATAATGA
>JAMLHF010000121.1 GCA_023957275.1 Lentimicrobium sp. | reverse complement strand
AACAAAAATAGTGAAACCCATGACATATATTAACAATATATACCTTGAGGTGTTCAATCATGAAAATGGATTTCAAGCCTGGTCTGTTTGTAAATCGGGAGAGTCTGAATGCCTGGTATTTAGCAAACCTGCGAAGATGTTTTTATTCGGGCTGACGATGAGGCTTATTACTGCTGTTGATAATATTATACCTGATTCCAAGAAAAAGCATCCCCTCATAGCCTTTGACATCCAGACTGTAGGGCGCCCCTCCGGGTGAAAACCGATTGACTTTATACTTGAAGGAAAGATCAGAATTCTGCTGCCACGCCAGATTGATCATGTATTGGTCCATCATCAGAAATCCAATCCCCAACCTGCCATACCAACCCAACTGAAAAAGAGACCTGCTGTTCAGATAATCTTCAGTGACTGCGTCCGGATTATATTCCAGCAGGTAACTGCCTGATAAACCAGCTGCAGGTAAAATCTGCAGTTTCCGTCCCAGGCATAACTCAAGCCCGGCCGGGAGCCGAAGATATTTGAATGAGGCTTCATCATCATCTATTGAATAAAAAGCAAGCCCTGCGTTTAATCTGAATAAAGCCTGCACCGGCCGGGAATAATAACTCAGACCAATGCTGGACACATCAGGCTTCGTATCATCAACCGGCAGAACAAAGATGCCACCGGCGTATCCGGTCGTTGATTGTCCAAAGCCCTGTTCTATTGCAAAAGCGCTCTCCTGCGCATACGCTGCGTGCGTCCTGAATACAAACACAAATATAATTCCTACGGCAATATAAGTTTTAAACTGCATGGACCTTACGCTGATGAGAAGACCGGGTTCATCGGTATCAGTGATTTGAATAATCAAATATACTTAAGTTTCCCATCTTTAAACAGCATTTCCATCCTGTATAATATTACAAAAGCGACTTTTTATGATAAACATTTAGCTACGCTTTTAAAGAGCAGGCGCATCCGCTTAAGCATAAGCAATACCTTCCCCTGGCTTGAAATGACTACCTGAAAACCCGGACCGGCGAATATTTGAGTTCCAAAACTCATTACGTGAAACATTAATTAAGGAATTTTGAATTTATTTTCTGGCAACAATTAAAAATCTGTTATAAATTTGACATTTACCGCACAAAATCTTACAAAGATGAAACACACCGCCCTCCTGCTTATCATTGCTTTCACGGCCTTTTATTGTCCGGGCCAGATACCCGGCTCGCTCGATTTTTCGTTTGGAAATTGGGGTAAAAGCCTGACAGACCTTGATTCTAGACGCAATTCCGGCGAAGTAATTGAAATTGCACCTGACGGCGGCCTGATAATTTGCGGAACAAACGGTTATGCCAATGAACCCAACGATTGCTTGCTGATCAAGCTGACATCTGGCGGCGAACCAGATATATCCTTTGGCAACCAGGGAGCTGTTTCATTTGATTTTGGAGGTGAGAACAGCCAGTGTTTCGATCTGGAAATTCTTACGGATGGAAGAATCCTTGTGGCCGGCGTATGCTGGGACGGGGGAAATCAGAACATCGGGCTGGCAAAATTTACTGCCGCCGGACAACCCGATCCAACCTTTGGTTATGGAGGAACGCTTATGGTTAACCTGGGAAAACATGAATATGCCTCCTCAATACTTAAATTACCGAACAACAAATTTTTGATTACAGGCCCCATCAGTGAACCAAATGAACGTGACGACCTGTTTATTATGCGGTTTCTTTCCAATGGATCCACGGATAGCGGTTTTGGCACCAATGGCTATACGGTGATTGATCTCAACAACAACTCATACGATATTCCGCGTGGTATTGCCATGCATAACAACAAGTACCTGATCTGCGCAGCTGCTTTCGGCCAATCCTACGATGCCATCGTACTCACAAGGTTCAATACCGATGGCACACCGGATCCTGCTTTCGGGGTAAATGGCAAATCTGTAATAGATGGTTTGAATATAATGGATATGATCGTTGAAAGGAGCACGCAGCTTGCCATAGATCAGCAAAACCGGATAGTGGTAGCAAGCCGGTTCCAGGGCATCACGGATACAGATGGCATGTTGTTGCGTTTTCTTTCAAACGGATACCCTGACAACAGTTTCGGTGAATCCGGATTAAAGATTTATACAATAGAAGAAGACAATGCATTCATGGCTGTCGGCATTCAGGATGACGGTAAAATCCTGGCTGCCGGATACAGCTGGGACGGAAATGATCTCAATACTTTTCTGCTCCGTGCACTTGAAGACGGAACACCTGACCCCGGGTTTCACATGGGCCAGGGCTACGCAATCCATGAATTGAGCGCAGGAGGGTATATGCATGATATGGCCAACAGTATGGTACTGCCATCTGCCACCAAAGTATTGCTGGCCGGTTATGCCGATACCCAAAATAATCATGCCGATGTTGCCGTTTCAAAATACCATCTCGGCATCGTGACAGGCATCAATGAACAACTCCATTCCAAAGAAATTTCGATTTCAGCCGATCCGTCAGATTCCCGCATACTGCTGATTCATGGACTACCTCACAACATGACCTTTCAGGCCGGACTTTATAATATCAGCGGGCAGACTGTTTTTTCGCAACCGCTGCAGTCGGATCAGGCAAATGAGGTCCGTTTGCAGTTACCTTCAGCTTGCCGGCCGGGCATCTACCTTCTGTCAGTCGGGAACGATAAGTTTTCCGGATTTGGTAAGATTGCTATTTTATAAAAGGATTTCTTCTTTCCGGATAATTGACCAAAGGAGTCTGATAACCAATGGGTTCACGATTAATGCGACCCATCCCTTTACTATTTCCGCTTTAATCCGTCAGGATTCCATCTTTTCAGGAATAATGCTGAAAAGAAACCAGCCCGGTGCTACTTTCACTATAACCAGATTCATAAAATCAAAGACTTCTTTTAATAAAATTTAAGTATGTTTGTCCTTTTGAAGCAGGTTAATATTCCGGCTGATTTCCACCGTTCAAAGTCATCTGCGTAAAATCATTCAAACCGGCACAGAAGCGCATAGCCATTATCCGGCAATGTGCTCAACGGAAAGTGTTCATGAATGGGTTTGGATCAGACTGATCAATGATCCGATGTCAATGATTACTTATATGAAATCATTGTTGTCCGGGAAAAATAATAAAATTTGACCAATATGCTTAGTAGCTAAGGGTTTCAGAAGAATGTAACAAGTTACGGCTTACTTTCACTTTTTTCGCCACAAAGCGATGCACTGAGCCTGCCGAAGCGGCTCAAAGGCACCAAGTTGCACGAATTTATTTTTCTCATTTAGTGGTACTTAGTGTCTCCGTGTCTTTGTGGCAGGTTCTTTTCATACTTTAACCGGACAATATTGATATGAAGTATAGACTCTTATTGATTCTTCTGATTTTCAGCGTAGTAGTTTTTGGACAAAGCCTTACAAAGAAGGCTTTATTTCTCGGGAACAGTTACACCGGGGTCAACAACCTTCCGCAGATGGCAGCCGATATTGCCGCATCCGCAGGCGATACACTGCTGATCGACAGCAACACACCCGGCGGGTATACTTTGCAGGGACATTCGACCAACACTGTATCAGCAGGAAAAATTGCTGCAGGCGGATGGGATTATGTGGTGCTGCAGGAGCAAAGCCAGTTGCCGTCATTCCCACTGCCGCAGGTTCAGCAATTGGTATTCCCCTATGCCCGGAAACTCGACAGTATTATCAACACGCACAACGAATGCGCGGAGACAGTGTTTTACATGACCTGGGGAAGAAAGAACGGAGATGCAGAAAACTGTCCGGTCTGGCCGCCTGTGTGTACTTACGCGGGTATGGACAGCCTGCTGAACCTTCGGTATCGGATGATGGCCTCCGACAATCAGGCCATTGTATCTCCCGTCGGAGCCGTATGGCGGTATCTGCGGCAAAACCACCCTCAGCTGGAACTCTACTCAGCTGATGGAAGTCACCCCTCCCTGGCGGGAACCTATGCCGCGGCATGCAGTTTTTATACCGCATTTTTCAGAAAAGACCCGACCACAGCGGGTTTCAATCCCGGAATTCCGGCCACGGACGCCACCCTTATACGTGCCGCTGCCCGCGCGATTGTTTACGACAGTCTGGCAACCTGGCGCATCGGAACCATGGATCCAGCAGCCGGTTTCACTTACACACAAACCGGAAACGGTGAAATAGCGTTCGGCAACCATTCCGCTTTTGCCGATCAATTTTACTGGGATTTTGGCGATGGCTTCTCCTCCACAGACGAAAACCCGGTGCATATCTACACGGCTTCCGGATTTTACGATGTGCGGCTGACTGCTCAGTCATGCAGCCGGCAGGACACGGCGATGCAAACAATCGGCGTCGTAATACTGAATGCACAGCAAGCGACCACTGGAAAGCAAACATTTCATCTGCGTCCGAATCCTGCCACAACAGAAATCCTGATAACCAGCTCAGAACCACTCAGGGGGAATTATTACACCATACTTGATGCATCCGGCCTTATCTACGATACCGGCAGTCTGTCAACGTACAATCCTGTTATCTCTATCAATAATCTTAGACCGGGCTTCTACTTACTGAAGATTGATAAGGGAGTTTGTGTCGGATTTGTGAAGCTATAATACTTATTGATTAATAATCTTACCCGGAACTTTTAAACTCCCTGTAAAAAATATCCGGTAAAACACGCTTTCAAAATCGCAACGGTCAAATTCTGATGATGCATTGGTTTTTATCCTGAACTTTGCACAATACAAACCTGAAAACCAATGAACAGACTAGCGCATTACCTGCGAATGTGTTATCTTTTGACCCTGAACGCAGATAAACAGGAAGAAGCCTTATGGAAAGAGATGAAGAAGTTCCATCTCCTGCAGGATTATCATTCGGGAATATATGAAAAGCAAAGGACCATTTCCACCACATTCAAACTTTCGGACAGCAAAAGTGAAGCCTTCAGCTAATCACTTGCTTTCGGACATTACTATTGCAATGTCAGGCTTATACATAACTACCCCGAAGAATTAAGCCCGGAAATCTTTATCCTGACAACGCATCTGAACAATCTGCTGACAGAAGGAGGTGTGTCCGTCGACACCGGAGAACAATACGTTGAGTATACCATTCGTAAAGACATCCTGGTTACGCTGCTCTACCCGGGACTCATCTACGAACGAATGAACCGCCATTATATAGTTGCCGGTAGGTTACACCAGGCTTTTATTCGCCTTATAAAAGAAAACGAAGCCCCCGCGCTGATAGTAGCCGATTTTTTAAAGAGTCTGAAAAAGGAGGAAAAGGAGTCGGAGTGATGAGATCCTGTTTACACCCGGAGAAAATCAGGCCGCACCTTCTTACGTGCCCTCATCCGGGATAATCCTGTTATGCGGTATGCACCTTGTATCGATTAACCTGCACTCCAGGTTCATAAATGCCTTATACCCTGCCACCTTTCTTCAACCTTCCACTCACAAACTTCTCCCTGCCTCACGTAAACTTGAACCTCCGGTAATAACAGGACGCATCGTGAATGAGAGTCTGACCGGTTTGGCATTCAGTTGATATTGCTTCATGGGGC
>JAMLHF010000120.1 GCA_023957275.1 Lentimicrobium sp. | reverse complement strand
CGGATTATCCGCACAAACTGGACCAGCCGGGAGGCAGCCACCTATCCTGCCGGAATCAGAATCTCCGGCTTTGACCACCGGGGGCTGATCAACGAAATTACAAAAGTGATTACAGAGCAAATGAACCTTAATATCCGTTCATTTCATATAGATTCTACCGGTGAGGTTTATGAAGCCAGCATTCTGGTGCTGGTGTCCGACATTGAGGTATTGAATTTCCTAATGTCGGGGTTGCGGAAGGTAAAAGGGATAGATAATGTTTCTAGGATCAACGCACCGGCTGTCGCCCGGAAGTAAGCCCCGGCCGTGATTTCCTGAGCAGGCAACCCCTGTTTTCAGGCCTCCTTCTGCTACATTATTTTTATTTATACCAAATAGTAATAAGAATTTTTTTTACCTTTATCCGGAATTTTTGGGGGGCATTCCAAATGCCCTTCATGTTAATCCTGGTAGGGTTAACTTGTTTAGGGACAATAAAATAGTTTTTATGAGAGACAACGACCGCCTTAATTTTGATACGGTAAAGAAAATATTTACCGAATATCTTGAAAGTCACGGGCACCGGAAGACACCTGAACGTTTCACCATACTGAAAGAAATTTACTCCACCGAGGGGCATTTCGATATTGAGACCCTTTATCTCCAGATGAAAAATAACAAATACAGGGTAAGCCGGGCTACTTTGTATAACACCATTGAGTTGCTGCAGCACTGTAATCTGGTGACCAAACATCAGTTTGGGAACAACTGCTCTCAGTTTGAGCGCTCATTCAAATTCAAACAGCACGATCATTTTATCAACCTTGAAGATGGTTCAGTACTTGAATTCTGTGATCCGCGTCTCCAGGAAATTCAGACATCGGTTGAAAAGCTGCTGGGTGTTACCATTACCAGCCATTCTCTCACCTTTTTCGGATATCTTAAGGCGAAAGAAGACAGGCCTGTAAGTTTGACCAGGGCAGAAACAAACTGATTCAGGCAAGCGGCACTGGTAATTCCCCCGCTCAGGCCTTAGATTTTGTTATCCGGGAATTTCGTTTTTCCGTAATGTTTTAGTATCATTGCACAGCCGTGTCCCGACCGGGGCAGACCCTGAAAACGAGGTGGAGCCATGATTCATGGTCTTCACCTTCAGTTTGTTACGAAAAAATTGTTATTAAATGAAAATTGATGTTTTGCTTGGCCTCCAGTGGGGCGATGAAGGGAAGGGGAAGATTACGGATGTGCTTACACCAGACTATGATATTATAGCCCGGTTTCAGGGCGGCCCGAATGCCGGCCATACCCTTGAGTTTAACGGGATAAAGCATGTGCTGCATACCATCCCCAGCGGAATTTTTCACCCTGAAAAGATTAACGTCGTTGGCAACGGGGTGATCATTGACCCTTATATTCTGGCCAGGGAGTTGAAGAAGTTACGCGACAGAGGTGCCAGGCCTGAATTAAACATGCTGATATCCAAGCGCGCGCACCTGATTCTGCCCACCCACCGGTTGATTGACGCGGTTGAGGAAGCTTCGAAGGGTTCCGCCAAAATCGGCTCAACGCTGAAGGGCATCGGCCCGACCTACACTGATAAAACCGGAAGGCACGGACTCAGGATCGGTGATACCCAGTTCCCGGGCCTGCGCGATAAATACAAGGCATTAAAGAATCAGCACATGCGTATCATAGAGTCGTTCAATCCCGATCCTGACATTCTCCGGATTGAGAACATGATGCTCGAAGAATATGAACAGCACTGGTTCGAAAGTCTTGATTATATTTCGGATATCCGATTGATTGACAGTGAAATATTTATCAATCAGAGTATGCGCGAAGGGAAGAAGATACTTGCTGAAGGCGCGCAGGGTACCATGCTCGATATTGATTTCGGCACTTATCCTTACGTTACTTCATCAAACACCATCAGCGCCGGGGTTTGCTCTGGATTGGGCATCTCTCCGCAGAATGTGGGCCGGGTATTCGGCGTATTCAAGGCTTATTGCACCCGTGTGGGCGGCGGGCCGTTCCCTACTGAATTGCTTGAGGAAACGGGCGAAATGCTGCGCGATAAAGGGCGGGAGTTCGGATCTACTACCGGACGTCCCAGGCGCTGCGGCTGGCTTGACCTGCCGGCCCTCAGGTATTCCGTTATGCTCAACGGCGTAACCGATCTCGTGATGATGAAAGCGGATGTGCTTGATGAATTTGAAACAATCAGCGTTTGCACCGGTTATAAGATAGGCGACGAAGTTTTTGAGTTCCCGGGTTATGATACCTTAAACCAGGCCATAGAACCCGTACTTTCGCAGTTTCCGGGATGGTTGACTCCGATCAGCGACTGCAGAAGCTGGGAAGAATTGCCTGAAAATTTCAGAAATTATACAGATGCCTTAGGCGAGCAACTCGGTTTGCCGGTTACAGTATTATCCGTGGGCCCCAACAGGGATCAGACAATTATAAGGAAAACCTGACAAATACCATAAACCAGATTGAGAGAAACTGCAGAACTGATACGTAAGGAGTTTATGCTGGAGATCAGGCAGCGTTATGCCATCAACGGCATTCTGCTTTATGTTTTCTCCACAATCTTTGTGGTTCAGCTTTGTTTTGGCAGGGTGATCGACGAAAAAACCTGGATCGCTTTGTTCTGGGTGATCCTGCTGTTTGCCGCATTCAATGCCGTATCCAAAAGCTTTATTCAGGAAGCCTCAGCGCGTCGCTTATACTATTTTATGATCGCTTCGCCTTTGTCGGTGGTGATTTCCAAGATGATTTACAATTCGTTGCTGATGGTGGTATTGGGCGCACTGAGTCTGGGATTGTTTTCTGTTTTTATGGGATTTCCCGGACTTTATGCCGGACTTTTTGTACCCGCATTTTTGCTCGGCTGCATAGGCCTTGCCTCTGCACTGACTATGGTTTCTGCCATAGCATCCCGTTCCGGTAACAATGCTGCCCTGATGGCAATTCTGGGTTTTCCGGTTGTACTTCCCTTATTGTTGCTGCTTGTAAAAGCGTCTCAGAAGGCTCTTACCGGCCGGGTCGAAACAGCTGAAATGCTGCGTTTTCTGTCTGCCATCACACTCATTGACCTGGTGGTTGTGGTGTTGGCGGTGATTCTTTTCCCCTACCTTTGGAGGGATTAACATTCAAAAACGAAACGTTTATGATTAAAAGCATGTGGTGGAAATTTCTCGGATTGGCACTGGTGCTCTATTCCATTATAGCCGGATTATTGATTGATGTTCCCGCTTTGCCTGTTATTCACCAGACCATCAGGAACCTGTTTTATCATGTCAGCATGTGGTTTGCCATGTTTGTCATGCTCGGCACCTCATTGGTTTACAGTATAAGATACCTTTCCGGCTTCAGAATGAGGGATGATTTGATGGCGTCGGGCGCTGTTTATACAGGGATTTTCTTCGGCCTGATGGGGCTGATGACCGGAATGATATGGGCAAAATTTACCTGGGGCGATTTCTGGACCAACGACCCCCAACTGAACGGTGCAGCGGTGAGTATGATGGCTTACCTGGCTTATGCAGTGCTGAGAGGCTCCATTGATGAGGTTGCCATGCGTGCCAGAATTTCAGCCGTTTACAATATTTTTGCCTTTATGTTGCTCGTCATCTTTCTCGGGGTTCTTCCCAGACTGGCCGACAGCAGTCTTCATCCCGGGAAAGGGGGGAACACTTCGACCATGGAAGGACTGGATATGACCATGCGCATGGTATTTTATCCTGCTGCCCTCGGATGGATCCTTATCGCATGCTGGCTGCTGCAGCTCCATACCCGCAGACGGGCACTTATTCAGGGAATTCATTAAAATAACTTAGATTATGGAAGGAAGTGATAAATTTTTTGTGGTGGTCATTGTCATGTCCATCATTTTTACCGGACTGGGAACTTATCTGTTCCTGATTGATCGAAAACTCTCCCGTATTGAGAAAAAACTGAAGGAATTCCGGGGATCAAAGAATAATGATAAATAATTCAGGTATTGGTTTACCTGATTAGATTTTGATTATCTTTGTACAGACCATTCGTCAAAATACAGTTTTGAAACGAATTCTCTTCAGATGAAAAAGATACATATTCTTGCACTTGTTGTAGTTGTGGCAGCCATTGGTGTGGTAATGAGCCTTTCGATGAATTCATCTACCTATGCTGGTTTTGCGGAGGCAGGAGAGCATCCGGGAAGGGAATATCATGTGATCGGTACGCTCAGTCCTGACCGGCCCCTGGAATATGATGCCATGAAGGATGCCAACAGTTTTTCTTTCTATATGCTTGATAACGAAGGCAAGGAAATGCTGGTGAAATACAGTGACACCAAGCCTCAGGATTTTGAAAAACTGGATCAGCTGGTCGTAATCGGTAAGATGAAGGATGGGTATTTCGATGCGCACAAGATGAACCTTAAATGTCCGTCGAAATACAACAGCGATCAGGTGCCTGAAGGGTTCGAAAGCACCAGCTTTACCGGACAGGAATAACCGGCATTACCGCTCTTTTTCAGGGATAAGCTCAAATTGCAGGCTGATGTCATCAACCAGCAATTCTGATTCCCTGTTATTCCAGATGTAAACTTTAATCAGATCGGAAGGCTCAAGGGAATCGGGCAGTTCGTATGTTGAGCTTACCTTTTTCCAGTCACCTCCCCTGGCAAAAAAGTCGGCGATCGGATAACTCTGGTAATACCCCTTGTCGTCAATGGATACTACCATATACCCGCCCGGTGCAGGCTTTTCTGAATATACCCGCGCTTCATAAGTAAGCCTTGCAGGAAGCAGGTTTGAAACATAACCCAGTTTCTGTTCAAATACAAAACTGTATTCATTTTCCGCATCCAGGTGGCTGGCGAATTTTCCCGAATAGGCCATTCCTTCCCTGATGGTGGATCCGTTTTTCCAGGCCAACGGTTGCGCTGTCAGCAATGAGTCCGGATTTTCCAGATCTGTAATGATTTCAGTTATTTGCGGTTCTTCCGGCTGATTTGCTTCCGGTAAATTGCCGCAGGCGGATAATAATATAATTGCCGGAATCATAAAAAACAGACCTCTCATTCCAATTGTGGTTGTTCGTTGAACTCAGGTTAGTTATTCAACAAATGTACAAACAAAAACCAATTTCATTCACCTGTCCGGCCTCCTTCCGGGAAATCTGCTTTAGCGAGCCGTGCTTTGAGGGTTTAAGAATCGCAGCCTGCATTGCCTCAGGTGACGGTCATCATTATTTGTTGGCGATCAGCATTTCCGCAATTTTGTCGAGTAACCCAATATTTCCTTCCACAAACAGTTTACCGGCCTGGTGCAGCGCGTAAAGGTTGCTTTCGGATGCGTCGTCCATATCGCTGTTCGCTTCATCCAGTCCGGGTTCAAGCCGGATGAAATTTTCAGGGGTTTCGGTAGTTTCCCAGATTTTACGGAGCTGATAACTAACGGTTTCTGCGTTGCCTGACATCATGATGTCAATGACCGGTTTAATCCATTCAATCATGCCCCAGTCTTTCGCCTTATCATAGTGATATGGTTTACGCACAGATCCTGTGCCCAAAGAAATCATAATCATCTCTTTCGCATGGGGTCTGTCTGGCTTCAGCGGGTCGTTCAGC
>JAMLHF010000012.1 GCA_023957275.1 Lentimicrobium sp. | reverse complement strand
ATCCTTCTGCACGAGCACCTTTTCGTCATCGGTTTCAATCATGGATTTCCCTTCCAGCACAAAAAAGAAGACATCGTTGGGATTGATGTGTTTCGCGATCTGCTGTCCGGGTTTCAGGGTAAGGTGGATAATTTCGACACAGGATGACTGAGCTATGATATGACCATCCAGATCATAAGGTACTTTGGGGGCCTGATGCAGCTTTGTGATTTTCATGATTTTGTCCTCCCTGAATTTTTTTATTTGATTTTTTCTTTCTGATTTTCAGCCAGATCCATACGCCTGTGATCAGGATCAGTAGTGTGGTAAGACCCATCAGCGGGACGTAAAGGATATAAAAATCACCTAAAATTACGGAGAAAATTCTTCCTGTATGTACTTCCAGTGCCAGATTCCACAATGAAACAGGCAATTTCGCGATGAACCCCGGCATTTCCGGTTTTTTGATGTCTTTATCCAGCGGGATCCATCCTGCATTGTAATCAAGCATGGCAACGGGCTTACCGTCCTGATTGATTACTCCTGCTGCGGCGACCGAGCCAAAGGGATTTCCCCTGCGTGATGATGCGGCAGGCAATCCGGTGATGTAATTCAAAACCAGATTACGGTGCGGAAACCACTGGTAAATCCCGCTGAAAGAACTCACCATAAAACTGCTGTCGTTCAGTGCCTGAAACGCCGTTATGCCCATTACACTGACTTCAGGCTGAACGCCATAAGGGTGGGCAATCGTATCTTTGCCCGGCACAAAGTGGTAAAATCCCTCGCTGGTTGACACAATAATTTCTCCTGAAGCCGGGTCTGTGACCATGTCCCTGAACTTATCATGCCAGCGATTGGAGTGGTCAAGCACAGATCCCTGGATGGGGTTTACCCTGGCATATGCAACCGGGATCAGCAGGGGAGGGCGCAGAAACATTCCGGTAATGGTGGTAATCGTCAGAAACAGGATACCATAAATCCCCAGGTTGTTGTGCCAGTTGATGGAAAAACGGTTGATTTTTCTGAGCTTTTTCCTGAGTCTTTCTCCGGAGCGGCGTGCCAGGGATGGCAGAAAAGTATAGTAATACCCGCTGAGTACGATAAATATCAGCGAAAGCCCCACGAGATCAACCAGAATTTTTCCCGGCAATCCCATCAGCTCTCCGCTGTGGATAATCCAGAGGGTTCGGAAAAGCCCGGCTTTCCCGTCGTCATCGCCGGCGCGCGGAACAGGTATTTCCGTTGCAACTTCGGATTGGCTTCCATGGTCAGGTAAACTGTACAAATGCGAGCGGGTCAGGATCAGGAGTCCCTCTCCGTTCTGTGCAATCTTTACCACCCGTGGCGATTTTTCGGGCAGCGCAATCTGCTCCCAGCGTTTACTGCTTTCATTACAGGTATAAAGACCGAAAAGCGTTCCGGCATAGAGGTTTCCGGCTTCGGAATGCAGCAGGGTAAATACTTTACGCTGATCCATGCCACCGCCGAACCCCGTGTTAAAGTCGCTGAAACTACTGAATGACTTATCGGTTTTCCAGATGCCGATGTTTCCGTAAATCAGCTGATTGTTGTCATCCAACGGCACATTGCCTTTTACAGCCGCAAGGTTCCAATTCCGATAGCTGTATTCCGGCGGCATGAGCTTACGGGGAAAATTCACCCCCGAAAACCAGTTGCGGTGGTTCATTACGATGCCGGAAGCGGCGAAAAGGATCAGAAAAAAGCCAATGATAAGGGAGGGCCATTTGTGATATTTCCGGATGCGCTTCATTTTCCGAAGTTTAGTGTGTTGTGGCGGTGGCAGATGTTGCAGAACTGAACCAATGCAACTGCCGGGTTTCCGCAAGTCAGATTCAGATTCCTTGCGGGAGACAGCTGCAATGGCTGGTGTTAAGCTGTCTGATTATGCTTTGATCATGGTGAGCACCATTTTGAAGCGGGATGTTGCATTTACGGCATGCGGCACATTAGCCGGCATGATGATGGTTTGTCCGGCTGTCAGCTGGTTGATGATTCCGCCGATAACAATTTCGGCTTCCCCTTCGGTTACCTGTATCATGGCGTCAAAGGGCGCTGTGTGTTCGCTTAGCTTCTGGCCTTTGTCGAAAGCAAAAAGACTTACATTCCCCGCACTCTTCTCAAGCACGCGCATACTCACGATTCCGCCGTCGGAATAGGATATCGATTCATTGAAACTGAACGCCCTGGCGTTGTTGAATTTATTATTTTCCATAATTTGATTTTAGTTTTGTGTTGCAATAAAATAAATGGAGTAACTGCCATCACCCTCTTTTTTCATCCAGTGCGCATAATTCATGCTGCTGGCTTTGTCGATAAGGGGCGCCGGCAGAAACGGAGCCGTCAGTTTGTAGATTTTGCCGCTTTCAAGTATTTTCAGGTCGGCCATTACCTGGTTTACCGGATGCTCTCCGGCTGCAAGCATGGGCCTGGCGTCCAGTTCAGCCGCAATCAGCGATTCGTTGAACCAGGCAGGTGTTTCGGTTACATACATGTGGTTGTCATTTTGAGTGATTAGGTCCTGGCCGATTTCAGTCCTCAGGCGGTTGATGAGGTCTTCTACCTTTACATTGCCGATTGCGGCAGCCTGCTGAAGGGTGGCAATTTTTGCAACGGTACGCCGCAAGACGGGATTCTTCAGCTTTTCAAAAGCCGGGACATAACCGATCAGGATGTCTTCGAGTTGCGGGTAGGCTTCGATGGCCTGTAGTACTTTGGTTTTGGGAGTTATGATGAGTTGGTCGTTCATTGGGTTGATCGTTAGGTATATGAAAGAATTCTCTGCTCGCCCTGTAGTTCACGGTAACGGGTGACATCATGCGATACTTCAAGTACACCCAGGTATTCGCCCTGTTCGCCGCGGAGTGCAAAATATTCAATATGAACCATTTTGCCTCCCATGTTGATCCAGAACGGGGCACGGCTCTGCCGGCCCGATTTGAAATCGTCGATGATTTTATCAACGATATGGGCGCTTGCGGGCGGATGACAGAGTCTTACATCGCGGTTCAGGATGGCGCGGTTGCGCTGAAAAACGCGTTCGGCGCCCTGGGTAAAGTATTTGACCTTGTCGTCTTTATCCACAAAGGTCATGTCGACGGGAATGGTATTCAGGATGGCCAGCAGTTCGGCGGCGCTGAAACTGCCCGACGGTAATTGAATGTGGCTTCCCGATTTCTGGGCGTTGTTCACGCCGGTTTCAGCTGCCCATAAAGGTTTCCAGTTTACTTTCGGATCGTAAAGGCAGAATCCTATTTCGATGGACTGTTTGCTGATTTCGTACCATTCGGTGTCGGTGAGTTTATCCATGGCCATGGGGAAGAGTATCTGCTCTTCTTTCACCGTCATATCATCGATTCCGAAAAGGGCTTGTTCAAAAACAATTTCGGCCGAAGCCAGCAGCTCTTCACGGGTTATGTCTTTCTGTTGCAAAATTTCAATGCTTCCCCTGATCAGTTCCCTGATCTCGTCCTGTTTGCCCCACATTACCTTGGGAGGCCCGGTAATTCCCTTGTTTTCCAGATAGGGAAACAACAGGTATTCCTTGCGCTGGTAATGCTTGTCGGCATCGTACAGGTTGTTGAATAATCCCCTGAGCTTCAGCACGGAAGCTTCAGAGAATGCTGCGCTGTCATCCTTTATTCCATTCAGCATGGCCCTGGCTGCTGCGGTGGTCTTCAGCAGTTCCTCATTTTCTTTTTTGAATACATCCACCGGATGACCTTCAGGGATTTCCTTTGATCCGCTCAGGTCAATGTTGCCCTGTAAAACGGCTGAGTGAGCGTCGCACAAGCGAAGTACTTCCTCTTCAGGCAGCCCTTCGGCAATCAGTTCCTGTTCCACTTCCACCACTTCCCCGTAAGGGATCTGGCTGAGGGTTTCCATCAGCTCGCGGCGAACCTCTTCCTGATGGCCGCCTTTATGCAGTTTGAGGATAATTTCCTTGAGTTGTGATTTCCGTTGTTCCGAGTTGTTGATCAATTCGCTCATGGTTGCAGGTTTTTCTGTTTGTGATTGGTAATTCCCGGATGTGCCTGCCGGCTTTTATCAGGCCGGCAGGCATCACGGGATTCAGGTATTGATTAATTCAGGAAAAGTTTCATGTCTTCGTCCACGGTTCCTATCCCTGCGATTCCAAAGGTTTCAACCAGCACTTTTGCCACGTTGGGTGACAGGAATCCCGGAAGGGTGGGGCCGAGGTGAATGTTCTTGACGCCCAGGTAAAGCAGCGCCAGCAGCACGATCACGGCTTTCTGCTCATACCATGCAATGTTGTAGGCAATCGGAAGTTCGTTGATGTCGTTGAGCTCAAATACTTCCTTCAGCTTCATGGCAATCACGGCCAGCGAATAGGAGTCGTTGCACTGTCCTGCATCCAGAACACGGGGAATTCCTCCGATATCGCCCAAAGGCAGTTTATTGTAGCGGTACTTGGCGCAACCGGCGGTAAGGATAACGGTATCCTTCGGCAGGGCTTCTGCAAATTCGGTGTAGTAATTGCGGTCCTTCATGCGCCCGTCGCATCCGGCCATCACAAAGAACTTGCGGATGGCGCCTGATTTTACGGCATCTACCACCTTGTCGGCAAGGGCAAATACCTGTGCATGGGCAAATCCTCCGATAATCTCGCCTTTTTCAATTTCCACAGGCGGGGCACATTTCTTTGCATGCTCTATGATTTCGCTGAAATCCTTCATCTTGCCGTTTTCACGGTTGGCGATGTGTTTGAAACCTGAGAAACCTGCAGCTCCGGTGGTATAGACTTTGTCCCTGTATTTTGCATTTACGGGCGGAGGTACGATGCAGTTGGTGGTGAAGAGGATGGGGCCGTTGAAGGTTTCGAAATCTTCTTTCTGTTTCCACCATGAACTTCCGTAGTTGCCCACGAAGTGACTGTATTTCTTGAAAGCAGGGTAGTAGTTGGCCGGCAGCATTTCGCTGTGGGTATATACATCCACACCTGTTCCTTCGGTCTGCTTCAGCAATTCTTCCATATCCTTCAGGTCGTGGCCGCTGATCAGGATACCGGGTTTTGTGCCTACACCGATGTTGACTTTGGTAATTTCAGGATTGCCGTAGCTGCTGGTGTTGGCTTTGTCGAGCAAAGCCATGGCGGTTACACCGTATTTTCCGCATTCCATCACCAAGCCTACCAATTCATCGGCTGAAAGATTGTCGTTGAGGGTGGCTACCAGGGCGCGTTGCATAAAGGCATAAAGCGCGGGGTCTTCGAAGCCCAGGTTATAGGCGTGTTCTGTGTAGGCTGCCATCCCTTTAAGTCCGTAGGTCAGCAGTTCGCGCAGTGAACGGACATCTTCATTTTCAGTGGCGAGTACCCCTACCAGCGGCGCTTTGGCGTCAAATTCAGCTTCGGTGGATGCAAACCAGGTAGCGCACTCGGGCAGCGTTCCGCTGAATGAAATACCGGCTTTTTCGCAGACTTCCATAACGGCGGCACGGATTTTCAAACCCTCGTTGATGCGTTTGATGAAAACCGCACGGTCGAAGTTGGCATTGGTAATGGTGGTGAACAGGCTGTCGGTGATAAACTTGTTCACTTCAGCATTTTCAATTCCTTTCTCACGGGCTTTCTCGCTGTAAACCGAGATTCCCTTGAGAACAAACATCAGCAGATCCTGAAGATTGGCAACATCTTCGGTTTTTCCGCAGACACCCTTGATGGTACAGCCCGTCCCTTTGGCTGTCTCCTGACATTGATAGCAAAACATGCTCATGATTTAATTTTTTTTGTGTGTTAATATTGGATTGATTAAGGTTTTCTCCTTTAAAACTTTTTTGAAATCCGGCCGGAATTTATTTCGCCGTGTTCAGAAATTGTGGCTTGAAAGTGAGCGAGGCCCAGATCCAGTTGCTGGTTTCATCCTTGCTGCCGCCTTTAAGCGCGATGGTTGATTCAGTCGCAAAGTATTGTGAATAACCGGCATTCAGCATCACATTATCAGCCAGTTTATATCCCAGGTAAATGTCTAACTCCTGGCCAAGGTTTTTATCCATCGTTTCGGCGGGGTTTTCCGGATCGATAATGTCGGCAGCCGCGTTAAAGAAATGAAGATCTGCGCCCAGACTGAGACGGTTTTTGGCGTAATTCACTTTCAGGTAAATATTCTGCAACCCTACACTGTTGATGTGGTTTCCCACATAATAATAGTCCATATTACCGTTGAATTTGTGGTTGGTGCCGTAAAACGGGTTAAAGCTGTTGTTTTCGTTGAAATCAGGATCTGCCGCATCTTTCTGGCTGGTGCCCGAGAGGTGTTCAAGTCCTGGGGTAATGCTCAGTGTTTTGGTGGCTGACCACTTCAGACTCAGGGCGTACATCAGGGCATCGATTTCGACTTCAGGCACGTCCTTGCCGGTTTGCTTATAGATAGATCCACTGAGGGTAAGAGGCTTCAGTTCCCAGCTGCCGGTTCCGCCGAAAGTCTGGCTGAAACGGGTGTTGTAACTTACAATCTCGCCATTTTCCTCGGTGTTTTGTTTGCCGTTGTTCAGAAACAGGAAACTCAGGCCGAGGTTATCCCATTTCCGGTTGATATAGAGTAACTGCAGGGATTTGTAGTTACCGGCGACGGTGTATATTCTGTTTTGCAATTGCTCTTTGTCCTGATTGAATGCAAACCCGGCATGTATTTTCCAGGAAGCAGGCTCCCATTTGAGCAGGCCGATGTCGTGGCTGCGTCCCTGTTGCGCCCAGTCTACATTCCCAAGCATGCGGGCGTCGTCATAGACCAGTTCCATGCGTCCGGCCTTAAGCGACAGGGTGGGGGTAATAAAATACTCTCCCCAGGCTTCATGTACCGAAAAGCTGTTGTCAGAAAGGTTCAATTGCGGAACATCTCCCCATACCCTTACATCCTGAAAACTAAAGCCAATCTTCATTTTTTCATTTTTGTAAGCCAGGTTAAGCCGGCTGCGCTGTGAAATAAAAGCGGCAGCAGTCATGTCTTCTTCTGCAGGTGATTTGAATCCATGCCTGTATTCAACGCGCGGACGGAGTTCGCCGCTCATTGCAAACTGTGCGTTGCTGATTTCAGGAAGCGCCACTGACAGGGCCATAAGAATTAAAGTTGTACCAATAGTTCGTTTCATATTTTGTGGTTTTGGTGTTTCCGCATTGATGACTGTTAAACCCATTCTTCCGACAGCACATTACCCTGCACGCCAATGACGCTCTTTTTTACAGGGATATTTTTTCCCGCTTTTTGCCTTGCCATTTGCGCCATCTGAAGCAATCCGCCGCAGCAGGGTACTTCCATCATTACAACGTTCAGTGTGTTGATATTACTTTCTCTGATCATTGTCGTAAGCTTCTCCACGTAAGATTCCTTGTTTGAGTCGAGTTTCGGACATGCTATGGCAAGCGTTTTTCCCCTGAGGTATTTGTTGTGGAAATTTCCCATCGAGAAGGCCACGCAATCGGCGGCCAATACCACATCGGCATTTTTAAAGTATCCCGCCTGCGGATTCAGAAGATGCAACTGAACGGGCCACTGCCGGAGTTCCGAAGGCGCATCACCGCCTGAAACAACTGTTGTGTCGGCTTTTGCCTCTGCTACAGCATCCTGAACCTTTTTCAGGTCAATATTGAAGTCAATGGGTTTTGATCCGGGGCAACCTCCTCCGCATCCCGATGCTGCCGGAGCTACTGCCGCCCTGGCCTCGCTCAGGTTTCCGAATGCCTGAGGACGGGAATGATGGTGGGTGTGATTGTGTAAGGTTTCGCCATTTTTCGGACTCATATCAATATTGTTTTCCTTGATGTAATTGATGGCCTGTTTGAGCAGTTCGGTTTCGTTGTGATCGCGCAGATGCTCCAGATGAGCCAGAATTGTGTTGCGGCCTTTGGGAACCATCAGCTCCATTACCTTGATTTCATCATAGGGTTCTGCCTCACGCTCTTCCATGGCAATGGCTCCCTCGGGGCAGTGTCCGATGCAGGCGCCCAGTCCGTCGCAGAACAGGTCGCTGATCAGCCTGGCTTTGCCGTCAATTATCTGCAGTGCGCCTTCATGGCAATTCGGTACACAATTGCCGCATCCGTTGCACAAATCTTCATCAATTTTAATAATGGTCCTTTTCATCGTAAATATTGTGATTATATTAATTGTGACAAAGTAGTATTCTTCAGGTAGTTGGTGAATTCTCTGGAGAATCTGTCGGCCAGCCCTCCGAATACGCAGGTTCTGAACGGACATTTCTGGTCACCGATTCCACAATATTTGTGTTCAAGCGTTCCTTCAATCAGCTCGTAAATTTCCAGCAAGGTGATGCCGGCTGCATCTCCTTTGAGGGTGAAGCCGCCTTTGGGGCCCCTGACCGATTCAAGGTAATTGTTCTTAACCAGGGTTTGCATAACCTTGGCCAGGTGATTTCGTGAGGCATGGGTCAGGTCAGCAATCCGGTTAACGTTCAGCATTTCCTTACTGCCTGCAATAAGGGCCATACTGTGCACCGCAAGTGAAGCTGCCTCGGAGATATGAACCACTTTTGCCATCTTGAATACTGTTTGTGTAATTCGGTATTTGAATACGCAAATATACAATTAATTTTTACGCTGCAAATTTTTTCGAAAAATATTTCTGAATTTTTCAAATCTCAGATATACAATGATATAGTTACTGAAATGATTGACCAGGGCTATGACAAAAAGCGGTTTGGGTTGGAAAATCAAGCTAAAAATCGACGGAGTGATGCTTGATATGCGTAAAAATTGTTCTCCGGTTGTGTTCATTTGACCTTAAATCTGAACCGGGAGGTATGATGTATTATTCTTGCATCCCCTGAGCTTTTTTATGGCAATGCGTGCCGTTATTTTTAGCGGGAAGAAAAATAATCAGGTAATGGAAAGGCGTGGGTAGCCCGGCGAAATACCTATTGTTTAATATAATCGGAAAGCTTTTGTTCCTCCATATACTTTCTGAACTCACGGGTCATTTTTGTAACAATGTTGCCCATCAGGCATTTGTCGAAAGGGCACACCGGGTGGTCGAGGGGGCAGGATGTTTCGCTGAGTTTTCCTTCAATGGTTTCATAAATTTCCAGGAGGCTGACATCACCGGCAGGCTTATTCAGGGTAAAGCCACCGGCCGGACCACGGTTGCTCCTCAGGTAACCTTCCTTTACCAGGCGCTGCAGGATTTTGGCCACATGATGCCGCGAAGAACCCATCCTTTCAGCGATTTGCGTTACGTTAAGATGATCTTTTGCACCGGCAATCAATACCATGCTGTGGATGGCGATTGATGCAGCTTCGGAAATAGTTATGATTTTGGACATTCCGGTAATCAGATATTTGAATGCACAAATTTCGTAAATCTATTTCATTTTTGGTAGGTAAAAAATGTATTTCATTGCTTTTTGCGGTTTTTGGGGCTTTTTATTAATTGATGTGCCTGAGGGTATTCAGAATTATTAATCTACCAAAGACCAGAATGTCTCAGCCCTCTTTGCCTGACTGCTCAGGTAATGCACAAAATTCATCCAGGTCCGAATGATCCTGCTGTATCATTCAAAAAGGGGCCTTGCCAACGCGGGGGCTTTAGCCCAAAATGCGGCAAAAGTTTATAGGCAACCCTGCAATAGTAAAAACCGGCAAGCCCGGAACTTTCCCTGTTCAGGCTTCTCCCGGCTTTACGGCTAAAGCCGTTTGGTCCGGGGGGATCTGCATTTTCCCCGGGCTGAAGCCCGGAGTAAAGCACGCAGAGTTATGTTGCAATTCTTTAAAATCTGAGCTCTGAATCAGAAATTAAAGTCAGCCCACGCTTACATTTAGAGATTTAATTAATCACCTACGGGACTTTGATTTTTTTTCTTTTTCCGGCACATCAAATCCGGAATTACCCCCTTTTGAAAAATGATTTCAGAAACTTTAAAACCATTATAAATCAGGTATTAATATTATAAGTACTTTTGCACTTCCAAAAAATTTTTACTCTAAAAATGCCAGCATGCAGAATATCAGGAATATAGCCATCATTGCACACGTCGATCACGGAAAGACCACCCTCGTTGACCGAATCCTGCACCAGGTGAAACTCTTCAGGGAAAACCAGGATATGGGGGAGCTGATCCTCGACAGCAATGACCTGGAAAGGGAAAGGGGAATTACCATTTTGTCGAAAAATGTGTCGGTAAGGTATAAGGGATTTAAAATCAACATTATAGACACACCCGGACACAGTGATTTCGGCGGTGAGGTAGAGCGTGTGCTCAATATGGCCGACGGGGTGTTGCTGCTGGTGGACGCTTTTGAAGGGCCGATGCCTCAGACGCGGTTTGTGCTCCAGAAAGCGCTGGCCCTGAACCTGAAACCCATTGTGGTAATTAACAAGGTGGATAAGCCCAACTGCGATCCGGAAGGGGTGCAGGAATCCGTTTTCGACCTGATGTTCAACCTTGATGCCACCGAAGACCAGCTTAATTTTCCGACTGTTTTTGGTTCATCCAAGGAAGGGTGGATGTCGGGAGACTGGCGGCAGCCTGCCGACGACATCAGTTATCTGCTGGATACCATTATTGAATATATTCCTGCGCCGGTCTTCGAAGAAGGATCTACCCAGATGCAGATCACTTCTCTGGATTATTCGTCCTACGTCGGCCGGATTGCCGTGGGTCGCCTGTCGCGCGGAGTGCTGCGCTGGGGACAGAATGTTTCGCTGATCAAGCAGGACGGCCGGGTATTCAAGTCGAAAATAAAAGAATTGTACGTGTTTGAAGGGCTGGGCAAGGAGAAGATGAAGACTGACGTGCTACCGGGTGAAATCTGCGCGGTACTTGGCATCGACGATTTTGAAATCGGGGATACCATCGCCGATTTTGAAGTGCCGGAAGCCCTGAAACCATTGCAGATTGACGAGCCTACGATGAGCATGCTGTTTACCATCAACAACTCACCGTTTTACGGCCGTGAAGGGAAGTTTGTAACATCGCGCCACCTGCGCGAGCGCCTGTTTAAGGAAATTGAGAAGAACCTGGCCATGCGGCTGGTGGAGACCGACTCACCCGAGTCGCTGATGGTTTACGGGCGCGGTATCCTGCATCTTTCCATTCTGGTTGAAACCATGCGGCGCGAAGGATATGAACTGCAGCTGGGTCAGCCTCAGGTAATCATCAAAAAAATTGACGGCGTTGATAATGAGCCGGTCGAAATGCTTACCGTGCACGTGCCGGAGGCATTTTCGGGCAAAGTGATCGAACTGGTGACCCAACGAAGGGGGGAGATTGTAACCATTGAAACCAAAGGCGACCGCATTCACCTTGAATTTAAAATTCCCTCGCGCGGCATCATCGGCTTGCGCAACAATGTACTTACAGCCACCGAAGGCGAAGCCATTATGGCCCACCGTTTTCTGGCTTATGAGCCCTGGAAGGGCGAAATTCATGGAAGACGCAACGGATCGCTGATCGCCATGGAAACCGGTCAGGCCATTGCCTACTCCATCGATAAACTTCAGGACCGTGGCGCTTTCTTTGTGCATCCCAACGAAGATATTTATGCCGGTCAGGTAATCGGTGAACATATCCGTCCCGATGACCTGATGGTGAACGTGACCAAAACCAAGAAGCTGACCAATGTGCGCGCATCGGGATCGGATGAGAAGATTTTCATCATCCCTGCCATTAAATTTTCCCTTGAGGAGGCCATGGAGTACATCGGGAAGGATGAATACCTCGAAGTAACACCCAGGTCGCTGCGGCTGCGCAAGATTATCCTTGACGAACACGAACGCAAACGCGCTTCCAAAATCTAGTATTAAATTTGACCTGTTGCATCAGGGCCGTTGTCAGACTTTATAATTCGAATTGCATTTATCCGTTTCAGGCCTGATATTTGTTCATCTTATCGGTTTAAACTTATATTTGCCTTTAAATATTCATTTATGAAAAAGTTCCGCTTTCCTGTCGCCGTGATGCTGACGTTACTCCTGGTTTCTGCCTGTGATGTTTTAAATCAGGTGCAGCAGATGACCAATCTGACGAAATGTGAATTCCGTTTGAAAACTGTGGACCAGCTCCGGCTGGCCGGGGTTAACATTCAGCAGATCAGGCAGTTTTCTGACCTGAGTTTGATGGATGCTGCAAAAATAACCACCGCAGCGATGTCGGGGGGCAGCCTCCCGCTGAACTTCACCCTGAATGTGGAGGCAAAAAATCCCAATCCGGCCGTTGCCGGGTTGAACCGCCTCGACTGGACCCTGCTGATTGACGATATTGAAATGGTCAGCGGCGTGAACGAAAACCGGGTGCAGATTCCGGCAAACGGTGGCACTTCCATACTTCCGCTCACCATAAGCATTGACCTGAAACAGGCGTTAAAAGGCAAAAGCGGCGATGCCATCGCCAATTTCGGCCTGAACCTGGCGGGCGCGGGCAATCAGCCAACCCGGATCACCCTGAAGGCAAAGCCCTATATTTCGGTGGGATCGCAGACCATCGCTTATCCCGGTTATCTGACCATCCGGAACGAGTTTACTTCGAATTAAACGGGTCGTGCCCTGAAAGACCTGACAAGTTTTCTATTAACTTGTTAGGTCTAATATTATCTTTATCGCCAAAGCCCTTGTCTGCAAAAGGAAAATGCTTTTCAAACCAATGGCTTTTTCTCTTTAAGAAGACCTAACAAGTCAGAAGAAGACTTGTTAGGTCAGGTGTAATAATCCCGCAACTTTATCTCACAACCAATTTCGCAGTCCTGACACCGTTTTCGTGGATCAGGGTCAGCAGGCAGATTCCGGATCCGAGGCCGGATGCGGACATGGTGACAAGTTGTTTTCCCTGGCCCGTGTCAGGCAGCTGCTTTTCCATCAGCAGCCTGCCGGCCGGATCAGTCAGGATGATATGGGCGTTTGTCGCCGGTGATTCCAACTCAATGGTAAAGGTTTCATCAGCCGGGTTTGGGAAAACCTTCAGCGAATTCCTGGTGTCAGCAACCGGGATATATCTGTTCGGGACCGGGAGTTTTTCGCTGGTACACAGCAGTGCCCCTTCATTTCCACCGATAAAGCCCAGCGACTCGTTGTAAAATGAAACAACGTTCAGGTCGTAGTTTACATCGTTATCGTAAACAGACCAGGCGCCTCCGGTGCATTCCAGCATGGTGCCGTTGCGGCCCACCGCCCAGCCGTTCATGTTTTCATCCAGATGCACCGAAAGCAGCTCTTCGCTGGTAAGCGGCTGGACTTCAGACCAGTTGCTGCCATCGAAAACCGCAATCAAACCATTGGTACCCACCGCGACTACCTGATTGTAGCCGAAAATGCACAGATCGTTGAAACTTCCGTTGCTGGTTTCGTATACCTCCTGCCAGCTGTTGTCAACAAAGTATTTGTAAAAAATTACTCCACTGTCCGCATCGTTGTGGCGCTTTACGCTCATCCAGGCAGCTTCCCATTCATCATTCCTGTTGCTTGAATTGACGGGTACATGCATCATAAACTTTAAGTCCGAAATACTGTCCTGAAATGCTAATTCTTCAGTTGAAAACTGTCCATTTGCATAGGTAAAAATGGTGTTTCGCTGCGTAAATACCAGGTCTTCTCCAATGCTGTTTATCGAAGAAATAAATGAAGACACATCAGGAAACATAATTTCAGTAATTACTCCGTTGTTGTAAGAGAAAAGTTTTGTTTCAGGCCAGAAAGGAAAGATTTCAGTATGCTCATATGCGCCAAAATAACCAAAATCTTCACTTTGAAAATCAATAACATGAATGGTGTGATCAGGAAGATTGAAGATGTTTTCCCACTCACCGGCATCATACTTCCATAGCCCGCTGCTGTGCGCTGCCAGAAATCCGGCGTTTGGCTTTACAAATTGCAGGTCAAGTATGCTGTCGTACATAAATCCATTGGCAATGGAATGGCTGCCATCTACTATCTTATGGATATATCCCAGATTGTCGGAGGCCATACATGCGGTATTGCTTAATGCTTCAACAGCAGTGAATAACTGATACTGCTTTTCGTGAACAAAAACTTCCTGCCATTCCCCTTCATTATATTGATGCACGGTAGGGTATAGGTCATAAGGCATAACGCCTGCATGCTGCAGGCCGAAGCCATGCTGCCTGTCGGTAAATGAAATTCCGCCATTGCAGTTGCCTGATAATATCTGTACCCAGACATTGCCGCTGTTTTCGAATATTAATCCTTCGCCGGAGATGTTACTCCCGTTTATCAACATGGTCTCACCGGCTTTTTCAAGGGTATGAAACCGGTAATACTGGCTTGTGCCAAAACTACTGTCGGTCGACCACCCCCCGTTTTCAAATTTATACAGGTTGAAATTGCTGCTGCCGGCCCAACCCAGGTTCTCATTCAGGAAACCTATGGTTTCGCTGCCACTCAGTTCGGCATCAATCAGCCATTCGCTGCCGTTATATCTTAATATGGTATCGCCTGCTGCCCGGCAGTGGTTTTCGTTTAGGCAGCAAATGTCTTTCAGCACACCGGTTATGGGTGATGTAACCTGTGTCCAGTTGCCATGCTGATATCGCAAAATGCTGCCATTGGCGCCAACCGCCCATCCCATATTTGGGTTGACAAAAGAAATACCAAACAAATCTGTATTTACCGGGCTGTCCATTATTGACCATTCCCCGTTCATGTAATGCAATATTTTGCCTTGGTTGCCAACCGCATAACCTTCATTGTCTGATACAAAATGTATATCGTTGATCTGATTAAGCCCGGTAGAGGGGTTAATCCAGTGCCATGACTGGGCTGATAAAGCCCCGGATAAAAGGATGAAAAAAGCAATTAACCTGTTTCTCATAAAATTCCTGATTTACAATCATTATTAATCGGATTGCATAATATTAACTATGCAATTTATCGTAATTTCAAAGGTACAAAATATTTATTCGGATTAATCCAAAATCCCGTATTAATTAATTATTACAGAAGTGTGTGTGGTTGCCTGCAACGATCAATACATTCACTCACATTTTTTTTAACTGTGCTGGCGGACTGATATCTGTTGCTGACTTTTGTACTTAACATGGCGCTCTTGAGCCATGCCGGGAGATATCCGGTATTCAGGGAGATTCCTTAGCATGCAATAAGCTAAGGATGTTACCTGTCTTCATCCGGAAGCTCCAGATCGTTGCTGATGCGCGTTGGGGAAGGGTAGAGGGTTACAAAATAAAAGAGGATCATGCCGGTAAAGCCCAGGAAAAGCCTTTCGCCGGTAAGCAGGAAAGCGATGATGGCCATCAGCGAAGGGCCTTCGAGCAGCGCGTAACGCATCAGCAAGGAGGAACGGTAATTGTTTAGTTTTTCCTCAGGGGCTTCCGCTTCCTGCGCCTTAAGCAGTAATCGCCTGCCCAGGTAATTGCCCGCTATAAATCCGCCGAATACGAGCAGTGGCACGATCATCAGAAAGGGGTTGCGCAGCGCTCCGGTTGCTTCAAAGGCCCCGCTGCTGACCAACCAAAGCGAAACAAGCGCAAAGATAACCTGGCCGGAAAGCATGGCAAAAAAGAGGATGGCGAGTGTTTTCTGAAAGTCCTTGAAATACAGATTGTTGTGCATGTGTTGATGTTTTGGGTGATGGATGCAAAGATAGGACGTTGAATTGGTATTTCCTTTACACCTGGAATGATTTAGATTATTGTCAAATCATATGTTGTTTTTCACCACCAAAGCACGAAAACTCCGGATTCCACAAAATATTTTAATCAAAAATAATCCGGTTGATAAGATGACAAAATAGCCGGTTTAAATGGCTCGCGGATGTTTTTGCAGCGAATGGACTTTTGAAGTGCTTGTTTTGGGCTTATCTTTGTGCACCCATCAACGCCGTCTGTCAGTAATGTCGCTCAGGTTAAAGTTGTTTCAGCTAATCAATTCGGTCAACCGCTGGCGCCGGCGTTTACTGCGCTGGCTCGATGGCCTGGGGATTGTTGCCGCTGCGGCCGGGCTTCTGCTGATGCTTTACCATATCGGCTTTGATCACAAAAGCGCACAGTTGCTGCTGATTCAGAAAGGATATAACATTGTTCTTGGCTTTATCCTTGTAAGCAACCTGGCAGGGCTTACCCTGAGCACCTGGAAGGTTAAGGTGTGGAAACTCCGCCTGGCCGAGCTGATCATGATTCCGCTGGTATTTCTGCTGCTCAACCAGCGCATAAATTTTTCGGGATTGCATTGGCCGCCCGGGGCTGCAGGTGCATTTCTGTTGCGCGATATTGCGGTGCAACTGGTGATTGTTTTTGTCCTGCTTGTGGAGATATCCACCAGTTCGCTGAGGCTCAGCAACCGCAATTCAAACCCGGCCCGGCTTTTCATCGGCAGTTTTCTGCTTCTTATCGTTTTTGGTGCAGGCCTGCTGATGCTTCCCAATGCCACTTACTCCGGGATATCATTTACTGATGCATTTTTTACCGCTACAAGCGCTGTGTGTGTCACCGGGCTGATTGTGGTGGATACTGCCACTTATTTTACGCCGCTTGGAAAGGGATTTATCCTGATATTAATACAATTGGGAGGTCTCGGTATTATGACGTTTACCAGCTTTTTCGGTTATTTCTTCAAAGGAGGCTCGTCGTTCGGCAATGAATTCCTTTTGAAGGAGCTGCTGAATGAGGATAAACTGGGAGAGATATTCAGGACACTGGGTAAAATCATCCTGATTACCTTTTCCATTGAAGCCATCGGTGCTGTGCTGATCTATCAGAGCCTGGATCAGTTTCAGGCCGGTAATGCGGTTGGACAAATCGCATTTTCGGTGTTTCATTCCATATCAGCATTCTGCAACGCCGGCTTTTCATTACTTGGCAATAATCTGTTTGAAGAGGGATTCCGGTTCAATTACAATATGCAACTGGTAATTGCATTGCTGATTATTGCCGGAGGCCTGGGCTTCCCCATCGTCTTTAATTATTACAGATTATTCCGTTACTATCTTGTGAACCGTTTCCGGCAACTTGTTTATAAAAAACCTTATGAACACCTGCCCGGAATCATCAATGTTAACAGTCGCCTGGTGCTGATTACGACTTTGTGCCTGCTTGCCGGCGGATTTCTGCTGTTTTTTATATTGGAGTATGATTACAGTCTGAAAGGGCTTTCATTACAGGGGAAAATTACCGGAGCATTTTTCAGTTCCGTAACTGCGCGCACTGCCGGTTTCAATACCACTGATCTGACCGCCATGGCGCCGGCTTCAGTCCTGATTATGATTTTCCTTATGTGGGTGGGGGCTTCGCCCGCTTCAACGGGAGGAGGCATTAAAACCACCACTTTTTCGGTTGCATTGCTCAATGTGCTCAGCCTGGCGCGCGGCAAGGACAGGATTGAACTGAAGGGCAGGGAAATAACAAATGCTTCGGTAAGGAGGGCTTCTGCCGTTATCTGGCTTTCACTTTTGGTGATCGGGCTGGCAGTGTTTTCGCTGCAACTGACCGACGGGCATCTGGGATTGAAAAAGCTGGTTTTCGAGACTTTTTCGGCTTACGGAACCGTTGGTCTTTCGCTGGGCATCACATCGCAGTTATCCACATCAGGCAGGTGGATAATCATTGTGGTGATGTTTCTGGGAAGGGTAGGCACCCTGACACTTATCATCGGATTCTTCCGCAAGGTGCGGAGCCTGCATTACCGCTATCCAGTCGAAAACATCATGATTAATTGATAATCAAGTTGATGACAGTGTATTGTTGTAATCAGTAATTTTAATTCTAAAATGCCGTTGCGATGAAATTTATAATTATCGGATTGGGAAATTTCGGGTCGGCCCTGGCCATACAGCTTACGCACATGGGACATGAAGTAATCGGGGTTGACGGCAGAGAGGTGAAGACAGAAACTTTCAAGGAAGTAATCACCCAGACCATCTGTCTCGATTGTACCAATGAGCTGGCCATGAAGACGTTGCCACTCAGGGAATGTGATTATGCCGTGGTCGCCATCGGTGAAGATTTCGGGGCTTCGGTAATGACCACCGCCCTGCTGAAAAAGGCAGGCGTCAAACGGATCGTTAGCCGGGCCATAGATGTGTTGCACCAGACGGTGATCGAAACCATAGGGGTTGATCTCGTGATGCAGCCCGAAAAGGAATCAGCCGTACAACTTGCCAACCGCCTTGTTTTCAGTGGAATCAGAAATTCCTTTCCCGTGGCTTCAGGCTTCAGGATTGTGGAGTATCAGCTACCGGGCAGGTTTACGGGGCTGAAGCTGAAAGAGGTCAATTTTATCAGGACATATGGCCTTCAGCCTATCACCATCATCAGGAATAAGGAAGAAAAATCACTGTTTTCGAAGCCGAAACAGGTTCCCGAAACATCCGGATTGCTCAGCGGTGAAGAGGTGCTGGCTGCCGGGGATATACTGCTGCTGTTCGGCAGCGATAAGGCCATTGCAGATCTGGCAGGAAGGGATGAATAATCAGACCGGGTAAAAGGTATATCCCTTACGAAGTGACTCGTTGATTCTTTTTATGATAAAAAGTAACACAGAGTACACTGAGGCTTCACGGAGAAACACAGAGAAGAATACAATCCTCATTGAATCTCTGTGAAGCAAGCAGATATGCAGAATACAATGAAGTTTCACGGAGTAACACGGAGAAGTATCTTAACCTCTGCGACTACTCTGTGAATCTCTGTGAAACAAAAAAAAGTTACACAGAGCACACCGAGGCATCACGGAGAAACACAGAGAAGAATACAATCCTCATTGAATCTCTGTGAAGCAAGCAGATATGCAGAATACAATGAAGTTTCACGGAGCAATACAGAGAAGATTTAAATCTCTGTGATCTTCTGCGACTACTCTTTGAATCTCTGTGAAAGAGAAGGAAGTTACACAGAACACACCGAGGTTTCACAGAGCAACACAGAGAAGAATATTAAACGCTATGATCCCTTTAGTGAAAATCTTTCATAATTACCCTTAGGATTACAAAGTTCATCTTCAACACCGGTATATCAAATAACGAATTACCCAATTATACATTACTTTTGGCCACATTAAACAACAATACTCCGTTGAGAAATTTTAATGAATTGGCTTACAGCGGATTATGAAAACTTGCATAAAGATAACAAATCATTCATAATCAAGTCATTGCGTCTTTGCGCCCTTGCGCGATTCTTAAATTTAGCGGACCATTGAAATAACGGAGCAGCCAAAATTCCGGTTCAATCACCTATTTTGTTAATTTTGCACCGCTTAAAAAGTGTAATTTTTCGTTATTCCGATATGTTTGAAAATTTAAGTGAAAAGCTCGAACGGGCGTTCAAGACCCTGAAAGGCCAGGGACATATTACCGAGATCAATGTTGCGGAAACCCTGAAGGATGTGCGCAAGGCCCTCCTCGATGCCGACGTCAGCTATAAGGTTGCCAAGTCGTTTACCGATACGGTTAAGGAAAAGGCCCTCGGGCAGCAGGTACTTACGGCGGTTTCCCCCGGGCAGCTGATGGTTAAGATCGTTCATGACGAGCTCGCTGCGCTGATGGGTGCGGAGCAGGCCGAAATCAACCTGAAAGGCGCTCCCGCGGTTATCCTGATTGCCGGACTGCAGGGGTCGGGTAAAACCACCTTCTCGGCAAAACTGGCCAACTACCTGAAAACCAAAAGGAACCGCAAGGTTTTACTGGTTGCCGGCGACGTTTACCGCCCTGCCGCCATTGAGCAGCTGAAAGTGCTTGGCGAACAGATCGGCGTGAAGGTATTCACCATTGACGAGGACAAAAATCCGGTCAATATCGCCCGAAAGGCCATCGCGCATGCCAAAGAATTTGACATCAATACAGTAATCATCGATACCGCCGGCCGCCTGGCCATCGATGAGCAGATGATGAATGAAATAGCTGCCGTTAAGCAGGCTGTTAACCCTCACGAGACCCTGTTTGTGGTGGATTCCATGACGGGACAGGATGCCGTGAATACTGCAAAAGCCTTCAACGACCGGCTTGACTATGACGGGGTGGTGCTTACCAAACTCGACGGCGATACCCGCGGGGGGGCGGCCCTTACCATTCGCTCGGTGGTGGATAAACCCGTGAAATTTGTCGGTCTGGGCGAGAAAATGGACGCCATTGATGTGTTCTATCCTTCGCGTATGGCCGACCGTATCCTGGGGATGGGCGATATCGTATCGCTGGTTGAGCGCGCCCAGGAACAGTTCGACGAGGTGGAAGCCCGCAAGCTACAGCAGAAACTTGCGAAAGACCAGTTCAATTTCAACGATTTCGTCGCCCAGATCAAACAGATCAAGAAAATGGGCAATGTGAAAGACCTGCTCGGCATGATCCCGGGGATGGGAAAAGCCCTGAAGGATGTTGATATTGACGATGATGCGTTCAAAGGCATCGAAGCCATTATCGGTTCCATGACACCGTTTGAAAGGGAAAATCCATCGGTGTTGAACGGCAGCCGCCGCAAACGCATCGCCATGGGTTCGGGGGTTGAAATAGCCGAGGTAAACCGCCTGATCAAACAGTTTGAAGATACCCGTAAAATGATGAAACTTGTTTCCGGCGGAGGGGGAAAAAATGCCCTGAATGCCATGCGGAATATGAAGAAGATGTCGTCAGGGAGGAAGAGATAAACACGTAACCATCAAATTATCAGATTATGGAATTGATTGACGGTAAGAAGATCGCTGAAGAGATTAAGAGAGAGATCGCCCGCAAGGCGGCTGAAATTATTGATGCCGAGCAAACGCCCCCGCATCTGGCAGCCATACTGGTGGGGAATGATCCGGCAAGCGAAACCTACATTGCCAGTAAGGAAAAGGCCTGCCGCGCGGTTGGATTTACTTCAAGCGTTTACCGTTACCCTGCTGAAATCAGCGAACAGCAGTTGCTCGAAGCTGTTGATTTTTTGAACAACGATGAGGAAGTCCACGGGTTTATCGTGCAGTTGCCGTTGCCCCGGCACATTGATGCCAATAAAGTGATTGAAAGGATCAATCCCGCCAAGGATGTGGACGGTTTCCATCCGGTGAATGTCGGCCGGCTGGCGCTGGGACTCCCTTCATATGTGCCAGCTACCCCCGCAGGTATTGTGTTGCTGCTCGAAAAGTACGGCATAGAGACCGAAGGGAAGCATTGCGTGGTCCTCGGCCGGAGCAATATCGTAGGTACCCCGGTCAGTCTGCTGATGTCGCGCAAGGCCGTTCCCGGGAATTGCACGGTTACGCTCTGCCACAGCAAAACCACAAACCTGGCTGAAATTACCCGTCAGGCCGATATTCTGATCGCTGCCATCGGACAGCCGGGCTTTGTTACCGGCGATATGGTGAAGGAAGGCGTGGTGGTGGTGGATGTGGGTATACACCGCATTGAGGATAACAGCGAAAAGGGCTATCATATCACCGGCGATGTTGATTTTAAGAGCGTAGCGCCGAAATCATCCTACATCACGCCTGTGCCCGGCGGTGTGGGACTGATGACCATTGTCAGCCTGCTGCTGAACACCCTGAAAGCCTATAACAGGGAGATTTATTCCTGAAAGGGAGAAAATTGAATTTCTGCTTTTATTTACCACGTTTTGTGCGCCCTGCTGCGTTACGGGGTATGCAGGAATGCTGGAATTTCGGATTGTTGATTTACCTTCGGTGAACTCCGCTTCGCTCTGGTTCGGATTTCAGCAATCAGCCAACAGCAAATACATTGTCTTACCTCTTACTTCTTACTTCATACTTCTTTTATCCGATCTCTGACTTCACTTCACCACCTTCGCGCTATTCATTGAAACCTCTCTCTCAAATTGTCAGACATGATTTACAGGATTTACAGGATCTGCTTTTTCCTGAAATCATTGAACCGAACGCAGTAAGCACAGCAAAGCTAATCTTTTTTACCATGATCCCGATAGCGATCGGGACACGAATGAATTCTCACTAATGAGACACAGAAACACCAGGACCCACTGAATAATTTTGGAATTCTATACCAGCACATGCGCTCTGGAATCTTGAATTGTTAAATCTTTTGGCTCCTTAAAACCACAATAGGCACACTAGAGCACAATAGATCAAATCCGGTAAGCAAGTGCTCCTAAGTTTGCCACGGTTTATAAAACTGAGGTAAGTAAGCATTGATATGATTGTCTGCGCCAACCTTAGGTTTCGTCCCGGCCTGCATCTATCAACGACCTGACCTAACAAGTTTTCTTTCAACTTGTTAGGTCTTCTTGCTTTTTTTTTATCCCTCCGCGTTCTCTGCGCACTTTGCGTTTAAATTAACCGCAGAGACCGCCGAGGTCTTACGCAGAGGGCCGCAGAGAGCTATCTGGAGTAATAGTATGCTTGATTCTTTTACCACAAAAACACCAAAATACTAAAAACCACAGAGTATTTCTAGCATCCTATACCTGCGCAAGCAGCCTGGAATCTTTGAACCGAACGCAGAGAGCTCAGCGAAGCTAATTTTTAAATCACTTCACCACCTTCGCGCTATTCATTGAAATCTCTCTCTCAAATTTTCAGACAGGATTAACAGGATTTACAGGAATTTCAGATTCCGGATTTCGGAATTACCTTCGGTGAACTCCGCTTCGCTCCGGTTCGGATTTCAGCCATCAGCCAACAGTAAATACATTGTCTTACCTCTTACTTCTTACTTCTTACTTCATACTTCTTTAATCCGACCGACCTCCGACCTCGGTCCCTGAGCGGAGCCGAAGGGCCGACTTCACCTCACCACCTTCGCGCTATTCATTGAAACCTCTCTTTCTCAGATTGTCAGACAGGATTTACAGGATTGACAGCAATTTCGGATTTCGGATTTCGGAATTACCTTCGGTGAACTCCACTACGCTCCGGTTCGGATTTCAGCCATCAGCCAACAGTAAATACATTGTCTTACCTCTTACTTCTTACTTCATACTTCTTTCATCCGACCTCCGACTTCACCACACCACCTTCGCGCTATTCATTGAAACCTCTCTTTCTCAGATTGTCAGACAGGATTTACAGGATCTGCTTCTTCTTAAATCTTTGAATTCTTGAATTCTTGAATCCTTGAATTTTGAATTCTTGAACCGACCGAAGAGCCTGTCCCGAACTCTTTTTCGGGAGAGCTCAGCGAAGCTAATTCTTGAATCACCTCACCACCTTCGCGCTCCCCACCGTCTTATCCTTATATACCAACCTGAGCAAATACATCCCCGGTACCCAGTGTGAAGCATCGAATTGTGCAATAAGTTGTCCCTGAGTAAGTTTTTGTTCTGAAATAAATCTGCCACTCAGGTCAAAAACCTGCAATACGCTTTGCTGCTGGTAGTTGCTTTGGTAAAGCGCGGTATTTAAACCTTTGTTGTTGCTGCGGATGGCCACAAACTCCGGCAACCGCACCTGAAATACATCGTTTACCGGGTTGGGGTAAACCTCCATAACCGCTATATCGGGCAGGGTGGCAAGGTGGGCTGCACTTACCACAAGATCACACTGCTCCATACCGATGGTATCGTGCGGAGCTACACCACCGGGGCAGGCATAGTCGTACACCCGGGGGGTGGGGTCATACACATCGTCTTCGAGGGTGGAGGTGAGTTTGAAGAGCATTGTGTTTAGCATAGGGCCATAAGGATTTTGTTCGGCGCTGCCGGTGGCGAGAATTTTGTTGTCGCGTGTGGTTGAAACAAAATAATAAGGCCCTGTATAATTATCCAACAACCGCCGGCTATGAAGAATAGTACCCATGGTATCAACAATCTGAACTTCAACCCTATGTTCGAACCAAAAATCCGGATTTTCCATTGTACCAGATATGACAATGGTGCTATCCTGCATCCAGCTCAGAGAATAAGCATAACTTAAAGAATCACTTAAAGAAAAAAACTGAGGGTTTGCCTCATAAAGAGATTGTTTTCTAAGGGTTTTATGCAAGGGTTCAGTAACGCCCGCCGAATACAAACGTCCACTGTTTGATTCTATTGTAAAGAAATCCTGTGCGCCATCAATAGAATCTATACTTTTATAAAGAATGGAATAGTCAAGAATATTACCATCTGGGTCAACATTAATTTTAAGGGGTTTTTCAAACCATCGCAGCAATGTAGTATCATAATAATTTCCAATGCCTGTTATCAGAAAAGTGCTGTCTCTCAAAAGGAGTATATCCCACCAGTCTTCAGTTCTCAGCAACGGGTCGTCATAATTCAACTTCCATTGAATCTGGCCGTTCTTGTCAAACTTAACCAGGGTGTTCGGGTTATCGGTGCTGAAGGGTGGGCCCCCACCCGGATGATAATTGTTGTACATGCCCACATACCCGTCGTTGGTTTCAACCACATCGGCCCCGAAATTATCAATGCCGGGTTCATTGATGATCTTGCACCAGTCCAGTTCGCCGCAGGGGTTTAGTTTCATAAATGCGGCATCCGCATATATGCCAAAAGGGTATAAATCCGCGTAACGCGTGGATAAGGCTACTATAAGGCCGGAATCCCGGGTAACCTGCATCATGTTGAACCAGGAATAATAATCAGTTCTGCTTCCTAATGATCGTTCCCAAAGAATTTCGCCATTTATGTCCGTTTTGATAACCCAACCGGCTGTTAATGCAGATTCACCAAAATGACATGAAAGAATCGCAATTCCATCATCATAGGTTTCAAAAGCACAAAAGGGTATAGTATTGTCATAGGGGTTAATGTAAACCCGGGGCCAAACTTGTGCTGAAATATCTGGCATACTGTTGATTAGTAATAATATAATGATAATTATTATTTTCATCTTAACGGAATTTATAGAAATAATCCCACAGGCAAATTAAACCTGTGGAATTATTTCATTGGTTAAAAGCTATTTAACTGTAAACTTAGTACTGTGGACTTTTTTCCCTTCAACCATTCTTGCAACATAAATGCCTGAAGTTAAATAATTAACACGAACAACCACCTGGTTTTGTCCAGGGTTAATGATTTGAGTGTGTACAATACGCCCATCCTGAGATACAATAGTTAGATCACCTTCTTTTTCCAACCTATATGCAATGACTATAAACTCGTTTGCCGGATTTGGAAATACATGAAGCATTGCTTGTGAAGATTTTCCTTTACTTTTGGGTTTGTTGACAACAAATGAGGACTTTAAACTGGTATCAGGCAAAGTGACGGAAGGCTCATAACTTATTAGTCTGTAAGACGAAAGCAAGTTGCGGGTTGAGAGGCCGGCAGTATTGTCAATGTGACCAACCTTAAACATGATTTCATTTTTCATTTCTGAGTCTGTATGGCAGATCATTGTTTGTCGAACTCCTGGTAAGGATTCTGATCAATGGTTAAACTTTATACTGCGGAAGCGTAACGTTTGTAAACAGGCAGTATGATTTGTTGCTTTTGCTTGCCCCAATGAATGTGCTAATTGGTTATGTGAGCAAAAAGCATTTATAACTCCGGAAATTCAACGCTTCCTGTACCGATAGATACTCTCTCTCTCTCTCTCTCTCTCTCTCTCTCTCTCTACGTATTTGCATATTCCTGAATTACTTCAATAAATCGCACTCCTCCATACCAATGGTATCGTGTGGTGCTACACCACCGGGGCAGGCGTAGTCATACCCCGGGGTGGGGTCATACACATCGTCCTCAAGGGTGGAGGTGAGTTTTGAAAGAAAGGTATTTCCAGGCGGGCCATATGGGTTTTCTGCATCAGCGCTACCGGTAGCCAAAATTTTATTGTCGTGGGTAGTTGAAACTCTGTAAACGGAACCCCAATAATCATCAAGTAATATACGGTTGTTAATAACATTCCCGAATGTATCAATAATGGACACATCAGAAGGGTATCTCCACCAATTATTTTCAAATATTTCAGAAGCTCCTGTAATAGCGATGGTACTATCAACCATCCAGCACAGATAGCCATTAATACTCTTTGATTCATCCTGAATATAGTATTCCAGATTTGAACCATTTACCTTTTGTTTTCGAAGTGTTTTTTATCATAGTTGTATGGATATGTTTGTGTGGTGATGCTAACACATAGAAAACAGATTTCCTCGGTTGTCTTTAATAGTCGTAATCCCACTCCTCTTAATGAATCATTGTCATAATGCATAACTTGCCAATTAATTACACCGCCGTCTGGAGCAATATGCAATTTGACAGGTTTAAGACTCACATATGTTGATTGCCCGTTATCATAATAGCCAAAACCGGTTACAATTGTGGAGCCATCGTCTAAGGCAAGGATATCAAAAGGAATATTATCAACAATTGTATCTGAATCGTATGTAAACAGCCATTGAATCTGTCCATTAAAATCCATTTTTACAACTCCGATAGCATTGGTTGGTACATTCCAGTTAAAGTACAGACCAACATATCCATCGTATGTCTGGACTATATCTGTACCTGAATTGGCAGTGCCAAGTAGGCTAATGACTGTACACCAATCCAACTGTCCGCATTTATCCAGCTTTATAAAAGCAGGATCAACAGGAAATCCAAAAGGATCTTCTTCATAAAGTAGAGTTGACATCGCCACAATTACCCCGGAATCACTGGTAGCTTCCATATTGTCTGTCAAGGAGTAATATTGCTCATGTTTCCCTAATATCCTGTCCCACAATATATTGCCATTGATGTCGGTTTTTATCAACCATCCGGAATTTCGCCTCCCACTACCAACATTTTCTGAAAGAAGAAAAATCCCATCATCATAAGTTTCAAAAGCCACCTTGCCAGTTGAATACTCACCAGGAATAATGTATATTTTTGGCCATGTTTGAGAAAAACTAAATATTGGTGGCAAAAGTAAAAGCAAAGAAAATATTATTTTTTTGAATTTCATAAGGATCATTATAAAAACTCTCATGCAGGCTGGTTATGGCCTGCATGAGAGCAAGTTTAATTAAATCATTGGATTACCAGTTTGGTAGTCAGGCTTTTGTTGCTGCCTTTTAGCTTTAATGTATAAACGCCTGATGGCAAATCACCAGTTCGTAAAAGGTACTGGTTGTTGCCTCGCTTAAGGTTTTCTGTCCTGATCAAACGCCCATCCTTGCTTAATAGTTCCATAATACACCGCCCTTCCATAGTGTAACTTACAATCGTGTAATCGGTGGCAGGGTTAGGGAATAATTGGATACCTGTTTTATCCTCTTTGGCTTTTTTAGGTTTATCAAATACTGCTGTAGCTGACTTCAATGTAGTATCCGGAACAGGAATAACCGCTTCATAATTCATCAAACGGTAAGCGGTAAGCAGGTTACGGGCTGAGATACCGGCAGGATTGTCAATGTGACCAACCTTAAACATGATTTCATTTTTCATTTCTGAGTCTGTATGGCAGATCATTGTTTGTCGAACTCCTGGTAAGGATTCTGATCAATGGTTAAACTTTATACTGCGGAAGCGTAACGTTTGTAAACAGGCAATATGATTTGTTGCTTTTGCTTGCCCCAATGAATGTGCTAATTGGTTATGTGAGCAAAAAGCATTTATAACTCCGGAAATTAAACGCTTCCTGTACCGATAGATACTCTCTCTCTCTCTCTCTCTCTCTCTCTCTCTACGTATTTGCACATTCCTGAATTACTTTAATTAAAAAAAAATTATACAATTATACCTCCTGAATCCCTTATAATCTGCTAAAATAATAAATATCCGGTTAAATGGATATTTTTTTTAAATTCAGAATTATTCTAAATAGTCTTATCATTATATCAGAAAAGACTGCCTGGGGCAATGGAGAGTATTTTCATTAAATTTGCCGGGACCATACACTGTTTCAAGCAATGCGGGCATGGTTACAGGTCATTTTCGGTCAGGAGTTTTTTTTCTGAACAGGCCAGGCGGTATTTCCGGTTTTTTCAACAGGCGGGATTAACTTATTATAAAACTGAATTATTATGTATATCGTAAAATATGTCCTGTGGGTGTCGGTGATTGTAATTTTGCCGGGCTTGTCCGGCATACGGGCCCAGTCGCCCGGCTGCACCGATCCGCAGGCGCTTAACTACAGCCCGGCTGCCGGGGTGAACGACGGTTCCTGTCTTTACCCGCCGGTTTCTCTGATGCCAGCCACCCTGGTAAGGTCGCTGCCGGCCACCGTGAAGGAAACTTCCGGCCTGATCTTTCTGGATGGCTTTCTGTGGACGCACAACGACAGCGGGGGAGAGCCGGTGCTTTACAAACTGGATACCCTCAGGGGAAAAGTGCGCGCCACGCTGACAATCACCAACGCGCGCAATGTAGATTGGGAGGAAATAACCCGGGATCAGGACTATATCTATATCGGCGATTTCGGAAATAACCTCGGTAACCGCAAGGACCTCTTAATTTATAAAGTCTCCAAAGCCGCCATCACCGGGGCTGAAAACGGTGAGGCGGAGGCGGAAATCATTCGTTTTGCCTACGGCGATCAGTTGGACTTCACCATCGCCAACCGCAGCAACAACTTCGATTGTGAAGCCATGCTGGCTTCCGGCGACAGCCTGTACCTGTTCTCGAAAAACTGGGCAGATCAGCACACGCGGTTGTATGCCCTGCCCAAAACGCCCGGAGAATACATTGCCCGGCCGAAATCTTCGTTCAACGCCGATGGGCTGATTACCGGCTCCGACATTTCACCTTCGGGCAAAGAGGTGATGCTTTGCGGATATAAAAATTACAGTCCTTTTATCTGGCTCTTGTACGATTTCCGGGATGCTGACTTTTTCGGCGGCAACAAACGGAGAATTGACTTTTCGGGCCATACCGGCACACAAACGGAAGGGGTTGCTTACCTGAGGGATTACGAAGCCGTGATTTCATCGGAAAGAACTGCGGTGAGTCCGGCCGGTTTATTTAAAATATTTACCCGCCCCTGGACCGGGAATACCGGAGATTCCCTTCCGGACGCATTCAAATAGTTAACATCCGGCTTCGCATCCTGAAATTCCTGTTTTTCTCAGAACAAGTGGATCCCGTTCGGGTAATAATCCCGGGTGGATTTCCGTTTTATATCTATTCGGATTATCTTAGCTGAAAATTCTGAAACCGATGCGTGCAGGGTTGTTACATCTGGCTTTGCTTCTTTTGTTTTTATATCCTGCCGCGGTATTTGCCCAGCATGAGGCTGACGGCAGGGTGATGAAAATGCATCAGAAAGCCCTGGCATACTACCATGCTTCGGCATATGAGGATGCCCTGAAGGAGACGGAGAAGGCGCTGAAGGCAGACCCCCTGTTTATTGAAGCCTGGCTGTTGCTTGGCGATATACACGCCCTGAAAGGCAACCGCCCTGACGCGATCACCGCTTACTCCAGGGCCATCCGGCTGAATCCGGATTTTTTCCCGCCTGCGTTTTACATACTGGCCAATCTGCAGTTTGCCGAAGGGCGGTATGAGGACTGTATCACTGCTTACGAAACCTATCTGCGTTATCCCACGGTGAAGCCGGCCGAAGCGGCGCGGGCGGAGAAAAATATGAAAACTGCCCGTTTCCGGATGCACGCGCTGGCCAATCCGGTGCCCTTTGAGCCACTGAACCTTGGCCTGGAGATCAATACCGAAGGCTATGAATTTGTGAACTACATCAGCGCCGACGGGGAGCAGCTCTATTTTACCCGGAGAACCCCCAAAGGCATTAAGCGCGACGAGGATTTTTTTGTTTCCACCCGTGTGAATGATTCGGTATGGGGCCCTGCCCGTGAACTTGGCCCTCCGGTAAATACCGAAGGGGATGAGGGCGCCATCTGCATCTCGCCCGACGGTCAGTTCCTGTTTTTTGCCGCCTGCGACAGGCCCGATGGTTACGGCAGCTGCGATATTTACTTTTGCCGGCGCGAAGGCGACCGATGGAGCGAACCGCGCAACACCGGCCCTGAGATCAATACTTCATACTGGGAATCGCAACCGGCATTTGCCCCCGACGGACGCACCCTTTACTTTGTAAGCAACCGTCCGGGCGGACAGGGCGGAAGCGATATCTGGATTTCATGGCTGCAGCCCGATGGCCGGTGGAGCCAGGCCGTGAATGCCGGACCGGTCATCAATACCGCTGAGGCCGAGCGTGGCCCTTTTATCCATCCCGACGGGCAAACCCTGTATTTCTCCTCCAAAGGGCATCCCGGCATGGGCGAAGGCGATATTTTTATGAGCCGTAAAGATGAAGCCGGCAACTGGTCAGCCCCGGTAAATCTGGGGTACCCGGTAAATACCTCTGCCGATGAAGTTACCCTGGTCGTTGACCAGCAGGGGCGGTATGCTTACATCTCCTCGGCCATGGAAGGCGGCTCCGGCATGCAGGATATATACCGTTTCAGGTTACCTGAAGCTGCCCGGCCCCTGGCTGTCACCTATATGAAAGGCATTGTTACCGACAGCATCAGCGGAAGCAGGCTGGGCGCCGGTTTTATCCTCAGCGACCTGGAAAACGGGAAAGAGGTGGTGAAATCGCGCTCAAATCCCGTTACCGGTGAATTTCTTGTTTCTATTCCCGCCGGCAGGATGTATGCCCTGAATGTGGAGAAACAGGGTTATCTTTTCTATTCCGTTCATTTCTTTATCGGGGATAAAGCGGGGATTGAGGAACCTTATCTGCGCGATGTGCTGCTGAAACCGCTGCAGAAGGATGAAGTTACCGTGCTGCGCAACATCTTTTTTGAAACGGACAGCGCCAGGCTTCTGCCGTCATCCATGGTTGAGCTGGAGCGACTGCTGCAGTTCCTTCAGCAAAACCCCGCCCTTTCAGTCGAAATCAGCGGCCATACCGACAGCACCGGGAGCGAGGCCCATAACCTTGACCTGAGCCGGCGTCGGGCAAAGGCGGTGTATGACTACCTGACCGCTCAGGGCATAAACGAAAACCGCCTCAGTTACAGGGGATACGGCGCCACGCGCCCTGTAGCCGGCAATGAAACAGTTGAAGGAAGGGCTGCCAACCGCCGCACCGAGTTCAAAATTACCGGTGTGGATGGGGATGATTGAACCTCAGATACTGCAGGAACTGAAAACAGGGGTGTTGATGGAATAATTAATATAGGATTTTTGATAAACCGGATGAAAAATTAATAGTTTTTGATGCTTGCAGTAGTGAAATGAATCAGAAACCGGAGCATTAAGATTAACTTTGACTTTATAAAACAAAAAACCCGGCTTCATCACCAGCAAAAAACTGGGAGAGGAATTTCCGGGACTACCTGACAAAGATAATATATTTATGGATAATATTGAAATTATTGAAAGAATTATTTCGAAGGAAAGATTTGAGCCCTATCTGAAATACCATAAGAATGACCTCCTGAAAGCGGTATCACATTATAAAAGTAACATATTGATATCAGAATCATTTTATCCGTTGCTTGCTGTTTTGGAAATTGGTTTAAGAAATTCGATTGATTATCAATTGACCAGAAGATTTAATAATCGGGAATGGTATGAAGATAAGGATTTTGTCAAAATAGCGACCAGATTTCAAATTGACAGAATATCACAGGCAAGGACTAATATTTACTCGGAAAAGAAGGAAATTACTCCGGGAAAATTGATTTCGGAATTGTCATTTGGGTTCTGGACATCATTGTTTGACGTGAAATTTGAAATGTCTTTATGGAAATACCTGAGATTGGCATTTCCTTATTGCCCGAAAGCTATCAGAAAGAGAAAGACAATGAGTTCCAAACTTAACAGTATCAGAAAATTGAGAAACAGAGTCTTTCATCACGAGGCAATAACCTGGAATTTAAATGTATTGAATTTGTATAAGGACGAAATTATTCAAGGAATTGAATGGCTGAACAAGGATTTGCCTGAGTGGATAGTTGAATTAAATCATGTAGAGGAAGCCATTTCAAGATTCAAAAGGCAATTAGCGGACGATTAATTAATAATTACAGCCTGCAACTGGACGTTAAATTATCGGGTAAGGCAACAAATCATAAATAATTTGTCAGTTTTTGTTTGCGGGAAGAAAATAGTCAGCATTCTGCTATTTAAAGTTTGCACAGCCCGGTTGGAAAAATTACCAAACAATAATAAATTTACCTGAAACTTAAGCCATGAAAAACTTCCCCCTTGCCGACCTCCTTGTTATTGTGCTGTTTACCGCTGTGTTTCTGCTGTTAAATTATTTTGGTTTTGAAGAAATCCTGTCGGATTACATCCTGATTGTTGCACTGATTGCTTACTTCACCGGCAAGTTTGTGATGAAAATGCAGACCCGGAAAAATTCCCGTAATTAACAGATAAAATCGGGTTACGTGCAGGCCGGCAAATGTCGGGCATATTGAGCAGATTGGTAATTTTGCCGGGCATTCAGCCTTTTGTTATCTATGTTCCGTACCCTTTTCGTTCTGCTTATGCTGTTGATGCAGGCTCCATTGCTTTCGGGGCAGACCATCTACACAGCCGGAAGGGACGGCGCCTGGCAGTTTGGTTTTTCTGCCACGGGGAATGCAAACCGGTACAACAATCAGATCATCAATCAACTCGCGCTTGCCCACCGCAAAATTCCGGAAAAAACCGCCTTTACTTTTTTTTATCGTTATAACATTGAGGTGCGCTACGGGCATGGGAGTATGCTGGAGGTCATGCTCACCTTTCATCCTGCTGTATGCAGCGGTGACGTGCAGATGCGCGGGTTTGACCTGTCACCTGTGCTTATACCGGCGCAGATGAAGTGCAGGGTTGTGCTTGAGCATCCGGTAAACGGGGTGATCCTGCAATCCGGAGAAATGCCGCTGCGCACCGACTCCCTGCGTTTGCCGCGGAAAGTTATCTCTTTCCCCGACAGCCTCTGGCGTGAAGGATGCCTGGTTAAAGCAGATTTCATGCATTTCGGATTTGATGCCGAATCCTATGCCAGGGCTGAAAAGGAGTTGTTTTACATACGCGACTACGAAGCCGCTTCGGCCATGGCTGATACCCTCGAAAAGAGGATACGGGCGGCAAGGATTAACAGGCACACGGCCGCCGAAGCGTTTGCCATTTCAGTATATGCCGGTAAAACCGTCAGGCTGTTGCGAGAAGCCTCGTCCGTTAATTCGCTGATCCTGCCGGGAAAGGATCCCGTGGGCCTGGCGGAAAAACAGCGGATTGCAGCTTACAAGGCCGGAGAGCTGGATTCTTATCTGCTGCAACAGGGGGCAAAAGGACCTGGTGCGGGTAATTTATACAAAAACCTTGGATCCGGTTATGCGGGCCAGCTTGAGGACGCATTGCGCCTTTCGCAAAAGGTGGATTATTACAGCTCGCCGTTTTTCTACCGGCTTTTTGCCAACGGAATCAGCGCTTCGCATCTTTTCCGTTTAAAGGAACTGGCCCGTGCGTATGCCGGTTCCCGTGGCATGCCTGATCCTGATTGGGGTCGCCTTTCACGTGAAATGATTTTCGCTTATCTGCTGAAATCAAATGAACTGATTGCCGATGACCGTTTTGCCGAGGCGGTGGACCTGCTTTCGGCCGGTGTGAAATTCTGCTCGGTAAATCCGGCAGCCGGCCTGCCAGACACCCTGACCCGCAGGCTGAAAGAAGCCAGAAGCGGGCTGACCGCGGCTTATACCCGGGTGGTGAAAAAAGCCCTGAAAAGCAACCTTCCGGTGATAGCGGAGAAATACCTGGCCGAAGCGGAACAATACGTGCTCAAATATAACCTTGACGACGGCGAGGCCACCGGTTTTACATCTTTGTATCAGCAAATGGCCGATATGTACCTTGTAAATGCAGGAAACCTGCTGCAAAAAGGGAATTACAACGGTGTACTTTCGGAGCTTGACAAAGCCGGGAATATCGCATCAACCCGGCAGGGGATTGTGTTGGGACACACCTATACTTCAGTACTGAAGAAAGCAGTAGATGGCCGGTTTGACGAAATGGCAGGGCTGACAAAGGTTTTGCTGCAAAAGGGCAATTATCAGCGGGCGGGCCAATCGCTGGATGAAGCCCTGGATTTTGCCGGCAATTATCCGGTTTATCAGCCGGATATGACCCTGGTAGACAGTCTCCGGCGCATGATAGCCGGACAGACCTACCATGCCCTGCTTGCAGCCGCCTGGCAGGATAAACTGGATCGCAACAAGGAACAATTGATCCTGCACATGACCGAAGCAGCCCTTACCGCGCGCAATGCCGGGCTGGAGCATGTTGCCCTGTTTGATTCACTGGTTCAGGAGGGGGTAATTCCCTACCTGAACGGGCTTTATTCCACCGGAAGGCTGAAACTCTGGGCCGGGGAACCGGAAGAGGCTTTGGGTTATTCACAAAAGGCTTCACAACTGGCCGCTGTTATGGGTGTTGCCAATCTGCCGGCACTGAAAACACAGCAGGACGAACTGGCACGTCTGGCTGATGAGTCGCTTTGCAGCAGGATTCGCGGAGAACTGGAATCGCTGATCGGGGAGGCGTCGGCTTTGTTGCAGCAGAACAGGTTTGATCAGGCATCGGAAGTCATCATCGAAGCGCGCGAACTTATATACAGCCGTTCCTATTGCGGACTCAGCACACAACAACTGAACAGGGTGACCGAAAAGTACCGCCATCCGGTCCGCTGGAATGAAATGCACAGAACCGCCCTGCAGCAAATTGCGGAGGGAGATTATACGGAGGGGATCAGGAAACTCAACGAAGCGGAAGCTTTGTTTACGCACTACCGCCTGGATACCCTCGGATTGGTCAGTTCTGGCCTGTTCGAACTGGCCATGGCGACAGATGAGCTGAGGCTGATCGATTATACAACCGGCTATTACATCACCCGCGGCCATTACGACAAAGCGCTTCAGCTTACCGAAAGACTCAGGAGTTCAGGGATGGGTGAAGATGCGGCCCGCCCGCACCTTGAAAGTCTCGGAAGAGGGCTGGCATTGCGCGACCTTTCGGAAACCGGAGAGGTAGATGTCAAATTGATGCTGCGGATTTATACAGGTGGAAATAAATGGTACCGGCGTTTTGCGGAGGTCTATCGTTTCCATATCCTTAATCACTGAATACCGGCAATTAACAACCTGTTTCCGGTGAGCCGGATGGCCATGCCGGGATATTATTTTGCAGGTTCAGGGGTTTTTACTATGTTTGAAAATTCAAATACAGGAATACTGTGTTCCTGTATGAATGTTTAAATGGAACAAACCGATAAATCATAAATAATACCGACGATGAAACTTTTACTGATCAGTAACTCAACCAATCCCGGTGAGGAGTATCTTGGCTGGCCCAGGCAGGATATCAGCAACTTCCTGAAAGATACCGGCGTAAAGCGGATTTTATTTATTCCGTATGCCGGCGTAACCGTTACCTATAACGACTACGAAGCAAAGGTAAATGCTGTTTTTCAGCAGCTTGGTTATGAAATTTATTCCATCCACCATGAGCAGGACCCCATCCGTGCCGTGGTTGAAGCCGAGGCCATTGCCGTTGGCGGAGGCAATACGTTTCACCTGGTAAGGGAGATGCAGCGCACCGGTATCATGCAGGCCATCAGAGGCCGCGTGTTGGCCGGAATTCCTTATATGGGATGGAGCGCCGGCTCCAATGTGGCATGTCCCACCTTGCGTACAACCAACGATATGCCCATCGTAGAACCCGAAAGTTTCAACTGCATGGGACTGATTCCTTTCCAGATCAATCCGCATTACCTGGATGCACATCCTGCCGGTCACGGAGGGGAGACCCGGGAGCAACGCATCGAAGAATTTATTGCCGCCAACCCGGGCGTTTACGTTGCAGGGCTTCGGGAAGCCACCTCGCTTCAATACGATAACGGCAATCTTAAACTGATTGGCCGCCATTCCATGCGTATTTTCCGCTATGGAACCACTCCAAGGGAAATTCAACCCGGTTCAGAGGTCGGTTTCCTGATGTTGGATTAAGCTGAAGATTCAGACAAGAAGGGGCCCGGTGAAATTGTTCGCCGGGCTTTTACTTTATATAATTGTTTGATATGTATTTCATTAGATTTTTTTGGTGATTGGTTTGGGTACCACCGGCCATTTTTGTATATTTGTTTAATCAAAAGAGCAAAACATTAATCACCATATAAATTTATCGTCATGAAATTTGAATTACCTCCGCTTCCATATGCACCGGAAGCCCTTGAACCTGTTATCAGTGCAAAAACAATCAGCTTTCATCACGGAAAGCACCACCAGGCTTATGTAAATAATCTGAATAACCTGATCGTGGGTACGCGCTTCGAGAATGCCACCCTTGAGGAAATCATCCGGGAATCGGATGGCGGAATTTTCAACAACGGCGCACAGGTCTGGAATCACACTTTCTACTGGGAAGGCCTTGGCGGAAAAGGCGGTACACCCGCCGGCAAACTGCTTGAGAAAATCAACGCTTCTTTCGGAACATTTGAAAACTTTAAAGCGGTTTTTGCAGATGCTGCGGCCAAACTTTTCGGTTCAGGATGGGCCTGGCTCGTTGAAGACCGGGAAGGGGCCCTGAAGATCGTGCAGACTTCCAATGCCGGCAATCCACTGCGCGATGGTCTGAAGCCGCTGTTCACCTGCGATGTATGGGAGCACGCCTACTACCTCGATTTCCAGAACAGGCGGCCTGATTATATCAGTGCCTTCTGGGACATTGTTAACTGGGACAAGGTCGCCGAAAGGCTTTAATCTTATGAAACGGGGTAATCAAAAAGGTTGCCCCGTTTGTTACCATGCTTTATACCCGGCTTTTTCCAGCGTCTTAATCAGGTTCTCCTTTACTTCTTCCGAATCAACTTCTGCGGTCAGCTTTCTGTCGGGATCCGTAAGGTCCACTTCCCAGCGCGTCAATCCCTCAGTGGCGTCGAGTCCGGGTTTTATTGCGGCAATACATCCATTGCACTTAATGTTGGTCTTAAGTTCCAGTTTGATCATTTAAACTAAATTTTACAAGGGTCAACAATCGCTGATGCCGCAGTGTTCATCATAGCGGTCTATTTCTATAGTCACAAATTCAAACCCGGCGGCTTTCAGCGTGTCGCGTACCTGTTTCTTCAGTTCCGGATATCCTTCAGCCGGAAATCCGCGCTCTGTCACCACGTGCAGGGTATAAACATGGGTCATTCCGTCGATGGTCCAGGTGCGTATGTCGTGTATTTCGTTAATTCCCTGAATTTTCATTAGCTTTTCTTCCAGTTCGGGAATGTCGCTGTCGGCAGGGGAGGCCTGAAGGAAAATGCGCAGGGCTTCCCGGAGGTTTTTCAGCGCGTTATAGATAATAAACAGGGCAATCATTACGCCCATCAGCGGATCGAGCCAGAGCAGACCGGTAAACCGGATAACAACAGCCCCGATCAGCACGGCGGCCCAGCCCAGGGTATCTTCGAGCAGGTGCAGCCGAACTACCTTCTCGTTGATGGAATCTCCCTTGCTCAGTTTCAGGACTGCTGCGCCGTTAAAGATAATCCCGAGAATGGCCAGCCAGATCATTCCCTCTGCATGAACCGGTTCAGGGTTCAGGATCAGCGGAATGGCGCGGCTCAGCACAAATATGGATGCACCCAGCAGAAAAACGGCATTTACCAGCGCCGCCAGGACCGGAAACCTCTTGTATCCGTAAGTGTAGCGGCTGTCGGGTTTCCGGCGGGCGATGCGTTCGGTGTACCACGAGAGCCCAAGCGAAAAGGTATCGCCCAGATCATGCACCGCATCTGAAAGAATGGCCACAGAGTTCGTCAAGACACCCCCGATGATCTCGATAATGGTGAAGGAGGCATTCAGGAAAAATGCAACCGCGATGTTCTTCTGCGGATCCGGCGTATGGTTATGTTGATGGTTAGTCATGGGTGTTGCAGGAGTTCTGTTTCCGTAATCCTGATCAATCAATTGTTTTGCAATGAATTAATGTTTTGTTATCTGAGTCTCAAGCTGTTGAGTACCACCGATACCGAGCTGAACGCCATGGCGGCACTGGCAATCATGGGATTGAGCAGCAATCCCGTAAACGGGAAAAGCAGGCCGGCAGCAAGCGGAATCGCTATCACATTGTATCCGAAAGCCCAGAAAAGGTTTTCTTTGATGATCTTATTTGTTTTACGGGAGAGCAGTATGGTTTCGGCAACCTGCATCAGGTGATGCCCGGTAAGAGTGATGCCTGCGGCCTCCCGGCTGGCGTCCGTTCCGCCTCCCATGGCAATGCCAGCATCGGCCCGGGCCAGGGCAATCGTATCATTGATTCCGTCGCCGGCAACGGCCACTTTCCGGCCGCTGGCCTGCAGTTCACTGACGATGGCAGCTTTATCTTCAGGCGATGCCGTTGCCCTGAAACGGGTAATCCCGGCCAACCGGGCAATTTGCGCGGCGCTTGCCTGATTGTCGCCGGTCACCATGTAGGGTTCGATTCCGGCGCTGCGGAGCGCTTCAACCGCCTGAACGGCGTCATCACGAAGGGTGTCGCTGAGGGCGGCTATGGCGAGTATTTCAGTTGAATCCGTTAACAAAACCAGCGAGGCGGCCTGTTTTTCATAATCGCGGAGAATGGTCAGAACCTCTTCATCCGGAACAATGCCAGCTTCTTTTAAGACAGCCGGGCTGCCGGCAAAATAGCGTTTGTTCCCGACTTTGCCGGTAATGCCCTTGCCGGGAAGGTCGGTGAATTCTTCAACCTCCGGAATGACGGCTGATTCCGTTGAAATTCCTCTTGCAACGGCTGCAGATAAAGGATGGGCGGACAAGGCCGTGAGGGCTGAGAATGTGCTGTTGATCTGATCCTGCGAACCATTCCCCGTGTAATGAACCTGAATCAGTTCAGGTTTCCCTTTGGTGAGTGTTCCGGTTTTATCAATCACAAGAATATCGGTTTTTCCGGCCGTTTCAATACTTCCTGCATCCCTGAAAAGAATTCCTTTTCCGGCGCCATGGCCGATTGCCGCAATCAGCGCTGTCGGCGTGGCCAGCCCGAGCGCGCAGGGGCAGGCGATAATCAGCACACTGATGGAAGTTACAATGGCATAGGTGAGCGGCTGATCCGGAATGATCAGGGCCCAGACTATGAAAGTGGCTATGCTGATAAGGATGACTGCAGGGACAAAAACGGCTGATATTTTATCTACCAGCAACTGAACCGGTGGTTTTGAGTTCTGCGCTTCGTCAACCATGGCGATGATGCGCGAAAGCGTCGTTTCTTTCCCGGTTTTCAGCGTGGTTACCTGAAGCACACTGTCTTTGTTAATCGTTCCGGCCAGCACCTTGTCGCCGGTTTTCCGGAAAACAGGGACAGGTTCTCCGCTCATCATACTCTCCTCAATCCAGGAACCTCCCGAAACAACGATGCCGTCAACCGGAATCACTGCCCCCGGTCTGATAAGCACGGTATCGCCCGGTAAAAGATGCCTGATGGCCACTTCTTCCTGATTGTTTCCTTTAAGCCGGATGGCTGTCTGAGGCTGAAGATGCATCAGCCTGCTGATGGCCGCCGAAGCTTTTCCCCGGCTTCGTTCTTCAAGGAACCGGCCCAGCAGAATCAGGGTGATGATAACCACTGCTGACTCGTAATAGACATAGGCGTTGATGCCGTCACCCGGAATAAAATCAGGGAAAAGGGTATTGATAAGACTCAGCACAAATGCCGCCGCAGTGCCGATGGCGACAAGGGTATCCATATTGGTCTTTCCCCGCACCCCAAGCCTGAATGCATTCAGGTAAAAACCCTGTCCGGAATAAAATATAACCGGAAGGCTGAGCGCAAGCAATAACCACTGTACCGGCGAAGATGGATGATGCCACAGCATGGAAATAACAAATACCGGCAGCGAAAAAACTGCGGCTGTAACAAGCCTGCGCCTGAGCGTATTATGCCGTTTCAGTTCCAGTTGTTCAAAGGTCTCATCGTCATCGCCGGCGGAGATTACCAGGTCATATCCAATGGGTTTAAGGGCCGCCTGAAACTGGTCAAGGGTGACCTGCAAAGGATTAAACCGGATGTGGACGGTGGAAGTGGCATAATTTACCGAAGCCGAAAATACACCGTTGAGAGAAGTCAGCATACTTTCTACGCTGGCTGCGCATGCGGCGCAGCTCATCCCGCTCACGGGTAAAGTAATGTCAGTATAAACAGGTTTCATGATGCTGATTAGAGACTGCTAATTTAGAACATTTCTAAATATAAGCCTGAATGGCTGTGTTTCTCATGTTGATAAAAAAAATTATAATCTTTTGTCCTAATTTGAATATTTGTTTAGAATTAATTTATTTTTGAACCTGTTAACAAAATCAGTCAGGTACTTATGATGATAGTTAAAGACTAACATGAGCTGCAGGCTGATCGTCACTTCCTGTTTTTTTAACTAAAAGTAAAACAACGTATTATGAGGAAAATTTTACTGTTTGCGACATTGTTTTTAATGACCGTGGGGCTGATGGCCCAGCAGGTGTTGTTTGAAGACTTTTCAGAAGGGGAAATGCCTCCGCAGGGCTGGACCATTGATGCCCAGACTTCCAACTGGTCAGTTAGTTCCACTCCCAACGCCGGTGGTTCATCTCCGGAAGGACAAATGTCATGGTCGCCCCAGTTCAATACCACCACCAGGCTGATTTCACCTTCACTTGATCTTACCGGTAACACAAAGGTGCTGTTGCAATTCAGGCAGATGATCGATCATTATAGCGGCAGCTATCAGATAGGCGTTGCCACCCGTTCTAACGGTGGTGCCTGGGCTGTGGCCTGGTCGCGGACCATCAGTTCGAGCGTAAGCGCAGAGCAGGTTTCAGTAGTGATAGAGGATGTCAATGTTAACAGCGCCGGTTTTCAGTTCTGCATCTATTTCAGCGGAAGCAGTTATAATCTGAACGACTGGTTTATTGACGACATCAGCCTGATTATTCCAGCCAATACCGATGCTGCCGTTACCCATATCAATGTGCCGACTTATTTTACGGGCCCCATGGATGTCGCCACTACGGTCACCAACCTGGGTTTGTCGCCGCTGACCAGCCTGAAGTTGAACTGGCAGGTAGATGATCTGGAAGTGCACACCGCTACGCTCGATGCGCTGAATGCGGCGCTTGGCGAGACTATCCCCTTTACATTTACCGATCAGCTTGAATTAAGCGCTGGCATATATAATCTCAGGATCTGGGTGAGTGAGGTCAATGGCGTCACTGGACCCGACGACATTGCAGCCAATGATACCCTGGCAAAAACGATCAGAATACCAACCCAGACACTTCCCAGGAAGCCTTTCTTCGAGGAATTTACCAGCAGCACCTGCGGGCCCTGCGCATCCTTCAACAATGGAGTGCTTAATCCGTTCGTGAATCAGCACGGAGAAGAAATCGTGCTGGTGAAATACCAGATGAACTGGCCCGGCTCGGGAGATCCTTATTACACAGAGGAAGGCGGAAGCCGGCGCAATTATTACGGTGTAAATGCAGTACCCATGTTATTCGTTGATGGAAAGAATGTAGCCACTTCTTCACCGGGTGTGAATACCGCCTTTAACAATTCCATTGCCAATCCTGCATTTGTCACCATTTCTGGTCAATATACCGTTACGGGAACGGAAGTGGGTATTCATGCTGAAATAACCAGCTTCACCGATATTGACAATGCAACCCTGCATGTGGTGATTTTTGAAGGTGTGACAACCGGAAACAAGAGAACCAATGGTGAAACTGAATTTCACCATGTAATGATGCGTTTGTTGCCCGATGGTAACGGCAGTCTGTCGACATTACAGACGGGGGTGCCGGTTCAGATCAATCACCAGATTGATATGACGGGTACACATGTTGAAGAAATGGAAGATCTGTTTGTAGCCATATTCCTTCAGGATAATGTCACAAAAGAAGTGTTCCAGGCTGAATATGCCACCCTCACCGGTGCGCTGATTGTAACCGAACCGGCCAACAATGCTGCGGGTGTGCAGGTTGATGAACCACTCACCGTTACATTCAGTCAGCCGGTAAGATTGCCGGGCGGAGAAGAACTTACCGCGGCAAATGCACTGACTGTTTTTTCACTTGAACGGACGGATAATTCAAAAACTCCTGTTGAGTTCACCGCAGAAGTCAGTGCAGACAAGACCACTGTGACACTGACGCCTGTTGCGCCGCTTGCCGAAAGCGCTCAATACACACTGACTGTGCTGCCGCTTGAGAATTACAGTGGAATGGCTACGCAAACCTGTGTTACTTACTTTACCACTGAAACAACGACTGGTACGGCCATAAATGATGCATCTGCTTTAAGGGCTTTCCCCAATCCGGCAGCGGCATATACTGAAATTTCGGGATTGGCTGCCTGTGGCCGGATCTACGATATCACCCTTACAGATCTCATGGGAAAAGACATACGGAAGTATGCAATACCTGCCGCTGAATGTGATTTGGTCAGGTTGTCGCTGCAGGCCCTGCAGGAAGGTTGTTATCTTATCAGAATCAGGACTGAAAAGGTAAACCAGTCGCTGCGGGTTGTTGTGCTGAAATGATGCGGAAATGCCGGCAAGTTTAAAAATTTGCCGGCATTTTATTGATTTTAATGTTTTTTAAAAACAATAATGTATATATTTAGAACCTTAAAGAGGGAGTTTGTCTTGTTTTCTTAAATTAAACAAAATCAACACATTATGAAAAAATCATTACTTTTATTGGCCGGAGTTTTCCTGTCATCTTTTCTTTCTGCCCAGGTATTGTTCGAAGAGCACTTCAGCGGGACGACTTTTCCTCCCGCGGGATGGATGGTGTTCGGTAATATGCAGAACTGGACTACATCGCAGACAAACAATGCGAGTGGTACCGCTCCGGAAATGCGGGTAAAGGGAACCCCTTCATTTACCGGAAACCAGCGCATCATTGGTCCTCAGATCAACACAACCGGCTACACTTCAGTTATCATCAGGCTGAAGCATATGTTTGATCATGCTGACGGCAACTCCAGTCCGATTACCCTGGGTGTTGACACCCGTTCAAATAACGGAGCATGGAATTCCGTGTGGTCAACCAATGCCACCGCTGATATTGCCGCACAAACACTCACGATTGCTGTAAGCAATGCCAATGTCGGGGCTGCAAGTTTTCAGTTCAGCATTTATGTGAACGGCTCAAGCGCTAATATGAAAGACTGGTATATTGATGATGTGGAAGTACTGGTGCCCCTGGAGCGCGATGCCGCGATGTCGATGATTGATGTGCCGGCATTGTTCGTGGGGAACAAGGCCGTCAAAGGAGCTTTTGCAAATCTTGGACAGGAAGCCGTCACATCGGCTGAAGTTAGCTGGCAGGCTAATGACGGAGAGATATTCACCACTGTTTATACCGGTCTGAATGTTGTTACCGGAGGGTTGTATAACTTTGAATGTGCCGATTCGCTGATTCTGCCTACCGGAGTTTACGATCTGAAAGTATGGGTTGCCAATGTCAACGGACTTGGCGATGACCTGAATACCGCCAATGATACCATGGTAAAATCTATTTCCATTCCGACGGCGCTTATTCCTTACCGTCCCTTATTCGAAGAGTTTACCAGTTCAACCTGCGGACCGTGCGCTTCATTTAACAATGGGGTGTTTAATCCTTTCATTCAGCAGAATGGGGATAATCTTACGCTGATTAAATATCAGATGAACTGGCCCGGCAGCGGCGATCCCTATTATACTGCGGAAGGCGGAGTTCGTCGCACTTATTACGGGGTGAATGCCGTTCCCGATCTGTATGTTGACGGAAAGAAAACAGGAACTTCTGCGGCTGCTGTTAATGCTGCATTCAACGCCACTTATGGAACCTACACTTATGTTGACATAGTTTCTACCCACGAAATTCAGGGAAATAATGTGATCATAGATGCCAATATTGTTCCTTATGCCAATTATCCGAATGTTAAGATTCACATGGCGATTATCGAAGAGGTAACTACGCAAAATGTTGCAACCAATGGCGAAACCGAGTTTCATCATGTGATGATGAAAATGGTTCCTGATGCCAATGGCACAACTGCCAACCTGGTATCCGGTGAAACGCTTAACCTGAAGCACACAGTTGATATGTCAACCACCAATGTGGAGGAAATGGATGACCTGATGCTGGCCATTTTTATTCAGGATAATTCAGATAAAGGGATCTATCATTCGAATTACTCTCTCGGGATTGGCGCAACAACCACAATTAATATTGATGACAATGCCGTCAATATTCCTGTTAACCAGACCTTTATAATTGATTACAGTCAGCCGGTACGCATGATCGGCGGACAGGCCATTACCAACAGTAATGTTGCCCAGCTGATCAATTTCCGTGAAGGAGAGGCTACAGGGGCACCGGTAGGATTTACCGCCACCATTAACACCGCCAAAACCCAGATAACCGTGGTTCCGGATCCGAACCTCAAGTATGATCAACGCTACTATTTTAAAGTTAATGCGGTTGAGAATATGACCGGGGTAGCTACGCTGCCGGTGACCCGTAACTTTACAACCCTGCTTAATGTTGGTATTCCGGTAAATGAAGTTGTGAAACACAACATTTATCCCAATCCGGCAAACAATACCCTTTACATCAGTGATGTTACGGGAATTGAACGTGCTGAAGTTATCAGTGTAGTAGGTAATGTTGTGATGTCGGTCAACAACTTCGGAACCTCGCGCGGCGAGGCCGGAATCGACATCAGCAACCTGCCTTCCGGCTTGTATTTTATTCGTCTGCGTGGCAGCAACAAGGATATTACCACCAGGTTTATTGTTTCGCGGTAAGCAAAGGTGACAGATTGATAAAAACCGGAGGGGTTACTGACCTTTCCGGTTTTTTTTTGATTGACGGATAAGGTTTCAGAGTCCCGCACTTTTCATCGCATTTCTGATCAGCGGGATTTTTCTCAGAAAAAACAATGAGGCCAGAAGACATAACAACCCTGAAATCAGCAGGGTATTCTGCACCCCTGCTGTTTCTGCCACCGAGCCCAGGGTAAGGCTGCCCAGGGGGGTGATTCCCATAAATGACATGCTGTAAAGGGCTACAACCCGGCCCCGCATCCGGTCATCAACCATGGTCTGCAGCAGGGTGTTGCTGGAAGCAAACTCCACAACCATTCCAAATCCGGCGACCAGCAGCAAACCCATGGAAAGCCAGAAACTGGTTGAATGTGAGAATGCTGCCAGGCCAATACCGAACATGGTTGCTGAAATATATACGATACGGGGTATTTCCGACAATCCTTTGCGTGAAGCCAGAAAGAATGCACCGGTCAGCGCACCCGCCCCGATGGCGCCTGTCAGTAATCCAAGGGTCTGGGCATCGCCACCCAATACCTCGCGGGCAAATACCGGCATAAACACCTGATAGGGCAGGCCTGTAAAGCTGGTGGTGATCACCATCAGCAGCAACACCCTGATCGGACGGTTGCCCCATGCGTATTTCAATCCGGAGAGCAGATCACTGAAGATGGATTTTCCGGAAGCGACTATTGCAGTAGCCTTAACGTTCATCGCCAGCAAGGTCCCGATAACCGCCAGAAAGCTGAATCCGTTTACCAGGAAGCAGAGTCCTTCGCCCCCCAGAGCGATCAGCAGTCCGCCTACGGGGGGGCCTATGAAACGCGCAGTATTGAACAGGGTGGAATTCAGGGCAATGGCATTGGGTAAGTCTTTCTTTTCCGTGACCATCTCAACCAGAAAAGCATGCCTGTAAGGAGTGTCGAAAGCAATTGAGATTCCGTTCAGTATGGCTGCAGCGAGGATATGCCAGATTTCAACGGTTCCTGAGAAAATCAGAACGGAAACAGAAAAGGCGACCAGCATGGAAACGGATTGCGTAATAATCAGGATTTTTCGCCGGTTGGTGCGGTCGGCGTAGACGCCGGCGACCGGAGTCAGCAGCAGGGCTGGTATCTGTCCGGCAAAACCGACGGCTCCCAGCATAAACGCTGAATCAGTCAGCCTGTAAACCAGCCATCCCAGGGCAATATTCTGAATCCAGGTGCCCGGAAGTGAAATCAGTTGCCCGAAAAAATAATAGCGGTAGTTCCGGTGCCGCAGCGACCTGAAAGCAAAACCCGGGCGGTTGAGATAACTGGATATATCGGTAAACCGGTTCAAAAGCTGACTTTTTACGGCAAAACTAAGCAAAACAATCCGTGCATGCGCACTAGAAACTGACATATTAATCCAATACTTACAGCGTTAAGCGATGTAGTGATTTTCCGGTTCATGTGCAGATTTAAACAGGTTGGCGGCTTTTTCGTGGCATTCAACTGATATTTGTTTTTCAGGGAAATATGACTGTTTACTTTTGCTTCGTTAACCTAACCAAAACGATTATGAAAACGATACATCTCGCGCTGCTCGCAGTAATACTTATTTCTGGCCCGCGTCTGTTTGCCCAGGGCCGGGATTTTGAAGAAACTTCTCCGGCAAAGACCATCTTTGGCGATCAGCCTGCATCCCTTGGAGGATATATTTCTTTTGGTATGGGCAATGCAGCCCTGAAAGGACATAATGCCTTTGCCGGCCAGATGCGACTTGCCGCACGCATCAACCACAGTTTGTCAATAGGCGTCGCGGGCACGGGTTTTACCGATATGATCGGTGGATTGAACTATGACCGGCAGGAGACCATTCCCGGGGGCTATTATATTGAAGGCGGTTATGGTGGATTGTTGCTGGAGCCCGTATTTGCCCCTGACTTTCCGGTTCATCTTTCATTTCCGATGCTTTTCGGGGCCGGTGGGGTGGCATTGACCGAGGATCGCAGCATTTATGACTGGGAAGACTGGGAATATGACAATGAACGGTTTGCCATCGAAGCAGCACCGTTTCTGATTCTTGAACCGGGTGTTGAAATGGAGATAAATATGTCAAGATTTCTGCGCCTTGGCCTGATGGTCAGTTACCGTTTTACAACCGCTGTAAGGCTGGATGCCGGGCGCGAATACCTTGTTAACGGATTTCATGCCGGCGCATTGCTCAAGCTGGGCGTATTCTGAATTAAAACCTGTCAGCTATGTTACAATATGTTCTAAACAGGCCCGAGATAAGATATCACGAGACATATTCCTATGAGGGAAAGGTATGCTCCAAAAGGCGCAGCACAATATACCGGCAGGTCTTACGTCGCGTGGGCCATAACAAAAGCGGGATTTTGCTCGAACTTACCCCCGGTGAGAAATTAAGGAATTCGGTGCTGGCAAATATCAACATCTTTGATGCGACGCTATCCGACTATCTGCCCAGACTTTTTAACCTGATCAGCATTGAAACCGGCTTTGGAAGAGACAGTAAAAAACAGAGACTGCCCTGGGAAGATTGTTCTTTTGATGCCATTATCTGTGTCGACGCTTTCAGCGCCTTTCAGGATCCGGGTCTTTGTCTGGGCGAACTTCGGCGCGTGCTTCAACCCGGAGGCAGGCTGGTACTTGCCGATCAGTGGTTCAGACAGCCCAATCCTTTGACTGATAATCTTCTGTCGTCCTATGCCGAAGGTTACCCCAATCGCATCTATCAGTTCAACACCGTTGCCAATCTGCTCAGGGATGCGGGTTTTTCAACGGTAACATTAGAATCTGCCGGATCGAACAACTATATTTGTACTGCCATTGTCTCCTGAATCCAATCCATGATGCAGCCTGCACACCACCCAGAACTGGTTGATCCGTTCAATCAATATCCGTTAAGCCTTGGAAGGGGATTTTGGTTCAATCCCGTTAATGATGAGAAGTATTACATCAATAACGGTATTCCGGTATTTCTTCCTGAGGAGCAGATGAGCGGGAATAACCTGAAGTACTCGCGTTTTTACGACCGCATCAGCAGGTTTTACCGTGTTTCATCTGTTTTTTACAGCTGGCTGAAAGGCAGTTCTGAAAAGAAGATTAAAATGAAATATCTGGAACAGCTGCAGGTAAAGCCCGGAGATAAAGTGCTCGAAGTTGCCGTAGGCTCAGCCGACAACCTGCTGTATCTTCCCCGGAATGCCTCTTACTCAGGCCTTGATATTTCATTCGGGATGCTGACCATGGCCAAAAGGCATTTGCGGAAATGGGGTATTCAGGCAGGCCTCTATCAGGGAGAAGCGGAACATCTTCCATTCGCTGAGCATTCTTTTGATGTGGTATTTCATGTCGGGGGTATCAGCCTTTTCAATAACAGCCAGCGGGCCATTCATGAAATGATCAGGGTGGCAAAGCCGGGCGGTCAGGTAATGATTGTTGATGACAATGAAGTCACACAGGTAAGGTCTTACCATAAAAACCCGTTTTCGCCGGCAACCGCTTCCCTGACAGACGAAGATCAGTCGGCTCCGGTTAAACTTTTGCCCAACGGAATGCGAAACATAGAGGTCAGGTATTACTTTGATTCCATGCTTTATTGCCTTACTTTCAGAAAGCCTGATCAAATCAGAAAACCAGCGTTGAAATCTGCTGCGGATGCCGTGCGTTAAGCATATCTTCAACAGGGTATTTTCCGGGGCGGTTTATTAAATCAGCCCATTTTCATTGTTTTTTTACCAGCGTTCTGATAATTGTTACATTGATTCCGGCAGAGGGAATTATTGGTTCAAAATGTTTTACGATATTTGATTTTTGGTTTTAACCCGTGCCTGTCATGATCCTGAATCCCATACTGAAGATAATCCGCGACCTGGAAGCCATAAATGAGGACCGGGATTTTATCAGGTTTCGGGAGCTCAGGATAAGAAGCGTGCTGATTACCATTACACTGGCCGCCATTTTTGTGCTTGCACTGGGCGTGCTGCTCGACCACATCAATAAATCACCGGCAGGGAACGCCCTGTTTCTGGTAAGGGCAGGCACTGCGCTGCTGTTGATCTTCAATCTTTTTTTTGCACTATACACACCATATCTTCATAAGGTCAAATGGCTGACCTATTCTTCCTTTTATATCTGGACATTAAGTGCTACGCTTATATCATCTCTTACGGGAGGTTTTGATTCATATCTGTGGGGAGGGATAGCGCTCGTGGTGATCGTTTGGCTGTCATTTGTGCCCTTCAGGTACCTGAGACTGATTCTCCATGCAGTGATATTTTTGTTGATTTATATTTCCGGTTTGTGGTTGATCGGGGGGGGGCTCCCTGCTTATCCGGTCCTTTTGGGGTCGGGTATTTATCTGATCGGCGCGCTGGCTACCGGTGTTGTGATCGCGTTTGTGAACAACCGGGGGGCAGCTGCGAATTATGCCTGCTCAACCGCCCTCAGGATCAGTGATAACAGATACCGGATACTGACAGAAAACATGCAGGATGTTGTATGGACGCTTGACCTCAGGCTGCGGCAATTCACCTGGATAAGCCCCTCCGTTGAGAAGTTGCGGGGGTTTACGGCCGAAGAAGTGATGCGTATGCGGCTGGAAGATTCATTTACCAAAGAAAGTGCCGAAAAGGTAAAGAAATTGATCGATAAGGTTGTCAGTGATTTTAAGCAAGGTAAAGATGATATTTCTTTTTCTGTCGGAGAACTGGAGCAGACATGCCGCGATGGATCTACGGTTTGGATTGAGGTTGCAGCAACCTTAATAACCGATGAAAACGGGGAACTTACTGAGATGCTGGGCGTTTCCAGAAACATCAGTGCAAGGCGTAAAGCTGAAATGGCACTGCGTGATTCAGAAGAAAAATACCGCAATCTGGTCAGTCAGGCTAAAGACGGCATATTCATCACCCAGGATGGTGTTTTTAAATATGTAAATCCGGCTTTTTGTGAGATTACCGAATATACAGTGCAGGAACTGCTCGGGAAAAACTTTTCTGAGCTGATTGCCCCTGAGGAGCAGGAAGCCCTTACTAAACTTCATACGCGAAGGATGGCAGGTGAAAGGGTGCCATCGATATACGCTACCATCGGAATCTCGAAATCCGGCCGCAGGGTCAATCTTGAGTTCAACAGCAGTACTATCGAATACGAAGGCCGTCCGGCTTCGTATGTTATCATGCGTGATGTTTCAAGTCAGGTGGAAGCTGCCAGGCAGTTGCGCGAGAGTGAAGAGAAGTACCGTTCGCTGATCGAAAGGGCCAACGACGGCATTGTGATTCTTCAGGATGGGGAAGTGAAATTTATCAACCAGATGATGGCCAATATCCTGGGGTATGAAGTAAATGAAATATTGAATACGCCGTTTGTCAATTATATTGCAGAACATGAGCGGCGCAAGATTATTGATATTTACCGGCGAAGACAAGCGGGCGAGGGCGTTCCTCCGATTTATGAGTCTGTATTGGTTCAGAAGGATGGAACATTCAAACCGGTAGAGTTTAACAATGGAATCATCACATACAATGGCAGGATTGCCACTCAGACTTATATCCGTGATATTACCGAACGGAAAGCAGCCCAGCAGGCGTTGATAGAAAGTGAGCAACGCTATGCACTGGCAGTTGAAGGGGTAAATGAAGGAATTTTCGACTGGAATCTCGAATCAGGCAAGGTTTATTTCTCAAATCATTATAAGGCTATCCTGGGCCTTGAACCGGATGAAATGCGCGACGAGCTTTCCGAATGGGAAAACCGTATTCACCCGGATGACCGGGAAAGGGTGTTGAAAGCCAACCGGGATTTTATCGATGGGAAAGTGCCGGTTTATAATCCTGAATACCGTCTGTTGCACAGTTCCGGAGAGTACCGCTGGATTCTGGCCAGGGGCGTTTGCTTGCGCGATGACAACGGCAAAGCATACCGTATGGCTGGGTCGCACATGGATATCAGCGACCGGCGGAAAGCGGAAGAATTGCTCCGCGAAAGTGAAGCCAGGTACCGGAGTATCTTTAACACCGCCGGAGATGCCATTTTTCTGATAGATAAGGAAAACGGTAAAATCGTTGACGTAAACCAGTCAGCAGTCCGTATTTATGGCTATTCAACCGAGGAGTTGCTGCAGATGCACATCGACCAGCTTGCCTCCGAACCTGACGATACCATTAAAATTCTCGACCGGCTCAACCGCTTCCATTTTGTGCCGATGCGCAAGTCGCGCCGCAAAGATGGTCAGACTGTCCTGGTGGAGATATCAGCCAGCTATTTTGAAATGGAAGGTGAACCGTTCATTATCGCGATCGTTCATGATATTACACAGCGTAAGCGTTCAGAAGAAGAGCTGAGACGGGTTAACGAGCGGCTTACCCTCCACTTCAGGGAAACCCCGCTTGCCTACATTGAATGGAATGAAAAAATGGAAGTCACGGACTGGAATCCTGCCGCAGAAAAGATTTTTGGCTATTCAAAAGAGGAAGTGCTTGGCGAACATGCCTTCAACCTGATTGTTCCTGAGCATATTCATAAGGAGATTCAACAGCTGTCAATGGAAATATTGCAGCAATCGGGGGGGCAACGAAGTACCAACGAAAATCTGACAAAGGAAGGGCACACCATCATCTGCAATTGGTACAATACGCCGCTGAAAAATGAATCAGGCAATGTTATCGGACTGGCCTCGCTGGTACAGGATATTACCGAACAAAAGAAACTTGAAGCAGAACTTGAAAAGTATGTAACCGTACTTGAAAAGAGTTATTCCGAGTCAAGAATAAAAGTCCAGTCCTATTCACTTGAACTGGAAACCCGTAAAAATGAGTTGCTCAGGCTGCAGAAAGAGAACCTGCAGTCGCAGTTTGAAACCCTCAGGAGTCAGGTAAACCCGCACTTTCTGTTTAACAGCCTGAATGTGCTTACATCGCTTATTAAGGTGGAGCCTGATCTGGCCGAGCAGTTTACCCTGCGTCTGTCGATGGTATATCGTTATGTGCTTGAGAATAAGGATAAAGATCTCGTGACCCTTGAAACAGAGCTTGACTTTCTGAATGCTTATACATTCCTGCTGGATATCAGGTTCGCAGGAAAAATGAAGGTCAGTGTCAGCCTGGAGGATAAAAAGCTGCAGCAAAAGGTGGTACCGCTGGCGTTGCAGTTGCTGATCGAAAATGCCATCAAGCACAATACTTTCTCGAAGAAGCAGCCATTGCTGATAGATATTTACAGCGAGGGCGATTATCTGGTGGTAGAGAATAATCTTCAGGTCCGGGAGGTTTATGTGCAGTCAACCGGCGTAGGCCTCAACAACATTGCCAGCCGGTATGCATTCTTTACCGATCGGAAAATGTCCTCGGGAGAGGAAGATAAGAAGTTTGTGGTAAAAATTCCGTTGCTTTGAATTAGTTGTAAGACTTAAAGGATTTTTCAACAGGCATCATGCCCTGACCAATAAAATAAACCCAATATGAAAGTTGTAATCATTGAAGACGAGGAACTGGCTGCCCGCAGGCTCGAGGGTATGATCATGGATTGTGACAGCTCCGTTGAAGTAATTGCCAGACTGGAATCGGTGGAAGATTCAGTGGAATGGTTCCGGAATCACCCTTGTCCGGATCTGATCTTTCTGGATATTCATCTTGAAGATGATCTGAGTTTTGCCATTTTTGAGAAAGTAAAAGTTGACGCGCCGGTCATCTTTACCACCGCCTATGACGAGTATGCAATCAGGGCGTTTAAGCTCCGCAGTATAGATTATTTGCTTAAACCCATTGTTCAGGAGGAACTGGCACGCAGTCTCGATAAATTCAGGGAGTTCAGCCGCCCGAATCCGCAACCCGACATCGAGGCGCTGTTCAGGATGTTTACAGGCGGCGGTGAAGAGAATTACAAGGAGCGGTTCTCGATTACTGTCGGCCAGAAAATAAAAAGCTACAGCATTGCTGAAATCTCGTGGTTCTATTCTGAGGCAGGCATCACTTTTATGGTTGTGAACGATAACCATCAGTATCCCGTCGATTTCAGCCTTGATGAGCTTACTACCATGTTAAATCCCAAAGAGTTTTTCAGGATCAACCGCCAGTTCCTGGTTAAAATAAATTCGGTAAGGAACATACATATCTATCCCAAAGGCAGGCTGAAGCTCGAACTCTTGCCGGCATCCGCCAAGGAGATTTTTGTCAGCCGCGATAAAGTCACTAAATTTAAAGAATGGTTAGGTTAGTTTTTTAAGTGCAGTAAAGGGTTTAATTCGCTGCAGAATAGTTATATAGTCAAGCAGTAATACCTTTCGGAATGCTTACAGAGGAACAACGGCAACTTCTCCTTCAGGAACCTGAGCAAAATGTTTCATTGCTGTTTATGGCTGAAGAATATCCGTTACTGGAGGTGATGGAGCAGGCAGGTATGCTGATGTGCCGCTTTCAGTCAGATGAGGAGTGGTGCCATTTCAGCCATAATGCAGATGCCGGCTTTATCGCAGATTTTTTCAGCAAACATCCCAAAAGGCAATTCATCGCGGTTTCGGACAGTCATCTTTTTGATTGGATCAGTAAGACCTATGGGGTAGCCTGGTTCATCAGTTGTTACAGACTTTTCCTGAATGTGCCAGTACTTCCGGAACCGGCTGCAGTTATTGATCAGCTAAGGCCCGGTGATCTGCGCTATGTGTATGACAATTCAAAATACCAGCAATTTCTTAATATGGATTATCTGGCTAAGCGCCTGGAGTTGGGTGGCGGATGTTGCATCAGGGATCAGCAATCACCGGTTGCATGGATAATGACTCATGATGACGGCTCCGTTGGTATGCTGCATGTGCTTGATGCATACAGGGGAAGAGGGTTTGCGCGTAAGCTGGTAAGTGCTATGTCGCGAAAAGTACATCTGAAAGGCAGGCTGGTTTTTGCTCATATAGAGCCTTCCAATATCGCTTCGCTGAAGTTGTTCGGGAGTATGGGTTTTATTGTCAGAAACAGGCTTGCCTGGGCCAGGGTGTCAAAGCCTTAAATTCAGCGGTTATTCTGCCCGGTGTTTCCAGCGTTTGTGCGACCATAGCCAATAAGACGGTTTGCTGCGGATGTCTGCTTCAAGCAATGTTGCATATTTCCGGAGGATATCCTGCTCATTTTGATCATCGCCGGGAAGGGAAACAAGCCGGAATGTAACATCATAATATCCAGGTTTTATTCTGCTGATTGACTGATAAATCACTGCTGATTTTGTGGCCAGGGCAAGCCTGGCTCCTCCGTTGAAGAAAAAGCTGGGCTGATTCAGAAAGTTAAAGCGGTATTCCGGATTCTTATGCGAAGGGGATTGATCCCCGATAAAGAAATAGAGTGCCGGGAAATCTTTTTTACTGAGAATGAATCTGCCGGCTTGTTGCATGGGCAATAACTTCAAGCCAAAATGCCTGCGAATCCGTGCCATAAGATACTCTGTAGTCTTGCTGCTCAGCGGTTTATATAATGTATAGGCGCTGAAGCTGAAGAACAGGGGTGTCATAATCCCCCACTCCCAATTGCCCCAGTGCCCGCCAAGCACGAGGATATTCAATTCTTTCCGGTGCAGATCCCTGATAAGTTCAGGATTTGTAAGATTATACCTTTTCCTGACTTCTTCAGGTTTCATTGCCTGACTCCTGATTACTTCTGCAAAAACCCTGAAGAAATGCCTGTAGAACTGATGGGCAACTTCTTTGATCTCATGGTAGTTTTTTTCGGGAAAAGCCCGGGAAAGATTCTGTATAATAACAGGATACCTGTAACGGATGACCTTTTCGGCAATGTAACTGATTGCATCAGCTTTTAAGTAAAGGAGTTTCAGCGGCAGGTAAGCAGTAAGTTTCAGCAGGCCATACAATAATGCACCTATATATTTATTCAGGAAATCCATTTTGCAGGTTTACCATTTTTTGGAATGTCAAAAGTACAAATAATGCGGATGATTTTTCTTATTACCTGTGAGTCGCATTCTTTGTATGCATCAAGCGGGATGGGTAAGTGTTAAAAATATGTAAAATTCTCTTGTTTGTATAAATAAATAATTGTTTATCTGTCAATAGTTTGTATCTTGTCGGAGAATACTTATACTATGAAGAAAAACAGGCCTATATCGGCTCAAAGACAAAAAACAATTCAGGCAATCACCCCTCAGATAGCGGCAAGCTGTGGTTCAGTGAAGGGTAAACACGCGATAGTTCTTGACGGAGGCAAAACGACGATCTTTATTTCTGATAAAAGCCGGGAAGCTGAAATTATCGAAAGATATAATCAGAGGCGAAAAAAGTAATTTAGCCACTCAATCATCAATCAGGCTCAGGAGCCTTTTACACATCGGCAGGCCTAGCATCCTCCTCCTGCCTTGATCACTTTTGGTGCGCCCGGGATTTGCGGGCCCGGACTTCCGGTTTTAGGCATTCCTCCTGTGGATTCACTTCTGAAAAACCTGGCATAATCCCAGCGGGCTTTCTCGGTGTGTGATGCTGCAAACCCCGGTTTATAGTTATTCTGAATGGAACTTTTGAAAAATGCCAGATTGTTGGAGACCGCCCGGATGTTTTTAAAGCCTTTTGCAGTCAGTAAATGCATCGCCATCATCGACTCTGATTCAAAATCAGCGATCAGAATGAGACTTTGCTCATTTTTGAGGAGCTGCAGGTTGTCATGATCCAGCAGGCCGGCGAGGGGGATGCGGATTGTCTTTCCGAATCCACTGATTCCGTTATCAGTATTCTCTCCGAGTTTCACCAGGGTGTATTGTTTAATCGTTCCATCATCCATCATGGATTTCAGTTCTTCAGGAAGGATCATTTTCCCTTTTTCCGATATTACCTGCTGCACCTCATCGGATGACAAGGTATAGGAAGGCGCTTTCCACCATTGAAATACCATGATCAGTATCAGTAATCCGAAAAATGCCATTAAGGCGTAATTCAGCATCTTGTCGTTTGCTCTTTCCATAATTTTTTTCTTAAGCAGTGCTCAGACTTTACGCATTATGTTTTTTATTGCTTACCGGATTGTCTTCGCCGGGTAACTCATCAGCAGCCACCTTTGCCCGCTGCGGGTGGCTGAATGTTTATCAGAGTCCTTACCGGTTGTGCGGCGGAGGGAGTTTTGCGGGAAGCTTCCCCTTCTCTGAATGCTTTTGCAGCCCGTTCGACAAAGCGTCTTTCAAATTGTTCTTTTTCACTGTATTTGCCTGAGGCGGGAATTTCCTGCTCCGCAAAGAATCCGGTAAAGAAATTATTGAGACCGCCTTTCAGCACTCGGATATTATCCAATCCTGCCCTTCGCAGAAACATCCATGCCTGGTCGGCGCTCGTTGAGCCATGGCTGTAAAGCAGGATTTCTTTGCCGGTGTTTTTGAGCCTCCGCCTGTTCTCGCGGCTCTGAATATTGTCGAGCGGGATATTGATGGCCCCCGGCAGTCTGAATTGCCTGAAAGCTTCAGCCGGTCTTACATCCACAATTACGAGGTCGTTTTCGTCGGGATGCAGTATTTTATAAGCTAATTCTTCGGGTTGCATATAGCGGTCACCGGATACAACCTCCACGAGCAAACTTTCCGGATCCGATTCATACCATTTGGCTTTGGGCTGATCGGGAAGGATTAAGATCAGCAGCGCCAGTCCACTCATAAATGCAAAAGGAAGCACATAGGATGAATGGAACAGCCCTTTCTCAGATTGAATGCCATTTACTTTGTCTTCAATTTTGCGTGTGATGATAAACGCTGCCAGTGCTATAAACACCAGCAAAAACAGGAATAAATCACGGGGCAGGCCCAGGGAATCAAACACGAAGATGCTACCCAGCGCCGAGCCGTTATATAAAGGCTCAAATGTATTGTAAAAAGCGCCGAAGAAGAAGATTCCTCCCATCATGCCGAGGATAAACAACATGGCGTCTATTTTTCCGATAATGGCTGCAACCATGCTTGTTCCCGGGCAGAAGCCTCCCAGGATAAATCCAAACCCCATAATAACCCCGCCAACAATAGCTGACCAGAGGAAAGTCGGATTTATATAAAGCAGGTCATAGTTTACCCATCCCATGTAATTAAACAGCAGGAGTCCGATTGCCGCGGTGATGGCAGCGGTAAAGAAAACCCTCAGTACGACAAAATCGTATCCATAAAAAACACCGGCCAGTTTTCGTGAAGTGGAAAAGCCCCCCTGTTCAAGTACATAACCGAAGCCCAGTCCGATCACGAAGGCGAAAAACAAGCTCAGATCCGGATTAATAAATCCCTGTGGTATCAATGGTGCCATAGTTCCTCCCTGTTAGCTGATCCAAAGTTTTCTGAAAAAATAGGCAATGACGTATCCGGTACCGAAGATGGCGATCATCGTCAGAAATCCGGCTGAAGAGAGGGTAGCCATACCGCTGAGCGCCGCTCCGCTGGTACATCCTCTTCCGAACTGGCTGCCCAGTCCGAAGAGAAATCCTCCGGCCGCAGCCATAATAAGACGTGTCCTGTTCGAAATCCTTGGTCCCTTATCAATCTTAAGTCCTGCACGTCCCGACATAAATCCCGAGAAAAAAGCACCTCCGAGCACGCCCAGGGTCAGGTAAACCAACCAGTTTTTCATTGGCCTGCCATCTCCGGTCGCAAAAAATGAGGCATAAAACGGATGCTTCTGGGCATATTCCGGCGAAACGCGTCCAATGCTTTCAATTACCACGCTTTTGGCTGCTCCGCTGGCACCAAGCCCGCGGCCGGTGATAAAGAATGATGCCAGCAATACCATTCCCAGCAGAAAGCCAGCCAGGTATGGATTCATGTAAGGTTTGGGTTTTTGTTCCATGTCTTTGAATATTAAGCGCATCCGCCCTGCGTCTGCTTTACTACAACCTTTTTTTCTTCTTTTATTCCGTCACCGGCACTACCTGATTTAAAGGGAAAATCATTTTTTTGCAGGTCAGTCCACTGTCGGGGTGTGTTTTTATCATTTTTTCCAAACAGATCGTACATAAAACCATTCGCGCCATAAATCACCGAGTAAGCTTCATAGCCCATCATGCGCAGCCAGGCCACCGCATGAGCGCTGTGATGACCGTTGAAACAATAAACTGCTACCGGTTTGCCGGGAGATAAAAATTTCAGATCCGCCTCTGTAGAGAGGGAGGCTTTGGGGATAAAGTTCAGTGCCCCGGCCGGATGCATATTGTTTCCGAACCAGTCTGCAGGCACATAGGCTACAACGTCATATTTTTCAGGCGCTTTTTCAATATCGGAATAGTTGATAAGGAATGTAGCCTGTGTAGTATCGAGCAGCGCCTTAGCCCGCAAGCGTGCAATCTGAAATCCGTTCATTCCTCCGGTTGCGATCTCCGGCATTCCGCCTTTGATGGCTGGTTGATTCAGGGTTTCCATGGTCAGGTTGCCGGGAAAGGTGGCGGTTGCCTGGTCCCAGCCTGTTATTGCGAACCGGGTATTCCATCCGCTCATGCCAAAACGCACCGAATAGGTGTTGCTGCAGCCAAGAATTCGCATAATCCCGTTTACATAGGCAGATAACTGCCCCCGGTTGCATAAAAAAACCACACGTTCAAAATAAGGTGCATCAATACGGTTTTCAAAATAATCGATCACGTTTTCAGGCCTGACATTCACGGCCCCTTCAATATGCCCCTCATTAAACTGATCAGCCTCCCGGAGATCAATTAGGTGGATGTTCCGGTTGAGCATCGTATAAAGTTCAGCGGCAGTCATAATGGCCGGGGCTGCTTCACTGTTAATGTAGTCCCCTTTCTTTTTCAGATAATCATAGAGTACCTGCGATTCATTGACGGTTTTTGCAGGTTCAGCGGTTATACCCGGTTCTTTCCTGGAGCACCCTGTATTAAGAAAGAGTGTTGTCAGAAAAATGCTGATCAGCAATATTTTATTCTTCAGATTCATCTTCCGGTCAGATTTTAGGGTTTTCATCATGTTCGTTTTCCGGCTTCCCGATCGGTTGATCCTGATCTTTCTGATCTTCTTCTTCCAGGTCTTCCCAGCCGGTAATCATGGCCTTCAGGTTTGAAGTGATGGTGTGTCCTGTGGTAATCAGGTAAAGATGCACCAGTACAAAAGCCAGCAGCACAAACGCGCCCGCCGTGTGAACCAGCGCGATAATTTCCAGGTTGTCGATATTGATAATGGCAATACTATCGCCCTGAGGATAGCGATAGAACATGAAAAGCAGCCCGGAAACTACCATAATGGGAATGAACAGGACTTTAAGCCCGAGATAGACCAGCCGCTGCAATGGGTTCAGTTTACTGATCAGCGTCTTTTTGGTAGGGTGGGGGGCATTGCGGAAAATACCGAAAAGGTAGAATTCCGCCTGCGCTTTGAGATTTTTCGTTGTTGGTATGTACTGCTTCCATTCACCGGTAGTGACATGCCAGAAAATGGCGAATACAATCAGGATGATAAATCCCCATGCTGCGTAATTGTGGATTTTAACAGCTGTTTCAAAGCCGAAAAAATCGTAGGAGCTGTGAATCTCGAATCCGGTAAATGCCAGGACAAAGATCAGCAAGGCCTGGTTCCAGTGCCAGAACCGCTCAAAACCCTTGTAAACGTAAACTCTGTTATTCTTGCTCATTGCTGACGGTATTAATGGCTTTGTATGGTATTATGTTTGCGTGATGAAAGAGCCCTGATCGCTGAGTGGACCACAATGCCCAGGAATGAAAGTATTAACAACAGCTGACCGGCAAGATCAAGGGTGCGGTTGCGGTCGCGGCCGGGCATGTAAAAATCGGTGAGGCCGGCCAGGCGCCCGTTATCCCGGGTGTGGCATTCCTTGCAGGTAACTGCTTCGGCAGCCGGGCTAACCATGTGGTTTACCGGCATGAACATCTCGGTTTTAATAAACGAATGTTTTCCACTGTACGGCAGGGGGATGTAGGCCATACCTTCTTCAATGGATCGCTCCCAGTCAAGATCCAGCCAAAGGGCTCCCTTGCCCTTATCCTTATCCCAGAGCTTGGCTTGAATAATTGTCAGGTTTTCCGCATCGTAAGGCTGCCTTCCGCGGTGAACTTTTACAGGGATGATTTTACTGTCGCGATCGCGGTACTCTCCAAATAATGTATTGATTTTCAATATATTCTGACTTGTGTCAACCTTGTCTGTCAACAGGTGATGGTCGGCCGTTCCATTAAACCAAAGGTATTCCGGTTTAACCATCTTATCCCAAACGAAGTCTCCCTTTATAGAGGTATAAACGATGTTGCCGTCTTCATCCAGCACTTCAAACTCTTTACCATCCTTTTTTCTGGTTGCTGTGGCCCAATCCCAGTACATTTTGGTGGCATTTACTTTGGCATAAACCGGAATGTGGCAGGTCTGGCAGGCTACTTTGATTGAATGTTCATTCAGGATATTTTGCTGATGGGGCGTTTCCGTATGGCAATCCTCGCAATTCAGGCGCTGGGTGTTCGAAGAGGATACTGCATAATATCTTCCTTTCATTTTATGATTCTCGGCCGTATGGCAGTCCACGCAATTCATGTTTAGTCCGTCAACAGCCATATGTACGTCCACATCACGACCTCCGGTAAGTAATCCAAGCTCAAGATCACCATGTTTGACATTGTTGCCGCCGCCACCACCAAAGTGACAGGTGCCGCAGCCCGCACTTTTCGGTTGACCTACGCTTGCGACTATGGCTTTGAAATCCGGACCTTCGGGCCCCATTTTGGGATATCCCGCTGCTCCGCTGGCTTTTTCATAGGTTCCGGTATTGTCATGACAAACAACACAGTCGATGTTGTAGGGATTTGAAAAATCAAAGGATTTGTCATTCCATCCGTAACCGGCATGACACTTCATGCAACTGCCTTCGTTCGACTGCACGCCGGTGCAGAAGTTATTTACCAGGTTCTTCTTGCCAAGATATGTTACACCCCTTCCGGGAATAAACGCTTCGCGTTCCCAGGTAAAGTGGGCGCTGTTCATCAGCTCTTCACCCCGCTCAGTGTGACAGGAGAGGCAGGCTGCCGTAATTTCATGCGGGTTGGTAAAATTTTTCTGCAGAATTTCAAACTTGCTGTGATCCACACCAGGTTTCCGTTTGACCGCATATTTAGCCCTGAGTGCATTCAGCAGTTCATGGTCAGGCTCCGGTTCCCTGAGCACCAGTGTTACGATCAGTAGTGGCGCCACAATGGCCAGAAAAAATGTAATCGGTTTGGTGTAGCTTTTCATTGCCTTGCTGTTATTAAACTTCCGTTATCGGGAGTATGGTCAGTTTCATAAAGAAATTTATTCGTCGGTAATATCCGGGATAATTAGAAATATTGATATTTCTATGGCAAATATAGAATAAAATAAATGTATCCTGTTCAACCTGAGGCAATTTAGAGCAATTTCTAAATAGCGTTCTAAACTATTGATTCATTGACTTATATACATTGTTTTATTGATTTGAAAATCAGCGCAAAGTTATCTGGTAAATCAGATCCGCGTGAAAACCCGCCAGGGCCGTCCATCGCATCAGTGATAATGAATTTTCAAAAAAGGAAATGACCTGCGCAAATCAACCTCTTAAACTGAAAAATAGGCTTGTTCTGTTGCATGCTGCTTTGAGAAGATTTCTACTGCAAACTTATTGACGGATTGCAGGGAAATATTATACAATATTTTATATTTGCCGCAACAATGGTTGATTTGTTCATTGTTGCGATTTGGCAATGTCATGATTAACCTGTCTTGCAGTTCCGATGGTTAAAGGTTGAGTGAGATCAGTAGTAATTGCAATTGGGGTCAGTAGGGTGTTCTTATGTAAGTGATTAATTATCAAATTATATTTAATTATTAAAGACTTCAAATTATGATCAGATTTTCTAAATCCAGTATCCTGTTGCTGTTCCTGTCAATAGGCATGATTCCGGTTTATTCACAGTCGAGGGGTGTAACAACCATTGATTCGCTTGATGTTAAATATCTGAACTGGTACAATCGCAGCCCTGTGGTTGATAAAGTTCAGGGTGCAGCCACCGACCAGGCCTATCGTGAATTTCTCAGGGACAAATCTCCGCGTAAGAAAGTTGTAGTGGCTGTAATTGACGGAGGTGTTGACATCTATCACCCTGAACTTGAGGGGAAAATCTGGACGAATAAGAAAGAAATTGCCGGGAATGGCCTGGATGATGATAACAATGGGTATGTGGATGATATTCACGGATGGAATTTTATCGGCAACAGCAAAGGGGAGCATCTGCTTTATGAGAACATGGAATTTGTCAGGATTTTCAAGAAGCTTAATCCACGGTTCAGCGGGGTAAAGGATGAAAGTGGACTGTCGGCCGAAGAAAAGCGGCTTTACGCAGTGTATTTGAGAAGTAAAACGAAATACGAGGAGGAGCTCAGGAAGCATACCCAACGTAAGAAGGACCTTGATAATTTTGAAGAGTATGTAAACCACTTTGAGGAGGTGCTGAGGAAGCATCTGCGCAAGCAGGAGATTACTGTGGAAGATGTGAAATCGGTAAAAACAAAGTCTGAAATGGTAAGCGCGGCAAAGGAAGCCCTGCTGGATCTTTACAATAAAGGATTTACCAGGAAAGATCTTGCTGATATGCAAAAGCGCAGCAATGATTTTCTAAATTACTATCTGAATCTTGATTTTAATCCAAGGGCGCAGGTGGAAGATGACCCGGAAGATCCCGGCGATATTCATTATGGCAATAATGATGTTAAGGGGCCGCGTTCATTTCATGGCACTTTTGTGGCCGGAGTGATTGCTGCCGCAAGAGGCAACGGAGCGGGTACTGACGGGGTCGCTGATCATGTGGAAATTATGACGCTCAGGGTTGTACCCGACGGGGACGAAAGGGATAAAGATGTGGCATTGGCCATCCGGTATGCGGTTGACAATGGCGCCGATATCATCAATATGAGTTTTGGCAAGTATTTTTCCATTACACGGGGTATCCTTGATGATGCGGTCCGTTATGCGGGAGATCATAATGTATTAATGATTCATTCAGCGGGCAATGAAGCCGATAATCTCGACCTGACCGAACATTATCCGTCGGCAATTCTTGCCGATGGTTCAAGAGTACCGAACTGGATCACGGTAGGAGCTACTTCCAATATCCTGAACAAAGAGTTTTGCGGTATATTTTCCAATTACGGAGCCGAAAATGTGGATTTATTTGCTCCCGGAGTGAATATCATCTCGCTTGCCCCGGATAATAAGTATGAAATGGGGGATGGCACCAGCTTTTCAGGCCCGGTTGTAAGCGGCGTTGCAGCCCTGGTGTGGTCGTATTATCCTGAACTCACCGCCTTACAGCTGAAAGATATATTGCTTGAAAGCAGTACGAAATATCCCAAAGCTAAAGTTTACAGCCCTGATATAAAGTCACCGAAAAGAAAGAAAGTAAAATTTGCCACCCTTTCCAGAACCGGCGGAATAGTGAATGCTTATAACGCCCTGCTGGCTGCCGGGAAAGCGCTGCCCGTGAATTAAACGAATTTTATCACTGTTGTCCGGGGAAAAGCATGTGATTACCTTCGGTGAACTTACCCGATAGTCCCGATAGCTAGGGATCGGGATCGGTTCTTCGCTAACGCTCAGAAAGACTGCAATTTGCATGTGTTTTTTAAGGATGGGCTTGGGGACGGCTTCGCCGCCCCAAGCCCCCTCCTTTGAATCCTAAAACATTGTTTTTCTGAGCGTAAAATCGTGGAGCGAAGAACCGACCAAAGGGAGCTCACCGGAGGTAATCTCTAAGTTCATTATCCGGTTTTTTCCGGACAACAATGGAATTTTATATTAAAATAAATCCCTGCATCCGGAATTTAAGGATGCAGGGATTTATTCTGAAAGGGTGCTACCCTGCATTGGTTTTCATAAAGCCGATCCCGCGTTTTATCAGCGTATCCGAACCGGCGGCAAATTCATGCACATCCTCCAGTGTCAGTGTTTTAATCATATTTTCATGCCGTTCCGCTTTCGGCACCTGACTGAGCCGGAGATTGTGGTTGCGGATGGCCTTTTCGAGCACTTTTCTTACAAATCGCCCGTTTCCGAAATATTGATTGCGGTTAGCCGAATGATAGCTGAAATAAGCCTGCAGGTGTGCCAATGCTTCCGCATTCGCCGTAAGTTTGTTCTTCATCAGCATGATGCCGGCGATTTCCATAAGTTCTGAGGCTGAATAATCGGTAAATACAAGGTGGTTATCGAACCTTGACCTCAGCCCGGGATTTGAATCCAGGAAACTCTCCATTTCTTTGGGATAACCGGCAACAATCAGCGAAAACTCACCCCTGCGGTCTTCCATCTGTTTAATGATCACTTCCACCGCTTCGTGTCCGAAATCGTTGGCGTTTCCGTTAACCAATGAGTAAGCTTCGTCAATAAACAAAACACCTCCTATGGCTGCTTCTATCTTTGCCAGGGTTTTCGGAGCGGTTTCCCCGACTACGGCGCCAACCAGGTCTTCACGGCTGCATTCAACCAGGTGCCCGCGCTCCAGCAGGCCGAGTGCTTTATATATTTTGGCCATAATGCGTGCCACGGTCGTTTTGCCTGTACCCGGATTTCCCGTAAAAATATTGTTAAGCGAAAATGCACTCACCAGGTCCATGTCCATTTCACGGTAATACTTTGCCAGTTTGGCAAGTTCGCTGATCTCGGTTTTGACACTTTCCAGGCCCGTCATATCCTTAAGCTCATTCAGCATGTTTTCAAGCAGCACCTCATCGGTTTTCATCTGAACGCTTTTGCTGCCTTTTTTTCTGAACAGGCCTTCAATATCACAAGGAAGGATGGTGCAAAGGTCTTCCTTCGAAAGGTTTTCCCTTCGGGCTTTGATAACCCTGATGCCGAGGTTTAACTGCGCTTCTTCGAGCATCGATTTCACTACCCTGGCATTGCCGAATGCGCGCGTACGGCCTCTGTACTGTTCTTCCAGGTATTTATACATCATGTCAGAAACCTCTTCCGAAAAATTCAGTTTCTTTTGAACCGCTGTTCTGCGGGCAATTTCCATAAGTTCTTCGGGCGTGTAATCAGGAAACTCATAAATGTATTTGAAACGGGAGGGCAGTCCGGGGTTGAAATTGAGAAACCCTTCCATTTCTTTCGGATAACCGCACACGATGACTGCGATATCACCCGGTCCGTCCGACATTTCGGTGAGCAGGGTTTCAATCACCTCCCGGCCGTAATCCTTATTGTCGTCTGATTTTACGGCCAGTGAATAAGCTTCATCGATCAGCAGGATGCCTCCCCTGGCTTTTTCAATCACTTCGCGGGTTATCGGAGCGGTTTCCCCGATGTACCTTCCTACCAGGTTGGCCCGGCTGGCCTCGTAAACGGTGTCTTTGGAGAGTAAACCCAGATGCTTGTATATTTTTCCCAACATCCTGGCTATGGTCGTTTTCCCGGTTCCCGGGTTGCCGGTAAAAACCGCGTGCAGGTTAATGGATTTCATGGGTTCAATGCCCATGGTGTCGCGCAGTTTCAGATACCTGATGTAGTCGGCATAGTCGTGAAGCCGCTGTTTGATGCCTTCAAGTCCGACCAGGTTGTCCAACTCCCTGAAGATTTCATCTTCATTCATCAGTTCATCACCGGAAGTTTCCACTGATAGAGGGCTTTCACCCCAGGTTATGGTATATGCGAGTTTCTCCTTGTCTACCGAATCAGCAACTTTGAAGTTGGCAATCGCCACCATCCTGCCCATAAAAATAACTTCAACCGTGTAATTTCCTTCTTCCCAGTTGACATTGACCGGGTCACCGCAGCCGGCTTCTATGAAAAATTCATGATTGGGGTGGTTGGGTTTAACATCGGTAACAGCAACCACATGGTGCACCAGTTGGCGCATGTCGTTGTAAAAATTGAAAAAGAATTCCGATTTCCAGGTTTTGTGAGGCAGCTTATTCCTGATTTCGAGTTCGGCCCATATAAAACGGGTAGCAATCCGCTGAAACTGCCTGTAATAGGATCTTTCGTATCTCTTTGGTTCTGGTTTGTCGCCGTCTTCAAACAATTTCAGCCCGAAGATATCAAAGCAGGGATTAGCGCCCTCCTCCAAAGATCCGGTATCCTCCAGGTAAAATGTAGTATCCGCGATTTTTACATTGTCAATCCATGCTTCGATGATATAGCTTCCGGGAATCCAGTCTTCCTCATCAATGGGTTCAAGGGTATACACACAACTAATGATGTTTTCCGCTTTGTCTGCCTTGAGGGTAATGTTGGTCGATTCTATGATCTCCCTGTCCTGATCGTAGGGATTTCTCCAGCAGAAAAGCTCCAGCTCAGATTCCCATGATTCTTCATCAAATTTCTTGTTATATAATGAAATTTCGGCTGTCACAGCAGATAGCTCCGAAATGTCAAAAACACTTCTGAACCTGCGCTCAGGGCAGTTTGATGAATCGTTGATGTTGAATATCCTGAAATCCTTTAACTTATAATTATCGTGATCCATAGTTTTTTTATCTGACACCGGTTTCGATCCGGATAATTTGAACATTAAGGACAGTAAAATTACAAATGTTTTTAAACGGGATAGGGCTGAAGGAAGTTTATATAAATAAAAAACACCGGTAAATAAATGAATTTACAGGTGCTTTGATGTGATGGTTGTGATCCGGGCGGGATTCGAACCCACGACCCGCAGCTTAGAAGGCTGCTGCTCTATCCAGCTGAGCTACCGGACCGGATGCAAAAACGGAAATCAAATCAGGAATAATTCCTGCCGTCTTTTGCGGTTGCAAAGGTAAACAAATTTTATTTAGCCTCAATTCCGCACACAAAAACTGACTTTCATTGCCACTCGTAACTTTTTTTACTTTTTTTTGAAAAATTACCTGTTACTTTTAGATAAAACTGCCATAAACAAATGAATTAATTCACGGATAGCTTTAATTTAGCAGACCTTGGAGCACTGCTATTAACTTAGGCACTATGAGAGAACTACTTTTTACAGATTTTTCCAGTTCTTCAGGAGGAAAGATTTACAATTGGGCCGGAAAAACCATCCTGATTGCTGAAGATACCGATTGCAGTTTTCTTTATCTGAAGACAGTCCTCAGAAATACGGCCGCCTCAATTCTATGGGCATCCACCGGTCAGGAGGCGATTAACCTTGTTCGTGAGCATAAGGAAATTGACGTAATCCTGATGGATATCAATATGCCCGGGATCAGCGGATTTGAGGCAACGGTGGGTATTCACAGCATCCGGCCGTCAATTCCGGTAATCGCCCAGACTGCTTATGTACATGATAATGAAGTGGAACTTTGCTATGCTTCCGGGTGTATCGATTACATTCCCAAACCGATTGATAAAAACCTGCTGCTTGAAAAGCTGAGCGTTTTTCTGGGAGCCGGTGTTCCCAAACCCCAAAAGGAAATCTCCGGTTAAAGGTGATAAAATAGACTCTTCTTTCAGGAAAGCGGACTTGGTCCGCTTTTTTTTTGTGCCGGCTTTATACTGATAAACAAGGAAACTTACTTGTCGTGGATAGGGGAGGATTCAACGCATTGCCGGCTTATGCAACTACCTGCCAAGCAGGAAGAGAAGCGGGAATTCCAGCCTTTCCCTCCAGTCGTTTTCCGAGTGACCGGCTCCGGGGAATTTCTTCGTAACCCATAAGGGCGCCATATAGCCCTTCTCCCTCATGATGCTGTCCGCTATCAATTGAAAAGGTTCATACAGTGCATCCAGGGTTTCGGTGCCATAATCAAAATAGATTCTGTTGTTTCCCGGGTAGGGCAGGTGGTTATGCAGGTAATGGAGCAGCGCCTCCGGGACCGGATTATTTTCGGTGCTGAAGATGCCCGGCCAGTGCGTTGAAAGGCAGGCAGCGCCTCCGAAAATCTCAGGATATTCGCAAATGGCATACATCGAAATTAGCCCGCCCATGCTCGAACCGGCGATACAGGTGCCTTCAGGGCCTTTTATTGTAGCGTAGGTTGAGTCAATAAATGGTTTGAGTTCTGTGACTACAAATTTCAGGTAGTTGTCCGAAATAATATCTTTTTCGAACAAGGGCGGCAATCCGGCACTGCGGGATACCTTTTTCAGGGTGTCGATTTCTTCCTGTTTCAGATATTCCCAGGCTTTCTGCGGAAAGTATTCCATGTGTCGTAAAGGCGTATTCCATATCGCCACCACAATGCACTCCCTGATGCTTTTGCCGCCCATCAGCTTCCCCATGGTTTCATCCACCCCCCATTCCTGCTTGTTCCATGTAAGGTTTGCGTCAAAAAGCATCTGACCGTCGTGCATATACAGCACGGCATATTCTTTTCCGGTACTGTAACCATCGGGCAGCCATACATCAACGTTTCTCGGCGAAACAAATGCCGAAGGGAATTGCTCATGCCGGATAACCTGGCCGAAGCTCAGTTCCGGAAGCTGGGCCCTGAGCTGAACAGCCGTAAAGGTCAGGACGAGGATAAGAATCTTTTTCATAATACCGGCGATTGGATTATTATTAAGACTGTTTATTTTCACAGCAGCAGGTTATTGGTCTGTTCCGAATGCTTCAATGGCAGGCAGGGCTTTATTACTGAAATCGTACAGAGCCATATTCTCCCAGGATGATCCGTTGGATGCCTGCGGGCCTTTGAAGGCAACCCACTCCGCGCCCCAGTAGCAAAAACCGGCAAGTCCGTTGGCGGAAAAAGAAATCCGGCTGATCTCTTTCATGAATGCCAGCTGCCCGGCTTCGGAAGCCGGATAATCAGGATGAATCTGATCGTTGCTGCCAATGATGTTGTTGGTCCAGTCATTCCAGCCAAGCGTAAAAGGATAGGCTGTTTCAGCGATGACGACCGGTTTCAGAAAACGGGTGTTCAGATTTTTCAGCGCGGGCCCCAGGGTGGTGAGGTCTTTGCCGTGCCAGAAAGGGTAATAAGAAACCGCCGTAATATCATAATCAATGCTTTGCAGGTTGGAAAACAACCACTCCGCCTGATCGGGGCCGGCAATATGCAGCATAATTTTACAGTTTTTGTCATGATCGCGCACCGCCTTAACCCCTGAGGCCAGCAGGGCTTTAAGATTCACCAGGTTGGTGTATTTTCCGGTGGGCCAGAGCATGCCGGCATTGATTTCATTGCCTATCTGGATATAGTCCGGTTTTATTCCGTTAATGATGCCGGCCGTGTAACGGTAAACACTGTCGGTGAGTGCAGCCAGGTCCAGATTCTGCCAGGCTTCCGGGGTTTGCTGGTGCCCGGGGTCGGCCCAGGTATCGGAATAATGCACCGTCAGCCATACTTTCAACCCTTTGTTCCTGACCTTTTCGGCAAATGCCTTCACTTCACCGTACCCGGAGCGGCCGCCGGCGGGTGTATGCCAGAGCCGGATCCTGACTGTATTCATGCCTGCATTTTTCAGGGTAGTCAGCATATCTTCTTCTTGTCCTGTAAGGTTGTAAAACACTATGCCTGCATCTTCAATTTCAGGAAGAAACGACAAGTCTGCGGCTTTCAGTTTCAATGCTTCCGGCTGGGGTTCCGGATCCGGCGATTTTTCGGAACAGGCTGCAGGTAAAAGCCACAGAAAAGCTGAGGATAATAAGGTTATAAGCAGATTGCGGGAAACTGACATACGCATGGCTTTAGCAGAATTATTGGTAGTTGATTGCAAAGATAGTATAAATCGCAGTGGCTCAGGCAAGACCGGAAGTGTAATAAGGCTGCTGATCATCAACCGGGCCTCCTTTTGATTTCTATATGGTTACCCTTAAAATATTGACTTTCCCGCGATTTCTGCCTGGGGATCATGCATGCTGGTATTGCCATTATGCTACGATACTCATTCCGGCCGGCATGTGCTGAAGAATGCTGGTCTACCAATAAAAATTATATCTCAGGTTTACCTGAAAGGTTTGTGAACTGAACCGGTAAGCTTTATTGACATCTCCGGCCAGAAAGTCCAGCAAATAATTGCAATTGAACTGAATACTGCTTTTCGGGCCGGTTCTGAGCGAAATATTTACATTGCCGGCCCCGCCAAAAAGTGTTCCCGGGATGTTCCGGCCGAATCTATCGGTAAATAACTTATAATCAATATCTTTATTTTCCGTGACATTAAAGGTGAACATCGGGCCCAATCCGAATCCATACTGTAAACGACTGCTTTTGATGTTGTATTTTATCAATACCGGAGTCTGAATGGAGGTGAGTTTAAGATCCGGATTGACGGAGAATACTTTGATATAATTGTCGCTGACATAATAAGCTTCCCTGTTGTTCACATAATACCATTTATTCCCGAGGATGATTATTTCCGAAATATTTTGATTCTGCGATTTAAGGGTAGTCTGATTTAACCTGGATATCTGCAGACATGTTTCAAGCGTGATATTTTCACTGTTCGGGAACAGATTCTGTATCTGCAGCGCGGCCCCGGCATTCATTACAGGGGTATAATCCGAGATCAGTCCGGAACCGAACTTCAGTTTTTTTATGCCATATCCCGCGTAAACAGACGGCTGAAGTTTCAATTTTTTATACCTGCGTTCAAAAACAGTGCATGCTTCATCAGTACATACCAGATCGTGATATTTATTGGCAAGTTTTATCATCGGTTTCGGCCTCAGCGGTGTCTGGGTAATATCATCCCTGATTTCCGGACAATCTGCCAGCAGGTAAAGCAGTTTTCCTTTGTATTTCGGAATATTGTAATAAGTCCCGCTGTCGTTATGGATAATTTTTTCAGGCTCTGATAATTCAATCAATCCATCACGTTCTGTCTCCAAAAAATAACGTGAGGCATCACCGGATTCCAGAAAATAGACAGAAGCTTTACCTTTTATCAGAAATTCGAGAAAGCGTTCAACAGGTTCTCCATGATCATTGATTTTTCTCGAAACAAAGTATTTTCCATCTTCAAACCTGTATCCGCTGATCTCATGGGGATTGAACTTTTCAACGGGATGATCATCCGACCTTCTGAAATGGCATATTTGTGACGATGTTTTGCTGCCTCTGTATTGTAAATAGCCGAAAATGGTGTCATTTGATCCGGTAATAACGTACCCCTTGCGAAATCGCTCCTGTGCATGCGCCTCAATTGTCAGTATAAATGATAGCATTGTCAGTGCCAGAAAACCTGAATATTTCATGAATGTTTATATTATACTTTTATTAATATAAAATCAACCTTGCCGGAATAGCGCCAAATTTAAGATTATAATCTTATATTTGAGATATGTTCTGGTCTTTTATGCAGCGCTCTTAAATTCTGGTTTGCCTGGCAGTATGTGTCAATGACCGCCCGTAAATGTAAAAGGTGAATTTCACTTCGGGGTCAGCCTGATCGTTTACCGGTCATTATTGGTCCGGATTGCTGCTTATCCTGAATGAAGCCGGTTTATAGCCTTCATCAAGGTGATCGGCCGGGATGGTGGTTGTATTCCCGTCGCGTAAAGCCCTGTAGTGGGGCGACATGATTTCAATGCCCCTTTCGTTGAATACATCCTGAATGTGCCGGTGAAGATCGGAATGAATGGCAGTTGTCCGGTTCACTTCCTTGATGTAAGCGTTAATCTGGTAGGAAACATAAAAATCTTCAAGCCCGGTTTGCAGGACAAAAGGCGTGGGTGCCTGCATGATTCCGGTTGTGCGCAGGGCAGCATCAATCAAAGCCTGGTGCACATCTTTCCAGGGGGCGTCATAACCAATGGTAACGGTAGAATGAATGATCAGCCCGTCATTTTTGGCGGGAGCCGAATAATTAATGGTATTTCCCGAAAGTACTGAAGCATTGGGAATGGTGATTTCCTCCATTTTAGGAGTGCGCAGGCGGGTAACCAGCAGGGTTTTTTCAATCACATCCCCTGTCATTTCTCCGATCCTGATTCGGTCACCGGTTTTAAACGGGCGCATATAGGTTATCACAATCCCTGCTATAATGTTGGCGATTGCTGAAGATGACCCCAGGGAGAACAATACGCCGATAAAAACGGATACGCCTTTGAAAATGCCAGAGTCCGAACCGGGCAGGTATGGAAAGATCATGACAAACATAAAGGCATAAAGCAGAAATTTCACAATGCTGAAGGTCGGCA
>JAMLHF010000119.1 GCA_023957275.1 Lentimicrobium sp. | reverse complement strand
GGGCATGGCTAACACGATTGTCGCTGACTGTTTTTCTGAGCCTGTACTTGATCTCTTCCTGTCCTGCAATATCACTGAATTTCATCAGGCGTCTTCAAATTTGAGTTGCTAAATTACACGATTTGGATCAACCGGCCTGATCAATCATAAGTTTTATTGCGCGCTGCGACTCCCGGGTCCTGATGATCAGCATATACAGGCCTTCTGAGAGTTTCGGGAACCTGAGCTGAGTGCTTTTTTCCGGATAATGAACGTTGGTTTCAAAGACTGTCCTTCCCGAAAGGTCAATCATTCTGATATTCACTGACTCAGGCCTGTCCGGACAAATCAGTGTGGCATTTCTTCCCGCGGGATTCGGAAAAACAGCATATTTACTTTCAGCAGGTTCATCCATTCCGGCGCAGTTCTCCACATGAATGTAATTCTCCAGTGTAAATGTGTTGCTGCCGGATGCCCCGTCTTCAACAGTCAGGCTGACGTCGTATATGCCGGGAGTATCGTACCTGATCTGAGGATTTTCCTCTTCTGATGTCTGGGGGTCGCCTCCAGGGAAGGACCAGCGCAAGCGGTTAACTGTTCCGCTGGCATAAGCCATAAAATTTATTCTATTATACCTGCATATTTGTGTGTGATCGGCGACAAAGCTTGCACACAGGGGCGATGTGCTGAATCCGAGAAATTCGAGGTAGTTGCGCATCAACTGAGGCCTGCCAGGGCTGTTAAACATAAAAGTGCCGCCAAATTCCACCGTTGATGCAATGGCATTGTACCTTGCCGAATCCAGTCCTGTTGTGAAGCAATAGCCGGAATTTTTATCCTGGAACCAGGGAACGGCAATCCCTTCAGCCTGAAGGTTTTCGCCTCTGACGTTATCTCCGCGGTAATCAAAGGTGAACCCTTCGGCAGGGGTGCCCGGCATTCCGGTGAGGGTATCGGCCGGATGCTGAAAAGCCTGACTGAGCCCCGTTACGCTGAACTTTTCACGCAGCGCGGTCGGGGGATCAAACCGGAAGAATGAACCTCCCTCAAGGTACAGATTGCCTCCGTTTTCAAGAAAACTTACCAAAAGGCTGTCCTCATAAGCATTGAGTTTATGATTCTGAGGGAAACAGCCTAACGACAGGAAAACGGTACTGAATTTATTCAGTATCGGATCAATCTGATCCAGCTTTTCGCATGCCAGGTCTATTTCATTGATGGCAGCGATGATATGGACAGCCGAATTGTAGTTCTTGTCCTTGTCGATAACGGCTATTGCTGAGTTACCAATCTGAATGCCAAATGTTTCATTGTATTGTTCCCCATATTCTGTTAAAAGATTGAGGGTAGCCTGCATATAGCTGCCGGCGGGAACGGCTTCGTTGATTTTTAGCGGAAATGTCAGCTTAATCCGGTCATGCCCGTCCAGGAATCCGGCTTCAAAAGAGTTGTTCCCATTTACCGCCGCATAGGGTGTTGCAAGCTCAAGCGATGCAGTGATATTCCCTGCTGGTGAATTACCATAATTATACAGGTTGAAGGCCAATGATAATACTTCTCCGGGTTCAGCAATGTTGTTTCCGTTATCCAGAACCGCTGGCGGGGTAATCACTATCTGAATCCCTGCAATGGTGAATTCACCGGAAACTTCTATTTTTCCGGAGCCGGTGTCCAGCGTGCCCTTTAATAAAAATGGCTGTTCTTCCTGAATGGTGTCAGGGATAATTACGCTGAACCGGTCCCGGATCTGAATCGTCTGGCCGGGCTGAATATTTATGCCTGTAACGGGATCGCCGGCAACGGTAACATTTGAGGACGCCGTTTTAAGACTGAAAATGGCCTGACTGACTGGAATCGTACCATGATTGCTCAGGCTGATCATCAGGTTGTTTACACTGCCCGGAAGTGGTAACGTGCCGGGATCGGATAAACTGATTTTTACAGACGGCCCTGTCGTCAGGGTGATCTGCTTGTGGCAGGTAAGCCTGTTCCGGTCCCTGGCTTTAAGCAGCATACTGCCTGCTGCCGGCCGTACAATGTTCTGAACCCTGACGATTCCTTCATTGGTAATTGAAACATCTCCCGGCAGGGCTGAAGGTTCAAAACGGAAAAATTTACCGGAAGCCGGCCTTTTTACATTGGATAGGGTAAGCAGGCAGGCTTCATGATTTCCCTTGCTGATACCGGATACCGGTAAAGTTTTATCGCCTCCTTCTGAATTTCCATACTGAAATTCAATGGTTCCGTCGGGAAAAAGTATTGCTGCGAATTCAGCAGATCCGGGAATTGTGCCAAAAGTCAGTTTCCAGGAAAAAACTGCCTTGTCGGGAGAGAGGCTTACTTTCAGATAGTCGCCGTTTATGTTTTGCCGGAGGTTTCTGTTGAGAAACGGGGCGATGGCTTTGATCTGACACAGGTATTGTTCGTCATATAACTGGTAGTAATAGGGCATATCCTCTCCGGTAAACATAAGGTATCCGTTTACATGCATGTAGAGGGTGTCGAATGTTTCACCAAAAAAAGGAAACGAGAATGGCATGGCTACCATTGCAAACCCATTGGTCCGGTTGGATGGCTGCAGATCTTCTCCCGGGTGCTGGGGATAGATGCCTGTGCTGTCGCCCTGAAAATAAACATGGCCGGTCGTGAGTTCAACAGGATTTGTTCCGCCGGTGATAACAGGCGTAAATGAGAAATCTTCTGTATTCTCAGGTATATAGATGATGTCATCCGAATGAATTACCGGAGGGTCGGACTGAACCTGTATGATGGCTGAGACCAGTGTTCTGCCGTTGTCGGCGATGGCTACCGGGGTTTCATCACCTGAAAAGGTTACCGGGCTGCCTGTGAGGTAGCTGATGGCGCTGAATTCCAGGATCAATCCTTCTCCGCCCTGATCAGGATCCGCTTCATCGATGATCAGAAAAATTCTGGCGGGCTGGCCCGGATGGATGTAACTGAGCAAAGGAGTGACATCAAGGCCCAGTTCCAGCGTTTTTCCGTCGGGTAGCCTGCTTCCGGTCATATAGTAATCGCCGCCCTGATAATTAAAGACGGTAAACTGCAACTCTTTTTCTGGATAAAATACTGAAGTGTCGGTACTTACCCCGGCTGTAATCCTGATCCGGCCCCTTTTATTGTATTTAACTTTTGCTGATATGGTCAGCCCGGGAGTATAGGCAGTATCCGGGAACAACACATGCACCGAATTGTTCCAGATGCCCCCCTGTCCGTAATCCGCAGCCAGTGTAGAATAGAGCATATAGCAGAAGCCGTTGTTTTCCCAGTCCGGGCCGTAAGAGTTGACAAACTTCAGTCCGCCGATTTCCCAGTCTTTCATGTCGGCAATGCCATCGTTGTTGATATCCAGATGATTGGTAAACATGTTATCCCCGTTGCGGTCGAACCTGATGGAATCGTTGTAGCCGACAATGGTCATGGCGTGGGAAGCTGTCGGAAGCCAGGTGGTGATTACCGACTTGCCTGCCTCCGGTGAAGCGGGGGGGAGGTGGGCGATGTAGTTCATCCCGGCATAAAAGCTTGCAACTCCGCCGATGGCCGATCCCTCGTGATGATTGTGTATCCAGTGCTTTAAAATATCCAGGCCCTCGGGGGTTCCGGCATGTATCGACCGTACCGACCCAAGTCGGTTTTTCATCGCATTGTAGTACTTTTCGTAACCACTCATCCAGTAATAATTATCTTCAAGCGTGATCGGCCCGTAAACAGCTTCAGTAGGATTGCCGGCATCGTACAGGATGTCAAAAGTGTGGAAATAGCTGACCCCCTCCCCGTAATAGGGCTCGGTGGCATTCATGAAATTATAGGTAAAGTGGTCGGGATAAGTATTCAGGGAGGTGTCGGATGGCAGTTGCCTGAGTCTGTTTATTTCGTAGCAGAAATTATAACCAACGGTTGAGGCCTGTCCGCATGAAGCGCCTGCCTGCCTGAAAACCGGTCTGAGGTAGGGCTGGCCCGAGTTGTCGGCTACCGGGGGAAGGTTTGTGCGCTTGGCCTGTTCAGGAAGTTTCAGTCTGGGATAATCCGGAAATGCTGATCCTGGCTGAAAGGAACGGTGTATTCCGTTGCTTTCATATAGTGCGGCCCGATTCAGCAGGGTGTTCTGCTGACAAAAACTGCTTACTGCGGTGCTTGCAGTAAGCAGCAGGATAATCAGAAATCTCATACCGGATAACTTAATTATAGCATTTAGCAGCAGCAGGGTTGATTGGGTTACGCTCCTCCTCCGGCTTGTTCTTTTGGTATCTGGGATCCGATTTTAGCCGAAAGAAACTCACGGTTCATCCTGGCGATGTTGCTGATGGAAATCTCTTTGGGACATTCGGCTTCGCAGGCGCCTGTATTGGTGCAGTTTCCGAATCCCAGCCGGTCCATTTCGGCCACCATAGCCTGAACGCGCTCCGCCGCTTCCGGCTTCCCCTGGGGCAGCAACGCAAACTGCGATACTTTGGCCGATACAAACAACATGGCCGAGGCATTTTTACAGGCGGCTACACAGGCGCCACAGCCGATGCATGCGGCGGCATCCATCGAAAGTTCGGCATTGGCCCTGGGGATGGGAATTGCATTGGCGTCCGGGATTCCGCCGGTATTCACTGAGATGTACCCTCCGGCCTGTATGATTTTGTCGAAGGCAGAGCGGTCAACAATCAGGTCTTTAAGTACAGGAAATGGTCTGGCCCTCCATGGCTCGATTACGATGGTGTCGCCATCTTTGAACCTGCGCATATGCAGCTGGCAGGTAGTGATGGCTTTGTCAGGGCCATGGGGTCTTCCGTTGATATACATGCTGCAGGCGCCGCAGATGCCTTCGCGGCAGTCGTGGTCGAAGGCAACGGGATCTTCCCCTTTAACGACCAGCGATTCGTTCAGTATGTCCATCATTTCGAGGAAGGAACTGTTTGGCGAAATGCCGTTTACCTTATAGGTGACGAATTTTCCTTTACTGGTGGCGTTTTTCTGACGCCATATCTTGAGTGTGAGGTCCATGTTCGGTGGTTTTTACTTGTAATTCCTCTGTTTTACTTCCACAAATTCGTAGTCTAGCGCTTCCTTGTTGAGTCGGGGTTCGGTGTTATCGCCGGTAAATTCCCATGCAGACACATACATCAGGTTCTGGTCGTCGCGCAGCGCTTCTCCTTCGGGGGTCTGGTATTCCTCGCGGAAATGGCCGCCGCACGATTCGTTGCGGATCAGCGCGTCGCGGGCCATCAGCTCGCCAAGTTCCAGGAAGTCGGCCACGCGGCCGGCCTTTTCGAGTTCAGGATTGATCTCGTTCATCCCGCCGGTAATCTTCACATCTTTCCAAAACTCTTCCCTGAGTTTTGCTATTTCAACAATCGCTTTTTTCAGCCCGGCTTCATTACGGCCCATACCTACATATTCCCACATGATATGACCAAGCCGTTTGTGGAAGCTGTCAACGGTTTGTTTCCCCTTAACTTCCATCAGTTTCCGGAGCCTGTCTGTCGCCGCTTCTTCAGTTTGTTTGAATTCAGGAAGGTCGGCAGAGAATTTGGGAACCCTGATCTGATCGGAGAGGTAATTCTGAATGGTATAAGGGAGTACGAAATATCCGTCGGCAAGGCCCTGCATCAGTGCCGATGCGCCCAGGCGG
>JAMLHF010000118.1 GCA_023957275.1 Lentimicrobium sp. | reverse complement strand
GAATCCGGAGAAGTCGGGTGTTCGGAGAAAAGGATCAGCAATATGAAACCGACGTGCCCGGGTGGGTCGGAAATCCTAATTCATTCTGCATTTCTGCTGGTTGCCGGTTTATTTTATTGGGACATTTCCTGCCATAGAAAGGTTCAAGTCGTGGTTTCCCAGCGAACCGCCGTGTTTCCGATAAATTATTTCACAGAGATGTACCCGGAACCGCAGAGATATGCGGAAAGTTTAAACACTCGATTTGCGTAATGTATTTTAAATCAGTAATATAGATTTGAATGAAGGAAGCGGTATCTCCATATCTTTTCTTAAAGTTCCGGCTGTTATTTAGATTTATTATAACTTAGCAGCCGCAAGGCGTCTTTTACCCGGTTTTCAATCACCAACTTCCCGGAGTGTCTGTCCCGTTTCATGGGGTGAGGCCCTGTATGTCCGGCAGGGGTTAAATGCCGCCGGTTAACCGGAAATCAGCTTAAACACTATATGACGATGAGACTATTACTTGTTTTAATGGCCGTTCTGGCCCTGAGCCGGGCGGATGCCCAGCAAACTTACAATGTACAGCGTGGCGAACGACCGCCCATTGATCTGGCGGCTGTTCCGGAAGATGCCATAATCCGTGGCGTTTTAAAAGTGAAGGTGCAGGAATCCTATACCCGGCAGCTTGACGAAATGCCGGTAACGGTGGATGCCAGGGGCGCGGTTACTTTCGGAATTGAAAGCATTGACCGGCTGAACAGGCAATTCGGCGTATCAGGTTTTGAAAAAACCTTCGGCTCTCCGGCTTTTTCATCCCGCTTCAGCGAACGCCACCGTGCATGGGGCTTTCACCTCTGGTATACCCTGCATTTTGATGAGGAACTGGATGTGAAGCAGCTGGTTCAGGCCTATGCCGCCCTGGGAGAAGTGCTTGTGGCGGAACCCGAGTATGTAAAAGAGTTGGTTATTAATCAATTGCCTGATGGAAAGGCAGAAGGGGAAGCGTTGAGGGGCACAGCCTGGACGCCGGATGACCCCCGTTACGATGAACAATGGCACTATCACAATACCGGTCAGCAGAACGGTACGCCCGATGCTGACGTTGACCTGCCCGAGGCATGGGAGATCACCAAAGGAAATCCTGAAGTGATCGTCGCGGTGATTGACCAGGGTATTCAGACCAACCATCCTGACCTGACCGACAATATGTGGGAAGGGCTGGGATACAACTTTATCAACAACTCTCCGAATATTGTTCCCGGGGATCACGGATCGCATGTGGCCGGAACCGTGGCCGGAGTCAACAACAACGGCATCGGGATTTCGGGCGTGGCCGGTGGCTCGGGCCCGGGCGACGGGGTGCGGCTGATGTCGTGCCAGGTATTTAATCCGACCTCCGGAGGTGGCGGATTCCAGAATGCACCCATATGGGCGGCCGACAACGGCGCGGCAATATCTCAGAATTCATGGGGATACACATCGCCCGGTTATTATGAACAGGCTGTGCTCGATGCCATTGACTACTTCAACATCAACGGCGGAGGAGAAGCCATGCCAGAGGGCGGGATTACGATCTTTGCCGCAGGAAACAGCGGTTCACAGGGTCAATGGTATCCCGGTTACTATTCGGGATGTTTCTCGGTAGCAGCCACCAATAACCAGGACAAACGCTCCTGGTATTCAAACTACGATACCTGGGTTGACGTGTCTGCCCCCGGCGGAGAAACGAACCAGGTGAGCCAGCGGGGCGTGCTCAGCTGCTGGAGAAACAGCAATTATGGTTTTTACGAAGGGACTTCCATGGCTTGTCCGCATGTCTCGGGCATTGCCGCACTGATGATTTCGCTGGCGTATGGTCAGTTTACTCCGGCTCAGGTAGCTGACATTATCCGAAATACCACCGATGATCATTATGCGGTGAATCCGGGCTACATCGGAAAGCTTGGCACAGGCAGGGTAAACGCCCACAGTGCCCTGCTCGAAACCCTCAACCAGATGATCCTGGTAAACAACCCCCTGGCCTTTTCGGCATTGCCGGCCAGCCATACGCAGATCAACCTCAACTGGGTGAAAAATGCAGAAGACGATGATGTGATGATAGCATGGAATACCGAAGACGTGTTCGGCGATCCGGTACAGGAGCAGCCTTATCAGACCGGCGAGGTGATTGAAGGCGGCGGAACCATACTTTACCTCGGCCCGGAAAGTACTTTTCAGCACACGGACCTCAGCAGCAATACCCCCTATTTCTACAAAGCATGGTCGGTGAGCGACATCAATGAATATTCACCAGGGATGACAGCCACAGCCACTACCCTGAAGGATCCCATCGTGAACTTCCCTTACCACCAGGATTTTGAAGAGGAGGCTTTTCCGCCCGCTTCATGGGAAAACAAGAAACTGGCCGGCGCCGGTGAAGGATTGTGGGACCGGCAACTGACCGGCACAGACCCGCTCTGTGAACCTCAGTCCGGCGAAGCCATGGCCCGCTTCAACAGCAATGAATATGTCGCCGGTACCAGCGGTTTGCTGATAACCCCTCCGGTGATGTTCGGCAGCGACAACTATGAAATCAGTTTCTGGATGTTCCGCGACAGCGAAGAGCCTGCGACAGCCGACAGAGTTGAGGTGTTTGCCAACATTTCGCCCAATGCCGGTTTTGCCACCCTGCTGGGAACCGTGCACCGCTCGGCCGCGCTTTCGCCCGAAACTGATGAAAGCGGCTGGCAGCGTTACATATTTGAACTGCCGGCCTCGTTTTACAACAAGCTTACCTATATTGTCCTCAAAGGAATCAGCGAACAGGGTAACAGCATCTATATCGATGAGTTTCACATCGAAGTGCCGGTATCCTGCTTCCCGCCCGAGAACCTCACGGTCACCGACATCACCTCCGCTTCGGCACTGATCGGCTGGACCGCTGTGGAGCCGGCCACTGCCTGGGATGTGGAAACCGGTGTGCAGGGATTTGAACCCGGCACAGGAACATTGCTTACCGGGATTGCTGACACGGCATTGACACTCGAAGGGCTCGAGGCCAACACTGCTTATGACATTTATGTGCGTGGCGCCTGTGATGATGAAAACAGCAGTGCTTGGGCCGGTCCTCTAGGATTTACCACCCTCTGCTATGCAGAAACGCCCTGGGATGAAACCTTTGAGGGGATGAATGACGCATTTGAATGCTGGCAGGTAATGATCAATACTGTGGAAGACGGCGGACTGGACGGCAACAACCTGGTTCCGGCAACGGAAGGATCATGGTTTGTCTGTACGCCTGAATCCTTCAACGGCTCAGGCAGTGATTATATCCACGGCGGAGAACGCTCTGCTGTTATCGATGGCGCTGCCACCGGATTCAACTGGCTGATCACCGGAGAGCTGCAAATGCCCGGAACAGGGAATACCGACCTTGGGTTTATGCTGTATTACGCCAACAGCGATACGGCAGTCAACCGCTTTTATGTGAATATCCTTGATGAGGGGAACTGGCGCCCGGCGCTGGTGATGGACAGCCCTGAAACCGGCAGCAACCTTTACCAGCAGCAGGTGTTGATCAATATGGACGGCTATCAGGGCAAGCGCATAAGACTGGCGTTCGTATATGAAGGCAACGACGCGGCCACGCTGGCAGTTGACAACATCGGCATCGTTCCCGCCGACAACTACTGGACCGGTAAATCGGGCAGTGAATGGACGAACGAGGGTAACTGGCGTCTGGCAGTGCCGGAACAAACCAATACCGCGCAGATATTGCCCGCCCCCAACCAGCCTGTGATCAGCGGAAGCCTTGAAATGACCGGAATTAATATTCATCCCGGAGCCGCGCTTACCCTTGCACCCGATGCGCAAGTAACAGTCACCGGTTCACTTTTGAATATGTCAGGTACACCGGGCCTGCTGCTGAGCGCTGATGAGCAGGGCCATGCCACGCTTATCCATCCTGAAAATGAACTGCATGCCACGGTTGAGGTATATGCCGGATCCGCAATGGGCGCAGAGGGATGGCAACTGCTGTCCATGCCTTTTACTGTCGATTTTGAGCCTGAGTTCTCCATGCCCGGAGACGGACTGCTGAAATGGGCAGAGGCTTCCGGCAGCTGGATTGCTTCACGACTGGAGGACGAAACCTGGAACCCGGCGTTTGAGACACAGATGATCCGGGGACATGCCTATCTCAGCGGTTATGAAACAACTGGGGTGCGTTCCGGGGCCGGGTTGCTGGATGGTACATCGTTCAGTCGTGAACTGCAGAATACCGGCAACGGATGGCACCTTTTGGGCAACCCGTTTACGGCATCCGTAAGTTATAACTCATCTGATCCGCAGTTTGCCGCTATCGGTAAAGTGTGGAATGCTGAGGAAGGATCGTTCAACGAGCTATATCCCGGAGCCATCATTCCGGCGATGTCGGGCTTCGCGGTGGAGGTACTTCAGGAAACTGCCGCCTATCACATCCCTGCTGTGTCGCTTACACATGAAGCAGCTTTTCTGCCTGCAGCTCCGGAGCCTTCCATCGCCCTTTCGGTCAGCGAATCAATTCAGGGAACCCGTCAACGCACGGCCATCAACCTGAACCAGGCAGCTACAGAATATTTTGATGTTCAGCTGGATGCAGGTTTTCTTCCCGGCTTTGCACCGCAGTTTTACAGCCTCTCCGGCGGCCGGAAGCTTTCCGTCAACACCCTGCCTTCCATTGCCACCGGTGCGGTGATTCCGCTGGGATTTGTGAAAAATGAAGCTGATAGCTACGTTTTTGAGGCTCAGTTTGACGCCCTTTACCCGGATATGCTCCTGTATCTGAATGACCTGAAAACCGGGGAGCTGTATTCGCTTAACGAAACTCCTGTGGTGGAGTTCACCGCTGAAGAAGGTGATGCCCCTGACCGTTTTGAACTGATTTTCGGCACCCTGGGATTGGATGAACAGGACATGGCCGCCGGTCTGAAGGTTTATGCCCACGGTTCCGTGATTTATCTGCTTGGCAATGGCCCCGTTGAAGGGGTAGTTCTCCTCAGCACCCTGCAGGGCTCCACATTGCTCGAAAAATCCGTTAAAGGAGAAGCAGTGATTAAGCTGGAAGCCGGAACCCTCGCCAATGGCATTTACATTGTAAGCCTGATCAGCGGGCAGGGCCGGAGCAGCCACAAGGTGGTGCTCAGCAGGTAAGGCAAATTGTTTGATACTAAAGAAAACGGCAGGATCCGGCAGCGGGTCCTGCTTTTTTTTTGTCCGGGAATGGCTGTGTCCGGTCAGGATCCCAGCCAGTTTTTCATCATCCGAAGTCCTTCCGGGGTCATGACCGATTCGGGATGAAACTGAACGCCGCAGAGATCAAACTCCTTGTGCCGCAGGCTCATGATCACACCCCGGCTATCGGTGGAGGTGATGCGCAGACAGGCGGGGAGGGGAGCCGCCACGGCCCAGCTGTGGTAGAGTCCGGCTTCGAATCCGGTTTCCATACCTGCAAAAAGCGGGTCGGCGGGTAGCAGGGGCGTTACTTTTACCGTTTCACCGTGGAGGATGTTGCCCGGCTGAAATAATTTTCCCCCGAAGACTTCGGCCATGGCCTGCATGCCCAGGCAAACGCCCAGCATTTTTTTTCTGCCGGCCCATTCCCTGATCAGGATGCAGGTATTTCCGGCTTCGGAGGGCAATCCCGGACCCGGGCTGATCACGATGGCGTCGGCGGCCTCCGCTGCAACTGAAGCGTCCCGGTCATTTTTAATCACTTCAATAGCGGTAGCTCCTGCCTCGTGCAGCAACTGAACCAGGTTCCAGGTAAATGAATCGTAATTGTCGAGCAGCAGGATTTTCATAGCGGCGGCATCGCGCAAAAATAATCAGGATTTTTATACGAGCTCCCTTCGGTCGGTTAAAGGATTCAAATATT
>JAMLHF010000117.1 GCA_023957275.1 Lentimicrobium sp. | reverse complement strand
TCAAAAAACTTTCCAACCTCGATCTTCCCGCAGAATTAACCGCTTTTAGCCTCAATTGGGATGGCAAAAGTACTGCCTTTTTTATTTCCTGCAAGGGGTTGATCAAACTTTTTTCTGCCATTTTTCCTAATACATTCATTCTAAACCTGTTCAACATCAAAAAAAAATGAACTTTTTTTTGATCGGCAGATACCCCGCTACAGCCCAAAAACAACCCGGATCATTTAAATGCCTGATTTACAAAAATATAAAAAATATCTCCATTTACGTCCGTTTTAACATGATTTTGTAATTTAGCCGTTAAAATTTCTCCCCATGAAGGCGCTACGACTCATACTTTTCGCTCATATACTTATAATACCCGTCCTGTTTTCTGAGGCAGATGCCCAGGAATTTACGAAAAACAAAGAGAAATTCTCCGATAATCTCTTCTTCGGCGGCGGGCTGGGATTGCAGTTCGGCACACTTACCCTGATTGATCTTTCACCCATCGTTGGATACCGCGTAACCGAAAAGTTTGAAACCGGACTCGGACTTACTTATAAATATTACAGATATAAGGATTACTACATCGATTATTACACGGGCATAAGTTATGATCTGAAAAGCAACATCCTCGGCGGTTCTGTATTTGCAAGGTATCATATTCTTGACAATGTTTTTGCCCATGCCGAGTTCGAATCATTGCGATACAACTATACATCCTATTATAGTTCAGGCACAGGATTGCTTTCGGAACCAGCCACCGCCATCATCAACAGCTTATTTGTGGGCGGCGGATACCGGCAACGGATTTCTCAGGGATCCTATTTCTATATAATGGCACTGTGGAACCTGAATCAGGATGCCCTCTCGCCATACGACAATCCTGTACTCCGTATGGGAGTTATACTTGGCAGATAATAAATTGCGGGGCTCAGGCAATCTCACCTCTTCCCGGCAAACCTGAATACCAGCGCAGGACTTGACTTCAGTAAACCTTTCAGCTCAGGAGTCAGCGGAATAAGCACCTCCCCCTTTTTAGAAAAATCCGCTTTTACCTTCAGGCTGCTACCCAGTAACGAGGGTTTGCCCGGATAACCATCAGGCAGCTCCACTTTCAGCATTTCCGGGAGTACATCCCGGTCTGTCAGGTAAATGGCATAAATAAAACCATTCCCTTGTGTGTATACAAATCCTTCCTTTTCATAAGGTGCCACAGGCTTGCAGGCGTATATCCCTTCTCCGTTCACATCCATCCATCTCCCGATCTCCTCCAGCCTCTGGTAAGCTTCCGGCGCCCACTCCCCATCGGGACCGGGGCCGATATTCAGCAGAAAATTACCACCGCGCGCCACAATGCGGCATAATAGCCTGATCAACTCAGCGGATGATTTGTAATGATCGCCCGGCACATAGCTCCATGAATTGCCCATGGTCATACAGGTTTCCCAGGGGAAATCAAGCAGTTGCTCCGGAACGCGCTGTTCCGGTGTAAGATAATTCTGATCAGGGCCTTCAACAGCCCTGTCCACCACCAGTATCCCCGGCTGCAGCTCCCTGGCCATGGCCGCAATTGCCGGCATGTCAATATCCTGGTTAACCAGCCGCTTTCCATCAGGAAAAACGGTATCCGCGCACTTTTTCACCCATCCGCCATCCAGCCAGAGGATATCAACCCTGCCGTAATCCGTTAACAGTTCCCTGATCTGTCCACGGGTAAAATCCTTGTATCTCTCCCATTTCTCCGGGTATTTCTCCCGGCTAAAGTTCACATTACGGTCAACCGGCGGAAAGTAAGGATCCCAGTAATCGGGGCAATGCCAGTCTGGCTTTGAGAAATATGCCCCTATGCCCATACCCTTGTTTCTGAATGCATCGAAAATCCCGCGTGTGATGTTGGCTGCCGGGTTGGTTGAAAACGGGCAATCAGGACCTGTAATGCGGTAATCTGTCAGCCTTGTATCGAACATACAGAATCCATCGTGATGCTTGGTGGTGAATACCAAATACTTCATCCCGGCTTTAGCTGCGGCCTCCGCCCACCTTTGCGGATTAAAGCGCACCGGGTTGAATGTTGAAGGCAACGACTCATAAGCCCTCCGATATTCAAAATAGTCGTGCGCGAATGGCCCTTTACGGGCGCACCACTCTTCATCTTCCGGGCATATACTCCAGCTTTCCACCACGCCCCACTGACTGTATGGCCCCCAGTGCATCAGCAGTCCGAACTTCAGATCCTGCCACCAGGCAAGCTTTTCTTTCACCAGGGAATCCTCAGGCCGGAAATAGACCCGGTCTTCATGATGCTGTGCCCTTAATCCGGCACTTAAAAACAGGATACCAATAATTAAAGTATATCTGTGTGATTTTGCCATACACATAATAACTACCTGACAATTTATATTTATGTCCGGACAACAAAAACGGCCTTCAATCCGAAGGCCGCTTTACCGGTTCAATTAACTTATTTCATTTTCGGGAATATTCTTCAGAATTTCCAATGTCAGATCCCAGAATTTCTGAACGGTGGGAATCAGCAGCCTTTCATCGGGCGAATGGGCTCCTTTGATGGTCGGACCATAGGAAATCATATCCATGCCCGGGTACTTCTCCCCTACCAGACCGCACTCCAACCCTGCATGGATGGCCAGCACTTTGGGTTCGGCATCAAAAAGCCTTTGGTAAGCATTGCGGGAGATCTCCAGCACCTCCGATTTCGGATTGGGTGTCCAGCCCGGATAGCCATCGGAATGCACCGACTTTCCTCCGGCCAGGTTAAATACCGCAACCACCATATTGGCCACATTGTCCTTGGCCGATTCCACCGAGCTGCGCTGACTGGTGGTTATCTCAATTTTATTTTCTAGGGTTTTGACTGAGGCCAGGTTGGTTGAGGTTTCCACGAAATTCGGAATGTCGGCCGACATTGCAATAACACCGTGGGGGCATGCATACAGGGCATTCAGCAAACGTTCCTGGGTCGATATGTCAAAAAGATAATCGGGCAGGTCGCAGGCTTTGAACTGAAGATTCAGTCCTGGCTCGGTTACTTTCAGTTCATTCCTGACCATAACCCCGAATTTCAATGCAAATTCTTCAAAATCCCGGGTGAAACGCTTCGGCAGGGTAATAATGGCAGTAGCTTCACGGGCAATTGCATTTCGGAGATTACCACCGTCAAATTTTGAAAGGCGCATTTCGAAACGATGATTGGCTTCCCATAGCAGACGGTTCAGTATTTTGTTGGCATTCCCGAGTCCCTTATTGATATCGTCACCTGAATGCCCTCCTTTCAAGCCGCTCACCTTCACCACGTAACCCGCCTGGTTCGCGCCAACCGGCACTTTTGAATAATTCATGGTGATAAGGGTATCTTTTCCGCCGGCACAACCGATAAATATTTCCCCTTCATCCTCTGAATCGAGGTTGAGCAGAATGCGGCTGTCGAGCAAATCGGGCTTCAGCCCGAATGCGCCGGTCAGGCCGGTTTCTTCATCCACCGTAAACAGGCACTCCACCGGTCCGTGAGCGATATCGTCCGCCTCTAGCAGGGCCAGCTGCGCGGCAATGCCAATGCCATCGTCAGCGCCCAGGGTAGTACCACGGGCTTTAACCCAATCACCATCTATATATGGCTGAATAGGATCGTTATCAAAATCATGAAGGGTATCGCTGTTCTTCTCACAAACCATATCGATATGGCTCTGGAGCACGACAGATTTCCGGTTTTCCATCCCCGGTGAAGCAGGTTTTCTTATCAGAATGTTACCGGTCTCATCAACAATGGTTTCAAGGCCTGCCTTTTGCCCGAAAGCAACAATGTAGGCGGCAATTTTTTCTTCCTTCTTTGAAGGGCGCGGCACTTTACAAATCTCTTCGAAATAATGCCACAATCTGGCCGGCTTCAGCCGGGTTAACACTTCGCTCATGGTATTTAAAAATTTTAAATGCGCAATTTATCTTCACAAATATATTATTTTTATAACTTCAAATAAAACAAAAGGGCACTTTTACAATAATTACACAAGAAATATAAACCAAAGCATATGGAACTCCTACTTGCAATTGAAAACCGTATCAGTGTGCGCAGTTTTACTGCGGAACCGGTCAACCGAAAAGATCTCGAAGAACTGGTACGACGTGCAGGCCTGGCGCCCAGCATCAACAATTCCCAGCCATGGAAATTTTTGGTAATTACCAAACGTGAGTTACTGAAAGAAATGGCGGCAGCAGTTTCAAACGCACTCGGAGAACTTCCGGTAAAAGACAAGGAAGACCTCAACCATGCCTTTCTTTCCAGGATTGAATGGTATTCCACCTTTTTCGAAGATGCGCCGGCCGTGATCGCATTACTGATGAAACCATATATTTCGGTGCTTGAGAAAGGGGCGGATCTTACGCACGAAGAAATTGACAATATCCGCAACCGCCCGGATATGCAGACCGCCGGGGCCGCCGTTCAGAATATCCTGCTCTCGGCCGTTGATCTGGGACTGGGCGCCTGCTGGATGAGCGCACCCATGATTGCCAGGCCCGCGCTGGAATCGCTGCTGCAGGTTGAAGAGCCTTATAAACTTATCACATTCGTTGCTGTGGGTAAGACCTTCGGAGCTCCGGCAAGAAAGTCCAAAAAGACATTGGGTGAGATTATCCGGTTTATGGATTAACTCAGGCCGGCACTGTATTTTTCAATAGACTGATCGTACCGGCAGGATCTGCTGAGGAAAAAACCGTATTCCCGGCCACGAGTACATCTGCCCCGGCGGCAATCAGTTTTCCGGCATTATTGAGGTCAACGCCTCCGTCCACCTCAATAAGAGCGGTTGATCCGGATGAAGCAATAAGCTTTTTCAGCTTTCCGATCTTTCCGTAAGTCCCTTCAATGAACTTCTGTCCCCCGAACCCGGGATTCACCGACATCAGCAGCACCAGATCAACTTCGGTAATGATTTCCTCAAGCACAGAAACGGGTGTGTGCGGGTTCAGCACCACCCCGGCTTTCATCCCCAGTTCCCTGATCTGATGCACGGCGCGGTGAAGATGTGTAACTGCTTCGTAATGTATGCTCAGACAGTAAGTACCTAAGTCGCGGAAGGTTTCGAAATACCGCTCGGGCTGAACAATCATCAGGTGCACATCAAGCGGCTTTGTGGCAATTTTATTGATGGCTTTAATCACCGGCATCCCGAATGAGATATTCGGAACAAAAACGCCGTCCATCACATCCACATGAAACCAGTCGGCTTCGCTGTGGTTAACCATTGCTATATCTTCACCCAAACGGGTAAAATCGGCAGAAAGTAAAGAGGGGGCGATCAGGTGCGACATTCCGGCGTTGTTTTGGAATAATGAAACGCAAATTTACACAATTTCCCGATAGTGCGCATTCGCCCTCAATGAGGCGGGAAAGGTTCCGACGCTTGTCATCGCTGTAAAAAAAAAGTGTATAGCTTAGTCCGCTCTACTTTTATCCAGAACTTTCGCCGGCTTTTGGGCTAAAGCCCCTGTAAGTTCCGGGTTGGCAATTACCCCGGGCTGAAGCCCAGGGTTATTGAAAGCATAAAAAGAGCGGAGGTGAGCCCGCTCAGTTTTTTTCCAGGATAAGTTTTCAGTATTTTACTCCGGGAGGTGTGTTTCAGCCTCCGTAGCGCTTTTTCACTGATCTGCCTGGTCCCTGGCCTGGTGCGCTTTCATTTCCCTTACCCCGGGCTGAAGCCCGGGGCAAAAGCAGCGCCCAACTCCAAACGGCTTTAGCCGAAAAGATGAGAAAAGTCAAATCAGGGTAAATACGCAATTGCCGGGTATTAAAATCCGGACAGCTTCGACTAAACTTTCGCCGGCTTTTGGGCTAAAGCCCCTGTAAGTTCCGGGTTAGCAATTACCCCGGGCTGAAGCCCCGGGTAATTGAAAGCATAAAACAGAGTAGAAATCAGGATTAAAGTCCTTGGTAGTTCCGGGGTTTTCTTTATCCAGCTTAAGCCCGGGATAATTGATTGCATTCATAAAAAAAAAGAGCGGAGGTTAGTCCGCTCAATTTCTTTATCCAAGATAAGTTTTCAGGATTTTGCTCCTGGAGGTGTGTTTCAGCCTCCGGATGGCTTTTTCCTTGATCTGCCTTACGCGCTCTCGGGT
>JAMLHF010000116.1 GCA_023957275.1 Lentimicrobium sp. | reverse complement strand
CCGGGCCTGGCCGCAAGGATATGACCAAGGGCTGTTCCCAGGGTTCCGGCTCCGGCAATGCAGATGTGGACTGATTCCGGCATTTCAGAATAAATTGGTACCCGGCAAAGGTAAGAGAAATTCCAATAGGCAGAGGGCTGGTCGATGCAACAGATTGACAGCAATGATTTTCCATTGAGCCGGCAATGAAGCTATTGATTTCCTGGCACACAATGCTGCAGCTTAATTCATTGCCCTTAACATGACATTTCAACTCTTATTCATACAAATCCGGCGGAACTGACTATATTTGTGTTATGGTAGATGATATCAGAATCGTACTTTCAGACGTTGACGGTGTGTGGACCGACAGAAAGATTTATATTGGGGAAGACGGGTGCCATTTCAGGGCATACTCAACCGAAGACAGTATTGGCGTAGTTTTGCTTAAGATTATGCAACTTCCATTGGTTATTCTGACGGGAGAAGACAACAATAGCCTGAAAAACAGAATGGAACGCCTGAAAGTCGCACACATCTATACCGGCGTGAGGAACAAACTATACATAGCGGAACAGGCATTGAAAAAATTTGACCTCACCCTTTCTCAAGCTGCTTTTGTGGGTGACGACCTTAACGACCTGCCACTGATCCGGGCCGCCGGATTCAGTGCAGTGCCTGCAAATGCCATGCAGTTGCTGAAGGAAGATGCTGCTTTAACACTTACAAAAACAAGCGGCAACGGAGTCTTCAGGGAATTTTGCGAAGAAATAGCCAGAAAAAAGGGGATTTTTAACCAGGTTATTGATGAATACACCCGGAACATCACAAAGTTTACATACTAATGCCTTGTTCAACGGGCTGAAGTCTGTCGCATTCATCTGAAACTATTGTTAAATTTGCAATTTCAGATCAGTCAGCAGCCTGCACTCATCTTATAAAGAATATCTGAAAATGAAAAAAGAAGAGATTGTACTGTTTGGGGGAGGCGGTCATTGCAGGTCGGTTATCGACGTGATTGAAGGTGAAGACCGGTTTCGCATTGCCGGGATAGTTGATCAGGCGGAAATGCTGCACGAAAAAATATCAGGTTATGAAGTGATTGCCAATGACAACGATATTCCCACGCTGGCAAAGCAATACAAGTATTTTTTCATAACCATAGGTCATATCAGGAATTCGCGACCACGCTGGCATCTTTATGACAAACTAATGACTTATAACTGTAGTTTGCCTGTCATCGTTTCGCCAAAAGCCCATGTCTCCAAAAGGGCCAGGCTCGGGCCGGGAACAATCGTGATGCCATTTGCCATGGTGAATTCAGATGCAGAAATAGGCCCGAACTGCATATTGAACACTTCCTGTATTATTGAACATGACACAGTTGTAGGATTCAATAACCACATCTCAACCGGGAGCATCATTAACGGCAACTGCCGTATCGGAGACAATAATTTTATCGGCACCAACTCAACTATACTAAATAATATTACAATCGGTGATGATAACCTGATCGGAGCAGCAGCTGTCCTTGTTAAAAGCATTGGCAATAATCAAAAATATTTCGGGAATCCCGCAACTGTTATCGGACGAACTTATGTTTAGGACCATCATCATCGCTGAAGCCGGTGTTAACCACAATGGCAACCTGCAACTTGCCGAGCAGCTGATTGAAGCTGCAGCCAGGGCTGGCGCTGATTTCGTAAAATTTCAGACCTTCAGGGCTGCAAACCTTGTAACAGCAAGCGCTGAGAAAGCCGCTTACCAAAAGGCAAATGAGGGCATTGCTGCAGGCGAGTCGCAGCTTCAGATGCTGACCAAACTTGAACTTGACAAGGAAGCCCATCTTCACTTAATCAGACATTGTAAAAAACATAGCATCAAATTCCTTTCGACGGCATTTGACCTTGAAAGTATAGACCTCCTGAATGAGTTGGGCATTGAGTTGTTCAAAATACCTTCGGGTGAAATCACCAACCTCCCCTTATTGCGCAAAATTGCAGGATCAGGAAAACCTGTGGTCCTGTCCACGGGGATGGCAACCATCGAAGAGATTGGCGATGCCATAAACGTTCTGAAACGAAACGGGACCCCCTCCGATCTTATCACTGTCTTGCACTGCACAACAGAATACCCCGCTCCGCTTGAAGAAGTAAACCTGAAGGCCATGCATTCGATAGGAGAAACTTTTAAGTTAAAAACCGGATATTCAGATCACACGAAAGGCATTGTAATACCTATTGCAGCAACCGCCCTTGGAGCAACAATCATTGAAAAGCACTTTACCATCAGCCGCAACCTGCCCGGCCCTGATCACAAGGCTTCACTTGAGCCTGATGAACTCGCAGCAATGGTTGCTGCCATCAGAAACGTGGAAAAAGCGCTCGGATCAGGGATTAAGGAGCCTTCGGTTTCAGAACTGAAAAACAAAGCGGCTGCCCGTAAAAGTATACATCTTTCTCAAAACCTGCCAGCCGGGCACGCACTTACAAATGAGGACCTGGTTATGAAACGGCCGGGAGACGGAATCAGCCCGATGCTGCTGGACACCATCATCGGGAAGAAATTAAAAACAGACCTGAAGGCTGATACACAATTAAAACCTGAGCACCTGCTGTGAAAATCGCTGTTCTCACCAGTTCGCGGGCCGATTATGGGATCTATCTCCCTTTACTGAGAGCCATGGAAGCTGATCCCTTTTTTGACCTGCACCTCATTGTCTTTGGCTCTCACTTATCAGATGCATTCGGCTATACCGTTGAACTGATCGAAAAGGATGGTTTTACCATCGATCAACGCATTGAAGTTATGCCGTCCGATGACAGTCCCCGTGAGATTTCCTCTGCAATCGGAAGAACCACACAGGCATTCAGTCAGATATGGGCACAAAGCGAATATGATCTGGTTTTTGCTCTCGGAGACCGGTTCGAAATGTTTGCTGCCGTTGTATCGGGTGTACCTTTTAATATCCGCTTCGGGCATATTCACGGGGGAGAAACGACCCTCGGAGCCATTGATGACGCATTCCGGCATTCGATTACCCTGATGTCGTCTATCCATTTTGCCTGTGCTGAAGCCTATAAAGAGCGAATCATCCAGATCAGGGGAGACAACAACCTTGTTTTCAACACCGGGGCACTCAGCATCGACCTGCTGAAATCCTGTGAATTGATGAAACAGGAAGAGTTCATGGAACGCTTCGGTGTGGATCTTAACCAGCCAACAATCTTGTCCACCCTGCATCCTGAAACTGTTTCATACGAAAAAAATATCGAGCTGGCCGAAACTTTTGCGGAAGCTTTGCTGCACCTCCCCGGTTTTCAACTGGTCATCACCATGCCGAATGCCGACACCTTCGGAAAGGTAATCCGGGAAAAACTGCAACAACTAAAACAACTCAGAAAGGGGGTACACCTTTTCGAAAACCTGGGATCCATTGGTTACCTGAGTTGCATGAAGTACTCCAAAATGTTGATTGGCAATACATCCAGCGGATTTTATGATGCATCCTACTTCCCGAAATGGGTCATCAACCTGGGTGACAGGCAAAAAGGAAGGATCAGGACCCCAAACATCGTCGACCTTGAATTTGACCCTACTTCCATTACAGAAACTGCGCGAAAGATCGCCGGCCTCCCTGTCCCGGAATTTGAACCGGTTTACGGAAAAGGAGATGCTGCGGCTAAAATGATCAAAATACTTAAAAATGAGTTTACCACACATTGAGAAACACACGATCAACGAGCACCTTCCGCTCAGGCAGGCGCTGGGCAAACTGAACGAAGTCCCTGACAACCTGACGATCTTCATTCTAAATGATCAGCATCAACTGGTCGGCACCCTGACTGACGGGGACGTGCGCCGGGGCCTGCTGAAAGAATTTTCCCTTGATGATGAAGTCAGGAATTTCATGAATACAGGTTTCCGTTCACTGAAACAGCATGAGTTTACGCTCAATCAAATAAAAGATCTCAGGGAAAAAAGGATAAAGATGGTGCCGTTGGTCGATGAAAATAACCACATCATCAGACTGGCCGATTTGACGAAACTCAGATCCATATTGCCCTGCGATGTATTGCTGATGGCAGGCGGACGGGGTGAACGCCTGAGACCGCTTACCGATACCACACCCAAGCCGTTGCTGATGGTTGGTGAAAAACCCATCCTGGAGCACAACATCGACCACCTCGTTAGTTTTGGGATGACGAGGATCAATATTTCAATTAATTACCTTGGCAACCAGATCAGGGAATATTTTGGCGATGGATCTTCGAAAGGAATTGAGATCAAATACCTGGAAGAAAAAAGGCCTCTTGGTACGCTGGGCGCCTTATCGATGATCAATCATCTCGATTTCGGAAATATTCTGGTAATGAATGCAGATGTACTTACCAACATTGATCTGGAAGATTTTTTCAGCGAGTTTGAGATTCAGCAGGCCGAAATGGCTGTTGCTTCAATTCCCTATAAGGTCAACATGCCATTCGCAGTGCTAGAAACCGAACAAAACAGGGTCTTGTCTTTCCGCGAAAAACCCCAGTACACTTATTACACCAACGCAGGTATTTACCTTATCAGAAATAAGCTGGCCAGACGTATTCCGCTTGAAAGCACCTTTCACGCCACTGATCTGATGGATAACCTGCTCGGTAACAACGAAAAAATCATACAATATCCCATACATGGTTTCTGGATGGACCTGGGTAGAAAAGAGGATCTGGAAAAAGCCAGGGAAGAAATAAAACACATACGATTTTCATGAAAACCTTAATCATCATCCCGGCAAGGGGAGGATCAAAAGGGATACCCGGGAAGAACATCCGTCCGTTCGCAGGCAAACCACTGATAATTCAAACACTGGAACTGGCCCGTCAGTTCGGCGAGGACAAAGATATCTGCATAACAACCGACAACCCTGAGATCGCAGCATTGGTTGATTCAGCCGGTTATAAAGTACCGTTTATACGTCCAGAAGCACTTGCCACTGACCAGTCAGGCATGTATGAGGTATTGCTCCATGCGTTGAAACACTATCAGGAATCCGGATCCTATTATGAAAGAATACTGCTCCTTCAGCCAACCTCGCCCTTCCGGCTTCCGGAACACATCGAAAGCGCCTTTGCGCTATTCACCCCATCAGCCGACATGGTGGTGTCAGTTAAAGAATCAAAATCCAGCCCTTACTTTGTCCTCTTTGAGGAAAACAGGGAAGGCTACCTGGAGAAATCAAAGCAGGGTAATTTTATCAGGAGGCAGGACTGTCCACCCGTTTGGGAATACAACGGCGCCATTTATGTAATTAACATTCAGTCACTTAAGCAATCACCCATGCATGGATTTAAAAAAGTGGTCAAATTTGTAATGGATGAATTGCATTCTGTTGATCTGGATACACCACTTGACTGGGATTATGCGGAGTTTCTCAATGAAAAATATCATCTCCTGCCGCTCTGATAGCTGAAAGGGAACGCTGAGTGGCAGCCCCATCGATGGCGAAAGCATACCGGTTAATAAACTCGAGGTACTTTTCCGGATCAGGCTTCATTCTTCCCTGAAGTATTTCATCTGATATGATCTTTAAGCGTCCGGCATCCTTCACCTGCCAAGCTACCCCTTCGGCATGGTAACCCAGAAGATCATCACCGTGATGATCCAGTATGATCAATGGTTTACCGAAATACACCGCTTCTCCGCCAACCGTGGAATAACAGGTAATCAGCAGGTCACAGGCAGCAACGAGTTCGTACAGATCAACATCATAAAGGATTCTTACCTGATTAAGACCGGCTTTCAGGGCAATTTCTCTGTAATAGCCCACCGATTCCCGCTCCGCCGGGTGCAGTTTAACCACAAGCTCAACTTCTTCCAGATCGCGGAATGCAGAAAAAACGTCATAGGCAGCCTGCCAGCGCAGGGATTTGTCCGGCATTGGCTGAGAAGCAAATACAGCCAGATGGGATCGGGTAGTGAATTTAGCCCTGAATTCACCAGACCGTTCCAGAAGCTTGGGTATCAAATCTGTACGCATCTGACCAGTGATAACAACAGCATCCTGACTGAAATTGCCCCGTGTAACCAGCACATTCTTCCAATGACTGCCCCATACCAGTGTAAGATCAGCCATGATCCTGTTTTTC
>JAMLHF010000115.1 GCA_023957275.1 Lentimicrobium sp. | reverse complement strand
GCCAGGGAGAACCTGAATAGATTCTGACCGGCACATTTTCATTATCCTGATTCATTTTTCATTTTTTAGGTTGCCGGTTATCCGGATTAGATTTTCAGTGATCAATGCCGGTTTTTTTCCTGTGCCGGCCTTGCTAAGTTAAGTATTTTATGCAATAACGATTGTTTAGTTATTTGTAAATTTTAATTATTGGCATTTCAACCGTATTGTACTTCTGATTTTTTTGTTTTTCGGGAATAAGGCTCATAATTAATTACTTATATTTTAAAAATAGTTCATTTTCCAATACCAGCTTTACAGTAAATCGGGTAATAAAAAACACGGAGCCTGTATTTCGCAACGGCTCCGTGTTGATGAATTATTTGACCAGGTATCATAGAGACAGGTACATAGCTCTATGCTCCGGTTAAACTCTTTCAATTGCCATCGCTATACCCTGTCCGACACCGATACACATGGTGCAAAGGGCTTTGTTCAGGTTGTTGCGGCGCAGCTGGTGAACGGCGGTAGTGATAAGGCGTGCACCGCTCATGCCCAACGGATGGCCAATGGCGATGGCACCACCCAGCGGATTGATTCTTGGATCGTCGTCTGTTAGGCCGAGTTCACGGATGCAGGCCAGCGATTGTGCGGCAAATGCTTCGTTAAGCTCGATTACATCGAATTCATCCAGTCTCAGGCCGGTTAATTTCAGTAACTTATGCGTTGCCGGCACTGGTCCTATGCCCATGATGCGTGGCGGAACACCTGCACTTTGCATTCCCAGAATCCGGGTCAGGGGTGTGAGGTTGAATTCTTTTACGGCCTCTTCCGATGCGATGATGAGCGCCGAAGCACCATCGTTAACTCCTGATGCATTGCCGGCAGTCACTGTGCCGCCCGGGCGGGAGATAACTTTCAGTACGGCCAGCTTTTCTGCAGGAGTCAGCCGCGGATGCTCATCGGTATCAAAGACGCGGGATTCGCCTTTGGGGCCGGAGATGGTAACAGGCATGATTTCATCACTGAAAAGACCTTCCTTGATGGCATGCGCGGCTTTCTGCTGGCTTCTGAAAGCGAAAAGGTCCTGGTCTGCACGGCTGATCTTATAGGCTTCGGCCAGGTTTTCGGCGGTTTCGATCATGGTGTCGGTGCCATAGATTTTATCCAGCTTTTTATTGATAAACCTCCAGCCTATGGTTGTATCGTAAAGTTCGCCTTGTCGCGAGAATGCTTCGCCGGCTTTGCCCATGACAAATGGTGCCCGGGTCATGCTTTCCACACCTCCGGCAATGATCAGGCGTGCTTCACCGGCTCTGATGGCCCGTGCAGCGGCGCCGGCAGCTTCCATTCCCGAGCCGCACAAGCGGTTTACAGTTACCCCCGGTACCTCAACCGGCAGCCCGGCCAGCAACAACGCCATTCTCGCTACGTTCCGGTTGTCTTCACCGGCCTGGTTGGCACAGCCCAGCATCACATCATCAATGGCGCCCGGATTCAGGCCAGGATTTCTTTTTAAAAGGTTTTCGAGTGGTATGGCGGCCAGATCATCGGCGCGAACGGCCGAGAGCGAACCTCCGTATTTACCGACCGGGGTTCGTATCGCATCGCAGATAAATACTTCCTTTTGCATGATTTTTAGGTTTTGGAAGGTCTGTAAAAGTTCAGGAATTCAGAAATGGTTTAATGTGCCTGAAACTGTTCAGCATTGCTTCGCTCAGGATGTCGATCTCTTTTTGTGTGACTACCGTTGAAAGTACACACGAACATGAATTGATCATGATGATGCCCTCCTCGTACATTTTGTCGAGGAAGAGGGTCATAATTTTCTTCAAAGCAGCATCTTCATAACTTTCTCTGTAAGTGGTAGGGGCATCTTCACGGAAGTGTACCTTGAACATTGATCCCTTCCCGGTAATGCTGAGCGGAATGCCGGCAAGTTTTCCGGCTTCATGAATCTGCCTGATGGCGATGGTGGAATTATAATTCAACATTTTCATGGCTTCGCGATCAAGCATCTCCAAGGCTATTTTCCCTGCTGTCATGGAAACGGGGTTGGCCGAGAAGGTTCCTGAGAGCGGGAACCTGAAATCATTACCCCCCGGATCAAGGATGTTCATGATTTCATCTCTTCCGGCAAATGCCCCGATGGGGAAACCCCCGCCGATAATTTTTCCCAGGGAAGTCAGGTCAGGCGTTACGTTATAACCTGACTGTGCACCTTCGTAATCGACCCTGAAGCATATCACTTCATCAAAGCACAACAGGGCGTTGTTCATCCGTGTCCAGGTATACAGCGCTTCGACAAATTCCGGAGTGGCCTGCACCATGCCGATCCGGTGAGGAACGGGGTCTATGATGACGCAGGCAATTTCACCGGCATGTCGGTTCAGGATGTTGATGGTCCGTTCCACATCGTTGAATGGATATACTACCACATTGTCAAGCACACCCCGGGGGGTTCCGGGAACATGCGGAACGCTGTTGGGGTTGTCAATTTCCCCCCAGTTTGAAGGGTTGGCACTCTGGCTGACCTCTGCAGCATCGTAACTGCCATGGTATCCTCCTTCGGCCTTGGCGATTTTCGTTTTCCCGGTATAAGCCCTGGCCGTTTTTATCATACCCATCACCGCTTCTGTGCCTGAATTCACAAACCTGATCTTGCCGAATCCGGGAACCCGGTTACATATGAGTTCAGCAAGTTCAATCTCAGCTTCTGTGCCTATGGTAAAGGCCGTACCTCTGCTTATCTGGCGTGTAACAGACTCAACGATTTGCGGATGCGCATGTCCGTGGATCAGCGAAGCTATGTTGTTGGCAAAGTCAATCCGCTTCACACCGTGGATATCGGTAACATAGCACCCCGAAGCTTCCGAGACATAATAGGGGTGGGGCTTCCTGTATACTACGTTCCGGCTTATTCCGCCCGGAAGCACCTTGCAGGCTTTTTGATACAACTGTTCTTCCATTTTGCCATGAACAGGCATTGATTCTTCCTGATTTGTCATGATATGATTGAGTAATGTTCTTTACTTATTCGTATAGTTTCAGTTCAGCACCGGTGCAGCTTTTCAGAAATTCAAAGTCGATGCCGGGAGCCATTTCGCGTACAAACAGGCCTTCATTTTTTACGTCAATAACGGCGTAATCGGTATAAATGTGGCTTACTACGCCTTTGCCTGTGAGCGGATAGTTGCAGGACTCCACGATTTTCGGCTCTCCTGACCTGGTGGTATGCTGGGTGAAGACGATTATCGTCTTTACGCCTTGCACCAGATCCATCGCTCCGCCAACAGCGGGTATGGCATCGGGTTCTCCGGTCGACCAGTTGGCCAGGTCTCCTTCGCGCGAAACCTGAAAAGCCCCGAGCACGCAGATGTCGATATGTCCGCCGCGAACCATAGTAAAACTGTCGGCATGGTGGAAGAAACAGGCCCCCGGAATGGCAGTAACCGGTTTTTTGCCTGCGTTGATCAGTTCATCGTCTTCTTCTTCTTTCACCGGAGAAGGACCAACCCCGAGCAATCCGTTTTCAGTATGGAAAATAACTTCCCTGCCCTGTGGAATGTAGTTGGCCACAAGCTCGGGCAGGCCAATGCCCAGATTGACATATGCTCCGTCGGGAATATCGGCGGCGATGCGGGCGGCGATCTGGTCGCGGTTCCATCCTTTGTTTTCGTTTATGCCCATGGATACCTCCTGTTCTCTTTGATCAGCTGATTTTCGCTGAGCGGATTTGAAATTTCAACCACTTTGTCGACAAAAATTCCCGGGGTTACAACCGTTTCCGGATCGAGCATGCCCAGTTCCACCACCCGGGAAGCCTGCACAATGGACCGGCGGGCGCCCATGCACATCACAGGGCCGAAATTCCGGGCTGTTTTGTTGTAAAGCAGATTGCCGTATCGGTCGGCAATTTTACATTTTACCAGTGCAAAATCAGCTTTAAGGCCGTATTCCATCACATAGGGATTGCCGTTAAATATCCGGGTTTCCTTACCTTCAGCCAACGGAGTGTTTACCGATGTCGGGGTATAGAATGCCGGAATACCGGCTCCTCCGACCCTGATTCGCTCGGCAAGGGTTCCCTGGGGTACCAGTTCAAGCTCTATCTCCCCGCGGCGGTATAGCTCCGGAAAAACTACCGAATTGGCAGTCCGGGGAAAAGAGCAGATCATTTTCCTTACCTGTTTGTTTTCAATCAGGGCGGCGAGGCCGATGTGCCCGTTCCCTGTATTGTTGCTTACAATTGTAAGGTTGCGTGCACCGTGGTCTATCAGGGCGTGGATAAGTTCAATCGGGCTTCCGGCTTCCCCGAAACCACTGATCATCACCGTGCTTCCGTCGAATATTTCAGCAACGGCTTCTTTGGCAGTTCCGACAATTTTATTAATCATAGTTACCTTGATTAAGCCTTTTTACTTCTGGTGAGTTCAATGGTTTGTTCCAGTTTCGACTCAATCTGTTCCAGTTCAGCCTCAAAGAAATGACGGTCGCTGCCATAAGGTTTCAGGTTGGCGATGGTGTTCTCAGTTTCATCATACCTGGCAAGGTACACCTTATCCATCCAATCCATGTTGCGGGCTTCATTGAATTTAAGTGCGAAGAGCTTCTCGCCGTGCAACTCAAGGGTGCCAAGCATCGAAATTTTACCGGCCGAAGAGGTCATGGTGATGTACCTCGAAGGTCTGTTTATGGATGAGAGTGAGCGGTATACCTTGCTGAAAACTTCATTTACAACTGCCAGCGGCTGTGTAAAATAATGGTGTTCGCCTGTTGGCCTCGCCATGTACATCGAATGAAAGCCTACGCCCAGCATTGCCAGCAGGTTGCCAAGGTCAATCCAGTTCTGTGCCGAGCGGTCAATATCCACAACGCCGTTTTCATCTGTGTACAGACTGATGTAGTTCATGATGGGACTCTGACTCTTGAGCGTTACGCCATGTGCCCTGAGCCTGCGGATGGCGGCTACCGTTACGGGATTCATCAGTTCGCGCGGGGTTGAAAAATGAGACATCAGGACCATCTGTATGCCATTGTCGGTCAATTCTCTGAAAATATCCAGCATGCGCTGATAGTCCGGCATAAGGATTATTTCCGGATTAAACGTCAATATCCTGGTGCCAAGCCTTATGGTTTTGATATGCCCCAGCGCGGGATCTTCCATAACCGGCCTTACATAGGCGTCGAAACGTTCGGCACTGATATAGCCCCCGTCGCCACCGGTAATCAATACGTCAGTAACTTCGGGATGACGCCTGAGGTAATGATGAATCTGTTGGATGTCGCGCTGCAGGAACATGTCTTCATCTCCCCTGACCTGGGCATGACGGAAACAATAGTTGCAGAATGCAAAACAGTTCTGCGTCTGTATATCGAAAATAAGCTGGCACTGAGGATACTTGTGCTGACTGCCTTCTACAATTTCCAGTTCTCCCTCGTCGTTGATGAATGAGGGTTTGTTCAGTTGTTGTTTGCCGTCGTGGGGGTTGGTTTCCCTGATGTATTCCTTAACAATTCTCAGTTTTTCTTCATCGTTGCCGGCATTCAGGTAGGCGCTGGCCACATCTCTCCTGATCATTCCGGGCTGCGGAAAAACAAGCTGAAAAATGGAATCTTCGGCAAAGTTATCCCAGTTAATGGCATTGAGTACATGACGGGTTGCCATAAAGCGGTAAACTTTGATAAATAGTTCCCTTTCTTCGTAATGTCCGATATGAATACCGTTTTCTTCCAGCCTGGCCAGGATTTCGCGAAAGCCTTTCAATCCGGAGTACTGCTTTTTGTCTTTTATCGTGAAAAGTGCCTTGTTGCGGAAAGCCGAATAGGCAGGGTAGGCTGCCTGAAGCCTGTTGAGCAGACCGGCAGGCAGCAGATTTTCTTTCCTGACAACTTCAAGGATTTCCTCAGGATACTTTCCGGAATTCAGAATTTCTTCTATCTCGTGCTGTACAAACAACACATTTTCTCTCATCTCTTGCATTCGGGTGGTGCTCATTTTTTCTGGTTATGTTATATTATTAGTTCTCAGGGTGTAAATAGTTACATCCGCCTTGGGAAATTTAAAAATGTCAGGGAGTGGAAATTCAGATGCAGTTTACTGGGTAAGCATCGGTCTTTTGGTGAATGCCGGTAGTAACACTTACATTACTGACGGCGTTTCGGGTGCAGAAATACTGGTTTCTCGAA
>JAMLHF010000114.1 GCA_023957275.1 Lentimicrobium sp. | reverse complement strand
TCAGAAAAATCAACCGTTTTTCCATCAACTGGCACAACAACCTTGGGATTTATGGTATCCTGTTTCTGACGATTACCTCCATTACCGGTATGTTTCTGCGCCCTCCCCTGCTGATCCCGGTTGCATATGCCAGGGTAAACCCCATCCCGGGATCTGTGCTTGACCACTCCAACCGCTGGCATGATAAGTTCAGGGATATGGTCTCAGACCCAGCTTCAGGAGAATTGATCCTGTCAACCAGCGAAGGATTTTACCGCTTTGTGCCGGGCAAAGATACGATTGCCCATCCTTATGGCGTTCAGCCTGAAGTCAGCGTGATGGGTATCACGGCATTTCAGGCCCTGAATGACAGCAGCTTTATCGTGGGTTCCTTCAGCGGGATTTATCAGTGGTTTCCGCACCGTGACCTTGTATTGAATTATATTACAGGATTGCCTGCCGTATCTTCAGGAAGGGGAAATCCCTTTGGCTCGGTAGCCGTGGCCGGAGTAATCAATCAGGCAGGCAGACCGGTTGCCATGCTTGATTACAATGCAGGATGGATCCCGCTGGTAAAAGACATCAAAAAACCGGAAATGCCGGGATTCATCGCAAAATTGCCTGTTTCATTGTGGAATCTGGCCCTGGAAGTACATACGGGAAGAATTTTCTCCGTAATTTTAGGTGATTTTTATATCCTGTACGTCCCGCTGATGGGTCTTACCACACTGCTGATCCTGATCACAGGCGTATGGATCTGGCTGAAAATCAAAAGGAAAAAATCAAATAAGAAAATTCCGGAAGGACAAAACCATGAAAATCACAAAGCTGCACCAGGCCCCCAAAGTCCCTTATAATCTGGACGGTCATATCATAGCCCGCGCGTCATGCGTCGAAATTGTCCACCTTACCCTGAAACCCGGCCAGCAGATCGCGAAACACATCAATCCCAACGATGTTTTCTTTTTTGTTCTGGAAGGGAAATCCATGATTGAAACCGATGATGAAAGGGCACTCGTTCAGAAGGACCAGTGCATCTTCGTTGAAGGAGGTACCAACAGGGGGTTTGACAATATCTCGGTATCCGATTTCAAGGTCATGGTGATCAAGCTGCAGCAATAACATTTGACTGCAATTAGCTGAAATTTGCCGGTTAATTAACACAGTGGCACCGAAATTACATCCTGTACCAAAAGCATATTCCGTTTTTATCTAACTTTGGGATATTAATCTTCCCGGGCGAGGCTGGTTTTACTATGCAGTGATATGACTTTCAGGCATAAGGCGAATGTCTGGTGAATTTCTGCGTAAGTGCCCTGCCCTTAAGGAATCCCAAACTCCACCGGCTATGCTTTTTTCTGAAAAGACGCTATACAGACTCATCACCATATTATTTTTTGCCCCGCTGACACTTTCAGCCCAGACGCCCTATCCTCAGGGGCCATGGCATCCGGCATATACGGGTAAGGAATTTATCCGTTCGGAATGGTTTGCTTCGGCCCGTGCCGATCAAAACGGCAGTCTGAAAGCTTACACCAGGGCCATGCAGCAGCATCTGCTCAAACCGTCTGAACGTGAAAATCCCGGCAACCAGAGTTATGCACAATGGGTTCCGCTCGGCCCGTCAAAGACCACGCATCCGGTATCGGCCTACCTGGGTCTGGTCAGTTCTATATGGATCGATACCGCCGACTTTAAAACGATTTATGCCGGCAGCAATACCGGCGGCATTTTCAGGACCTGCGACGGAGGCGAAAACTGGCAGCCCCTTTCGCACAATACATTCACCACCGGCGTTTTATCCATACATGTGGATCCCCGCAATAAAGACAGGATCATTATCGGTACCGGCCATTACGGTTTCAACCGCTCCTATGGCATGGGCGTAATGATCAGCAACGACGGGGGAGAAAGCTGGGAGCAGACTTCACTGGACAACGATATAATATCCGCTTCATTTGTCGTTCAGAAAACAGGCATGCACCCCACGTCACCAGACACCATGCTGGCCCTGCTCAATACGGAATTCTCAGGCCGGGGTTATATCTACCGCACTACCGACGGCACTGCAAGCTGGGAAGAGGTGTTCAGCAAGCCGAAAGCCGAGTTGTTTTCATTGAATTACAAACCCGGCGAGCCCAATACAGTGTTTGCCTGCGGCAATCACATGCTGAAAAGCACCGATGCAGGCGCCACCTGGAACGATATCACCCGTATTCTCCCGCTGGACACCAATTTTGTACTCAGCAGGGTCGCCATTTCGCTCTCTGCGCAAACGCCGGGGCTGATGCTCGCTTTCTGCGAAGCTTATGACAGTACCGGAACTATCGGTGGCACCAGGAAATACCTTTTCCGTTCCTTTGACGAAGGCACCACATTTGAAACCCTGAAGATGAAAGTGGAGCCTTTTGCCGGCTACTGGAAAATGCAACTTGCGCTTTCCCCCGCCGACAATGAGGAGTTTTATCTGGGCGGCATATGGCTTTTCAAATACCGGATCACAGGAGATTCGGCCTTGTATATCGAATGCAGCGACCACAAATATCACATCGACGTGCGCGACCTGCATGTTTATGCAACCGGGGATAAAGACCTGCTGTATATGGCCAATGACGGAGGAGTCAGTTTATCCAACACCGGAGCGGAGTCATGGCAGGACATCACCCGGAACGGGATGCAGATCCTTCAGCTGCATAACATCACCATCGGTGAAAACAGCGACATGATGTTCGGGGGCCCCCAGGATGCCAATCTCTCATTTTACAATTTCAAGACCGGAGAATGGTCCAGAAATGCAAGAATAAGCGATGCCTACGACGGCGCCATTAATTACAATGATCCGGGTATTGTTTACCTTGTTGGAGTGCCTCCGAAATACACCCAACCCCATATATTCCTGAAAAAGTCAACAGACGGAGGTCTTAATTTTACTACCCTGGGCATCCCTGACAGCACAGAAGTGGGCCGTTGGGATAAACCGCTCGAAATGGACCCTCAGAATCCGGATATCCTCTACGTTGGTGTGCGGAATGTCTGGAAGTCCGAAGACGGCGCCGGCAGTTTCACACGCATCAGCGATTTTCCCGCCCAGGGAGAACCCAAACTGATTACCATCAGGGTAGCCCCGTCAAACAGTTCGGTGATTTATGCCGCTTTTCAGAATCCCGACTGGGGCGATCCTTCGCAACCCAAATTGTTCGTTACCCCGGATGGAGGTAACCGGTGGTTCGACATTACCCCCCGCGGGCAGCTTAACCTCAATTACACAGGAATCAGCGATGTAGCCATACACCCGGGAAATCCCCAGAAAATCTGGCTTTCGCTTGACAGAATGTGGGAAAACAGGCATGTCTATATGTCGGAAGATGCAGGAACAACCTGGACAAACTATTCCGAAGGGTTGCCCGATCTGCCGGTAAATACGATCAGGTATGTGAAGGGCGCTGGATATGATGTCCTCCTTGCCGCCACGGATGCGGGCGTTTATTACCGCGATGCAAACCTTACGCAATGGGTTCCTTTTGGGGAAGGGCTTCCGCTCACCATTGTGGCGGACCTTGCCATTAGCTATTCACGAAAAAAAATCATCGCGGGCACCTTCGGAAGGGGCCTTTGGGAAACCGACCTTTGCCTGCCGGTAACCGAAAACGCCCTGAATATTTCTGACACCATCCAATGGGACAGCGACCGGAAAATGTTGCAGGATGTTATTATAAATCCCGGGGCAAAACTTACCATCAGCAAACGCGTGGAAATGGGCCGGGGAAGAACCATTAAGGTCTTACCCGGGGGGACCCTCAATATCGACGGGGGCATCCTGACAAACGACTGCGCCGACCGCTGGGAAGGCATCAGATTGTATGGCAGCCCTGACTATTCTTCCCCTTCCGGACAACAGGCAACCCTTAACATCCGTTACGGCGGAAGCATCAGAAACGCCATTACCGGTGTGGAAACCTTCGGAATGGATGAACAGGGAAATACGGTCGCCGGTGCGGGCGGCGGAAGGATATTTGCCACCAACGCCCTTTTTGTCAACAACCTCAAAGCCGTTGTATTCAATCCTGCATCCGGAAACAATCCGTCATTTTTCAAACTGTCGAAGTTTATTACCGATGAGATGCCACCTGAAGGTACATCTCCCGGTGACATGGTAACTTTACGGGGAAACGAAGGCATCACCTTCAGCAGTTGTCAGTTCGAAAATAACATTCCGGTCTCTGTTTTACCATATTGGAAGAGGGGTGCAGGTATCCGCAGCATCAATGCTTCACTGCTGGTTAACCGATTCAATACGGATTCAATTCCTTTCGGGCAGAATGCCGAACCTGTTTTTAAACAACTGTCGGCCGGCATCAGCAGCATCCACACACTTCCCGGATATTTCATCAATATCAGCAAAACCAGGTTCGACAGAAACCTGACAGGCATTTACACTGCCGGGGCAGGATCATTCAGCGTAACCGGGTCGTTCTTTATCATGGGCTCCGCCAATGTCCCTGAACCGATCAAACCGCTGAGCGCAGGCCTCTACCTTGACCATTGCAATATGTTCAGGATCAGCGATAATACGTTTGCAGGTCCGGTGGGAAGCATTATGCCGCAATCAAAATCGGCCGGAATTGTAGTGCATGAAAGCGGTATTGACAACAATATGATCATCTCCAATGCAATCAGAAATCTGAATTACGGCATTCTAGCCCAGAACCGGAACCTGAACGCCAATGGCAGCGCCGGCCTTCGTGTCCTGTACAACTGGTTTACAGGAAATGAATATGATATTTGCGTTACCCGCGATTCGCTTTCATCACATAACGGCATCGCCCGCCACCAGGGCGCATCGGGCCGCGAGGGCGCAGAAGTGGCCGGCAACCGCTTCAGCTACAGCAGATTTCACCGCGACGGCGATATACACAATGCCGGTCAGCGCCTTTATTATCACTTTCCGCCAGGCCCAGAAGGGCTGAACCGCCAGCCACGCATAACCTCTTACGGCATTTATACAGTCCCTGACCCGATGGCGGCCACCACCGACAGCAGTTACAAGCCGGAATTTCTCAGGGATGCATCAACAGACCCGTCGGATGCCTATGCAAAATGGAGTGAAAGGGCCGTTATTGCCCGGGGACTAAGCGAAAGCCTTACAGATGACGGCGATTCTTTCAGCCTGATCAACGAAATCAAGCATCACACCGGCTTCGATGCCCCGGCTTTGTACTCAAAGCTGAAACGGATATCTCCCTATCTGTCGGATGAAGCCATCATCGCACTGACGGTTAACGGAAACTTCCCGAATAATCTGTTGACGGATATCCTGAAAAGCAATCCTCATTTCTTCAGAATCCCTGGAATACTTCAAAAACTGGAACAACGAAAACCTGAAATTCAACCATATCTTTACGCGCCATTGGCCGATGTATACAATGTATATTCAGCGTATGAGCGGCTTGCATCTTCTGCAGATTACCTCAGGGCCGCGAGGGATGAAATATTCTCCGGAATTACAGCCGGACTATCTGAATCCGCTCATGCATCCGGCAGTCAGGATTCATTAATGCATTTCCTGATAAATGATGACAGGCCGGCTTCCTTGACAATGGCAGCTTCCGTAGCCCAGAAAACGGAAAATCATACGGATGCGCTTGAAATATCGGATCAGCTGACACTCAGATTTCCGGACATAGACCAGCAACAAATTGCAGATTTTAAAACGTTGCTGCAAATGAATCAGCGATATTTTTACCCGGGAGCCTGGACAGAACGGCCAACCTCCGGCGACAGCCTGGCCATTGTTCAGCTTCTTGGCGGCACTGCAGGCATATATTCCCTGAATATCCTCAGGTACTTCGGCATGGTTGTGTACAACGAGCCCTATATACTTCCGGGTGAGCCCGTCGCCGATACCACTCCAGGACTTCCTCCGGTAGTGATCAAAGGCAGCGGATTCAGGATTTTCCCGGTCCCCGCCGGTGATTTTGTGGTACTCGATTATTTTACCGAAAAGAATTTCAGGGAGTGCCGACTACGCGTTTACACCAGCTCCGGGAGTCTTGCGCTGGAAATGAAACTCACGGAACCCTATTCGCAAATGCTGATCAATACCAGCGGACTCAGATCCGGGCTCTATCTTTTTAAACTTGTTGCTGACGATGAAACCATCGCGAGCCGGAAGGTAGTAATCTCAAGATAAAGATTCTTTTAATAATTCTCCCGATCGACATCTTCCTTATTTATAAGGATTCTATTTTACTTTTTTTCTCTTGCCGGGTATTGCGCAATAGCTCCATTAGCTATATATTTGTATAATATTCTTATTTAAGTACCGCATTACTGCATTAACAAAATCAAATAACACC
>JAMLHF010000113.1 GCA_023957275.1 Lentimicrobium sp. | reverse complement strand
TGGTCGCCGATGCGCTATACGGCAACGCTGGTAAGAGAGAAGTACCCCCATGCCACTGTGGTTTTTATAGGCCCCTGCGTGGCCAAGCAGGCTGAAGCCCGTAAATACGAAGGCGTGGATTTCGTGATGACTTTTGAGGAGCTGGGTTCGCTGATGATTGCCATGAATGTGGATTTTCAGGATTTTGAGCAGGAAGAACAGGGAGAGGTAATCCATGAAAGGATATTTGCTGCCAGTTCGGGCGTGATGCGTTCCGTAGCGGCTCATTATCACGGTGTGCCATTGAAGCCCCTGGTTGTCAATGGCCTGAATAAAAAGAATATTGCCGGACTACGGAGGTTGGTAGCCGGAAAGCATGATTACAATATGATTGAGGTGATGGCCTGCGAAGGCGGTTGCCTCTCAGGGCCTGCAGGCATCAGTTCACCGGAAGTAGCCCGTAAGCTCTTCAATGCGCGGGCCGGTGTGCCGGTGGATGCAATGGCTGAAAGTAAATAGGTTTCATTAACAAAATCAACATATACATGAAGGTTTCAGAAAAGCTGGCCCTGTTAAAGGCCAAAAGGGAGAAAGCCGCTGCAATGGGAGGCCGGGAAAGGGTCGGAAAGCAGCATGAAAAAGGAAAACTTACCGCGCGGGAACGCATAGAGCTGCTGTTCGACGAAGGGACATTCAGGGAACTCGATACATTCGTTTCGCACCGTTCTGTAAATTTCGGGATGGAAAAGGTAGAAATCGTTTCCGACGGGGTGATTACCGGTCACGGACTGATCAATGGCCGGCCGGTATTTGCGTTTTCGCAGGATTTTACTTCCAGCGGTGGCTCGCTGGGTGAGATGCATGCTGCAAAGATCTGCAAGGTGATGGACCTGGCGCTAAAATCGGGGGTGCCGGTGGTCGGACTGAACGATTCGGGCGGCGCCCGTGTTGAAGAAGGGGTGGATGCCCTGAAGGGATACGGTGAGATTTTTTTCAGAAACTCCCGTGCATCCGGTGTTATTCCGCAGATTTCAGCCATCATGGGCCCCTGTGCCGGTGGCGCTGTGTATTCTCCGGCCATGACCGACTTCGTTTTCATGGTCAAGAAAACCAGTCACATGTTTATTACCAGTCCTTATGTGATTAAAACCGTTACCGGAGAAGAGACTACTTTCGAGGAACTGGGCGGTGCCATGGTGCACAATTCGAAAAGCGGGAACGCTCATTTTGCCTGCGAAAACGATGAAGATACCATAGAACGCATCCGCGAACTACTTGATTATTTGCCGGATAACAATATGAGCCAGGCGCCACGCATCGAAATGGAGGATGATCCTGCCCGGCTTTGTCCTGAACTGGATGCCATTATTCCTGATGATCCCAGGGTGCCTTACGATATGAAGGTCATCATTCACGAGGTGGTGGATGCAGGGGAGTTTTATGAAGTGCACGAGCACTTCGCCGAAAATTGTATCGTGGGATTTGCCCGCCTCAACAACCGTTCGGTGGGCATTATTGCCAATCAACCCATGGTGTCGGCAGGGTGTCTCGATATAGATGCTTCTGATAAAATCAGCCGTTTTATCCGGACCTGCGATGCTTTCAATATTCCCATCGTCACGTTTGTGGATGTTCCGGGTTACCTTCCCGGGGTGCATCAGGAGTGGGGAGGCATCATCAGGCATGGGGCCAAGTTGCTGTGGAGTTATTCCGAAGCAACCGTTCCCAAGTTTACAGTGGTAATCCGTAAGGATTATGGCGGCGCTTATCTGGCGATGAGTGCCCGCCAGCTTGGCGCGGATATGGTTTTTGCATGGCCTACGGCCGAAATTGCCGTGATGGGTGCCAAAGGCGCGGTGGAAGTCTTGTCGGGATACCGCAAAGAGATCAGGGAAGCCGAAGATAAGGAAGCAAAGACCCGCGAAAAGATTGCGGAATACGAAGAGCGTTTCAATGTTCCTTACATCGCGGCCCAACGCGGGTATATCGATGAAGTAATCCTGCCTTCGGAAACCCGCCGGCGGCTGATTGACGGTCTGGAAATTATGGCAACAAAGACAGAGGCCCTTCCGCCTAAAAAACATGGTAATATACCTCAATAATCCTGAAAATGACAAGGAAAGAACTGAAAATGAAAGCGGCTGCAGTGGCAGTTGGCTTTTACCTGAAACAGCAGGAAAAGGAGAGTGTGCAGGTAAGCGTGAACGAATGGGCGCGCATGGGCCTTAAAATGGCCATGAACGGCAGGGAACTCCTTCAGCTGAAAGGCAGAATTTCGAGAATGAAATAAGAACTTAAAATGAGAAAATCATGAGAACTTTTGATAAACACGGGGTTTTAGAGATGACCCCCATGAATTATGACGCGAACCGCCCGGCTGTATCAAATCCTGTGAAGATTCAGGATGTCAGCCTCAGGGACGGGCACCAGTCATTGTTTGCGACCCGCGGCCGCACCGAAGATATGATTCCCGTTGCCGAAATGATGGATGAAGTCGGCTTTCATGCCATTGAAACCTGGGGAGGAGCCACATTCGACACCATGCACCGCTACCTCAATGAAGATCCCTGGGAACGACTCCGGGTGCTGAAAAAATACATGCCCAAAACACCTTTCTTTATGTTGCTCCGCGGTCAGAATGTGGTGGGCTACCGGAATTATGCCGATGATGTGGTGGAAACGTTTGTACAGCGTGCCTGCGACAACGGTATGGATATCTTCCGCTGCTTTGACGCCCTGAATGATTACAGAAACTTCGAAACCGCCGCAAAGGTGGTGAAGCGCAACAACAGGCACTTTCAGGGAACCATCTGCTACACTTTAACGGAGCCGAGACTCGGTGGTGAAATCTACAACATCGATTACTACATCAATAAGGCCAGGGAACTGATGGATTTCGGCGTAGATTCCATCTGCATCAAAGATATGGCGGGACTGGTTGCGCCTTACGATATCTACAACCTGGTGAGGGAGCTCAAAAAGATCACGGATCTGCCCATTAACCTGCATACCCACTTTACCTCCGGCATGGGCGACCTGGCGATTTTCAAAGCCATAGAGGCCGGGGTGGATATCGTGGATACCTGTATGTCGCCTTACGCCTACCGGACATCTCATGCAGCCATTGAGCCGCTGGTAATTTCGCTGCTGGGCACCAGCCGCGACACGGGTTTGGATATCAGAAAGTTGTCTGAAATCAGCGCGAAAATGGAGGAGTTTATTCCCAAATACAGGCACCTTGACAACAACCCTAAATATTCTGTTATTGACACTGATGTGATTATACACCAGACGCCCGGCGGTATGCTGTCAAATCTGGTGAACCAGCTCAAGCAGATGAATGCGCTGGATAAACTGGAGGATGTTTTCAGGCTGCTGCCTAAAGTACGCAAAGACCTGGGGCAGATTCCCCTGGTTACTCCAACCAGTCAGATTGTGGGCGTGCAGACGGTTAATAATGTGCTCTTTGATTCCTATGAAGGTGAATATGCAAGGATTACCGAACAGGTGAAGGATCTGTGCTACGGACTTTACGGTGCCACCACCCGTCCGATCAGCGATGAGTTGCGTGCCCGGGCGCTCAAAGATTATCCCCGCGGAGAGCAGCACATCGACTGCAGGCCCGGCAGTGTGCTTGAGCCTGAAATGCCGGGCGTAGCTAAAGAAGCGGAAGGCCTTGCCAGGGATATTGATGATGAACTGATCGTGGCCCTTTACCCTGTAACCGGCAAGCGGTTCCTGAAATGGAAATATGGCCTGGAAACAGCGCCGGACGATGTTAAGCCCAAAACCCTCGAAGACGTGAAGCGTGAACAGGAACTGGTTTCTGCCGCCCTGCGCGGAGAGCTTTCACAGAAAAAGGATGCCGGAAACCTGAATGAACTCGAGGTGTACGTTGACGGTGAGCGGTTTACCGTTGCCATACCTGAGTTTAAAACCACTACCCGTCAGGTGCGCAAACCAAAAAGGGAAAAGGAAAAGCAGACTACGGTCAGCACCGGCGCACTGGTAGCCCCTATTCCCGGCATGCTGGTGGAGTTTAAAAAGAAAAACGGCGAACAGGTTAAATCAGGAGAAACCGTTGCGGTAATTGAGGCTATGAAAATGATGAACAACATCAAGGCCACGGCCGACGGAATTATTTCGGGAATAAAATTCAATCCCGGTGATACTGTAGCCAAGAACGATGTGCTCTTTGTGGTGGAACCCGTGGCCTGACAGATATTAAGAGGCAGTTTGAAATTTATCATCCTGGTTTGAGTATTATTTACGGGAGAAGGACCTGGCGGGCAAATTGCCTGTCAGGCCTTTTACTTTTTTCTCTCATTGGTTAATTTCTTAGCGGTAATCCGGGTTATTTCCGGAAGCATAAAATCATCACAAGTCTTACCTTTGCCGGAAAATTTTTACGCCGATGAAAATTGATTTGCGGAGCGATACCGTTACCCGTCCCACACCGGGTATGCTTGAAGCCATGTTTTCAGCCCCGGTCGGGGATGATGTTTTCGGGGAAGATCCTACGGTAGCTGCCCTTGAAGCAAAAACTGCCGCCCTCTTCGGAATGGAAGCCGGACTATTTTGTCCATCGGGCACCATGACCAACCAGATTGCGGCCAGGGTGCATGCCCGTCCGGGCGAAGAGGTGATTCTGCACAAGCTTTCGCACGTGTATTATTATGAAGCCGGCGGGTTGATGTCGAACTCGGGGCTTTCGGTATGTCTGCTGGAGGGTGACCGTGGGATGATCATCGCAAAGGATGTGGCCGATCACATCAATCCCGACGACCTGCACCGTCCGCGAACCGCTATGGTGGAGGTTGAAAATACCATGAATAAGGGAGGAGGCGCCGTTTACAGCAATCAGGAACTTGCCGCGATAGGGGAGGTTTGCCGTAACAACGGACTCAAATATCACCTTGATGGTGCCCGGATTTTTAACGCCCTGGCTGTTACCGGGCAATCAACGCGGGAATGCGGCGCTTTGTTTGACAGTATCTCCATTTGCCTTTCCAAGGGCCTGGGTGCTCCTGTAGGTTCGGTTTTGCTGGGTGATCATGAATTTATCCGCAGGGCCAGGAGGGTAAGAAAGGTGTTCGGAGGTGGCATGCGACAGGCGGGATATCTTGCCGCTGCCGGAATATATGCACTTGATCATCACGTTGAGCGGCTGAAAGAGGATCACCGGCGGGCCCGCCAACTGGGAGAAGCCCTTCAGCAACTTCAATGGGTGAGTGAAGTGCTGCCTGTGGATACTAATATTGTGATTTTCAAAGTTAAAGAGCCGCTCACCGCTTTAATGGTTACAGGCAAACTGGCAGAAGAGGGCGTTCTGGCCATCGGTTTCGACAGGCAATCGGTAAGGCTGGTCACGCACCTTGATTTTACTGAAAATATGCTTGACCAAACCATAGATATCATCAGGCAACTGAGATTTTAACCGTTTCACCTGTTAACCCTTTAATTCCGGTAGATTGCCGGGATGCTTTAAACAATGGGAATGCCTTATTGTTATTTCAGTATGGAAAACATGCTGAAAAATGACAGTTCCGTTTAAATACCTGATTTTTCTGGTGATAATTACTTTGCAGGTCCTTCCTTCCGCGGGCAGGGCCCAGGTACATCCGTTACTTCAGGATTTCTCGGGTTACCAGCAGGGCAATAAGGTCTTCCTTCGCTGGACTTTCCGGAGCGGTAGCCTGTGCGAAGGAACACGTATCGAAAGATCTGCGGATGGGCTGTTTTATGATGAGATCGGAGAGATTCCCGGTATCTGCGGTAACCCTGAAACTTCTGTCACCTTCACTTTTATCGACAGCCTGCCTGTTCCGAACACCCGGAACTACTATCGCCTTGAACTTGGAAATACGGGTTTTACTACCGCTCTGGAGGTTGAATTCATACCTTCAGGTGATCGGGGTTATACCATCCTTTATTCAGATCAGGGTGCAGAATTATCCGTTGAAAACCCGCCGGCGCGCAAAGGCGAAGTGTCAATCCTGGATATTTCCGGCAAAAGCATTGATACCTATATATTTGATCAAAGACGTATCACGCTCACCCGTATGCCGGTTATCAAAGGAATATACCTTTTCGTGCTCCGTTATGAGAACGGCGCCGGATTATCCGGAAAATTCATAATACCTTAAGGTTGCCGCGAGCTGACTGAAATATTCCGTCATTACAACCAGGCATCATGATGCTGAAAATGCCTTCTCAAACTCCAGGTCGAATCTTCTGTTCACCGCATCACACCCATGTCTGAAAAGAGGGTTGTAGTTGTCCTCTTCCGTTATCCTGAACCGGAGTTTACTGCTGGTACAATACTTTGGCAGCAAAGAGGCAACTTCGAAAATGATGTCGTCGACCGTTTCGAATGTACCGAGGCCCAGCCGCGAAAGCAGCTTATCGGTTTGTTTCCATCCTTCATATTGAATCACAGGTTCC
>JAMLHF010000112.1 GCA_023957275.1 Lentimicrobium sp. | reverse complement strand
CGAATACATGGCCGAGGAGATCATTGCACAGATCAAGATGATCTGTGACAGGAACAACACTCCGGAACCACATATTTTCACTGAGTTCGGCTCATATACCGTTGGAGAAAGCGGCGCCGTGCTCTATTCAATCATTGACCAGAAACAACAGAATGACCGGGAGTTGTGGGATATGATCGATTCATCATTTATGACCACGCTGCCTGATACCTGGGCCTTGAACCAGCGTTTTATTTTACTGGGCATTAACAAATGGGATTCGGAATACGAAAGGGTGTTTCTGGGCGGGCTTACCTGCGACAGTGAAGATTATTACAATGCAGAGGCACACGCCAACGCGATATTTCTTCCCAAGCTTGACAACGAAGAGCCGCTTTATATCGGTTTGTTCCATACCGGTGCTTATCAGGAATCCATCGGGGGTTACGGAGGGATTCAGCATTGCCTGATTCCTGCGCCCAAGCATATTATTATTGATCTGGACGAAGAAGGCGAATATACCACCAAGCTTTTTGCCAAAGAACAATCGCACAAATCAATGCTTCGCATTCTTGGTTACTGAGGCCTTTTGCAGCAGTCAAATTTTATAATTTATAGTCAGATTCCTGTACAGGTGTGTCCATGCCAGATGTATTTTTATGTGCAGGTCGAACCGGTGATTCAGTTGCCTTGTTCTGCCATGATGCGTGTTGGCAGGTTATACCCGTTGTTCCACTGCATACCCCTTACCTGATCTCTTTTTCCGGCCATGAAAATAACGGGGTATTATCTTTCCGGTGATGGTTTTTCTTAAAGCTTGTTTAACTTTGTAGTCAGGGTTACTGATTCCCGAAGGGATTATTTTTTTATTTATCCGGTTTTCAAACACGCAGTAAAAAATTAACCTGACCATGAAACAGAAACAATTCGGATCACTTCCTGTCCAGCTTACGAACTTTGAGAATGCAAAATTTGTAATCCTTCCGGTTCCGTTCGAAGGTCCCGGCCATGTTTTCAAAGGCTCGGACAAGGGTCCCGAAGCCCTGATTGATGCTTCTGCTTCCATCGACCTGTATGATATTCATTCCGATTCAGAAGCCTATAAGGCCGGCATACACACAGCAGAGGCTGTCAGGGAGCGGTCACCCGAAAAAATGGTGAAAGAGGTGCAAGCCAGGACCCTGCAACTGCTTAAGAAAAAGAAATTTCCGGTTATTGTTGGCGGGGAACATACCGTTGCCATCGGGGCATTCAGGGCTTTTGCCGACTATTACAAGGATAAGGATCTTACCATTCTGCAGTTTGATGCCCATGCGGCGGGAAGTGCTGAAGCAGGGGGTACTGCTTACCATCACCATTGTGTAATGAAGCATGCAGCTGTTCATGCACCAGTACTTCAGGCAGGAATCAGGAGCATGAGTCTTGCTGAGCGCGAGGATGTGGAGCCGGGCAGAATGTTTTACGCCGGAAGCATGCTCGACGGATCCAATAAGACCTGGATGTATGATTTTCTGAATAAATTAACAAGGAATGTTTTTATCACCATTGACCTGGATGTACTCGATCCATCACTGATGCCGGCGGTAGCAACGCCGGAGCCGGGAGGACTTCAATGGTCCGGATTTATTGAAATACTCACCAAGGTCAGCGAAAAATCGAACATTGCCGGAGTGTGTATTGCCGGACTTGTCCCGATCAAATATAACAAAGCGCCCAATTTTATCGCCGCCAGGCTTTTGAACACCATTCTAACCCTCAGATATACTTCTGCATTGAAATAGTTTACCTGATTTTCCGAACTGATAGCGGATTTTTCGCGTAAGGGCATGGCTGCGGGTGGAAGGTCTGTAAGGGCAGTACCTTTCTTTACGTTTGTTTACGGGGGGCTCTGAACCGGATTGAGCATCTGATAATGCTTAAACGATTAAGTGTTTATGGTCTGCCCGATATTACCTGCGCAAAACCAACACCAGACCGGAGTCTCCTCAGAAAATCAAAAGTTCAGCCCGTTCAGGCTTTCTGTTGATTAAGCCGGGTTTATTTTTTCTGACAACCTGTAAATGCAATTGTTTTTTTCTTGTTTATTAGAAAAAGTTCACTTAGTTTTACTGCCACTTAGTGTATTAAATACACAAACATAGTGTATTAAGTACACATAAGAAAAGGTTTAATGTAATCTCCGGAAATAATTAGTCTATAGAGTTCATAAACATTGAGTTACCGATGTGAGTGACTGAAACGGAAAAAGTCGGAGGAGAAATGATTTTTAAATTGTTGTATAAAGGATATACTTTGAATGCAGGCAATTTTGGGCAGGGCTGAATTTTAAAGGTGTTTAATGAACAGATTACAGGCAAAACCAAATACAAACCAAACCAAACCAATCAAAAATGAAACAATTTTTCAGAATCCAATGGGCCATGCTGCTGTTGCTGGCAATCAGCCAGCTTACGGCATGCAAAAAGGACAAAGAGGATGATGTGATTGCCAGTTTTACCTATAAGGTTGACGAGGCTGACTTCCGTAAAGTTGCGTTCAAAAGTTATGCGAACGCAGTGAACGGAGCGCCTGAGATTATGTGGGATTTTGGCGACAACACCACTTTGCCGGACGAACCTGAACCTGTTCATACGTATCAGGCTGAGGGAGAATATACGGTAACCCTTACCGCTACTTCTTCGAATGGTGTAAAAGATGTGTTCACGGTACAGATCGTGATTGCCGATCCGGATGTGGAACTCGCCAAGCTGGTGGGTGCCACGGAGAAAACGTGGAAACTGCTGCGTGATGTAAGTACGGGAAGGTACCCGCTTGAGGTGGGGCCTGCAAATTTCTCCTCCATCTGGTGGGCCATGGGCCGTCAGAATGATGAGCTCGCCAACCGTCCCTGCATGCTGAACGATGAATGGATATTCAGGCGCGGCGGTGAGATGGAGTTTGACTCCAAGGGTGATTACTGGGCCGAAGGGGGTGTGTTTTTCCCTTCGAATATCTGTGCTTCCACTGACCAGATGGTCGGATTGAGTGGTGAGGACCTTACGGCCTGGGGCAGCGGGGTTCACAGTTTTGAGCTCACTTCGGGAGATCAGCCTACCCTGAAAGTGATCGGCCTCGGCGCTTATATCGGATTGTCGAAGGTGGCAACAGATGCTGAAGTAAAGGTACCCCAACAGTCGGTTACCTATAGTATCATTAAGCTATCCGATGGACCTGTGGATACCCTGGTGCTGCAGACCTCCTATATGACGGGGGGATCCTCGCCCCAGCCCGCCTATTGGCGCTTTGTGCTGGTGCATTATGACAATCCGGCCGACGAACCGCCGATTCCCGGCCCGGCACCCACGGCTGAGTTCTCGTTTACAGCAAGCGGGCGCACCATCACTCTTACCAACACTTCCACCCTTGCTGATTCCTATTTGTGGGAGTTCGGCGACGGACAGACGTCAACTGAAAACAACCCGGTGCATACTTATGCAACCGACGGCGCCTTCAACATAAAACTTACGGCCACCAATGCCAATGGTTTCAGTTCGGCAATGAAATTCCATTTTATTTCAAAGGAAGGTATTGTTGCAACAGATATTCAGGGCGGTGCGTGGAAAGTCAGGCTGGATGAGAAATCAATTTTTGTCGGGCCTGCCATGGCCAGCGACGGATGGTGGAGTTTGCCGCTCGCTTATCTTGACGGATCATCGACCGGTGTTGATGACTGGTCATGTATAGCCAATGATGAGTTTATTTTCAGCGCCGGAGGGGTTTATGAATACAAAACCAACGGCGATGCCCGGAACGACGGATATTTCGGCGGAACAAACGGATGTATTTCGGATGATGAGATTGCTGCCAGCGGCAACGGGGCAGCTTTCGGCAGTGGCATTCATACCTGGGCGTTCACCCCTGCCCAGGGCAGCGACAGGGCGAAGATCACCCTGACCAACGGGGCCAACAGAGCCGCCTTTATAGGATTTTATAAAGGTTATTTCGGCGGTGAAAACCTGAATGCTTCCGACCCGCCTAACGGAGGCAATTCCACAAACACTTACGAGGTGGTGGGATATGCCAGCACAGGTTCAAAGGAATATCTCTTTGTGACTGTGGATGTCTCGGCCGCGCATGATGGAAGTTCCTCGTGGTCGGCTGTGCTCGAGCGTTAGGGTCAGGATAACCTCTTAAAAATCTGAAAAAAACAAATTCATGAAGTTAAAAGAAAAGGTTATGAATAAGCTACTGCTGATTATATCATTTACCCTTGCCTCGTTGTTTGCATTTTCGCAAGGCAGGCCTTTGACAGGGAAAGTTACCGATGCCGGCGGGCAGGGACTGCCGGGTGTTACCGTTCTGATTAAAGGGACGGCTACAGGCACAACTACTGATATCAATGGTAATTACAGCCTGAATGTGGAGAACGGCAAGACCCTTGTATTCAGTTTTATGGGTTTTGTCAGTCAGGAAATTATCTATTCCGGACAGGGAGTCATCAACATCACGCTTGCCGAGGACAGCAAATTGCTAGACGAGGTGGTGGTAGTAGGATACGGTGTTCAGCGAAAGAAAGACATTACCACGGCTGTGGCGGTGGTGGATGACAAGGCGCTGAAAGACCGTCCCATTGTCACGGTGGCCCAGGCATTGCAGGGAAAAGCTGCCGGTGTGCAGGTCACCCAGCCTTCGGGGAAGCCGGGCAGCGGACTGGCCGTGCGTGTACGCGGCGCCACTTCGGTACTGGCAGGCAATGAGCCGGCCTATATTGTTGACGGTATCCGTACAACGGACATCAACGGGCTGAATCCCAACGACATTGAGTCGATGACCATTCTGAAAGATGCCTCCGCGGCAGCCATCTACGGTGCCGCCGCCGCCAACGGCGTGGTGCTGATCACCACCAAAAGGGGAAGTGCCGACAAGCCGGTGATTTCGTTTAATACTTACTTCGGATTCTCAACACTCCGGAAAAACATAGATGTACTCAATACCCGGCAATACAGGGATCTGATGAATGACATCGGCATTGCCTATGATCCGACATGGACCCGGTTCGGCGACTGGACCGATGAGACCTTCGGAACCGGATATCAGCAGTCGTACCAGGCTTCTTTTTCGGGCGGAAATGAAAAGAGCCGCTACTTTGTATCGGGGGGGTATCTGACCGAGCAGGGGATGGTAAAACCGGCCCGTTTCGACCGTTATACCTTCAGGATGAACCTCGACAACGAAATCAGGTCATGGTTCAAGTTGAAGACCAGCCTTTCGGCCTGGACGATTGACTCCAAAGACACGCCCGACAATGCCAGCTCGGGAAGGGGCGGGGTGATAATGAGTGCCCTGAATACGCCTCCTTTTCTGAATGTTTACAAGCAGGACGGCAGTGGCTGGTTCGACCCGAATCCTTTCCAGCCCTCATGGGAAAACCCTGTTGCCTACATGCAGGGGCCTGATCAGCTGACCCGCGACAATAAGGTGCTGGGTACGGTGGAGGCCGAAATAAATCTGGCCAAGGGCCTTAAGTTCCGTTCAAGCGCAGGTGCCGATATCACCAGCCACCGCTGGGATTATTACCTGGATCCGCTGCGCACGAATTACGGTAGGCAGAACAATGGAATAGGGCAGTCGGACAACTCTAACCATATGGTGATTCAGATCGAGAACCTTTTTGACTATACCGTGAAAACCGGTGAGCATACTATCTCAGCCCTTGTCGGAAATACGCTTATAAAATACGAAGGCCGGGGAACCTACATAGAAGGGAAAGATTTCCCGGAAGACACCAATGTGAAAGACCTCTGGGCTGCCAATCAAATCAGTACCGGCGGTACCTGGCATAATGCAAATTCAAGTGTTTCGTTCTTTGGAAGGCTGAATTACGATTTCGGCGGCAGGTATTATGCTACCTTCTCGTTTCGGCGCGACGGAAGTTCCAAGCTGGTGAACAAATGGAGGACTATGCCGGGTGTTTCAGCAGGTTACCGGCTCTCTTCTGCTCCCTTTATGCAGAAATTCACCTTTATAGATGACCTTAAAATCCGCGGGGGATACGGGGTTACCGGAAATTTCCAGGGTTTGAGCGATCAGGCGGCTTTTGCCCTTTGGTCATATTACCGCCGCGATCCAACGGATCCTCTGTCAGGCCCCGGTATCTACCAGTTGAGCTACGGAAACCCCGACCTGAAATGGGAAACCACGCGACAGACAAATCTCGGACTTGACCTGACCATGTTTGATGGAAAGGTATTGTTCACATTTGATGCATATCATAAACAGACGGTGGATGTTTTGCTGAATGTACAACTCACCAGCTCACTTCCGGTTTCTTCCATCCTGACCAATGCCGGAGAGATTATCAATAAAGGTCTTGAATTCAGTCTGAATACAGTCAACATCGACAACCGCGAACTCAACTGGACCACCGAGTTTAACCTTTCCTTCAACAAAAATGAAGTTGCGAATCTCAAATATACGCCAGTCTATTATTTTGGAAGTATATACAGC
>JAMLHF010000111.1 GCA_023957275.1 Lentimicrobium sp. | reverse complement strand
CAGAAAAGGAGTTACCCCGCATGCATCTTTTTAACCTGTATGTGTCCGATACAATATTTTCGAAGGGTATTCCCCCGGACGGAATAAGCCTGTCGCTCAGCCGCGACGCCGCCCACCTGCACGGCAGCGTATATACTTCGGGTTATGGCGATGCTTCTGACCAGGGCTTCTCCTTTTTGCTTGAAGGTTACGAAAAGGAATGGAATACGCCGGCAGCTTCTCCTGCATTTGCCTACCGCAACCTGCCACCGGGCGAATACCGCCTGTTAGTCAGGTACACCGATCCATTCCGTACCACCGGGACTCCCATACCATTGCTGACAGTGAAGGTCGTACCTGCTTTCTGGCAAACCCTGTGGTTTGCTGCGCTGTTAACCATCGCGATAATAGCAATAACCGTTTTCATCGTCAAGAAAGTTCAGCACTTCAGATATATAAACCGCATAAAAGCGCTGGAGCAGGAACACGCTATTGAAAAGGAACGTCTTCGCATTTCAAAGGACATGCACGATGAAGTCGGTGCCAGCCTTACCCGGATTTCCATCCTGAGCGAAATTGCCAAAAGCCGGCAACAGGAGCCTGACAAAACGCAGAAAGTTATCGAACAGATATCTGAAATTGCGGGGGATGTGGTGGATGAGCTGAGCGAAATTATATGGGCCATGAACCCGAAAAATGACAGCCTTGATAGTTTTGCAGCTTATATCAGAAGATATGCCTCTACATATCTCGAAGCTACCGAAACATTGGTCAGCTACAATTTCCCTGATCCGGTGGCTCCGTTGCCGATGTCGGCGGAATTAAGGAGGAACCTGTTCCTGACCGTAAAAGAGGCAATACATAATGTAGCTAAGCATGCAGATGCAAAAAACCTAACAATCACATTGCAAACAGATCAGAAGAAACTGATTATTATAATCAGGGATGATGGTAAGGGCTTTTCGGAAGAATTGCTTCCGGGGACAGGAAACGGACTGGGAAATATGAACCGCAGAATGGAAGATTGCGGAGGTACTTTCAGGATAAGTTCCGGAAAAGGCAACGGAACGGAAATTATCATGACGGTTGGTCTGTGATTTATCTAAATCACATCAAAGGGTGATGCATTCCAATATTTAACACTCTATTTTTGTTTATTACACAGCAACAAAATCCGATGCCTGAACCTATAAGCATAATAATAGTTGAGGACGATGAAGCCGTGCGCGAAGGGTTGCGCTTGCTTATCAACGGTTCTGAAGGTTATCACTGCCACGCGGCCTGCCCCTCAGCCGAAGAAGCACTGAAGGTTATTCCGGATTTCATGCCCGATGTGGTGCTGATGGATATCAACCTTCCGGGAATGAACGGGATTGAGTGCGTTATCTGCATTAAGAATGCCTGGCCATCCATTCAGGTGATGATGCTGACCGTTTTCGACAATACCGATGAAATATTCAAATCGCTGACTGCCGGAGCAACCGGCTATATGCTTAAAAAAACACCCCCTGCCAAACTGCTCGAAGCCATCGCCGAACTGGTAAACGGAGGCTCGCCCATGAGCGGGGAAATAGCCCGCAAGGTTGTGCAAACCTTTGCCCGGCCGGCCATACATCCTTTGCCCGAATCAAACCTTACAGCCAGGGAGGAGGAAATACTTTCCTATCTCTCCAAAGGATTCCTCTATAAAGAAATCGCTGCTGAGTTGTTTATCAGCATTGAAACAGTCAGAACGCATATCCGAAAAATCTACCAGAAACTCCAGGTCAGGACCCGCACCGAGGCCTTGCTCAGGTGTATGAAGACTTAAGTTCATAGCCCTAAATAAACAACCATAAATATGACTGCTGCCGGTCTGCATCCTGATTTCTGATAAGGATCTCCGGAAGAATTGTCAACATCATACATAGGCTGCAGGGCTGCACCAACCCTTTCCCCAATCAAGGCAGCCGGCTAATAATCTCTTTTCAGAATCCTGATATCAAAAATCACATCAAAGGGTGATTGACAAGGCTTCTTTCTGAGGCGAAATTTGCTTTTATCAGTTAAAACAATTAACCCCCGGAGGCAATTATGAAAAAAACATTACTCATTCTTTTTGGCATTCTTATTTTTCCGGCATTGCACACAGAAGCGCAGATAACCATCACCCATGCCGATCTCCCTACAATCGGGACGCAGATCATCAGGGCAGTTGATAATGTAACACAGGTTGACCCGGGAAACCCGGGTTTGAACCGGATATGGGATTTCACCAACCTTATTCCCCTGACCCACGACACCACCCTGTATCTTCCCGTACAGGGACTACCCAACTACCAGGCATACCCTGACGCAAATGCAGCGATCAGCCACCGCAACGGCAATATGATGCCTTATTATGATTATGAATACATTCAATACGATGATGATGGCATCAGATATATCGGAGATGAAGATTTCCTGACCATTTTCGGGACATTTACCATGTCTGTGCATATTTCATGCAACCCCGGGCCCCTCAGCCTGCCGCTGCCCTTTACCTATGGACAGAGCCTGAACCAGACGACAACCTATGAATGGTTAATGGCTTCACACAGTGACGGGGCATTGCTCGATTCCATCAGACAGATCAGCCATATGGATATTACTTTAAACGGTGATGCCTCAGGAATTATGTCAACTCCTTTTGGCACTTTTCAGGCGCTCAGGGTAAAAGAGGACATTATTTCACTCGATTCCATCTATAACTGGGAAAACGGCTGGGTTTTCGATCGGGTTGAAACCAATACGTACACGGTTTACCGCTGGTATGCCAATGATTATTACGAAGTAGGGGAACTCAATCTGAACCCCGGAAAGGCAAATGGCTTCAGTTTCTTCAGATCGGAAACCATCGTTAACACCAACCATGCTGAAAAAACAATGGACAGGATTTTCCCGAATCCTGCAACAGATATGCTCTCGGTTGAATCGGCAGTTGATTATGTCTCTTTCGAAATCATTGACCCGGAAGGCCGTATAATAGACCGTGGCCCATTTGTACCGGCAATCAGTACAGCGGATTTAACTCCCGGCTTTTACCTCCTCAGGCTGAAATCAGACCATGGAAGCAGTTGCATCAAATTCATCAAACAATAAAGCGGATATTCAACCAACTATAAAAAAACCTGTTTATGAGAAATCTCATCTTCAGACTGATTGTATTTACACTGATACCAGTAATTGCCTGCACCTCAGCACCGGAAACGGCAGAAATCCCTGAAAGTACTGATGGTCTCTGCCAGCTATGGATTGATGCCTGGAATGCAAGGGATGCGGTGGCCATTGAAGCATGCTTTGCCAATGATGCTTTGTTGATCACGGACACTGTATATTCCGGAATTGATGCAATCAGGTCCGGATTTATTGAAAGAGCGACCCCTTACTTTCAGAATCTGACCTGCAGCAAACTGTATGAATCAATCAGCGGGTCTATGGCATACCATGCAGGTAAATACGATCATGAATGGATCGTAAACGACTCAACCGTTGAAAAAGCAAGCGGCTACTACACCATGGTATGGAAAAAATCAGATGATAATACGTGGAAACTTGCTGTTTTTCAGACCAACTGAAACATAATCTGAATATCCGATTCACATTTAAACATTGAATCAGCAGCCGGTGCAGTGATCATGTGCCGGCTGCTGCTTTGAATTTATATTCAGCGCTTCCCGGGAAAAATGCATCCCGACTTGCAAAAAAGGTTAACTTTGAATTGAATTTACCCGCTCTGACCATTTACTCTTAGGTCAGAAAAATTATCCTTTGAAAATAGCAGGCCCTGCATATTCAACAACTGCCTGAAGTGCCGGAAACAATGCTTTTCCCCGGGGTCTGGCAAAATAACGGACTATGAAGCAAAACCACCTGCCTGTCAATCTGAATCTTAACGTCAGGGGGCTTGAAACCTCTGCCACCCTCAGGATCAATGAAATAAGCAACCGTCTGGTCAGCGAAGGAAAGCGGGTTTACAAATTCGGGTTAGGGCAATCCCCTTTCCCAGTTCCGGAAACCGTGGTTGAAGCCCTCCGGCAGAATGCCCATCAAAAAGATTACCTTCCGGTGAAAGGTTTGTACAAACTGCGGCAGGCAGTCGCTGACTTTAATTTCCGGCATCAGGGTATAGTCACAGATCCGGAGGATGTACTCATCGGCCCTGGTTCAAAGGAACTGATCTTCCTGCTGCAACTGGTTTATTACGGCGATCTGTTGATCCCGACACCCAGCTGGGTATCCTATTCGCCTCAGGCACGCATCATTGGCAGGCATGTTGACTGGATTCCTGCTTCACCCGACAACAACTGGCGGATGAGTCCTGAGTTGCTTGATATGGAGTGCCGCGATGACCCGGACCGGCCGCGCATCGTAATCCTGAATTATCCTTCAAACCCAACCGGAAATACATACCCGGTTGAGCGGCTGAAACTCCTGGCGCAGGTAGCCAGAAAATACAAGGTTATCCTGATTTCCGATGAAATCTACGGCATGATCCACCACAACGGACAGCATGTTTCCATTGCGCGGTATTACCCGGAAGGAACCATTATCAGCAGCGGGCTCAGCAAATGGTGCGGGGCCGGAGGCTGGCGGCTCGGCACTTTCTCATTTCCGCCCAACCTGCGATGGCTGTTGAATGCGATGGCCACCGCTGCAAGTGAAACCTTCACCTCCACCAGTGCACCCATCCAATATGCGGCCATCACAGCTTTTGAAGGCAATCCGGAAATTGACCAATACCTTTCCGACAGCCGGAGAATTCTAAAGGCCATCGCCAGGTATATGAAGGAAATCCTCGAAAACGCGCATGTCAGCGTTCCTCATCCCGACGGCGGGTTTTACCTCTTCCCCGATTTCAACCATTACCGCGAAAAATTAAAACAAAAAGGCATCCTCACCAGCCGCGAAATGTGCAGCGTCATCCTCGGGGAAACCGGGGTAGCCATGCTGCCGGGAAGTGATTTCGGACTTTCATCCGGAACCCTGGTAAGCCGCATTGCATATGTTGATTTCAACGGTGCAGAAGCCTTACATGCAGCAGCCGGTGAATGGGCCGGAAAAAAACTGAACGGGGCGTTTATTCAGGCATATTGCCCGCGAATAGCTGAAGGGACAAGAGTGCTGATTGATTGGCTTAAAGAGCTTTAATTGGCTCAATTTCATCTCATAAAAATATCAGCATGGTGTTGTGAAACCGCTCCAGGCTCATATGGGAATTTATTCCCGTTTTCCAATAAAATACTTCAGCCCTATCTGAAACAGAAATGCATCTCCCGTCTGTGTGCTTGTGGCATAAACAGTCTCATTTTCAGAATAATGAGTAATTACATCGTAAGACAAAGGGGCAAAACTGCTTTGATAAGTGCCTTTGAAATAAATATCTGCCTTTTCTTTAAACCGGTAACCAAATGAAAAGGCGGTTTCAATGCCAAAGTTCGATTTTGATGCCCGATAAAAGTAGGCCCTGGTGGAATCGGGGCCGCTTGGTGTAAAATAAGGATAACCCGGAAAAGGGGATACATTCTGTCCCCAGCCACTGTTGGGCTGATTGGCGGAGTAATCGCGTGCAAAAACTGCAATAATTCCGGCTTCTGGTTTCAAAAAGAAACGATTCTTGAAGAATAAAATTTCTTTACCAAACCTCAAAGGGATCACCCAGCTGTTCATATCAGAACTCCCGCTCGAACCTGATGTTCGTGAAATTTTATAAGTGGCATAATCATAGCCGATGAATGGCCTGGAGGTATAATTGCCATAAAAACCGGTTTCAAGCGTAAAGCCGCGGTAACTATAGCCAATGAATGCTCCGAAAACTCCATCCATCGGTAACATGGTTAAATTATTGCCTTTGCTGTTAACATAATGAAACATATCAAATTTCATTCCCGCCTCCCCTCCTAAATAAAACCCGGATTGACTAAATGCAGAAGATTGCAGCATTAATAACAATAAATAGGAAACGATCAATTTTTTCATAGCTGTAAATATTTGAATTGGTGTAAACCAAAAACGTTGACACCAACCAAATATTATATTACATTATATTTGTTTTACTGATTTTGATTTAATAGGAATCAAAAAAATAATTCTGAAATGTAATTGTTATTGTTCACAACTTTAAATATGGCATCGGGATATGCCTGCCTGAAGATATTGGGAAGTTGCGCATTCCTTTTTGGACTATATTTAAATTCGAAGGCCGTTATCAGGCCATCCTTTTCTTCGATATAATCCACTTCCCTGCTGAAGTAAGACCGCCAGAAGTAAGCATTAACGGTTTGACCCTGATTACTGTGATACTTAAACCGTTCCGATATGCAGAAATTTTCCCATAATGCGCCAACATCATTCCGGGTAGATAATGGGCTGAAATTCTGGATTATGGCGTTTCGGATACCTATGTCATTGAAATAGATTTTTTGTCCTTTCGATATCTCGTTTCGCAAATTACCACTTAATGAGTTTAACCTGAAAATGACAAAGGACTGTTCAAGTAATTCAATGTACCGCTTTATAGTATGAACACTTGTTCCGAGTAAACGCGACAACTCCTGAAATGAAACCTCGCTACCTATCTGCAAGGCCAACGCTTTAAGCAAATTAAACAGCAGATCGGGGCGCTTCAACCGTTCAAATTGAAGTACATCTTTGTAAAGGTAACTACTTGCTATTTCGTTCAATTCTTCTATGGCCTCTCCTTCGGGTTTCCCGACAACTTCAGGATAAAATCCGAATCGGAGGAAATTATCAAGTCCGGCATTGGTGTCAAGTAAGTTACTGTCATCCGCGATTTCGGTAAACGAAAGTGGATAAAGTACAAAATGCCTTGCCCTGCCGGTTAGTGGCTCCGATATTTTTTGGCCAAGATCAAAGCTGGATGAACCGGTGGCAATAATCTGCATTTCCGGGAAAGTATCTGCCAGAATTTTTAAGACAAGGCCGATCTGATCAATATGTTGAGCTTCATCCAGCACTACCATGCGATAATTTCCGAGAAAATCTTTCAGCAGTCCGGAATTTGTGGTTGAAAGTGCTGATTTGTTTTGCAACAACTCGCAATTGAGATAACGCGTATCTTCAAGGTTCTCTGTAATTTGCTTTGATAGTGTGGTTTTTCCCACTCTCCGGGCACCATAAATAATAATAACTTTTCCTTTGAAAAGTCTCTTTTCAATCCTTGCCTTTAAATGCCTTTGAATCATTTTTTATTGATATCTGATAACAT
>JAMLHF010000110.1 GCA_023957275.1 Lentimicrobium sp. | reverse complement strand
TAATCACCACAAATCCCTGTGATTCAAACCAACGGACGGCAGGCTCAATTTCGGCCGGCAACACCTTGCGGGCTGTGGCCACAATACCTATCTTATCTCCGGGCTTCAGAAATGCAGGGGTGATCATATTTTTTAGTTTTACAGATCAAAGATAAAGAAAATCCCCAAGGGCCGCATCCTCAAAATTTAGAATCATTCTAAATGCTTTTAGCGCAAGGGATTGAGCATGGTTTTCTATTTTTGTTCAAACAAATCTATGATAAGCTGGAACGATTTTGAAAAGGTAGAAATCAGAACCGGGACGATACTTACGGCTGAGGAATTTCCCGAAGCCCGCAAGCCGGCCTGGAAACTCACCATTGATTTCGGGAAGCTCGGCGTGCTGAAATCTTCGGCGCAAATCACTTCCATTTACAGGCAGGAGGATCTGCCTGGTAAACAGATAGTGGCAGTGGTGAACTTCCCACCCAAACAGATTGGTCCTTTCCGGAGCGAATGCCTGGTGCTCGGGGTTTATACAGAAGCCGGAGAGGTCGTGCTGCTGCAGACCGAACGCAGGGTTGACAACGGATTAAGAATCGGATAACCGGAAAAATGCAGGAATAGTTTATGAAAGCAACAACCGACCTGACGCTGATTTTTAATCATCTGAGATCCCTGATGAAGCCATATGAAACCGGCTCCGTTAAAGCCAGGGTGGACGAAGAGAAACGCTATGACCTATGGTCAGAAAAGAAGGTGGTGATTGAAGGCAGGAAACGGAACGACGTATATTTTGCCGGACTCGTAATCCAGCGCAATTATGTGGGCTTTTACTATATGCCGGTGTATGTGGATGAGGATCTGAAAGCGGTTTTTAAACCTGAACTGCTGAAACTGCTGAAAGGAAAATCCTGCTTCCACGTAAAAAAAATGGATGATCAGCTGAGTGAGCAGATATCGGATGCCCTTCGGAGTGGATATGACCTGTATCTCGAAAGGGGCTGGATTTAAGAATATCAGATAAATCAATACACAGAGAACATTTTAACAATTGATAGCATGGACAAATCAATCAAAGGAACACAGACAGAAAAAAACCTGCTGAAGGCATTTGCAGGAGAATCTCAGGCCGCAAGGCGCTACAGGCTGTTTGCCGATAAAGCCCGGGAAGACGGCTACGAGCAGATCGCCGCTTTCTTCGAAGAAACCGCCAATCAGGAAGACTCGCATTCACGCATGTTCTTTAAGTATCTCGAAGGCGGAATGCTCGAGATCACAGCCGCCTACCCGGCGGGCGCGGTTGGCTCAACTTCCGAAAACCTCGAGGCTGCTGCCGAAGGCGAAAATGAAGAATGGACCCTGCTCTATCCTGAATTTGCGAAAATAGCCGAGGAGGAAGGCTTCAAAAGAATTGCCAACACCTTTAAACTGGTGGCTAGCGTTGAGGTGGAACATGAGAAACGCTACCTGAAACTGCTCGAAAACCTTAATAAAAACAAGGTTTTTGAAAAAGAGGAAGAGATTATCTGGGTATGCCGCCACTGCGGATATCACTATAAAGGCAGGAAAGCCCTCAAAAACTGCCCGGCATGCGAACATCCGCAGGCATTTTTTGAAATGAAACAGGAAAACTACTGATTAACATTGATTTTCCTATACAAGGCATGCCTAAACCGCATGCCTTTTTTCTTTTATGATCATTAAGACAGGATTGACGAGATGGACAGGATGGACAGGATGGATTCCTGCAAGATTTTAAGGTATCATGTTTGAATTTTAATAAAAGTCCGCCAGGTCAGGGTTACGGTTAAAAATATTAACCGCTTGTTCATTGCGCCGTACATTTTCTCTTCCACGGATCCAAAGCCTTATCAACAAGCAATTACCAACCCGGTTCATTTGTTTATCTTTGCACCCTGCAATCAAAAAGAGGCTGACCATGAACGAGCAATCCGAAAAAAAATTCAAACGATATACCATTACTTCCGCCCTCCCTTATGCCAACGGGCCCATCCATATCGGACATCTTGCCGGGGTGTATGTCCCGGCCGATATCTATGCCCGCTACCTGCGTTCGAAGGGGGAGGATGTCTTATTTATCGGGGGTTCGGACGAACACGGGGTGCCCATTACCATCAAAGCACGCAAGGAAGGGGTGACGCCCCAGCAGGTGGTTGATACCTACCATGGCATCATCAAAAAGTCGTTCGAAGATTTTGGCGTTTCCTTCGATATATACAGCCGGACTTCCAACCAAATCCATCACGAAACAGCCTCGGAATTCTTTAAGAAGCTTTATGATAAAGGCGAATTCATCGAAAAGATTTCTCAACAATACTACGATGAAGAGCACCAGACTTTCCTGGCCGACCGCTACATAACCGGCACCTGTCCGCACTGCGGATTCGAACGGGCTTACGGCGACCAGTGCGAGAACTGCGGCACTTCGCTGAACGCCACCGACCTTATCAATCCAAAGTCAGCCCTCAGTGGCAGCGTGCCGGTGATGAGGGATACAAAACACTGGTTTTTACCCCTCGACAAATACGAGCCGTGGATGCGCGAATGGATACTGGAGGGTCACCGGGATGACTGGAAAACCAATGTTTACGGGCAGTGTAAGTCGTGGCTCGACCACGGCCTGCAGCCCCGGGCCGTTACCCGCGACCTCGACTGGGGTGTAAAGGTTCCGCTTCCGGATGCGGAGGGCAAGGTGCTGTACGTCTGGTTCGACGCGCCCATCGGCTATATCTCGGCGAGCCGCGAATGGGCCGGACAAACCGGGAAAGACTGGGTTCCGTACTGGAAATCGGCAGATTCAAAACTTGTTCATTTTATCGGCAAGGACAACATCGTTTTCCACTGCATCGTATTCCCGGGCATGCTGAAGGCCGAAGGATCCTACATTTTGCCCGATAACGTGCCGGCCAATGAATTTCTGAATCTCGAAAACGACAAGATTTCCACCTCCCGTAACTGGGCCGTGTGGCTGCACGAGTACCTTGAGGAGTTCCCCGGCAAGCAGGATGTACTGCGTTACGTGCTTACCGCCAACGCCCCGGAAACAAAGGACAACGATTTCACCTGGCGCGATTTTCAGGCCCGCAACAACAGCGAGCTGTTGGCCATATTCGGCAATTTCGTGAACCGCACCCTGGTGCTTACGCAGAAGTATTTTGAAGGTAAAGTACCTGATATGGGACCATTGGAGGATTATGACCGGCAGGTAATGGCCGAAATGGCCGGTTTCCCGGAAAGGATTGCCCGCAGCATTGACCTCTACCGCTTCCGCGAAGCCCTGAACGAGCTGATGAACCTGGCCCGGCTTGGCAATAAATACCTTACGGACACCGAACCCTGGAAAGTATTCAAAACGAATCCCGAAAAGGTCCGGACAACCCTCAACATCTCCCTGCAGATCTGCGCCAACCTTTCGGTATTGTGCGAGCCTTTCCTCCCCTTCAGCGCTGAAAAGCTTACGCAGATGCTGAACATCACACCGCTGAAGTGGGCAGACGCCGGCTCAGCCAGCCTGCTTCCCGGCGGGCATACGCTGAATCAGCCCGGACTGCTGTTTGAAAAAATTGAAGATGCGGCCATAGAAACCCAGATTCAGAAGCTTCTGGATACCAAAAAGAGTAATGAAGCCGCCAATGCAGTTGCCCGTCCCGCTAAGGATGTGATTGAATTTGACGACTTTGGAAAAGTGGACCTGCGAACGGGCACCATCATCGCGGCAGAAAAAGTTGCCAAAACAAAAAAACTGCTGAAGCTTACTGTCGACACCGGTATCGACAAACGTACCGTGGTTTCGGGCATTGCCGAGTATTACGAGCCCGAGAACATCATCGGGCAGCAGGTAACCATACTGGTGAACCTTGCCCCCCGGAACCTGAAAGGCATTGAATCGCAGGGAATGATCCTGATGGCGGAGGATCACGACGGAAAACTATGTTTTATTGCTCCGACTTCATTAATGAAGAATGGAAGTGAAATAAGGTAATTCCGGAGAACCGCCCTGCTGTTGATGCCTGTTCATCCGGGGATCAGAAGCGGAAGCTTGCTTTCAGTTATTAAAGTCTTTTACCCGCTTCGGGAAAACCATTTTACAGGGAAATCATCATTGGTCAGTTTACCATTGATGATTTTCTGACGGCATTTCATTCATTATTTGCTACTTTTTTATCTCCCCGGATTCAGAAAAATTTTATAATTTTGCAACAATGTTGCATTTGTAACGTTATTTCACCTGAAGATTCTTACCCTATGCAAGCTTCTGAAATACTAAAACATTTTCAGTTAAAAAAGACTTCTCCGCGTCTGGCCATTATTGAAGCGCTGCAATCGGCAGACCTTCCATTGTCAGAAACAGAAATCAGCAAAAGCATGGGCAGCCATTACGACAGGACTACCTTTTACCGCAGTATACTGACACTGGAAGAATCAGGCATCATCCACAAAATTGTGATCGACAAACTTCAGGTCAAATATGCCTTGAATGAACCCGACAAAATAAATAATCCGGCAGATCATGCTCATTTTTATTGCCATCACTGCAAAAGACTTATTTGCCTGAATGAAATTCACCCGGGACCCTATAAACTCCCGAAAGGTTTTTCCCCGGAGGAATCGGAAATAATTATCAAAGGCTTGTGCGACAAATGCACTCATTCATAAATTGATTATCAGCATTGTGAAAAGTCGTGCCAATAAAATAAGGATGATGTTGTCGGTTATGCTGACAGCTATTCTGCTTGCCCCCATTGTTATTCAGGGCTTGCACAGGCACAGCCATTCGCATTGTTGCCACATCAATGTACCCGAGGGACTAAACAGGTATTATCACCATCACGATCATCATTCCTGCAGAATATGCAGTTTCGAAATTTTACCGGGGGTTTCTGCCGAATCCGTAAACTTACCCTCATCATTTTCTACTGAAACAGATACTGAGTTTTTGTACAAGAGTTCAGATGCCATATTCAATCCGGTATATGCCCGCCTGAGAGCTCCTCCTGCAGCATAACATCATGTTTCAGAGAACTGGCTTTTTGATTTATGGCCAGCAGCGTTTCTTTTAAACTTTACCTCAAGTATATTAATAATGAAATTTTTTGCAACGGCAGTTGTAATGCTGATGCTGTCGTATTCTGCAGCTTACAGCCAGCAAAAGTTTGAACTTAGCGGAAAGGTCTTATCATCCGGAAACAAGCCTCTGGCCGGTGTTAATGTCAGGTTGGAAAGCCATACAACAGGCGGCGTTACTGACAAAACAGGCCGCTTCACGCTGGGTCGTTTCCCGGAAGGAAATTACTATATAATAATATCTTCCGTGGGTTTTGAAACTCAAAGAGTGAACCTCAGCCTGAAAAGTGACAGCAGTCTGAAAATTATACTATTTCCTGCGGTGGTTACATTGTCCGAAGTGACTATTGATGGCGACTACCACAACTTCCGGCGTTCCAATGACTCAAGGGCTGTGGAAGTGGTTACCGATGAGTTTTTACGTAAAAACTTGTCAGGCAGCCTGATGAAAACTTTGGACCGGCTACCGGGGGTGAGCGCTATGTCCATAGGTTCCGGTCAATCCAAGCCTGTGATCAGGGGGATGAGTTTTAATCAGGTGATAGTTGCCGAAAACGGAGTTAAACACGAAAGCCAGCAATGGGGTGCCGACCATGGAGTGGAAGTAGATCAGTTTGCGGTGGAGCGGGTGGAAGTAATTAAAGGGCCGGCTTCTCTTATGTACGGATCAGATGCGATAGCAGGTGTGATTGATCTCAAACAGTCTTTTGTGCCGGCACCGGGTGAAGCTGGCGGTGATTTCACCTTGAGCGGACAGAGTAATAACATGCAGGCAGCAGCCTCCATTGGGCTTTATTCGCGGAAGGAAAAATGGTGGGCCAAAGCCCGGTTCACCGTCATCGATTACGCCGATTACCGGATTCCCGCCGATAGTGTTGAGTACTATTCATACTATTTCAGGCTTAAAGACCGAAAATTGCGGAATACAGCAGGAGAGGAGAAAAACGGGAACATAGCCCTGGGATATATTTCGGGGAAGCTTAATTCAACCTTTTATATTAACAATACCTCTTCAAAAAGCGGCTTTTTTGCCAATGCCCACGGGCTTGAAATCCGCAACTCTCAGATTGACTACGACCGCAGCGACCGCGACATTGATCTGCCGAAGCAACAGGTAAATCACCTGAAAATGCACTGGCAAACTTCATGGGAACATGCCGGATTCACTCACCGAATGGACATTGCCTGGCAACACAACAACCGCAAAGAGTTTTCTGAAGCGGTGGAACACGGTTACATGCCAAAACCTCCCGACAGCCTCGAACGCAGATTCGTAAAGCAAACATGGTCGCTGGCTTATGCCGTAAAAAACCGTGAATCGGCCGCAATCAGGCTTTCTGCCGGTATCAATGCCGAACATCAGCACAATATTTCAGATGGATGGGGTTTTATCCTGCCTTCATTCAAAAGAAATACAGCCGGAGCTTATCTGCTGGGAGAAACAAAACCTTCCGCAAAATGGCTGATTCTGGCCGGGTTACGTATGGATGCCGGTTCGGTACTCATCGAAGAGTATTTCGACTGGTTTCTAAGTCCGGCAGAGGAAAACAATACGCAAATGATCTACAAACAGCGTGCTTTTGCAACTTCTCCCCGATTCAGCCACCTGAGCGGTTCCGCAGGATTTGTTTACAAGTCGGGAAGTGTGGTGGTAAAAACCAACCTGGGAAACAGTTTCAGGCTTCCATTAGCCAAAGAGCTGGCTTCGGACGGGGTGAATTACCATATGTACCGGTTCGAAAAGGGGAACCCGCTGCTCAAACCCGAAACCGCCTGGCAACTGGATGCAGGCCTTGAAGTCAGCCGGATGAAATGGGCTGCAGAAATCTCTCCATTTATCTCCTGGTTTCCATCCTACATTTACCTGAACCCCACCCCGGATTATTATGAAGGGTTACAGGTATTCAATTACACCCAGGCAGATGTTCTGAGGGCCGGCGGTGAATTTCATCTGCATTATACAATACTCAGGAAACTGAAATCAGGGGCCATAGGTGAGTACGTCTGGTCTCAGCAGATGTCGGGCACTAAAAAAGGCTTCGGGCTTCCATTTTCACCGCCGGCATCTGTCTTGCTGAATCTTAGTTGTGAGCCGGTTTTGGGAGGAGTGATGTCTGACACCTGGGTTTCTCTTGATTTTAAAATGGTTGCAGCCCAAAATAACATTGTACCTCCCGAGAAGAAAACACCCGGATATAATGTACTGAATATTGGAGCCGGGTCAACCCTGAAAGCAGGGAAACAATCGCTTGAAATTACTTTACGGATTACCAATTTATTGAATCGCCGGTATCTCGACCATACCGGATTTTACAGGCTTATAGAAGTTCCCGACCCGGGCCGCGGATTTCAACTTAGCCTGAGAATGCCTTTTAATATGGTTCTACCACGAATCCTGTG
>JAMLHF010000011.1 GCA_023957275.1 Lentimicrobium sp. | reverse complement strand
GCAAAAGAAATAGAGCTTGATAAAGACTTGCTGACTGCTATTGTGAACAGAATCATCAAGGACATTAACGAAATAATAACCATCAAGTCTCTTGTCGAAAGCAATATTGAAAACAACAAAACCATTTTAAAGCAACTTGAGAAGTCGATCTTATTAATGGAATTCAACCAGGAATACTTAAAGAAATTCCTAAATGATGGCACATTAACTAAGAAAGACTTGCTTGACTTTTATACTGGCGAAGACATCAAAGATAAATTTAGAATGATTGAAAAAGATATTAACGAAATATAAGCCGACCCAACAGCCACTCACATTGTCAAGCCCCGCAAGCCAACGCTCTAACCAAAACTTGCCAAATAGGATGTCTGCTCTGCCTGATAAGAAAGAATTAAAATGCGCTCTCTTCGGCAAAATTTAACCCAAGCAGACAGTCCAAAAACACAAATGAAAAGCAGGATAACTTGTGCTTGAATATCTCAACAGATTGCAACCTGGGTGTAAAAGGAATCTATAAGGCCAGAATACAACATTTTATAATAGTAATAGCCGGGTAAGTGGTAGAACCAAAAACAAAACCTTTACATTTAACAAACACATGTACTGGAGGATAGTTTATCACTTTGAAACTGCTACATTTTATTACTTGACCGATTTTGAGAAGCTGCTATCTCAAAAGTGTGTAAAAGAATTCTTTTCTGTAACAAATTTTGTCTAGATATAGCAAAGCAGGTTCTCTGGCATTGAAGGGGTCACCGGCATGGGCATAGAAGGCGGCCACAAGCATGGTGATGATCAGCGGAATGGTGCTCAGCCGGCTCAGCAATCCGAAGATCAGCAATATTGACATCCCCACCTCTGCCATAATCGCCAGGGAGAGTCCCAGCTCCGCACTGCCAAATATGGCCGGGAATTTTCCGGAAGCAACGATCGCAGAATAGTTCAGGATTTTCGGAATACCGTGTGTCAGCATCATGGCGCCTGCGGCCACGCGTGTAAGCAACAGTCCGGCATCCGTAAACCTCCCGTGCCGGGTTTCAGATATTGTTTTTAACATTTTATGAACATTTGTGTCACTATAAACAGGCGAAAACGACCAATGTTCTGTATTGACGCGGTTTTCGGAGGTTTTTATTTCAAAACCGGTGAATTTTGAAAATTCATGCTATGCTTTATTTTTGCCTGCGCTTTAAACTAAAACCACTTATCACATGAAAAAAAACTATCTGATCTTACTGCTGGTCTTTGCGGTAACGGGGACTTTTGCCCAGAATGTGCAGTTACATTACGATTTTGGTAAGGATCGTCAGTATCCCACCACCACAGTTGAGATGTTCAGGCCCGATAAATGGGGCTCAACTTTTTTCTTTGTGGATATGGATTATAACGTCAATGATGTAAAGGGAGTCAGTATGGCTTACTGGGAAATTGCCCGTGCTTTCAATCTGGGAAAAACCCCTTTGGCATTTCATGCCGAGTATAACGGCGGGTTTGGCCAGTTTATGCCAGGTGGAGCCTATCAGATCAATGACGCCTGGCTGGGTGGTCTGGATTATGTCTGGAACAACGGAGATTTTTCACGCGGATTTACTTTTCAGGTGTTGTACAAATATATCCGCGACAAGCACGATGCCGCGTTTCAGCTCACTGGTGTCTGGTATATGCATTTCCTGAACAAGAAAATGACATTCAGTGGTTTTGCCGATTTCTGGAGAGAGGATAATGCGTTTGTAAATGATGATGAATCATTGGATGAAACCAAATTTATATTTTTATCGGAACCCCAGTTGTGGTATAATTTTACCCCGAACATTTCTCTGGGCACAGAGATTGAATTGAGCAGCAACTTTGGTGGTGTCAAGGGCTTTGCAGTCAATCCGACCCTTGCCGCGAAGTGGACCTTTTAACCCCTGAAACCGGATCTGTATGTTAGAAAAATTCTTCAGAATTTCAGAAAATAAGACCACTATCCGCACCGAAGTGCTGGCGGGTCTTACCACTTTTATGACCATGGCCTATATCCTGGCTGTGAATCCTTCTATCCTGAGCGCTACCGGCATGGATAAAAATGCGCTCTTTACGGCTACTGCCCTGGCATCCCTGGCGGCCACCCTTGTAATGGCGCTCTATGCGAAACTGCCGTTTGCCCTTGCCCCCGGTATGGGCCTGAACGCTTTCTTTGCTTTCACTGTTGTGCTGGGCATGGGACATTCATGGCAGTTTGCCCTGACCGCGGTATTTATCGAAGGGATTATTTTTATTCTGCTCACCGCATTCAATATCCGGGAACTGATCGTCAACAGCATACCTATGAATATGAAGCACGCCGTTTCGGCGGGTATCGGGCTTTTTATTGCCTTTATCGGTCTGCAGAATGCCGGGATCATTGTCAACAACGATGCCGTACTGCTGGGGCTTGGTTCGGTCAAATCACCGGCTGTGATCGTTGCACTGTCAGGAATTATCATTACCGGGGTGCTGCTTGCAAAAAATGTTAAGGGTGCCCTGCTGATCGGGATTTTTGCAGCCACCATTATCGGATTGCCATTGGGGGTTACCATGATACCAAAAGGACATCTGGTATCCTTGCCGCCTTCGTTGTCTCCCATCTTTATGAAACTTGAATTTCATGAGATTTTTACTGCAGATATGCTGGTAGTGGTGTTTACTTTTTTGTTTGTGGATATGTTTGATACAGTTGGAACACTCGTCGGCGTCAGCGATAAGGCCGGAATGCTATCGAAAGACGGAAAGATTCCCAATGCCAAGCAGGCACTCTTTGCCGATGCTATCGGAACGACTTTCGGTGCCATGCTGGGTACCAGCACAGTTACAACCTATGTCGAAAGTGCTTCGGGTGTAGCTGAAGGCGGGCGTACCGGACTTACTTCTCTTTCGGTGGCAGGTTTGTTCCTGCTGGCGCTCTTCTTTGCCCCGCTTTTCCTTATGATTCCGGCTGCCGCAACCGCTCCGGTACTTTTCCTGGTGGGATTGTTCATGATGTCTCCCATTCTTAAAATCAATCTCAATGATTTCACCGAAGCGATTCCGGCTTTCTTTACCATTATCATGATGCCCCTGAGCTATTCTATTGCCGAAGGTATCGTGTTTGGAATGCTTTCGTATGTGCTGCTCAAACTGCTGACCGGAAAATACCGCGAAGTCACCCCGGTGATGTATGTGCTTGCAGTATTGTTTGTCCTTAGCTTCTTCACTAAGTAAGCTCCGGCAAACAGCATCAGGTTTTAATTTCCTGAAGTGAAAAAAAACTCCCCCGGTGGACACGGCGTTATGCAGTGTTTCCGGGGGAGTACTCTTTGAGTATGGATCCTAAAGGTGTACTAAACGACCACTAAGCCTATGCCCCATGTAGTAAACTTCATAGATGTAAACCCCGGTAGGGAGTCTGCTCAGAGAGATGATTTGACGATGATCCTCTTCCGATACGTATGCAGAGGTTCTCAGAAAAATTTTTCCGTCAGTCAGGGTGATTACGATGTATATTTCTCCCGGTTGCGGAGTGTTTATCAGGAAAGAAATTGATTCCCCGGCCGGATTGGGGCAGGGAATGCATGAAAATACGCCTTTTTTAGCAGGATTCGCTTCTTCGGTGCCCAATGGCTGCGACCCGAATTCCCAGGCCCCCATGTCAATCACGGCAAGCTGGTCGCCGTTTCCGTCCCAAACGCGCACGCATCCGCCCAGGTCACAGGAAGGCCAGAATGTACCGCTCAGTTCTGCCGGCCCGGCATCAACGCAGGGCGAATTGCTGCTGAGCGCCCATGGATTCTCTCCCAGGCTGATGAACAGGGGTGACTGACCGGTATTGGCCCCGGAGTCATTCATGCCCCCTGAGATTCCTTCGCCGTTCATATCCTCGATGGCACAATAGCTGACAAATGGCTCGCATCCGGAGGCTGACCATATCTGGCTGCCCTGCCCGCCGGCATTGTAAAAGATAATGTTCGATGTCAGGACAGGGTTACTGTAAACCGGCACCCCGACCATCTCAAATGAGTTGCTGATTCCGCCCCCGTTGCCGGTAGCCTGGTTGTTGCAGACGGTGTTGGCAAAAACCGAAGGGCTGCTGCCCCTGAAGTCTAAAGCGCCTCCGTTGCCGGCAGTGTTTGAAACAATCTGATTGTTAATGATCCGGGCATTGCTCAGATAACAACTGATGCCGCCTCCGCCGGCCCCGGCCTGGTTTTCCTCGATGTAATTGTGCTGAACCAGCGGATTGCCTCCCGATATATTGATCCCCCCGCCATGATCGGCAGCCGTGTTTTTATTAATAGTGTTGTTCTGGATAACAGGGGAGGAGAAGGAGAAAACAGCTATCCCTCCTCCCCGGTAGGCCGCCTGATTATTGGTTATGGTATTCCGGATAATCTTCGGATTGGAAAAGGAGCAGTAGATGCCGCCGCCGTCATGGCCTGAATAGTTCATCGTAATCAGATTATCAGCGATCACGGCATTTGTTTTCTCGCAGTAAATTGCTCCGCCGCCCCAGTCGGCTGCACCGGATACAGCCCTGTTGTATCGGATCAGACAATTACTGATATTTAATCTGGCAAGCTCGGCATAAATGGCGCCACCACGGTTATCCGGACAATCGCCAAATACCCGTCCAAACTCAATCCGGCAGAATTGCAGCCGCGAGGTGTCCTGCTCTGCCGTCACGGTGTTGAGAAACCGCAAACCGTGCCAGCCTTGTTTCGGGTCAGCCGCCGTAAAAATAATGCTGTCTGTCTCATTCCCTGTGGCAGACAGCTTGCCCATAATTTCAAATTTATAATGCCCGGAAAAACTGACCATTACTCCCGGTTGAATTGTCAGTTCAGCACCTGATGGGATGTTGATAGTGCCGTTAATAAGATACGGAGAGCCGTGTTTTGTCCACTCACCGCTGACTTCGCCGGCTTCTATAATGGTTTGGGCTCCAACCGGCAATAGCTGCAGGAAAAAGAACAATACAACCCATAAACTTTGCTTTTTCATCTTGTTGTTTTGGGCTTTGGAAGTATTGGTCCGGTGAAACGGTAAAACACAAATATAATCATTTTTCAGCCCGAAAGCAAGTTTATAGCCTATTAAATAACTAATAGGCAGGTAATTGCATATTTTAAGATGATTTGAAATATGGCCTGGTCAACATGCTTCCCGTGGAAGGGCAGATTGAAATTGAGGTGAGCGGAAGCCGGGTTATTTCTTGTTTAGCAGTCTTTCCAGCTCATGGTATTGTATTCCGAATTGCTGCTTCAGTTCCGATATTTTTTTCACCACAGCGGGGTCGGGTGAAGTCCGGACTTTCTTTCGCAGTCCCGAAAGCATTACGTTCTTGGGTGTATGCTCGGTGGAGATAAACTCTGCAACACTTGTTTTATAGCCCCACGCCTCAAGAATCAGGGCCCGGATGGTATCTGTCAGTGTTTCAGCCTGCCGTTCTTCAAAAATGCCGTAGCGGGTAATTTCCTTCAATACATTCGGAGGGTTGATCTGTTTCCGGATCTGTTTATGGCAGCAGGGGGCTACCATAATCACTTCCGCCCCCGATGTTATTCCCCTGTATATAGCCTCGTCAGTTGCCGTATCACAGGCATGCAGGGCAATCAGAACGTTGGGTTCAGTAAGTCCGGCTTCTGCGATCGATCCGGTAATAAAATGAAGATGATCAAATCCGGCCTTCTTTGCGATGTTATTGCATGTGTCAACAAGCGCCTGCCTCAGTTCAACCCCTGTTATGCTGAAGGATGCCCCGCTGTTCCGGCTCAGATGATCATAAAGGGCAAAGGTAAGATATCCCTTTCCTGAGCCCATGTCGGCGATCGAAAAAGGCTCAGGCAGCCCGGCTTTTTTCAGCACATCATCCACCAGCTCAACATAGCGGTTGATCTGCCTGAACTTATCCTCCATCCCGGCTTTCACTTTCCAGTCATTCGTTAATACACCGAGCTCGCGCAGGTAAACGTTGTTTTCAGTCGTAATCAGCCTGCGCTTCAGTTTGTCGTGACGGTATAACGGCAACTCCGCTGACGAAGCAGCCTTTTTAAGCAGTCTGCTGTTGCCTTTTTTGTTGCTCAGCAAGGTGTAATCGGCTTCAGCAGTGAAAAGATCCGCATTCATAAAGGTCTCCTTCAGCAGCTCCTCAATTTCTCCGGCAGCTTCTCCGGCCGGGTAGTTCGAGGTGATGTCCCGGGTTGCATACCGGTAGATAAATTGCAGTACAGCCTGTTCCCTGATCACGACCGGACGGATAAAAACATTGTTCAGATCCGATGCTTTTAGGCGTTTGTTGCTCAGCGTCAGCTTTATCAGTGTTGAATTGCCATAACTTTCGTTCAGCAGTGAAAGCAGTCTGATAATATTCTCTTCTGAAGGCATAACTTATTCTGGATTGCTTCTGCAAAGGTAAGTACTATCTGACGAACGGTTACCTGAAAAATTTTCACGTTTCCCTTGAGTATATAAATGACAATTAAAAAGTGCCTTTACCGCAATGGTAAAGGCACGAATCATCCCTCCATAAGTGAAAGATATTCAAAAGTTTACACTTGTAATCCTGTTATTAATCGTAAAGGATTTCCTGAATGTACCTCCCGAGTACGTTCCGCCGGTGTACAGCCCGTTATTAATGGTCCCGTTGCAACTTCCGCCGGTATAGATTGAGTAAGTAGAGCCTGTCAGCAGTTCAGAAGAAGAAAAGATGACAGAGTAGTAAGTGCGGAGAGGCTGGAATGTTAAGATATTAACACCGGAAGCATCCTGGATATGGAACAAGGTAGATGCTGATAACCCGCTGTAAGTAACCGCCTTCAGGCAGTTCTGTGTGGAACTGTTGCTTGGCGCCTGAAGCATATTTGAGTTAGGCCCTGAAACGACCAGGAATCCGCCGTTCATATTACAGGAGCCGTTGTAATCCATGCCAACTTCAGGGGCATTGGGCGGCCCGTGTACAACGATGGTTCCTCCGTTAATGACAATATTGCCATTGGCATCCAGCCCGTCGCCTCCGGTTGTATTTACCGCCACAAAGCCTCCGTTGAAGGTCATGATACTGCCGTCGTTCTGTTCTCCGCCCAGACCAAAGGTGGTGTTGATGCAGTCATCAGAAGACTTGATAAATATTTCCCCACTGTTTATGGTGATGAATGGTGCCTCAATACCTTCTACGGAGTTGGTAATGTTGATAATGGCAGTGGATATGGTAATGGATGTTTCTGATTTCAACCCGTCATCCGCCGAATTAAGGGTGATGTTTCCGCTTTCAATTATAATGTCGCCATCACTCTTGACGGTTTTGGCCTCTGCATACTCCGCATTTTGGCCGGAGCCGCTGATATAAATCCTGCTACCCGTAGTAGTCAGGTTTATTACAGGGGAGGAGGAACTGTTCCCAATGGTCAGTGCTCCGTCCACTGAAATACTTTTCCCGCCTGAACCGGAACTGCTGGTGGTAATGTTACCTCCGTTAATCAGGGTATTTCCGTCGGATGTGATGCAGGTGGAAACATAAGCGTCATAAGCACCTTCGGTATTCGTGTATCTTGCTCCGTTCCCTGAACAGGTTATGGTTATGGTTCCGTTTGCAATAGTGATGTCAGCATCCGATGAAATACCTTTACCGGCGATTCCCGTGCTTGTGATGTCTATGCTCCCCCCGCTGATATTAATATTTGCATCGCATTTGATAGCTGTGCAATAGGAAGGGTCAAATCCGGATCCTGAAGCTTCAAGCACTGCATCACCTGTTGTAATTATAGTAATGCTGCCTCCGCTGATGGTAATGTCCGATTCGCTCTTCATGGCTTTTGACTGATCGCCGTTGACCGTAAGCATGAGCACCCCGCCCGAAATGGACATGGTTCCGTCGCAGGTTATGCCTTTTACATCATCTGCATCATTCAGGGTCGTAATATTTCCGCCTGTGATAGTCACATTTCCAGCATCTCCGTCAATGGCATCACCGGTTGCGGTTACATAAAGCGTACCATTTGTCATTGTAAATCCGGTCTTGGCATGGATCCCGTCCTTTGCAGCGCTGGCAACGGTAATGTTTCCGCCGTTGATCCCGATGTTGCTGTCGCTGCACAGGCCATGCTTTGCAGCCCCCTGGCCGTTGATGGTCAGATTGCCGGTACCGGTGAATATCAGTGCGGTTTCACTGAAAAATGCGCCCTTCTGATCCTCTGTTGTGCTGTTTGGCGCTTTCGCCTGACTGCTGTACGTGCCTCCGTCGGTGAGTACATTTGTGGTACCAGTCATGATGTCGACGGTAACTGTATTCCCGGATTGAATGTTTATGGCCGGCCCGTTGGTATTGGTTATCTGCACCCCGTTAAGCATCAGCTCGAAAGGCTGCTGGCTGTATATTTTAAACGAGCCTCCCTGGGTGCTCCCTGAAATACGGTAACCAATATCCTGCATTGGGCTGGTTGAGGTTACGGTTACATTTGCTCTGTCAGTTGAAACTGAAACCCCTTCGTAAGCAAGCGGGTTTATAACCCTGACGTAGTTCCCTTCATAGAAGATGCTGATAATGGTTGAATTCGCGCCAAAAGTGATACTGTCAATCTCTGATACGGCGTATGAGTCCAGCGTGTCGCCAATGCTGAATAAGATGGTGCTCTGGTCGTTGCTGAAATAAATGCTGTCAGTTGAAGTGACAAGGGCTCCCAAGGTGAAATGATCCGCTTTATGGATGTACATTTTTTCCTGAGCCATAACTGCCAGACCGGCAATAGCCAGGGCCAGCGCAATAATGTGTTTTTTCATAGCCTGATAAATTTTGCCGCCCGGCCATTTGCAAAAATGTAATAGATGCCGCTCTTAAGCCCGTCGAGGTTGATGGTTTCCTTCTGCATACTGACCCGGACCTGCATTGCCAGACTCCCCTCAGCACTGAAAACGGAGAGTTCTTTGGTGCCCGATGGTATGTGATCGACCATAATCAGGTTGCCGGCAGGGTTAGGATAAACAATCAGGTGTTCATCAGTGCCCGGAACGAGGCTGGCTGAGGTAGTCAGGGTGTCAAAGTAAAGCTTCCGTACCTGCTGAAGTCCGTAACTTTCAGTAATACCCGATTTTAAGTGAACATGCAGGTTGTTCTGCTCAAAAGTGAGTTTCCTGATAAGACTCAGTGCTTCGCTGGTTTCGTACCCGTCAGTTTCCTGCACGATCAGTGACTGAGCCTGAATTCCCAAAGGGAAGAAAAACAAAGTCAGAAAGATCAGCAGCAATTGTTTTTGTTTCATATTGTTTGATTTGCCGTTCGTGATATATTTGTGAATGATTTTACAGGTACAGGTAACTAAAATCTGCTGTAAAATGAACATTTCCTTCAACCGGGATTTGTTTAAATAAGATCCCGGACATCACTGACATTCATTCCAACAGCTTAATCCGGTTGGTTTTTCAAAATAAGGGTACTACGGACTGATAAACGAATATTTTAGACGAAATATCCTTTTCTCCGGTTGAAATATCCCTTTTTTCAGACGATTTTCAGGAAGATTGAATATAGCCTTAGCAAGGTGTTGATCAGGAAACTCAGATTTTCGTCCAGCGGATTTTAATTTGCCACCTGCCCGGGATTTGATAATTCTGAAAACCCTTACTACATTTACCGCCCGGACTGGCAACGACGGTTCCGGAAAAGTTTCACTAACCAAAGCACACCGGCCGGTATTGAATCAACTGAAACCGGCACTGCCACCAAACGGACTGATTATGGACAAACGTATCATTTTTGCATCATTGCTGACTTTGAGCAGCATCATCCTATCCGCGCAGGTAAATCCCGGCGATCCCTGGTTTGGCGAGAGCTGCACCTCCATTATGGTCGGGAAAATGGCTTCGGCCGATGGCTCGGTGATTACCGCCCATACCTGCGATGGCAATTACCGTACCTGGGTGAGAATGGAAAAGGCGGCGGATCATGCCGACACGGCGTTGCATACGGTATATAAAGGCACGCTGCATACCGAGACGCCCGATGATATGCGCAAGGTTACCGTGGCCGGACGCATCCCCCAGGTAAAGCATACCTATGCGTACCTCAATACCGCCTATCCCTCGCTGAATGAGAAGCAGCTGGCCATGGGCGAAACTACATTCGTGGGACCGGATACACTCGTAAATAAGAAGGGAATGTTTCTTATTGAGGAGTTGCAGCGCGTCGCCTTGCAACGGTGCGACAATGCCCGCGATGCCATTCGCCTGATCGGGGAGCTGATCAAAGAATACGGATATGGCGATTACGGCGAATGCATTACCATTGCCGATACCCGTGAGGTATGGCAGATGGAAATACTTGGAGAAGGGAAGGAGCGGATCGGAGGGGTCTGGGCTGCCCAGCGCATTCCCGACGACCATGTGGGTATATCGGCAAACATATCCCGTATCGGAATCATCGATTTCAACAATCCCGATTTTTTCATGGCCAGTCCGAATGTGAAAGACGTAGCCAGGGAGTTTGGCCTGTGGGACGGTAAGGAGCCATTTAAATTCTGGAAGGCATATGCCAATGCCGAAAAGCCGTTCAAAATCAGGGAGTTCTTTGTGCTAAGCACCCTGGCGCCATCCCTCAACCTGAGCATGGATATGGATGAACTTCCGTTTTCGGTAAAACCGGAAAAGAAGGTAAGCATGGAGGTGCTGACGGAATTGTACCGCTCGTCTTATGAGGGCAGCAGTTATGATATGACCCGGCACGTTAAAATGGTCAATACCCGTTACGACAAGAAAAGAAATGTGATTGGCAGGGATACAATCGTCAGCCCGGTTGCCAATCCATGGCTCACGGGAGATATGCGCAACACGCTCAATTATATTGCGCCCGGTACGGTAGATTTTCAGCGGACCGTATCGGTTTCATGGTGCTCATATTCGCATATAACCGTTCTTCGCGACTGGTTGCCCGATGAAGTCGGCGGCGTTTCCTGGTTTTCATTCGATAATCCGGGGCAGAGTCCGCGGGTACCCATCTATGCGGGCGTGAAGCAGGTCCCTGCAAAATGGGAAGTCTGCGGACAGAAGTCCTGTCGCGGGGATGCGGCGCTGTGGAGCTACCGTAAAGCCAATAAGCTGGCCACGGTATCCTGGGGTAAAACAAAAAAGCATATGCTTGAACAGGTGCTTGGTTTTGAAGCAAAAGCCAGGCTGGAGATGCCTGCACTCGAAAAGAGTGCCGTTGAGCTGATAAAAACCGGTAAAAATGAAGAAGCCCGTGCCCTGCTTACGAACTACAGCAACGATTTCTCCGGTGCCACCATGCAGCGCTGGGCTGCCATGGAAGCCAAATTCTGGGAAATGTTCGGCCGGGGGTTTTGATATGCTGGCATAAACAAGTATAATTCAACGGGGCGACGAAAGTAAGCCTGTGAAATTATATCCCCTGAAAATGCCTGGGTTATCCGGACTCTTTTCAATAAATAAAAAAACCTGTAAATTATTGATTTACAGGTTTTTTTGTGGAGATGGCGGGAGTCGAACCCGCGTCCAAACAGGCAGCAATAGTGCTTTCTACATGCTTAGTTTTCAGTTGGTTTTCGTAAACTGACAGGGAGAAAACAACCCGATCCGTTTCTTATTCCCTTTGGTTTTCGGGCAGTCACCGGGACCTTAACTGCATTATCGCGGCTTTTGCGATGCTCCGTTCGGGACGCGGCCGCGCGAGGCTTCCCGGGGAGCAGTAGGCGGCTTAATCCTCTTGATTAAGCGGCGTACGCGTAATTGTAATCGTTGCCGTTTAGGGCTTTGAAAGTTGGGATTAACGGGCCACGCTTCCAACGCCCGGCATGCTTACAGTACCACTTCCCTGCTGTCAAAACCGGTCATCCCCGGTTACTTTATCAACGTACAAAATTACAAAATATATACCAAACAGGCGAAATCAACGTCCGTTGTCTGATGTTTTTTCGATTTATCCTTTACTCAACGGCCTGGCGTACATTTCCACATCGGCTGCGGTAATCTGAGTATCGCAGAGTATAGCCAGCCGCTCTACCACATTTCTCAGTTCCCTGATGTTACCGGTCCATTTTATCTCCTGAAGGGCTTTGATGGCCTCTTCCGTAAAAGTCATCCGGGGCTTGCCCTGACTTTCGCAGACATCATTGATAAAGTGATTTGCCAGCAATGGTATATCTTCTGCCCGTTCGTTCAGGGTCGGAACATGAATAAGGATTACACTCAGGCGATGGTAAAGATCTTCGCGGAAATTCCGTTTTTCAATTTCCTCCACCAGGTTTTTATTTGTGGCGGCTATGACCCTTACATCTACCGGAATATCCTTTTCGCCGCCCACGCGCATGATTTTGTTTTCCTGCAGGGCCCTCAGCACCTTGGCCTGTGCAGCCAGGCTCATGTCACCGATTTCATCGAGGAAGAGCGTGCCACCGCTGGCCTGTTCAAAATCACCCTTGCGCTGCTTGATGGCGGAGGTAAATGATCCTTTTTCGTGGCCAAAAAGTACACTTTCAATCAATTCACCGGGAATGGCCGCGCAGTTTACCTCCACAAACGGGCCTTCGCACCGGTTGCTGAATTCATGCAGCCAGCGGGCTACCAACTCTTTCCCGGTGCCGTTGCTCCCTGTAATCAGCACCCTTGCATCCGTGGGAGCCACTTTCTCGATCATGGTCCTGATCTGCTGCATGGGCTCCGATTCGCCGATCATTTCATAGGTCCTGCTGACTTTGCGTTTTAGTACGCGTGTTTCCTTCAGCAGGCTGCCTTTTTCCATGGCATTCCGGATGGTAATCAGCAGACGGTTCAGGTCCAGCGGCTTGGCAATATAATCGTAAGCGCCCCGCTTGATGGCATCCACTGCGGTTTCGATATTACCGTGACCGGATATCATCACCACCGGGGTGTCGTTCATCACCAGCAGACGGTCAAGTACTTCTATCCCGTCCATCTGCGGCATCTTGATGTCGCACAGGATCACATCATACTTCTCTTTGCCTGCCAGTTCAAGGGCGGTCATTCCGTCGGGCGCTTCATCCATCTGGTAACCTTCATATTCAAGGATTTCCCTGAGTGTGCTGCGGATGCTGCGTTCATCGTCAATTACTAAAATTCTGGCCATAAAGCTATTTAATTCAGATTGCTTCGGGTGTTAAGGAGTTTGAGCTTCCGGTTCCGGTCCGGATGTCCGGCAGCTACAAGCAATGTGCCATTTATCCTTTATAAAATAACCATTTTCCCAGTTCAGCCCAGGAAACTTTCTTTCCATACATCAGAATCCCGGTCCGGTAGATTCTGCCGGCCATCCAGACAGCAGCAATAAATGTAACCGTAAGTAAACCCATCGAGAGGGCCAGTTCCCAGTAAGGTACTCCGAAAGGTATGCGCACCATCATTATGATGGGTGAAGTAAACGGAATAATTGAGAACCAGAAGGCTACCGGCCCTTCGGGATTGTTGATCACAAATTGCGCAACGATGATCGCGAGGATCAGCGGAATGGTCACCGGCATCATAAACTGCTGGGTGTCCGTTTCATTGTCAACGGCGGCTCCTATGGCTGCAAACATGGCTCCGTACAGCAGGTAACCGCCCAGGAAAAAAAAGATAAATGAAAAAATCATGGTGCCGTAATTTATGGATTGAAGGGCTTCAATAACCCTCTCCATATTATCCTGGTTTTCAACTTCCTCATAGTTTATCTCAGCTTCTGCAGATGCCGGAATCCTTGTCCCGGGGTTAAATGCCTGTACGGTTTCCTGGCTTTTTATCTTTTCGGGCATAATTGTCTGGAAAACGGTGACGATGGCCAGGGTAAGCACTACCCATAACATAAATTGCGTCAGTCCCACCAGGGCGACCCCGACAATCTTACCCATCATCAGTTGAAATGGCTTCACCGAACTAACGATTACTTCCACAATGCGGCTGACCTTCTCTTCAATTACGCCGCGCATCACCTGGGAACCGAAAAGGAAAATAAAGAAGTAGATCAGAATACCGGCAAACATGCCTACACCCATACTTACTTCGGTAAAACTTTTCTCTTCTTTTCCTTCCTCGCCGATTCTGATAGAAGTAAGTTTGATATTGGTTTTGATATTTTTCAGAATCTCCTCACTCACAATACTTTCACGGGCAGCGGTATCGCTTTCCATGGAATTGAAACCGGGATTTGCTTTTTTAATTTCTTTAATGATCTCCGCACCAAGCTTTTGATTTTCAACTTCTTTTCCCATTACACTCTTTATGTACCCTTTCAGGTCGATGCTTACTTGTTTTTCGCTGAAAATCATGGCATTGGCAGGTACGCTTACTTCCGGTCTGGGAATGTACAGCAGGGCATAACCCTTTTTGGCCATCATGGCTGTTTTCGCTGTTTCAAGGTCAGTGAAAACATACTCGAAATTAAAGCGTTCCGAGTTATCGAATTTGTTGATAAACCACCCGGTTTCATCCAGGATATCAACCTTTTTCACTTCATCCGACATTTGCGAAAGATAAATGGGGACGATGAAAAGCGCTGCCATCAGGATGGGGCCCAGAATGGTCATTACAATGAATGATTTTTTCTGGACGCGGGAAAGATATTCGCGTTTTATGACAAGGATTATCTTATTCATAGGTCTTCTAATTAACTGTTTATAGAATGATTGCCTGCCGCATGCACTGTTTTGATGAAGATCTCATTCATGGTGGGGATTATTTCCCTGAAAGCATGAATGTTGACATAAGGCATAAAAGCATTCAGTAATTCATTTTGAGTGGCTGTTGCAGGCAAAGTAACGGTTACCTGTCTCAGTTCGTCTTCAGTTTTATCCTCCGCCAGTATGAATCCGGCCGGCAGCAGCGATTGCACCTGTCCTGAATAACCGTCAAAATCGATGGAGTAGGTATTGGTTTTGAACCTCTTTTTTATCTCCTTAACACTGCCTTCGAGTATTTTATGTGAATTGTTGATGAGAGCGATGTTATCGCAAAGCTCCTCAACCGAAGCCATATTGTGCGTGGAAAAGATAATGGTGGCGCCGTTTTTCCTCAGGTTCAGGATTTCATCCTTCAGCAGGTTTACATTGATGGGATCGAACCCGCTGAAAGGTTCATCGAAGATCAGCAGCGAGGGCTCATGTATGATCGTAACAATAAACTGAACCTTTTGCTGCATCCCCTTCGAAAGTTCTTCCACCTTTTTATTCCACCATGCCTGGATTTCAAACTTTTCGAACCAGTATTTGAGTTTTTTAATGGCATCGGCTTTGCTTACCCCTTTGAGCTGAGCCAGGTAAAGTGCCTGTTCGCCTACTTTCATTTTTTTATAGAGACCCCGTTCTTCGGGCAGATAACCGATACGGTCAACATGATGGGGTGCCAGTTTTTCATTGCCGAAATATACTTCCCCCTCGTCGGGTCCGGTAATCTGGTTAATGATGCGGATAAGGGATGTTTTCCCTGCACCGTTCGGCCCAAGCAATCCGAATATGCTTTGGCCGGGGACATCGATGCTCACATTGGTGAGTGCCGTATGGGCCGCATAGCGCTTGGTGATGTTTTTTACTGAAAAATAGGTCATAATGATCGGGGATGATTTGCTGGTTAAATGGTAAGGGGTGATTGCTTGTCAGTTTAAGTAATCACCCCCGCCGTATCTTTCACCTGAAAAGACAAAATTATTGAAAATACTCTCTCATGCGATCAAAAAACGATCGGTCCCGGGCTTCCGGATGAGGTTTGAAATTCTCAGAAGCCATCAGTTTTTCAAGCATTTCCTTTTCCTGACGGTTAAGGTTTTTCGGTGTCCACACATTGATATTGATCAACTGATCGCCGCGTCCGTAGCCATTCAGGGAGGGAACTCCCTTTCCCTTCAAACGCAGAACTTTGCCTCCCTGGGTGCCCGGTTCTATTTTGATCCGTACCCGGCCTTCAATGGTTGGTACTTCGATGGAAGTGCCCATCGCAGCTTCAGGGAAACTGATGTAGTGCTCATACAGGATATTGGAACCGTCGCGGATAAGTTCTTCATGGGGTATTTCTTCTATCTGAACGATAAGATCGCCGGGAACACCTCCGCGGGGAGCGGCGTTTCCTTTACCTCCTACCGAAAGCTGAATTCCTTCGGAGACGCCTGCCGGAATGTTAAGGCTGATTACCTCTTCTCCTTTCACGGTTCCGCTGCCACCACAGGTATTACATTTGTTGGTAATTGTCTGGCCTTCGCCGTTACAGTAAGGACAGGTTGAACTGGTCTGCATCTGTCCCAGGAAAGTATTGGTTACGCGTGTTACCTGACCGGTGCCGTGGCAGTGGGAACAGGTTGAAAAGGACGATCCTCCGGCCGCGCCTGTACCATGACAGGTTGAACAACTGACCAGCTTGTTGACCTTTATTTTCTTCTCTACCCCTTTGGCAATCTCTTCGAGGGTAAGCCGAACTTTTACCCTTAAGTTGGTTCCCTTGTTTACCCTCCGGCGGGTGCTTCCGCCGAAACCGCCGAAACCGCCGCCGAATGCACTGCCGAAAATATCGCCGAACTGGCTGAAAATATCATCCATCGACATTCCTCCGCCGAAACCGCCGCCCGGCATGCCCTTCATGCCTTCATGGCCATACTGGTCGTAACGCGCGCGTTTCTCCGCGTTGCTGAGTACTTCATAAGCTTCGGCAGCTTCCTTGAATTTCTCCTCAGCCTCCTTATTTCCGGGGTTTTTATCAGGATGGTATTTCAGCGCCATCTGACGGTATGCCTTCTTTATTTCAGCCTCACCGGCGTTGCGCTGCAAACCCAGTATTTCGTAATAATCTCTTTTCGTCACCGTTTTCGATTTAAACTTATTTTAGATTCCGACAACCACCTTCGCAAACCTGATCACTTTGCCATTAAGGGTATATCCTTTCTGGGTTACGTCGATGATCTTGTTTTTGAGCGCTTCGGCCGGCGCAGGCACATTGGCGATGGCTTCATGGAAGTCGGTGTCAAAAGCCTGCTCCATGGCGTCCACTTCAGCCAATCCTTTTTGCACCAGAAGATTTCTGAATTTATTGTAGATCAGTGTAATGCCTTCTTTTACCGGATCCGGTTCATCCCCTTCGGCGAAAGCGTTGATCGCCCGCTCAAAATCATCGAGTACCGGAAGCAGCCCGGTAATGACTTCTTCCGACGCAGTCTTGCTCAGCTCGATCTTCTCCTTGATGACCCGCTTCCTGTAATTGTCAAAATCAGAGTAGAGCCGGAGATATTTATCGTTCAGTTCGTCGTATTTTTTATTGAGTTCCCCGCACAACTCTTCTGCAGGTTGTTCTTTGGTCACATTTTCCTGTGCCGGAATGTCAGTTTCATTGGTCTCAGGTTGCGCATTTACAGGTGTTTTTTCATTTACAGCTTCTGCGCTTTCCGGCTTATGCTTACTTTGTTTACCCATGTTTCCGAATATTTTCATCAGGTTTTGCCCTGTTATGTTATTTTCGATGCACCCACTGCAAAATGCCTGCCAGTCAGGTTTCAACGCCAAATTGACAGTGTTCTTCTGAGAATTCCTGATAGATTGTTCAGGCTGTCAGGGTTTACTTCGGCTGTATTAAAACGATCACAACAGCGCTGAGCATCTTTGCTGATCAGCGGAATTTTCCTGTTGATGGTCCGGCCTGTATCCTTCAGTGTAAGTTTCTTTTCCGGGCGGCCTAACCTTCGATACGCTCAATACCGGCGCCGAGCGAACGCAATCTTCCGTCAATATCCTGATATCCGCGGTCGATCTGTTCAATGTTATCGATCTGGCTTTTCCCTTTTGCCGAAAGGGCCGCGATCAGCAGCGCCACTCCGGCCCGGATATCCGGCGATGACATGGTGATTCCCCTGAGCGGTACCTGATGGTTGAGGCCGATTACCGTTGCCCGGTGAGGGTCGCAAAGGATGATCTGTGCCCCCATGTCAATCAGCTTATCCACAAAAAACAGACGGCTTTCAAACATTTTCTGGTGGATCAGCACGCTGCCTTTGGCCTGGGTAGCCACCACCAGGGCAATACTGATCAGGTCAGGGGTAAATCCCGGCCAGGGTGCATCGCTGATGGTCATGATAGATCCGTCCATAAAGGTTTCTACTTCATAAGTTTCCTGTGCCGGAACAAGAATGTCATCTCCACGCAGCTGAAGTTGAATGCCCAGTCTTCTGAAAACCTCCGGAATAATCCCTAATTCCTTGTATTGAACATTTTTTATGGTGATTTCCGAACCGGTCATAGCGGCCAGACCAATGAAACTTCCGATTTCAATCATATCGGGCAGCATGGTATGGCTTGTTCCGGAAAGGTATTCAACACCTTCGATGTTGAGCAGGTTGGAGCCTACGCCTGATATTTTCGCCCCCATGCGGTTAAGCATACGGCACAACTGGACAAGGTAGGGTTCGCAGGCGGCGTTGAAAATGGTAGTCGTGCCTTTTGCCATAACGGCAGCCATCACCACATTGGCGGTGCCCGTTACCGATGCTTCATCCAGCAGCATGTAACAGCCTTTCAGCTCCGTGGCGTCTATACTGTAAAAGGTATTAAGCCCGTCAGATTCGAAACGCGCGCCCAGTTTCTGCAGACCGGTAAAATGGGTGTCGAGCCTGCGCCGGCCTATTTTATCACCGCCCGGATGCGGAATGTATCCTTTGCCGAAACGGGCAAGCAGCGGACCAAGTATCATCACCGAGCCCCGCAGTCCGGCTCCTTTTTTACGGAATTCTTTGGTTTTTAAATAGTCAAGGTCAATATTTCCCGCCTGAAAGATATAGGTTCCTTTGCCGGCCGGAGTCACACTTACGCCCATCTCTCCCAGCAGTTCAATCAGTTTGTTCACGTCCCTGATGTCAGGAATATTGTGGATGGTAACCGGTTCGGGAGTCAGCAGAACAGCGCATAATATCTGAAGCGCTTCGTTTTTGGCACCCTGGGGCACAATCTCTCCGTGAAGCTTATTGCCTCCGTTGATAATGAAAGAGCTCATAGTTATCAGATAGTTTAATCCAACCGTAAATTAACAGGCAGGCAAGTTAATTCTTTTTACGGTTTCTCATGTCACGATAGTTGCTGTTCTTATCGTTTTTAGGATTAAATTTTCTGCGTTTGTTGTTCTGGTTGTGGGGAATGACGGCAGGCGGGTTATTCCGCGCCAGCAGTTCGCTGGTATGCGTCAGCCGGGTGTCTTCACTCAGCTTAAGCCTGCCGTGCGAAAGCACTTTGAGGTGCTCGGTAATCAGCTCGTCATTGACTGAATCGCGGTTCCAGTTGAGGTATGATTTTTTCAGATGATTGGCAATGTTTTTTACCAATGCATCCTTTTCAGGACCATCATCAAACAGGCAGGCTTTTTCGATCATTTTGGCGATGTTCTTACCGTAGGGCCTGAAACGGATTTCTTCCTGCGGGTAAGGGATCCGGTCTGGCTTTTTGATTTTCTCTTCCGGAGCCGGTGTTGGGTATGGTCCGTCAATGTCAAGCTTGTAATCCGCGATGATGTGGAGATGGTCCCACAGCTTTCTTTTGTAATCCACAGTGTCGCGCTGATCGGGATGGAGCTGTGCCATCACATTGACAAGCGTCTTGGCCAGGTTGGTGCGTTTTTCGCGATCCTCAATACTGACCACATAGGCGACCATCTTCTGCACATTACGTCCGTACTCGGGAATAATGAGCTTTTCACGGGTGCTGTTATAATCCATATAAGATTTTATTAATAGAAATCTTCTTGTCGGGGTTGATTGATAAGTGTTGGTAGCAGTCTTAATAAGGCAGGATTAGCATCTGAAAACTGCTGTCAAAGCTTAAATTTACTGATAGTGTCAGGAATTCGTTAAACTGGTATTTTGCCCGGAGATAATTAATTATTGGCTTGATTACCGGTTGCAAATATACGAATTAAATCAATTTACCAGCCTGAGTCTGGCAAATTTAAGTAATAATTGTTTCTGCCCTACGGCAGCGAAGAAAACGGTTGCTTTCATGTTTGGTCCGCTCCCTTCAACACTGAGCACCTTGCCCTTGCCAAAACGTTCGTGCTCTACTTCCACACCGGGTTGTATCAGTTCCGGAGGGGCTTCTGTACCCTGAACCGCAGGACCGTCAGCGGTGCTGATTTTTTTTAGCTGTTTTTTGATGAAAACGGGCTCTTTTGGTTGCCCATCGCCGGGTTTTCCCGTTGATCCGGTTGACGAAACTTTCCGGGCAGGTTTTTCGATAAAGGTTTCTTCTATTTCTTCGAGAAATCTACTGGGCTCATTCATGGTCATGTTTCCCCAGCGGTAACGGGTTTCTGCATAGGAGAGGGTGACCTGTTTTTCGGCCCTTGTCAGCGCCACGTAAAACAATCGCCGCTCTTCTTCAATGTCGGCGCGCGATTGCAGCGACATAATTGAAGGAAACAGATTCTCCTCAAGCCCGACAATAAAGACATACGGGAATTCGAGCCCTTTTGCCGCGTGAATCGTCATCAGCACCACCTTGTTCATGTCGTCCTTATCATCGCTGTCGGCATCGGTAAGCAGTGCCACCTCCTGCATGAATTTATCAAGGGTACGGGTAACTTCAGCGGCGCTCAGTTCGCCGGTTTCCTCATCCGGAAACAGGGTTTGTTCCTTTTCGGAAAAATCTTTTACCGCATTGAGGAGCTCTTCGGTGTTTTGAACCCTCGACTGACCTTCATCCGTATCATCGGCCGCCAGCTCTTTCAGTAATCCGGAGTTTCTGGCAATTTTAATGGCAAGCTCATACGCGTTGAGTACTTGCAATTGCTGATGAAACGCGGCAATCATGGTGGTGAATTCTTCTATTTTTGAGATAGTGCCTGAATTCAGCCCTTTTATATAATGCGCTGCAGCGGATGCAACTTCAAAGAGGCTTTTGCCGGAAACTCCGGCGGCCAGTTCAATTTTCTCAAGGGTGGTTTTTCCTATGCCCCTGGCGGGGTAATTGATGATGCGGTTGAACGCTTCATCGTCACGGGGGTTTACCACAAGCCTGAAATAAGCAAGTAAATCTTTGATCTCCTTTCGTTTATAAAATGACAGGCCGCCATAGATGCGGTAGGGGATGTTCAGCCTGCGCAGGGATTCCTCAATGGCCCTCGATTGCGCGTTGGTACGGTATAAAATGGCGAAGTCGCTGTTCTGGCAGTGCTGGTTCATCTTGGTTTCAAACACCGCGTTGGCAACCATATTCCCCTCTTCCGTATCGGAGTTGGCCTTCAGTATCCTGATCAGTTTGCCTTCTTCATTTTCGGTCCAGACTTCCTTGAAAATCTGATCTTTGTTTTTTGCAATAATGCTGTTGGCGGCGTTTACAATCACTTTGGTCGAACGGTAGTTCTGCTCCAGCTTAAAGGTTTTGGCGTCAGGATAATCTTTCCTGAAATTCAGGATGTTCTGGATGTTTGCCCCGCGGAAACCGTAAATACTCTGCGCATCATCGCCGACTACACAGATGTTTTCATTTCTTGCCGCCAGTTTCTTTACAATCAGGTACTGGGCAAAGTTGGTATCCTGGTATTCGTCAACCAGAATGTAGCGGAACTTTTGCTGGTATTTGAACAAGACCTCCGGAAAATCGCGGAGCAGCAGGTTCATATTGAACAACAGATCGTCGAAATCCATGGCTGCCGCTTTAAAGCAGCGGGTCTTGTAATGCAGGAAGATTTCTCCGGTCTGAGGCCTGTTGGCAATCCGGTCCTGCTCTTCAATGGCGGAGTTGGCTTTGTATTCCTCGGCCGAAATCAGGTTCGATTTGGCGGATGAGATTCTGGAAAGTATGGCCCCCGGTACATATATTTTCGGGTCGAGGCTGAGGTCTTTCAGAATGGTTTTAATCAGACTCTTGGAATCATCCGTATCATAAATGGTAAAGTTGGAAGGATATCCCAGCAGGTGACCCTCCACCCTTAAAATACGCGCAAAGACAGAGTGAAAGGTGCCCATCCATACATTCCGTGCTTCCTGACTTCCCACCAATCCGATCACGCGTTCTTTCATTTCTTTGGCAGCCTTGTTGGTAAATGTAAGGGCCAGGATATTGAAAGGGTCAACGCCCTGTTCAAGCAGATAAGCGACACGGTAAGTCAGTACGCGGGTTTTGCCTGAGCCTGCTCCGGCGATCACCATCACGGGACCATCGCTGCTGGTCACCGCAAGTTGCTGGGCTTCATTTAATTCTTTAAGCAGTTGCGACACTTTATAGATTTTGGTTAGTCGCGCAAAATTAGCATACTTTTTCTGTGATAGGAAGTTCGCGGCTTTTTTGACAAGCCATTCCATATCGCCTTATCTAAAATGATTCTAAATTGCAAGTGCGACTGTTACTTTTAGGCCCCTTCAGGATAAACCAGAGAACAGGCTGCAAGACTTGCTGCAGAAGGCCGGAGTAGGAATTAACCGGACTGCCCGGGGCGGTGGTTGCGTTTTTGGCAGCGTTCCTCTTTTGGCGTTTAAATAATTAACCGGTTGCCCGTTTTTGGATTGCATTAATACCGGTATTGCAGAATGGTTAAATTCTTAATTTACTGAACAATGATAAACAACATAAAACGTGACGAGAGCATAGGAATGGTTATAGAGCAGATCGTTGACAAGCAGATCCGCAGGAATGACCCTCCCGAAACGGCACAGACCTATCAGCGGCTTTTGCAGGATTCATTTACCGATGTGGAAGCCAGGCGGCTGATCTATATGGCGGTACAGGTCGAACTGTTCCGGCTTATGCGCTATGGGGAAGCATTCAACCATTCGCGTTTTATCGGGAATCTGCAGGGACTGCCTGATTTGCCCGATGCTGATTTTGTATGATATGGACGGTTTGAAAACCGTTATTCGATGAGTGGAATGAAGAAACCGGGGCAGGCGAGCGCCCCGGTTCTTTTTTTTGAACCCTGCTTTAATTGTTTTACCGGGCTTTTTCCCCTGTTCACCGATTTGTATTACCTTCCCCCTTTATTGTACCGCTAAATTTGCAGGGTAAAAATATTTCTCAATTTAAACTCTTACAACAATGGAAAACAATCTGAACCGCAATCCGCTGAACCGGACATGGCACCTGGAAACCACGCTGGTTGGCCTGGCCATCATTGCCTTTGGTCTTCTCTACATGCTTCGCAATATGGGCGTTGTGAACGATGCTGTATGGCACGTAATTTTTTCGTGGCCCTCGCTGCTGATCGTCGTCGGACTGATCAATTTCGCCGGCAAGCATTACGGATGGGGAACCGTGCTGGTAGTTGTCGGGCTTATATTTATACAGGGCCGGATTGAAGGATTTAATATTCTGGGATACTTCTGGCCGGTTGTGATTATCCTGGTAGGTCTGGCTGTAATCTTTTCGCATACCACCCTGTTCAGAAGTCTGAAAAGGGAACGCGTGACTTCCGGCAGTGATGACTTTATTGAAGATGTTGCTGTTTTCGGCGGAAGTGAACGCGTCATCCATACACCTTCCATGCGCGGAGGAAAAGTTATCGCCATCTTCGGCGGCTCAAAACTTGACCTAACACAGTGTCAGCTGGCGGAAGGAGATAATGTGCTGGAAATGGTTACCATATTCGGAGGTTCCACCCTGCTGGTTCCGTCCGACTGGAATGTTAAAATGGAAGTATTCAACATCTTTGGTGGTTTTGCTGATAAACGACGTAACATCAACGTTGATTACAATAAAACCCTTGTCATTAAAGGCGTTGCCATCTTTGGGGGTGGTGAATTAAAGAGTTTCTAACCGGTTTATCACTGAGTTATGCTGGAGAGATCGGGAATCAGCCGGAATGTATTGTTTTACATTTCCACCTGGATGGTCATTTCGCTGATCCATTTTATCATCATCCATAACCAATACGCGCTTGAGTTGAGCAATGCCGTTGCGGAAGTGCTGGTCATGAACCTGATCTATGCCTTGCTGGGCGTCGGGTTGTGGCACATGGTGAAGATCAGTGATTACGAGAAACTGAGCAGGCTTGAAATGATCTGGCGACTGGCTGCCAGCAGTTCGGTTTCAGTAATTATCTGGCTTGGAAGCAGTTATTTTATCCTTGGGTATCTTACCGGCCAGGATGATGCATACAGTTTGTTTCTCACCGAAACTTTGATGGTAAGAATCATGGTCGGGCTGTTGCTTTACATTATTCTGGTCTCGGTCTTTTACCTGGTGATCAATTATGAGAACCTCCGCGAACACCGGACCCGGGAGCAATTGCTGCAAACCATGCTTTATGAAACGGAACTGAATGCCCTGCGTTCGCAGATCAAGCCGCATTTCCTGTTCAATTCGCTGAATTCAATCAGTTCGCTCACCATAACCAATCCTGCAAAGGCGCAGGAGATGGTCATCAACCTGTCGGAATTTATGCGGTATTCCCTGAGTTTTTCCGACAACAGCATGAGTTCGCTCAGCAAGGAGTTGTACCACCTCAGGCTGTACCTCGAGATTGAGAAAGTCCGGTTCGGGGGAAGGCTGCAGGTAAGCGAGCAGATTGATGAACTGGCGCTGGGCTGGCCTTTGCCGCCCATGATTCTGCAGCCATTGGTTGAGAATGCTGTGAAACACGGAGTTTACGATACCCCCGGGGCATCCGTGATACAACTGAACGCGCAGATTACCGGCCCCTGGCTTGAGGTGCGCGTGATCAATAATCACGACCCTTCCGTTCCGGGCCGTAAAGGAACGGGTACCGGCCTTTCGAATGTAATGAAACGGATGCGTATGGTTTACGGGATGCCTGACCTGGTGAATATCCGCAAAACCGAAGATGCTTTTGAAGTAAAACTGAAATTTCCTGAAAATGTCAAAGATCAAAGTACTGATAATAGATGATGAGCCACCCGCAAGGGATCTGGTAAAACATTACCTGAAGGATTTTCCGGCGCTTGAAACCGCGGGGGAATGCGAGAACGGGTTTGAAGCCCTGAAAGCGATACAGGAGCTGAAGCCTCAACTGATCTTTCTGGATATCCAGATGCCCAAGATCAACGGGTTTGAATTGCTGGAACTTCTGACAGACCCGCCTCCGATTATTTTCACTACCGCATACGATGAATTTGCCATCAGGGCTTTCGAAATGAATGCCGTTGATTATCTGCTCAAGCCTTTTTCGGCTTCCAGGTTCAGGCAGGCGGTTGAAAGGGCGCTGCTGCGCATTGAGGATAAAGGTGATCTCACCACAAAGCCTGTTACCGATCTGAAGCGCCAGTTTGAGGAAACTCCGGGCGAAATCGACAGGGTGGTAGCCAGACTTGGCTCCCGCATCGTGGTGATCCCGGTTGATACCATATATTATATAGAGGCGCAGGACGACTACGTGATGATCTGTTCATCCCTGGGCAACCACCTGAAGGAAAAAACCATGAAGTATTTCGAAAGTCACCTGCCCCGCAACGGTTTCATCAGGATTCATCGCAGCCATATCGTCAATATCAGCCAGATTGTTTCGGTTGACCTTTACGGAAAAGATACCCACCTGGTGGTATTGAAAAGCGGCGCCCGGCTGAAAGCCAGCGCCGAAGGTTATAAGCGGCTGAGGGAGTTGCTGTAATGCAGCGTGTAAAGTATCTTAATCATCTTATTGGCCGGTCGTTTCTGACTTCCGGCTGTTTTTTTTGAGAAAATCAATAAAAATCAGCAAAAAAAGTTGTAGGTGTCAAATTATTAAGTACTTTTGCAGCCGCATTTGAAAGGAACGAATTGAATTTAACTTCCTGAAATGCACAATTTTTCTGAGATTTTCGAATCCGGGAAACCTGATAAAGTAAGACAATATAGGTTTCAATCAATGCAGACTGCCCCAGGGCAGCGTTCAAAAAAACCTTCTGCAATTGATGAGTCTTCAGGCCTCAAAGGCCAGATTTGTCTCCCCTTATTGCTTTCCCACCGATTTCAGAAACACAGTCCCGGCGACAGGATTATTACTTTAAAGGCATTTTGTTTTTCATCATGAACAAACGCCTGAGCGGGTTAAATAATTTTTGTTCAGCCTATTGTAAATATAAAATAATGCTGTACTTTTGCAGTCCCCAAAAAACAGGGGTAGCCGAGTAACCAAAAAACAATTTAAAAGTATTGATATGCCTACAATTTCGCAATTGGTTCGTAAAGGACGCAACAAGTTAACCGATAAGAGCAAATCACCTGCTCTGGATTCTTGCCCGCAGCGAAGGGGTGTTTGTGTGAGGGTATATACCACCACTCCCAAGAAACCCAATTCAGCCATGCGCAAAGTAGCCAGGGTAAGGCTTACCAACACCAAGGAAGTGAATGCATACATTCCGGGCGAAGGCCACAACCTGCAGGAGCACTCGATCGTAATGATCCGCGGTGGCAGGGTAAAGGATCTTCCGGGTGTAAGGTACCACATCATCCGTGGTGCGCTTGATACATCGGGCGTTGACGGCAGGAACCAGCGTAGGTCAAAATACGGCACCAAACGCCCCAAAGGCGGTAAGGTAGCTGCTCCGGCAAAAGGTAAAAAGTAAAACTGGTTTCAGGTAAAAACAGCTTACAACAATGAGGAAATCAAAACCAAAAAAGAGAATCATACTTCCTGACCCGAAGTTCAATGATGTGCTTGTAACCAAGTTCGTCAACAACCTCATGTACACCGGGAAGAAAAACCTGGCTTTCCAGATTTTTTATGAAGCCATAGAAACCGTTACCGAGAAGACCAGCGAAGATGGCCTTGAAGTATGGAAGAAGGCGCTCAGCAACGTTACCCCGAATGTAGAGGTGCGCAGCCGCCGTATCGGAGGAGCAACTTTCCAGATTCCTTCAGAGATCCGTCCGGGCCGCAAAAGCTCCATCGGCATGAAGAACCTTATCCTTTTTGCACGCAAACGCCACGAAAAAACCATGAGTGCCAAACTCGCCGGTGAAATTATGGCCGCTTATAAAGAAGAAGGTGCTGCATTCAAAAGAAAAGAGGATACCCACCGTATGGCTGACGCCAACAAGGCATTCTCACATTTCAGGTTTTAATCTGTAACAACTGATCACTGATACACCACACAATATCCAATGTCCGTTAAATTAGCACATACACGCAACATCGGCATTATGGCGCACATTGACGCGGGTAAAACCACGACAACGGAGCGGATATTGTATTATACCGGGATCAGTTATAAAATCGGTGAAGTGCACGAAGGAACCGCCACCATGGACTGGATGATCCAGGAACAGGAGCGCGGAATCACCATTACTTCGGCAGCCACCACCGTTTACTGGGATTGCAGGAACGAAAAGTATAAAATCAATATCATCGATACTCCGGGCCACGTTGATTTTACCGTTGAGGTAGAACGTTCACTCAGGGTACTCGATGGCGCTGTCGCCTTGTTCTGTGCCGTAGGAGGTGTTGAGCCCCAGAGCGAAACTGTCTGGAAACAGGCTGATAAGTACAAGGTTCCCCGCATCGCTTTTATCAATAAAATGGATCGCTCGGGAGCCGATTTCTTCGGGGTTCTCAACCAGATGAAAGAGAAACTCGGCGCCAACCCCATTCCCCTTCAGATTCCCATCGGAGAGGAAGACGACTTTACCGGGGTGGTTGACCTTATCACCAATAAGGCCATTATCTGGGACGATGATTCTCTGGGTTCGGTATTCAATATTACCGATGTTCCGGCTGAACTTTCCGAACTGGCAGACGAATACAGAACCAGGCTTATCGAAGGCGTTGCTGAAGAAGAAGAAGCATTGTTTGAGAAGTTCCTGAACGACCACAACTCCATTACCCCCGATGAAATGCGCGCGATCATCCGCAAAGCTACCATCGAGCACAGGATAACCCCGGTGTTGTGCGGCGCTTCATTTAAAAACAAAGGCGTGCAGCCGCTGCTCGACGCCATAGTATCATACTTGCCGAATCCTTCCGATATCGATTCCATAACCGGAATCAATCCCAATACCGAAAAGGAGGAGGTACGTCATCCGGAAGCTTCGGAGCCTTTCGCTGCCCTGGCTTTCAAGATCGCCACCGACCCTTTTGTTGGGCGCCTGGCATTCATCAAGGTTTATTCAGGCACATTGCCTTCAGGCAGTTATGTGCTGAATACCGGAACCGGGAAAAAAGAACGCATCGCCCGCATTATGCAGATGCACGCGAACAAGCAGAATCCTTTACAGCAGGTTGAAGCCGGTGATATCGCGGCAGTTGTTGGGTTTAAGGAAATCAGGACCGGCGATACGCTTTGCGATGAAAAACATCCGATCGTTCTGGAGTCTATTGTGTTTCCGGAACCGGTTATCAGTGTTGCCGTTGAGCCCCGTGCCCAGGACGATGTTGACAAACTGGATTCAGCGCTTAACAAACTTGCCGAAGAAGATCCCACATTTACCGTGAGGGTGGATGAAGAAACAGGTCAGACCGTTATCAGCGGGATGGGTGAACTTCACCTTGAAATCATTGCCGATCGTCTGAAACGCGAGTTTAAGATAGAGATCAACAAAGGTAATCCCCAGGTTGCTTATAAAGAAGCATTTGTGGGAACCGTTGAGCACCGTGAAGTTTATAAGAAACAAACCGGTGGCAGGGGCAGATTTGCCGACATACTTTTTGAGATGGGCCCTGCCGATACCGGAATCCGCGGTTTACAGTTCATCAATGATGTGAAGGGCGGAAATATCCCGAAGGAATACATTCCGGCCATTGAAAAGGGATTCCGCATCGCGATGCAGAATGGCGTGCTTGCCGGTTTCTCTCTCGAGAGTCTGAAGGTCAGGTTGCTTGACGGATCCTTCCATTCGGTGGATTCCGATGCCCTGGCATTTGAAATCTGTGCCAAGGTAGGTTTCAGGGAAGCAGCCAAAGCCGGTAGGAATGTGTTGCTTGAGCCCATCATGCGGCTCGAGGTGAATGTTCCTGATGAGTATGTGGGTGAAATCACCAGTGACCTTAACAAGCGGCGTGCAAGTGTCGATGGTATCGATAACAAAAACCGCTATCAGGTTGTAAAAGCCCGTGTGCCTCTGTCCGAAATGTTCGGATATGTTACAGCACTTCGTACCATTACATCGGGCCGGGGGAATTCGAGCATGGAGTTTTCGCATTATGCCGAGCTTCCTGCCAGCCTCACCGACGATGTAATCTACAAGTTAAAAGGATATCTTGTTAAATAAACAAAGAAAATAAAATCAATAAACCTAAGTAACGTGAGCCAAAGGATCAGAATAAAACTGAAATCGTACGATCACAACCTGGTTGATAAATCTGCCGAAAAGATCGTAAAGACCGTAAAATCTACCGGTGCAGTTGTTAACGGCCCCATTCCCCTGCCGACCAACAAGAAAATCTTCACCGTGCTGAGGTCAACCTTTGTCAATAAGAAATCAAGGGAGCAGTTCGAGTTAAGTTCATACAAACGTCTCCTTGACATTTACAGCACTACCAGCAAGACCATTGATGCACTTATGAAACTTGAGTTGCCCAGTGGTGTTGAAGTAGAGATCAAAGTCTGATCGGATTGCCGCACAGCCGCGTTTAGCGTGGCGGGGTTAAAAAAAGAATCATCAATTTTAACATGATACTGCAATGTCAGGAATTATAGGAAAAAAAATCGGGATGACCAGCGTATTCGATGCCAATGGCAGGAATGTGCCCTGCACGGTTATTGAAGCCGGGCCCTGCTATGTCACCCAGATCAGGACTAAGGAAGTGGACGGATACGATGCCATCCAGCTTGCTTACGACGATAAAAAGGAAAAGCATACCAACAAGGCCGAGATGGGCCATTTTGCCAAGGCAGGTGTATCCCCCAAGCGTAAACTTGTTGAGTTTACCCGTTTTGAGTCCGGTCACCGCAAACAATTCGGCGACACTGTTATGGTGGATGTTTTTGAAGAAGGCGAATATGTTGACGTGGTGGGTATTTCCAAGGGAAAAGGTTTTCAGGGTGTTATCCGCCGGCACGGCTTCAGCGGTGTTGGAGGGGTGACGCACGGACAACATAACAGGTTGAGGGCTCCCGGATCAGTGGGCGCTTCATCATGGCCTTCACGCGTATTCAAAGGACTGCGCATGGCTGGTCAAACCGGTAACAAAAGGGTTAAGATGATCAACCTTCAGATCGTAAAAATTGTAAAGGAAAAAAATCTTTTGTTAATTAAGGGTGCAGTGCCCGGATCTAACGGATCATACGTAATTGTAGAAAGATGGAGCTAACAGTATATAACATCAAAGGGGAAAAGACCGGTAAAACGGTTAACCTGAGCGATTCGGTATTCAATATCGAACCCAACGATCACGCGATTTACCTTGATACCAAGCAGTATCTGGCCAATCAGCGTCAGGGAACCCATAGCTCGAAGGAGAAATCAACCGTTTCGGGCAGTACACGTAAGCTGAAGAGGCAAAAAGGAACCGGTGGCGCCCGTGCAGGCAGTATCAAATCTCCGCTAATGCGGGGCGGTGCCAGGGTATTCGGACCTCAGCCCAGGGATTACGGTTTTAAACTTAACAAAAAGCTGAAGCAACTGGCCCGTATGTCGGCCCTCAGTCACAAGGCCAAAGATAACGGCATTGTGATTCTTGAAGACTTCAGTTTTGATAAGCCGAAGACCAGGAATTTCATTGAATTGCTGAATAATCTGCAACTTTCAGGAAAAAAGACACTTATGGTGTTGAGCGAAAGCGATAAAACCGTATATTTGTCCTCCCGAAATCTGAAGCAGGCAAGGGTTATAAGGGCTTGTGACTTAAATACATACGAAATTCTTCGTGCCCACAACCTGGTAATTCTCGAAAGCTCGGTTGCCGAAATCGAAAAAATCTTTGAGAACTAAACAATCACGCTCACAGCGCTGAGATTAAGAACCATTAACAAGAAACACAATGGGTATCATAATAAAGCCGGTAGTTACGGAAAAGATGACAGCCTTAGGCGACAAGCTTCAACGTTACGGTTTTATCGTGCAGAAGGATTCCAACAAGCTGCAGATAAAGAAAGCCGTGGAAGAGATTTACGGCGTTGAAGTTACCGAAGTAAACACCATGAATTATGCCGGGAAGAACAAGTCCAGGTTTACCAAGACCGGGATGGTTAAGGGCCGTGCAAGTTCATATAAAAAGGCTATTGTAACTTTAGCTGAGGGTGAAACAATTGATTTTTATAGCAATATTTAAAGATAATGGCTTTAAAAAAATTCAAACCGACCACATCAAGTCAGCGCTTCAAACTGGTTAGCGCACTGGATGACATAACTGCCACAAGCCCTGAAAAGAGTTTGCTGCAGCCGAGGAAAAGCTCTGGTGGCCGAAACAACACCGGTAAAATGACCATCAGGTCAATAGGTGGTGGTCACAAGCAGAAATATCGTATTATTGACTTCAAACGCGATAAAGAAGATATTCCTGCAACGGTTAAGACCATTGAATACGATCCGAACCGGACTGCCCGTATCGCCCTGCTTTACTATGCCGATGGTGAGAAACGCTATATCGTTGCGCCCAACGGATTAAAGGTAGGTCAGGAAGTTATGGCCGGCAAAGGCGCACAGCCGGAAATCGGAAATGCGCTCTACCTGAGCGAAATTCCGTTTGGAACAGTAATTCATAATATTGAACTCAGGCCCGGACAGGGAGCCAAAATGGCACGCAGTGCCGGTTCATCGGCACAGCTGATGTCTCGCGACGGTAAGTTTGCCGTTATCAAACTTCCTTCAGGGGAAACCCGGATGATTCTTCAGAGTTGCAAGGCTACCATCGGCATGGTTTCCAACACGGAGCACAACCTCGAGGTTTCAGGAAAAGCCGGACGCAGCCGCTGGCTGGGCCGCAGGCCTCGTACCCGCGCCGTGGTTATGAACCCGGTAGATCACCCGATGGGTGGTGGTGAAGGAAGGGCTTCAGGCGGACATCCGCGCTCACGCAAGGGATTACCTGCAAAAGGCTACAAGACCCGCTATCCGAAGAAAGCTTCGAATAAATACATCATCGAAAGAAGGAAGAAGTAATTGAACCTTAAACAGCATTAAAAATGAGCCGTTCGCTTAAAAAAGGTCCTTATATCGACTACAAACTGGAAAAGAAAGTATTAGACGCCATCAGTTCCAACAAAAAAGTTGTGATTAAAACATGGTCGCGTGCTTCGATGATTTCTCCGGATTTTGTTGGGCAGACAATTGCTGTCCATAACGGAAATAAATTCATCCCGGTTTATGTTACTGAGAATATGGTAGGTCACAAACTCGGAGAGTTTTCACCCACCCGCATCTTCAGGGGTCATGCCGGTAGTAAAGATAAAGGTAAAAAATAAAGAAGGAAAAACCAATGGGATCACGTAAACATAACAGAGCTGAGCTGATCAAGGAAGCAAAGAAGACTGAATCATTTGCCAAGCTCAGGAATTGCCCTACATCGCCCAGGAAAATGCGCCTGGTGGCTGATATGATCCGCGGCATGAAGGTGGAACAGGCACTGCATGTGCTGAAACATTCGCCCCAGGAAGCCAGTGGCCGCATGCACAAGCTGCTGCTTTCAGCACTTGCCAACTGGCAAGCCAAGAATGAGGGCGTACGCATGGAAGAAACCAGTCTCTTTGTGAAAGAGGTAGGTGTTGACGGTGGCCGTTCACTGAAACGTATCCGCACTGCTCCGCAGGGTCGTGCCCATCGTATCCGCAAGCGTTCGAATCATGTTACTTTGTTGATTGACAATAGAATCGCACAATAAAAAAGGAAATTTCTGCAAAGCAGGCTTTAACAACCAAATAATCATTTGTTGAATGGGACAAAAGACAAATCCAATAGGTAACAGGTTAGGCATCATCAAAGGATGGGACTCCAACTGGTATGGTGGAAGGCGTTTTGAACACAAATTGGTGGAAGACGACCAGATCCGCAAATATCTGAATGCCCGTTTATCGAAAGCCGGGGTTTCGAAGATTGTGATCGAACGTACCCTTAAGCTGGTTACCGTTACTATCCATACCGCCCGCCCGGGTATTATTATCGGAAAAGGTGGTCAGGAAGTTGATAAATTGAAGGAAGAATTGAAGAAGGTCACCAAAAAGGAGATCCAGATCAATATTTCTGAAATCAAGCGCCCTGAAATGGATGCCGTGATCGTGGCCAACGCGATTGCCCGCCAGATTGAAGGCAGGATTTCATACCGCCGTGCGATTAAGACAGCGATAGCATCCACGATGCGTATCGGTGCTGAAGGTATCAAGGTCTTGATATCCGGAAGGTTGGCAGGCGCCGAGATGGCCCGCCGTGAAATGATCAAGGAAGGTCGTACCCCGCTTCATACCCTTCGCGCTGACATTGATTATGCAATTGCTGAAGCCCATACAACCTATGGCCGTATCGGTATCAAGGTATGGATCTGCAAGGGTGAAGTTTATGGTAAGGTGGATCTTACCCCCTCAGCAGAAAGCCAGGCCGCTGCCGGTGCAAGGGAAAAGTCAATGCCTCCGCGTCCGGGCGGAAACAGGCCTCCGCGTGGAAACCGCAACCGTCCCAAGAAGTAAGAAGTTAACGAAAAGAGTAACAATCACACGATCAATATCCGACAATAATGTTACAGCCAAAGAAAACCAAGTACAGGAAGATGCAGAAGGGCAAAATGAAGGGTAACACCAAGCGTGGTGCTGAGCTTTCATTTGGTTCATTCGGGATAAAAACCCTGGAAGAAGCCTGGATCACAGGCCGGCAGATTGAGGCCGCCCGTCAGGCTATCAGCCGTTTCATGAAACGTGAAGGCCAGATCTGGATCCGCATATTTCCTGATAAGCCCGTTACCAAAAAACCAGCTGAAGTACGTATGGGTAAAGGTAAAGGAGCTCCTGAATATTTCGTGGCACGCATTAGCCCGGGCCGCATCCTGTTCGAAGCTGAAGGCGTTACCGAAGAGGTTGCAAAAGAAGCCCTCCGTTTGGGTGCCCAGAAATTGCCTGTTGCCACCAAGTTTGTGGTAAGAAGAGATTACGTTGAAGAATCAATATAACGAACGATGAAACAAGAAGTCATTAGAGAGCTTTCAACAGCCGAACTTATTGAACGGCTCGATGAAGAACGCAAACAGCTTATCAAGCTCAAGCTGAACCATGCTGTTTCGCCTCTTGAGAACCCCAATAAAATCAAAAATTACCGCAGGACCATCGCCCGTATGCTCACCGAATTGCACAGACGCAAATTGAATGATGCTGCAGCGGCTCAGGGTACGGCTACCGTTAACACTAAATAACCGGAAAAGCAATGGAAACCAGAAATCTGAGAAAAGAAAGAATTGGGGTAGTTGTCAGCAACAAGATGCAGAAATCTATCGTCGTTCAGGTGGAACGCCGCGAGAAGCACCCCAAATACGGAAAGTTTGTGAAGAAATCCTCCAAATTTTCGGCCCATGACGAAAATAATGACTGCAATATCGGCGATACCGTTCGCATTGCAGAAACCCGTCCGCTGAGCAAGAACAAATGCTGGAGATTAGTCGAAATCATTGAAAGAGCCAAGTAACTATGATACAACAGGAATCACGACTTACGGTAGCTGATAACAGTGGTGCAAAAGAAGTACTTTGCATCCGCGTGCTGGGTGGAACCCGCAAACGCTATGCCTCTATTGGGGATAAAATCGTTGTAACCGTTAAAAATGCCCTTCCTTCCGGAAATATTAAGAAAGGTACAGTAGCCAAGGCGGTGGTTGTAAGGACCAAGAAAGAAATCCGCCGCAACGACGGTTCATATATCCGCTTTGATGACAACGCGGTAGTGCTGCTGAACAACGCCGGCGAAATGACCGGAACCCGTATCTTCGGTCCGGTGGCCAGGGAACTGCGCGAAAAGCAGTACATGAAAATTGTTTCATTGGCACCCGAGGTGCTTTAATTGACCTAACAAACATGAGCACGAAACTAAGTATAAAGAAGGGTGATACCGTGATGGTGATCGCCGGTGACTCAAAAGGGAAGCAGGGTAAGGTCCTGGAGGTGGATGTTGAGAAAATGCAGGCCATCGTTGAAGGCGTTAACCTGATTTCGAAACACACCAAACCCAATGCCAAGAACGCACAGGGGGGGATTGTGAAAAAAGAGGCCGGAATCCATGTATCCAACCTGATGGTTGTGGATGGTACCGGCAAGCCAACCCGCGTAGGGCGCAAGCTTGACACCAAAACCAATAAATCAGTCCGTTATTCTAAAAAGTCGGGGGAGGTAATTAAGTAATGAGCTATTCACCACGCTTAAAAGATAAATACAGGCAGGAAATTATTCCGGCATTGACGGAAAAATTCCAGTATTCAACTGTAATGCAGGTTCCCAAACTGCTTAAGATCAGTGTGAACCAGGGCCTTGGCACAGCCATCGCCGATAAAAAACTTATTGATGCCGGGGTTAATGAACTTACTGCCCTTACCGGTCAGAAAGCTGTAGCCACAAAATCGAAGAAGGACATTTCTAACTTCAAACTCCGTAAGGGCATGCCCATCGGTGTAAGGGTTACCCTCCGGGGCGACAGGATGTATGAATTCCTCGACAGGCTTGTTTCTGTAGCTATTCCGCGAATCAGGGACTTCCGTGGTATCAATGAAAAAGGCTTTGACGGAAGGGGAAATTACACCCTTGGAGTTACCGAGCAGATTATTTTCCCTGAGATCCTGATCGACAAAGTGGCCAAGATCAATGGTATGGATATCACCTTTGTGACGACCGCCCGCAACGATAATGAGTGCCTGGCACTGTTGAAAGAATTTGGTTTACCATTCAAAAATCAGAAATAACGATATGGCAAAGGAATCAATGAAAGCAAGGGAACGCAAAAGAGAGCGTCTTGTTGCAAAATATGCGGCCAAACGTGCTGAACTGAAAGAAGCCGGTGACTACATCGCTCTTCAGAAACTGCCCAAGAATGCATCACCGGTGCGTTTGCACAACCGTTGCAAACTTACGGGTCGCCCCAAGGGTTACATGCGTCAGTTTGGTGTTTCGCGTATCAATTTCCGCTTCATGGCCCTCGACGGCCTGATCCCGGGCGTGAAGAAAGCCAGCTGGTAAGAAAAAAAAGTGAACAATCATAATATTCAAGGATAAAATGGTAACAGATCCTATTGCAGATTATCTGACCCGTGTCAGGAATGCCGTGATGGCGAACCACCGGATCGTGGAAATCCCTTCATCCAACATGAAGAAGGAAATAACCAAGATTTTGTTTGATAAGGGTTATATTTTGAATTATAAATTCGAGGATGAAACCATCCCCGGCATTATAAAGATCGCGCTCAAATATCACCCGATATCTAAAGTTTCCGCAATTTCGAAGCTGGAACGTGTCAGTAAACCGGGTTTACGCAGGTATGTCGGCGCCGATGAACTTCCCCGCGTGCTGAACGGGTTGGGTATTGCTATACTTTCTACCAATCGGGGGCTTATGACCGATAAAGAAGCCAGAACCCTCCAGATTGGCGGCGAAGTTTTGTGTTACATTAGCTAAAGAAGAGGAGATTTTACAATGTCGAGAATAGGAAAAATGCCGGTGGTCATTCCTTCAGGAGTTCAGATTGAAGTATCTGACACCAACCTGGTGACGGTGAAGGGCAAACTCGGACAACTTACCCAACAGATTGACCCCCTTGTTTCCGTGAAGGTTGAAGACGGTCATCTTGTCGTCGGAAGAGTGAATGAATCACAGGATGCCAGGGCGAAACACGGCTTATACCGGTCATTGCTGGCCAATATGGTAAAGGGTGTTTCTGAAGGTTTTACCGTAGTTCAGGAACTGGTAGGAGTAGGTTATAAAGCTTCATCTACAGGGAATGTACTGGAATTATCCCTTGGATATTCACATAATATTTTCTTTGAAATGCCAGCTGAAGTGAGTGTTGAAACCCTCACCGAAAGGGGAAAAAACCCTACCATTACGCTGAAGTCTTTTGACAAACAGCTGATCGGACAGGTGGCCGCCAAGATCCGCTCATTGCGTAAACCCGAACCTTATAAAGGAAAAGGTATCCGGTTTATGGGTGAAGTAGTGAAGAAGAAAGCAGGTAAGTCAGCTTCAGACAAATAATAATATTTAACATAAACCTTTCCCGGTTAACCCGGGGCAAATTCCTCAGAAAAGGATGGCTATTAAGAACAGAAAAGAATACAGAAGGCACAGGATAAAACTCAGAATCCGGAAGGTAGTTTCCGGTACACCTGAGCAGCCGCGTTTGACCGTATTCAGAAGCAACAAACAGATCTATGCCCAGATTATCAATGATCTTGAAGGTAAGACACTTGTTTCTGCATCGTCGCGCACTCCTGAAGTTTCGGGAACCCCGATGGCCAAAATTGAACAGGCTAAACTGGTTGGCCAGTTGATAGCCAAGCGTGCAATTGAGGCAGGAATTCAAAGTGTGGTTTTCGATCGCAACGGTTACTTATATCATGGTAGAATCAAATCCCTGGCTGAAGCAGCCAGAGAAGGAGGCCTTAAATTTTAACACAGATGGCAAACGCAAACATAAAAAGGGTTAAATCCAGCGAGATTGAATTTAAAGACAGGCTGGTAAGCATTCAGCGGGTTACAAAGGTTACCAAAGGGGGCCGTACATTCAGTTTTTCTGCCATCGTCGTCGTTGGCAACGAAAACGGGGTGGTAGGTTACGGACTGGGCAAAGCCAAGGAAGTTACTGCTGCTATTGCCAAGGGTGTTGACGATGCCAAGAAAAACCTTGTTAAGGTTCCGGTTCTGAAGGGTACCATTCCCCACGAACAGTTGGGTAAATATGGTGGCGCCCTGGTGTTTCTCAAACCCGCTTCGCCTGGTACCGGAGTTATAGCCGGTGGTGCTATGCGTGCTGTTCTTGAGAGTGTCGGCGTGAGAGACGTTCTTGCAAAATCCAAGGGTTCCTCTAATCCCCACAGTGTGGTAAAAGCTACCATTGATGCTCTCGTAAATATGCGTGATGCCTATGCAGTAGCCCAGCTTCGCGGCGTTGACCTCAACAAAGTTTTCAATGGTTAGGCATAACCAATAATAACAATACCAGAAAATGAAAAAACTGAGAGTTACCCAGATAAAGAGTGGCATAAAACAGCCCGAGCGTCAGAAACTTACCCTTAAGGCTTTAGGCATTAAGCGGATGAACAGGCCCGTTGAAGTGGTTGCAACCCCCCAGATCGAAGGGATGATTGCAAAGATCAACCACCTGTTGAAAGTTGAAGAAATCTAATCGTACACTACTAATTGACAAGATATTATGGATTTGAGTAATCTTAAACCGGCACAGGGATCTGTAAAAGCCAGCAAAAGAATCGGCCGCGGTCAGGGTTCTGGCCGTGGAGGTACTTCTACCCGCGGACATAAAGGAGCAAAATCGCGCTCAGGTTACAGCCGGAAAATCGGTTTCGAAGGCGGTCAGATGCCTCTTTACAGGAGGGTTCCCAAATATGGCTTCAGAAATATTAACCGTATTGAGTACCGTAGCATAAACCTTGATGTAATTCAGGCACTGGTCTCTGCGAAGAATGTGGATGCCGTAGATATTGATCTGCTTATCGAAAGCGGCCTCGCTGCAAAAAATGACAGGATCAAAATTCTCGGTCGCGGTGAACTCACGGCTAAAGTAGACATTAAAGCCAATGCTTTTTCTGCATCTGCCGTAAAAGCAATCGAATCAAAGGGTGGTCAGGCTATAAAAATCTAAACTGTAGATGAAACGTTTCATACAGACTATCAGGAACATTTATAAGATCGAGGATCTGCGCAAACGCATTGGTTATACCATAGGAATCGTTTTGCTTTACAGGTTAGGCTCTTATGTTGTTCTGCCGGGTGTTGATCCCAACCAGCTGGCGAATCTTCAGAATCAGACCAGCGGCGGACTGCTCGGATTGTTGAATATGTTCTCAGGGGGCGCATTTTCAAACGCCTCCATTTTCGCGCTTGGAATTATGCCCTACATCTCCGCATCCATTGTGGTGCAGTTGCTTGGTATGGCAATTCCTTATTTCCAGAAATTGCAGAAGGAAGGAGAAAGCGGACGTAAAAAAATCAATCAGATTACCCGTTATCTCACTGTGCTGATCACCGGTTTCCAGGCTCCGGGTTATATTGCAAACCTTGTTTCGCAACTTCCCGCCCAGGCAATTACTCCTTTTGATCCGGCAGTTACTTCACCCACCACTTTCTTCTGGGTTTCATCAGTAATTATTCTGATCTCCGGCACCCTTTTTGTGATGTGGCTTGGTGAAAGAATTACCGACAAAGGTATCGGGAATGGTATTTCACTTATTATCATGATCGGGATTATCGCCCGTCTGCCGTTCTCCCTGTTTGGTGAACTGGTTTCGCGTATGGAGCAGAAAGGGGGCGGACTGGTGATCTTTATTGTTGAGCTTGCCGTTCTGATCGGCGTGATCCTGATCAGTATCCTGCTGGTGCAGGGAACACGCAAGATTCCTGTGCAGTATGCGAAACGCATTGTCGGAAACAAACAATATGGCGGGGTAAGGCAGTATATTCCCCTCAAAGTGAACGCCGCCGGTGTAATGCCGATTATTTTTGCCCAGGCAATTATGTTCCTGCCGCTGACATTGGCCGGATTTGCCGAATCGGAAACATTGACCGGTTTTGCAGCTGCTTTCACCAATATTAACGGTTTCTGGTACAACTTTGTATTTGCACTGCTGATCGTTGTGTTTACATATTTCTACACTGCCATTACGATCAATCCGAACCAGATGGCTGAGGATATGAAAAAGAATAATGGTTTTATTCCCGGGGTTAAACCCGGAAAGAAGACTGCTGAGTTTATCGACCAGATTATGTCACGCATTACGCTGCCGGGATCGCTTTTCCTGGCGTTTGTAGCCATTATGCCTGCACTGGTCAGTAAAATCGGTGTTACTGCTCAGTTTGCCCAGTTTTATGGCGGAACCTCACTGCTGATTCTTGTGGGTGTTGTGCTGGATACTTTGCAGCAAATTGAGAGCCATTTGCTGATGCGGCATTACGATGGTCTGACAAAGTCAGGTCGTATCAAAGGCCGTTCATCCATCAATATGGGCTAGTTTGACAGACTTGAGTGCTGACAGATGATTTATTACAAGACTAACGAAGAAATTGAATTATTAAGATTAAGTTCTTTACTTGTTGGTAAAACCCTTGCTGAAGTTGCCAGGCACATCAATCCGGGCGTTACAACCGCTTCGCTTGATAAGGTGGCAGAAACATTTATCCGTGATCATGGGGCAGTGCCCGGATTTAAAGGTTACGGAGGGTTCCCGGGTACTTTGTGTGTTTCGGTCAACGATGTTGTCGTGCATGGAATTCCGGGAAACCAGGTGCTGAAGGATGGAGATCTTGTTTCGGTTGACTGTGGTGTGATATTAAACGGATTTTACGGCGATTCCGCATATTCCTTTGCCGTCGGTGATGTTACTGAAGAAGTACAGCTGCTGATGGAGCGAACCAAAAGATCGCTTTATCTGGGAATTGAAGCCGCAAAAGCAGGCAAACGGACCGGAGATATAGGTTTTGAAATTCAAACTTATGTGGAACAATTCGGCTATTCAGTGGTACGTGACCTGGTTGGACACGGACTTGGCAGGCATCTGCACGAAAAACCGGAAGTGCCGAATTTCGGCAAGCGTGGCGTTGGAACCATGCTTCAACCGGGACTGGTGATCTGCATTGAGCCCATGATTAACCTTGGACGCCGGCAGGTATCGCAGGACAAAGATGGCTGGACAATCAGGACTGCTGACCGTAAGCCATCGGCGCACTATGAGCATGCGATTGCCATCAGAGAGGGGGGCACTGACATTTTATCGTCTTTTGATGAAATTGAAAAAGTACTTGAGTCAAAAAAATAACTTGAAATTACATGGCAAAACAGATTTCGATAGAACAGGACGGAACGGTTACTGAATCGCTGGGAAACGCGATGTTTCGTGTTGAGCTTGAGAACGGGCACATCATTACAGCCCATATTTCGGGAAAGATGAGGATGCACTACATCAAGATTTTGCCTGGTGATAAGGTGAAACTTGAAATGTCGCCCTATGACCTGACCAAGGGAAGAATAATTTTCAGATACAAATAAACAAACCATCTTGTAAAATGAAAGTAAGAGCATCAGTCAAGAAAAGAACACCTGACTGTAAAATTGTCAGAAGGAAAGGGCGGTTGTACATCATCAACAAAAAGAACCCCAAGTACAAACAAAGACAAGGTTAAGCGTTTAACAAACAACAAAACAATATATGGCACGTATTGCTGGTATTGATATACCCAAAAACAAAAGAGGTGAGATTGGTCTTACCTATATTTACGGAATCGGCCGCAGCACCGCTCAGAAGATTCTGCAGGCAGCCGGAGTTGATCTGAACAAGAAGGTTCAGGACTGGAATGACGATGAGCAGAATGCCATTCGTACCATCATCAGTGATCAGTACAAGGTGGAAGGCGCATTGAGGTCAGAAGTGCAGACCAACATCAAGCGATTGATGGATATTGGCTGTTACCGTGGGGTAAGGCATCGTCTGGGTCTTCCGCTTCGCGGACAGAGTACCAAGAACAATGCGCGTACCCGTAAAGGAAGAAAGAAAACTGTTGCCAACAAGAAGAAAGCAACGAAAGGTTAATCATTGAGTTGACCTTATAATAAACCAAACGAATTGTCGAAAAAACATTGTTATGGCAAAAACTGCTAAAACATCAAAGAAAAAAGTTGTAAAGGTTGATCCCATTGGAAGAGCCTATGTGAGTGCATCTTTCAACAACATCATAATCTCCCTCACCAACAATGCCGGTCAGGTTATCAGCTGGGCATCTGCCGGCAAGATGGGTTTCAGGGGGTCGAAGAAAAATACCCCTTACGCTGCACAGATGGCTGCTACCGAGTGCTCGAAAGTTGCATACGATATGGGCCTTCGTAAAGTAAAGGTGTTTGTGAAAGGACCTGGTTCGGGAAGGGAATCCGCAATCCGTACCATTCATTCTTCAGGCATCGAGGTTATGGAGATCATGGATGTGACCCCGCTGCCGCACAACGGTTGTCGTCCTCCGAAAAGGAGAAGGGTTTAATAATTTTTTATTCCGGTACTTGTCTTGCCCTTCAGGATGGTTTGTAATGCGGCTACCGGAGTGATCACTGAAAACAAATTGACATCAAATAACAAGTAATTATGGCCAGGTATACAGGTCCAAGAACCAAAATTGCACGAAAATTCAAAGATCCGATCTACGGGCCGGACAAGTATTTCGAGAAGAAAAACTATGCCCCGGGTATGCACGGAAATTCGAAGAGGCGTAAAAAACTTTCTGAATACGGAACACAGCTTCAGGAGAAGCAGAAAGCCAAATATACATACGGAATTCTCGAGAAACAGTTCAAGAATACTTTCCATAAGGCAAGCCGCAAAAAAGGCATTACCGGTGAGGTGCTGCTTCAGCTGATTGAATCGCGTCTTGACAATGTGGTTTATCGTCTGGGTATCGCTCCTACACGCAGTGCCGCGCGCCAGTTAGTAACCCACCGTCACATTATGGTAAACGGTTCCGTAGTGAATGTACCTTCTTATGAACTGAAGTTGGGTGATGTTATTGCAGTCCGGGAAAAATCCAAATCTCTGGAAGTGATCCAGAATGCCCTGGCTTCAAAACGGAATACTTACCCCTGGTTGGAATGGGACAGCACGCTTTTGACAGGAAAATTAGCCAGCCTTCCGGCTCGTGAAGATATTCCCGAAAACATTAAGGAACAGCTCATCGTTGAGTTGTACTCCAAATAACGATTTTACGGTTTATAAATTCATTACACAAGAGGAAGAGAATATGGCAATATTAGCATTTCAAAAGCCTGAAAAGGTTATCATGGTCGAAGCCGATGATTCAAAAGGCGTTTTTGAGTTCAGGCCTCTTGAACCAGGATTCGGAATTACCATCGGCAATGCACTAAGAAGGATACTGCTTTCCTCATTGGAAGGATACGCGATCACCTCCGTGCGGATTGAAGGAGTTGATATGGAATTCTCCTCGATCAAAGGCGTTGTGGAAGATGTTACCGACATTATCCTCAATCTGAAGAAAATCCGGTTCAAACGGTTGCTTGATTCTGAAACAAGTGAAAAGATCCGCCTGGTTATTTCAGGTCAGGATACATTTATGGCCGGCGACATCAACAAGTTCCTCTCGGTATTTCAGGTATTGAATCCAGAAGTGGAAATCTGCCATATGGAACCTTCGGTAAAACTTATCATCGACCTGACTATTGACAAAGGCCGCGGATATGTGCCCGCTGAGGAGAACAAACAGGCTGGTGCCCCTATCGGTACCATCGCGATTGACTCGATTCACACACCCGTTAAAAATGTGAAATATACCATCGAGAACTTCCGTGTGGAGCAGAAAACCGACTATGAGAAACTCATTTTGGAACTGATCACCGATGGGTCAATTCATCCTAAAGAGGCACTTAAGGAATCCGCCAGGATACTGATTCACCACTTTATGCTCTTTTCGGATGAGAAAATTACCATTGATACTGAAGAAAAGGCTGTGGCTGAAGAATTTGATGAAACTTCACTGCACATTCGCCAGCTGCTGAAGACCAAACTTGTTGATATGGACCTTTCGGTAAGGGCGCTTAACTGCCTGAAGGCAGCTGATGTTGAGACCCTTGGCGAACTTGTATCATACAACAAGAATGACCTTTTAAAATTCCGCAATTTCGGCAAGAAGTCGCTTACGGAGCTTGAAGAGCTTGTGAAGTCGAAAAACCTGGAATTCGGAATGAATATTGCAAAATATAAACTTGATAAGGATTAATTGAAATGAGACACGGAAAGAAAGTCAATCATCTGGGGAGGACAAGTGCCCATCGCAAGGCAATGCTTTCGAACATGGCATCTTCGCTTATCCTTCATAAACGCATCAACACCACGCTTGCCAAAGCCAAGGCGTTGAGGGGTTATGTAGAGCCGTTGATTACCCGTTCCAAAGAAGATTCTACACATTCACGCAGGATGGTTTTCAGCTATCTTCAGAATAAAGAGGCTGTTGTCGCGCTGTTCAGGGAAGTATCGGTGAAAGTCGCCAATCGCCCCGGAGGCTATACAAGGATTCTGAAAACAGGAAACCGCCTTGGTGACAATGCTGAGATGTGCATGATGGAACTGGTGGATTTCAACGAAAATATGCTGGCTTCAAAGGAAGCTCCCAAAGCTAAAACTACCCGCCGCAGCCGTGGCACTAAAGAGAAAGCCCCTGTGGCCAAACAGGAAAAGCCGGTAGCTAAAGCCGAAGCGGCTCCTGAAGCGGAAAATGTTTCTGAAGAACCGGCTGCCGAAAATACTGAAAACAAAGAATAGCGTTTTACTGTTTTTATGGAATGAGGATAAGGTAGCTGTTACTTTGTCCTCATTTTATTTGTCAGGTAACGATTATTTTCTGTTTTCGATTGAAAGAACCTGAGTTAACCCGATTAATAATTAAAAAAACAAAGAAAATGAGTGCAATAGCCAACATTTTTGCCCGCCAGATACTTGATTCGCGTGGAAATCCTACCATTGAGGTCGATGTTTATACTACAAACGGAATATTGGGAAGGGCAGCCGTGCCTTCAGGAGCTTCAACCGGCATCCATGAAGCCGTGGAGCTTCGCGACGGAGACAAGAGTGTTTATCTTGGCAAAAGCGTTATGAAAGCAGTCCATAACGTTAATAAAGTGATTGCTGACGAATTGAAAGGATACCTGGTCTCGGAACAGAATGAGATTGACCATCGCATGATTGAGATTGATGGGACCCCCAACAAAGGCAACCTCGGTGCAAACGCGATTCTCGGAGTTTCGCTGGCCGTGGCCAATGCAGCAGCACAGGAATCGAACCAATTCCTTTTCCGTTATGTGGGCGGTGTAAATGCCAATACCCTGCCAATCCCCATGATGAACATTATCAACGGCGGTTCGCATGCCGATAATGCCATAGATTTCCAGGAATTTATGATTATGCCTGTTGGTGCGCCAAATTTCACCGAAGCCCTCCGCATGGGTGCCGAGGTTTTTCATAATCTTAAATCCGTGCTTAAAAACGCTGGCTATTCAACCAATGTTGGTGACGAAGGCGGATTTGCGCCCAATCTTAAATCGAACGAGGAAGCTGTAACCGTCATCCTTCAGGCCATTGAAAAGGCCGGCTATAAACCAGGTGTGGATGTGTTCCTTGCCCTTGATCCGGCATCGTCTGAATACTGGCTCGAAGATGAAAAGGTATACCATCTGAAAAAATCAACAGGGGATAAACTAACCCCTGCCCAAATGGTGGATTACTGGAAAAATTGGGTTGATAAATATCCCATTATCTCTATTGAAGACGGTATGGCCGAAGATGACTGGGATGGCTGGAAACTGATGACCGATGTGATGGGTAAAAAGATTCAGCTGGTGGGTGATGATTTGTTTGTTACCAACTCCAAAAGGCTTCAGATGGGAATTGACCGGGGTGTGGCCAACAGCATTCTGGTGAAAGTAAACCAGATTGGCAGCCTTACCGAAACCATCGACGCTGTTAACCTTGCATACCGCAATGGGTACACCGCCGTGATGAGTCACCGTTCCGGCGAAACCGAAGATACTACCATTGCCGACCTGGCAGTAGCACTAAATACCGGACTGATCAAAACAGGATCGGCCAGCCGTACCGACCGGATTGCCAAGTACAACCAACTTCTCCGGATTGAAGAGATTCTGGGGACTTCAGCCCGCTATCTGGGTAAAGAATTCAAATACGCGAAATAGCGGTTTATTATTATAATATTTACCCCGGGAATATTCAATTTCCGGGGATTTTTTTTGTGAATACCCTGAATCGTTTTACAACCGGGGCATTGATGCGTTCAATCACCGCCCGCATGCGCTGATTCGATTCCAATATCAGGTGGGTCTCTATGGTCCTGATTCCTGCTTTCCTGGCTGATTCCAGCAAACGCAATCCCATGCTGATTTCCAGTCCCAGCCCCTGGTGCCCCGGTTTGACTGCCCCCAGCATCAGATCAAGCTGTGTTGAATTATTCAGGGATTGTAAAATGAAGTACCAGCCAAACGGGAATAGTTTTCCTTTGGCACGCATGATTCCTTCTGACATATTTGACAGCCCCACCACAAATCCAACCAGTTCCTGATCCAGCATAATGATTTTTACAAATCGCGGATCAAGCACCGGCATATACCTTCTGGCAAGGTCATGCATTTCGGTTTCTTCCATGGGATAAAACCCGTAAAGGTTGCGGTAGGTTTCGTTTACCAGCCTGAGTACCGGTACGATGTGAGGTTTAAGCGCGCGCTTATTCTTAAACTCAAGAATGGTGTACCTGTGTGTGTTCATCAGGCGTTGTTGAACGCGCTGATAGATGTCTGGCATCATAAAATCGATGTCGAACCGGTAGGTAAGACAGTCTACCAGTTTCGAATAGCCATTATTCAAGGTATAATCAACCATGTAGGGAAGGTTGCATGAGGTGTCAATCAAGGGGATATCATCATATCCTTCAAACAGGAAGCCTTGCGGATCTTTGTCTGAAAATCCGTAGGGGCCTGTCACCTGATTCATCCCTTTTTCTTTTGCCCAGTTTTCAATGAATTTCAGCAGGGCTGAAACTGCATCAGGATTGTCAGTGCAATCAAAATGGCTGAAGCGGGCCGATTTTTCCCCTTTGAGTTCATTATAAGGATGATGAATGATGCCCATGATGCGCCCCACGGCAACGCCCTGGCTGAAAGCGAGTGCCAGTATGGTGTCGCAATAGTTGAAGGCCTTGTTCCGGCGGGGATCGAAAAAAAGCCATTCATCATGATAGATGGGTGGTAACCAGTTTTTGTGCCCTTTATGTATGCGGGCAGGAAGATTTATAAAAACAGACAGTAGTCTTCTGCTGTTTACAATCCTGACTTCAGTTTGCATATACGTTGCCTGAGCATGTGACTGATAATAGAGACCTGAAACTTGAAATCAATCATACTGTACAAAGATGATTTTTTCTTTCTGAAAAACAAAGGAAAGTATTGTATTTTAGTGCTTCATTTTACATGTTTTCTTTTGACAGCGGAAAGACCGCTGCTTTTTTTGCTTAATCATTGATAAATATCTACTTATGAATGAAATTGCATATATTGGCGAACACCTTGCGCCAGCCATTATCGGCAGGGGTTTGATCTATCTTTCGCTCATTGCCGGTATTTTTTCACTGTTCTTTTATTTCCGGTCTCTTAAATCAGGCTCACTGGCTGATCTGAAGCAGCGCAACTTTGGCAGGCTGTTTTACCTGATACAGACTTTCTCAATAGTCGGCGTAAGTGCTGCGTTGTTTTACATCATTGTCAATCACTATTTTGAATATGCCTATGCCTTCAAGCATTCCTCTTCGCTGATGCCCGGCAAGTATATAATTTCCAGCTTCTGGGCCGGACAGGAGGGCAGCTTCCTGCTATGGGCATTGTTTATCGGGCTTTATGGAATCGGGGCTATGCTCACGGCCCGTAAACTGGAAAGCGGGGTTATGTCGGTTGTCGTGCTTGCCCAGCTGATTCTGGTGACCATGGTGCTGGGCCTGAATTTCTTCGGAATTTCCATAGGGAGTGATCCTTTTCTCCTTTTGAGGGAAGTGCCTGAGAATATGAGTAATGATTTTTTTAAAAATCCGGATTATCTGAGTTTTATCAGAGATGGGAATGGCCTGAACCCCCTGCTCGAAAATCCCTGGATGGTTATTCATCCTCCCATGCTTTTTATGGGATATGCCACCGCGATTTTCCCCTATGCTTTTGCTTTCGCTTCCCTGGTTCAGGGGGATAAGCGCTACTGGCTGAAACCGGTATTGCCGTGGATGCTTCTGTCCGTTGGCTTGCTCGGTACCGGCCTCTTGCTCGGCGGAGCGTGGGCATATCAGTCGCTGACCTTCGGTGGATTCTGGGCCTGGGACCCGGTGGAAAATGCCTCACTGGTGCCCTGGATGGTCCTGGTTGCCGCATTGCATTATATGCTGCTATCCTATAAGCGGGACAAGTATTATTATGGTACTTATATTTTTACTTTCCTCGGTTTTATTATGGTAGTTTACGCCAGTTACCTGACCCGGTCGGGCGTGCTTGGCGAAACATCAGTTCACGCTTTCGGCGACGACGGCCGGAGTGTGCAACTGATCCTGTTTACGGTTATTTTCATATTGTTGCCCCTGTGGCAATTAATCCGGAACCGTAAAAATATCAGGGCGAATGATTTACCTGAACTGTTTACCAGGGAATTCCTGATGATGTATGGGGCAATAGTAATGTTGCTGGCGGCATTTCAGGTGATCAGTACTACCTCGGTTCCGGTAATCAATAAGGTTATCGGGACGAACATGGCTCCGCCCTCCGACGTGGTCAGTTTTTACAACACCTGGCAACTGCCTTTTGCCATTATGATGACACTCCTCCTGAGTATCGGGCAATATCTGAGCTATGGGAAAAATGACATTAAATCGTTCCTGCGTAATATTATTTATCCGTTTGTACTTGCGCTGATTGTCGCCATCTGGGGCTTTATTGCAGACAATGATATGAGTGTGGTGCATGGGGTGTTTCTTTTCTGCATTGTATTTACCATCCTTACTTCCGTTGCTTACCTCTTCAGGTTTGCTTCCGGAAGAGGCAATTCGGCAGCAGGCATCACCCATGTTGGATTCGGGGTTTTTCTGCTGGGTGTGCTGATTGCATTTTCCAATACGGAAACCCTTTCAAGCGGAGGAGTTCCGGGGATGCCAGGAGGAGGTGATAATATGATGCTGTTCAAAGGTGAGCAGAAATCGCTGGGCAGATACCAGGTCAGCTATTCAGGAATTGAGGAAAAACGGGATGAAACTTTTTACCGGATTGATTTTCTCGAAGAAGGAAAGGATGGTGAGTTGTATCACAGGTTTTCCCTGCACCCCTCCGTTAAGTATAATGAAATGATGGGCAATGTGCATAATCCCGATACGCGGAATATGCTGAGTGGTGATATATACATGTATATAACATTTGCTGAAGACAGGGCCAAGCGCATGCCGGATGGTTATGTTTATTCGGGTAGTGTTGATTTTACCCTTGGCGACACGCTGGAGGCGGGGAGGGTTCCTGTGATATTCGACTCCTTGTATATCAGTAATATGAGTACGGATGCCGAGCAGATTTCAATCATGGCCCTGCTGAAGGCAAAAGACAGCCTGGACAGGGAACAGACCTACCCGCTCGTCTATACAGTGGATGGCAATACTGCTGAGAGCGGGGTTGTTGAGATTCCGGGTTCCGGAATAAAACTGAGATTCGATAAGGTTTCGGAAATGGCAAGGACCATCAATGTGGGGATATTTGAGAAGAAGCCCGAGTTTGTGGTTGTGAAGATTCTGCATTTTCCCTGGATATTCATTCTTTGGACTGGCGCTGTCATTATGTTTGCCGGAATCACGGTGGGCATCTGGAAAAGGGCTGTCAAGGCCAGGAATGCAGCGGAATAGTATTGCCGCAACTGTCTGCGGTTTTTGTATCTTTACGCCGCGATGACAGCAGAAAGGATCAGAAATATTTCATTCGCCGGAGCCGGAAACGTGGCAATCCACCTGGCTCCGGCGCTGCTTGGTGAAGGCTTTCGCATCCGGCATATCATCAGCCATACTGCATCGCACGCGCAGTCATTGGCCGGAATAACCGGTGCCATAGCATCAACCGATCCGTGTACCCTTGATAATACCACCGATCTGCTCATATTGGCAATTCCCGATCAGTCTATCGGTGAGTTTGTTACTGAACTTAAAAAGGCAGGCCGCTTTAGCGGGATCGTCGCCCATACTTCGGGAACCTGCCCCCTTTCAGCCATTTCTCAGCACTTCAGCAAAGCAGGAGTGTTTTATCCGCTCCAGACATTCAGCAGGTTCAGTGCCCCTGAAATCAGAAAAGTGCCCGTTTGTATTGAGGCAAATTCACCTGAAACAGAGACATTATTAAGGCAGGTGGCTGCAGCGATATCCGGTGACGTGCGTGTAATTGATTCTGAACGCCGGGCATTGCTACACCTGTCTGCAGTATTTGTGTGTAATTTTCCTAACCATCTGTATGTCATAGCCTCCCGTATATTGAAACAGTCGGGTATTGAGGAGGATATATTGCTGCCTTTGATCAGGGAAACAGCCATGAGACTGGGCGATACGGATCCATTGCTGTTACAGACAGGGCCGGCGGTAAGAGGTGATCTGTTGACGATGCAACGGCATCTTCATTTGCTTGACGGGCAGCCTTCGTTTCAGAGAATTTATAAGATACTCAGTGAGAGTATTGAACAATTTGAACAGATAAAAAAATCATCGGATATTTTATGACAAATTACAAGGAAGATCTCACAGGGATCACCACTTTTATTTTTGATTACGACGGGGTACTGACCAATGGTGTGGTGCTGATTACCAACTCAGGTGATCAGCTGAGGACCGGACATGTAAAGGATGGTTACGCGCTGCAGCTGGCCATCAAGAGTGGTTACAGGGTGGCCGTGATTTCGGGCGGATATTCGGAATCAATGCGCCATCGTTGCAACGCGCTGAAACTCACGGATGTTTTTCTTGGGGTAGAGAATAAAATCAAGGTTTTTGAAGATTATATCCAAGACATAGGAGTATCGCCAAATGAGGTATTGTATATGGGAGATGATATTCCCGACTATCAGGTGATGCTCAGGGTTGGCATGCCGGTTTGCCCGGCTGATGCCGCAGAGGAAATCAGAAAGATCAGCCGTTATATCTCACACTTTAATGGAGGAGAGGGCTGTGTAAGGGATGTCATTGAACAGGTGATGAAAATTCAGGGAAAGTGGATGAACGGGAATGCGTTTCATTGGTAAATAATCCTTTGTAAATGAAAATCTTTACAAATATGGGGGCTCTGCCTTTTATCCGGCTGATCCGCTGGCCCAACCTGATTGTAGTTGTACTGACCCAGATTTTGCTGCGTTATGCAATTGTCGGCCGTGTTTACGCTGCTTCCGGATTTTCACCGGCAATGGATAATTTTCTGTTTGCCGTACTGATTTTTACAACTGTGCTGATCGCAGCGGCAGGATATATCATCAATGATTATTTTGATATCAGGACGGATGTGATTAATCATCCGGATACAGTAGTGCTTGGTAAAAAGATTCATAGAAGGAAAGCCATCGTTTATCATATTGCAATGAATGTCATTGCATTACTCGGCAGTGTATTTCTGGCCTGGAAGGCAGGTTCGATGAAACTGGCATTTGTTTTTATAATGATCATGGTTCTTTTATGGCTCTATTCGGTAAGATACAAAAGAACAGTCTTATGGGGGAATCTTGCTGTGGCATTTATGTCGGCCATGGTCGTTCTGGTGGTATGGCTGTTTGAGTTTTATATGCTGAGGCAGCAACCGGAGCAGTTCATCGCCCTTTATGGAAATATGAAGATGATCAGCCGTTTTTTCTTTGTTTATGCGCTTTTCGCCTTCCTGATCAGTCTGATGCGTGAAATTGTAAAAGATATGGAAGATGTACACGGGGATCAGCAGACCGGCTGTCGTACACTACCGGTGGTGCACGGTATAAGAACCGCGAAGCTGGTGACTTTCATAGCGGGATCTATAACAGGGGCGCTGATCATCATTGCTGTTATAAAGCTGATCTCCTCCGGAATGGTGCTGCCGGCCCTTTATTTTTCTGCAGTAGTGTTTATTCCTTTGTTGTTTATCTGTTACCGGATTGCGATGGCGGCTGATAAAGCAGATTTTCATCTGATCAGCAAGCTCTTGAAATTGCTGATGCTTGCCGGAATACTTGGTTTGCAGCCATTGTCGGTGGCCCTTTAATTCTGCCCGGGTTCTGTCAGGCTTTTTCAACCGGGCCAATGTTGTATTGAATTCTGAAATATATCCATGATTGATCTCAATAATTCCGGTTTTCACTTTATCCTGGCCTCCCGGTCACCACGCAGAAAATTTTTGCTCTCAGAGACAGGGCTTAATTTCGAGGTGCTGGTGATTGAAACAGCGGAAAACTACCCTGAAAATCTTGTTTGTGAACAGATTGCCCTTCATGTAAGCAGGGAAAAGGCGCTGGCTTTTGATATGTATGCATTGCCGGCCAATGCTTTACTTATTGCTGCCGATACCATTGTATGGCTTGACGGGGTGTGTATCGGTAAACCACTGGATGAGCAGGATGCCAGGATCATGCTTGGGAAATTATCAGGGAAACGACATACGGTTGCTACCGGAGTATGCCTGAGAACCCGCGATCGGATGCATTCCTTCTTTGTTAATACGGAGGTATTCTTCAGGCGGCTGGAGCCCGATGAAATTGACTATTATGTCAAACACTATAAACCGCTCGATAAGGCCGGCGCTTATGGTATTCAGGAGTGGATCGGTTACATCGGCGTTGAAAGAATAGAAGGTTCTTATTTTAATGTAATGGGCCTGCCGGTGCAGAGGTTGTATTGTGAACTGAAGCAGTTTATTCAAAATCAATAGCTGGCAGTGAGTGCCCGGAGATTTTCCGGCTTTTTCCGAAGTTACAGCTTACCCTGATCCGGGCTTGCCTGAAATTTATCCTGCACTTTTACATTCACATACGGGTTCAGATTTTTACGGCGTTTTCCGCACGCACGCGCGGTTAAATTATTAAACTTGACAAAATATTTTGAATTCACTACATTTGTTAGTTAACCGGTTATTAACCAAAAAAACCATCGCCATGAAAAAGATCCTGTTTTTAATTGCAGTATTACTCGCCGGCAACCTGATGGTTGTGCAGGCGCAAACAGAAAAAGGTAAGTGGATGCTTAATGGCTCAAGCAGGTTGAGTTTCGATTCGGGTAAAGAGAAATATAAATCCGGCAGCACAACCAGCGACAGTTATAAGTTTACACGCCTGACTTTTGAACCTCAGATCGGGTATTTTGTCATAGATAAACTTCCTGTCGGGCTTTTGGTTGAACTTTCCCGCCAAAGCTGGAAAGATCCGGATGATGATGACAAAGAGGTTTATTCTTCATTTATCATCGGGCCTTTTGTCCGTTATTATATTGCCGACCTTGACGGTTTATGGCCATACGCGCAGGCGGCTGCTGGTATTGGTTCCTATAAGGAACGGTGGATTCCGGCTGAGGGTGATTCAAATGATGATAAAAGTTCTCTGTTTGGTTACAGACTTGGGGTAGGCGCTACCTATTTTGTAAACGATCGGGTCGGCTTTGATGTTTACGCAGGATATGCCAGCGACACTGAAACCTATAAAGTTGAAGATGAGGGAGAGCGTGACAGTGAGTATAAATATATCTGTAGTTTTGTGCAGTTCAATGTCGGTATTGTAGTTGTTTTGGGTCAATAACGGCTGCATCTTTCCTGCGTTCTGTTTAAACTTTCAATAAACCGGCGGGTTGTCTGCAACTTCCCGCCGGTTTATATTTTCAGTTTTCTATGTTTAAAAATACAACCTGAGATTATTAAACCTGTATCTGCATTATAAAAACATAATATATTGATAAATCCGGATAAAGTATCTGACAATGCCTGCGTGATATAGGATATGATCAATACTTGTATTTCGATCAGGTAATTGTTCCCCGGCGCGTTTCAAGGATACATCTTAATTTATCAATCTGACTTAATCCGGTTGTCATTACCTTTGAGTAACTGGTTATATCATGTTACCCGTTTGGGGCGATATTTTTGAACAGAAAAGTTGCAATAGTTTTACATTTTTTGTATCTTAGGCCATTAATTATCCCTCGCCGGGTTTTCCAAATTATTTCCAGGTTTTTTGCTTCCCGCCTTCTGCTATTTAAAATCCTCATTTTCCGGCAGAGTTTTCTGAAGTTCGGTTACACTGTAATTCCCTTAAAGAATTCACATTTATAACACCAGAACCTATGAGAGCATTACTATTTATCTGCCTGTTGGCCCTGGGGCTCCCGGCCCTGGCCCAGGTTGCTGTCAATACCGATGGCAGCGCACCCGACAATTCAGCCATGCTGGATGTGAAAAGTACAAACCGCGGACTCCTCGCCCCCAGAATGACGCAGGCGCAGCGCAACGCGATTGTCAGTCCTGCAGCGGGATTAATGATATTTCAGACGGATAACGGGCCAGGGTTGTACTATAATTCAGGTACACCGGCTGTTCCTGTATGGTCGCTCGTCGGGAACAATGCCGGACAGTGGCTGAATAACGGAGCAAACATTTATTATAATCTCGGGAATGTTGGCATCGGCACTTCTACCCCGACGGACAAGCTCTATCTTCAAGGAGGGGATATGACGATTGAGGATTATTACCCGTTTATTTCACTCAACAACAATTCAGTTGACGGGAATGCCGGACTAAATTTCCTTGTAGAAAACAATTACAGGGCATGGTTGTATTATAATGATTTTGATAATGCTTTGTTGATCAATGCCGAAAGTGGTGGGGGTTTCAGAAGAGACCTGATGATCAATAGCATTGGGAATGTGGCGATCGGAGATTTGCCTTCGGATTCCCGTTTTCATGTCTATGAGAATTATCCCGGCTATACTGCTGCCTTTGGTTCGCCTGTTTATGGATATTCGGGAGGTACCAATGTGTCAATTGGTGATGACAATGCCAACCCGGTTTTGTATGTTGGTCAAAGCTCAGGGAACAAGGGATTCGTGCACTGGTATTATAATACTGACCCTTCATTCGCGCACTTTGGCATAGGAACATATAACGGGCTGAATAACCTTATCCTGCAGGAGGTTGGCGGAAATGTAGGGGTAAGGACCATGTCACCTGCAGCATTGTTTCATGTTGCTGAAGAAAGTCCGGGATATACTGCCGTCTTCGGGACGCCGATCAGTACCTGGAGCGCAAGTACTAATGTATCCATTGGGGACAATAATGCAAGCCCCTTTCTCTATATAGGCCAGAATGAAAGCTATAAGGGGTTTGTCAGCTGGAATTACTCTTCAACACCGGCCAATTCGTATTTTAGCATTGGTTCTTATTCAGGAAATAGTCCATTGGTTTTACAGGGCGCCGGCGGGAATCTGGGCGTTGGGGTTACTTCTCCCCAGGCTCGCCTGCATGTTGCAGAGAGCACACCCGGGCATACTATGATGCTTGGTCAGGATGTTAGTGCTTATGAGGGTGGCACAAATCTGATCATAGGCGATACCGACGCGAACTCACTGATTCATATCGGTCAGGGTGACAATAAAGGGTTTATTTACTGGAATTATAATTCCACCCCTGCAAATGCCTATTATGCAATTGGTTCCTATGCCGGTGCCAATCCACTTGCATTGCAGCATGCCGGTGGCAATGTCGGTATTGGCACCACTATGCCCTCAGCCCTCCTGCATGTCAATTACCCGGATGGACAGTCCTATATTGGTTATAGTCCGGTTCATTCCCATTATATAAATCACAACGAGCAAGTCGATGAAGGAGATGGTCAGTCCGGCTTATACGCATACAGGACACGGCCGGCCCGGAATGACGGAACAGGTTATACTGTTTACACAAATAATGCAGCCTTAAGAGGATATTCATATTGGGGAGATGTCTACAGTTTTGGAACAACAGGTTTTAACTTCAACGACTATAGTCGTTGTGGCGGAATATTAGGAGCGGAACAAAATGGATCATACTGGGGCGCCCTGGGGTATAAAAACAGTGGTTCAAACACATACGGAGGCTATTTTACATCGTATGTTTCCGGTGCCGGAAAATCCGGCGGGGCTGCAACAGGTATCGGCATAGGCGCATGGGGCGAGCTGATGGGAGCTGACATTCACGGACAAATCTATGGTCTATATGCCGAAGGCGGAGATTATGCATTGTATGCCAATGGCCCGGTATACAGAAATAATCTGGATATTCACCTTCAGGAGAACGGATCAGACACGCAAACGGTGCTTTACACCAGTGTTTCTACCGGGGCAACGGTTCAAACCAGTGGCACAGCCATGTTATCATCAGGCAAAGCAACTGTGGATTTTGACCCTGTATTCGCCGATGCTGTTTCTGAAAATGAGCCGGTTGTGGTAACGGTTACACCCGTGGGAAATTCAAACGGGGTGTACATTGAAAGTGTTTCCGGCCGTGGTTTTACCATTGCAGAGAATAATAGCGGAAAGCACAGCGTTATGGTAAATTATATAGCCATCGGCAGAAGGGCCGGGTATGAGAATCCGGTTGTTTCAGCTGAAGTGGTTGAAAAAGCCTACACTGAGAAAATTACCCGCGGATTGAAAAATGACGGAAATACCGAAGTTGACAGCGAAGGTTTGTATCATGAAGACGGACAGTTGTTTGAGGGTGTTCATCCTTCTGCGCTGCCTGATCCTGATAAGCCGGACATTGAACCCAACCTGCCCGTGCCGGTTACTCCTCCTGCTACCGAGCCGTTGAATCCCGACAGTCCATCAGGCAGAGGAGTCTTTGTGCCAAAACAACGTGCGTCCAATGAAGAAGGCAAGGCTGTTCCCGGAGAATCGCCCGCGTCGGAGGGTGGAGTTGCAACGCCTCCGGTACCGGTAAAAGTGATTTATCCTGAAGTGTATGGCCCGGTGAGCGGACCGGAATACAAGCCGGCATTGAAGGCAGGCAGCAGTTCCGGAGATGTTATGCAGCATCAGCAAACCGGCATCGATGCTTCCGGGAAGAAAATAGCTGTTACACCTTCCCAGGGTAAAGAAGTGAAGTAACCGCAACCCAAAGTTTATCAGAAATAGTTTAATCATCGCCCGGCCCTTCAGCCGGGTGATGTTTTATGGAATTAGCTGGTTTTTCTGATAAAATCAGATTTTTACATTGTAGTGAATCTGTGTTTTTTCCTTAAAAGCCGGGCTTCGATTCCTGAAATGTGTTTTTCGTGACTTGAATTTTTTAGGAGATCATTCCGGCTTCCCCTGTTTTTAAGGATATTTTATCTTTCTGTGGTTAACTGTTTTTGTATTCACAAGCGATCATTGTCTAACTTTGCATTTCAACCCGGAAACTCCGGAAAATCATCCGTGTTTTATTGAAATAACAACCAATTTCATGAAGAATCAGAATAAGGTTTCGAAAAAACTGCTGACATGGTTTCTGCAGGGGTTGTTATTTACAGCCCCTGTAGCACTTACAATTTATATCATTTTCATATCATTTACTTTTATTGACGGGATACTGACGGATGTAATATTTAATATCCTTGGTTTCAGAATCCCGGGGCTGGGGTTGCTGGTTATCCTTGCGGTGATTACCCTGATCGGATTCCTCGGCTCATCCATTGTTTTTAAACCACTGCTGTCATACCTCGACCGGCTGATCAGCCAGGCTCCTCTGGTGAAGATTATCTATACCTCGATCAAGGATTTTATGTCGGCATTTGTGGGTAAAGAGCGCAGGTTTACAGAGCCGGTGCTGGTAAAAGTGAGCCGGGAGGCGAACCTGGAAAAAATGGGATTTATAACGAAATGGGATTTGTCGAATCTGGGTATTCCGGAAACGAAAGTTGCCGTTTATCTTCCCCACTCTTATAATTTTTCGGGCAACCTGTTTATTGTACCTGTGGAGAATATCACCCCGCTCAATGCACCTCCGGCTGAAGTGATGAAATTTATAGTTACTGCCGGCGTTACAAGCTTTGAAAACAAGAATCCCAGACAGCCTGATTGAACCATAGGGGGTTTAATAAGTTTAAGCATTAAGAAATCTGAAAAATAATGAATAAACCTTTAATCTTTATTACCAATGACGACGGCATTCATGCTCCCGGCCTCAGAACCCTGATCGGAGTTATGAAGCAACTCGGTGATGTGCTGATTGTTGCCCCGGATAAACCGATGTCGGGCATGGGTCACGCGGTCACCATCACCTCTCCGCTGCGTGTAAACAAACTCAAAGACGAACCGGGACATATTGAGTACTCATGCAACGGCACGCCTGCCGACTGTGTGAAATTGGGCCAGAAAGCAATACTCGGACGAAATCCTGATCTGATTGTTTCCGGGATCAATCATGGATCAAATTCTTCGGTAAACGTGATTTATTCGGGAACCATGGCAGCTGTACTTGAAGGGGCGATGGAGAATATTCCTTCCATCGGTTTTTCTTTGAATGATTACTCATTTCACGCTGATTTCAGCAAATGCGAGCCCTATATTTTATCCATAGCCGGTAATGTCCTTCAGAAAGGATTGCCGGAGTATACCTGTCTGAATGTCAATATTCCGGCTGTAAACGGTTCGCCGATCAAAGGAATAAAGGTTGTGCGCCAGGCCATGGCTTTCTGGGATGAGAAGTTTGAGCACCGGAAGGACCCGCATGAGCGGGATTATTTCTGGCTTACCGGCGTGTTCCGCAACCGCGACGAAGGCATGGATACCGATGAATGGGCATTGAAAAATAATTATGTGTCAGTGGTGCCGGTTCACTTCGACCTTACATCGCATAAAACCATACCTTTGCTCAGGGACTGGGAAACAGGAAACCTTAACTGACCTTTTGGAAAGGCTATGTGGAAAAACGATAATTTCTTCATCGGCATGCTGGCTTCGCTCATGCTGACGCTGGCATCTGCTGCCGTTGTTATTCTGGCCGGACCGCCGGTTTACCGTTTGTTTTCAGTCAGCGGACCGGAGAATAAACTTCTGCTGCTGGCTTTTTTGCCCGGGATTTTACTGATGCGCTGGTATATGCGGAAATTCAGGTTCGAAAAAGCCGGGATGGGGGCGCTGCTGATTGTTTTTATTTCCATAATCCTGTACTTTGTGTTTATCGATGGTGGCGATTTCAGCATTTATCTTTTCTGAACAGTTTTCATGCAATAACTTTTCCAGGCTTTTACCCATATCTCCCCGACAAACTGACTGTTTATGAAATATTACATCATTGCCGGTGAAGCCTCAGGAGATCTTCATGCTTCAAATCTGATCAGGGAACTGAAGCAGAGAGATGCGAAAGCGGATTTCCGTTGCTGGGGTGGCGACCTGATGCAGCAACAGGGAGCTGTGATTGTAAAGCACTACAGGGAGTTATCGTTCATGGGATTTACCGAAGTGCTGATGAACCTTGGGACCATCCTGCACAATCTCAGCTTTTGTAAAAAGGATATTCTGAATTATCGTCCCGATGGGGTTATACTGGTTGATTATCCGGGTTTTAATCTGCGCATTGCGAAGTTTCTTCATCAAAACGGACTGCCTGTAATTTATTATATTTCACCCCAGGTCTGGGCCTGGAAACAGTCGCGTGTTAGAACCATCCGCAAGGTGGTTGATAAAATGCTGGTGATCCTTCCTTTTGAGAAAGATTTCTATTCAGGCCATGGGGTTGAGGTTGAGTTTATTGGTCATCCGCTGCTTGATGCTTTATCCGGCAAGCCTTTTGTTCCGGTCGCTGAAAAAGCAAACCGGCCCTTGGTAGCATTGCTGCCTGGCAGCCGCAGGCAGGAAATCAGGGCTGTTTTACCGGAAATGCTGAAAGTAATTGCCCGGTTTCCGGAAGTGGATTTTATCATTGCCGGAGTTACCTCGGTGGATGACTCATTTTATGCAAAACTTGCCGGAAAGCAAAAAGCCGCCGTTCTGAAAGGCCGTACTTACGATCTGTTGAACCAATCTTCTGCCGCCCTGGTTACCTCAGGTACAGCTACGCTGGAAACCGCCCTGATCGGAACTCCGGAAGTTGTATGCTACAGAGGCGGGGCGATTTCTTATATGATTGCCAGAAAACTTGTAAAAGTTAAATTTATCTCACTGGTAAATCTGATCATGGACCGGGTGGTGGTGAAAGAGTTTATTCAGCATGAACTTACCGCCGATAATCTTGAAAGGGAACTCAGGCTCCTGTTGTACGATAATTCGCGCAAAACTGCAATCATGAACGACTATGGTGATTTGCGTCAGAAACTGGGCGGGCCGGGGGCTTCCGCCAGGGCTGCTGCAACCATCGTTGAGTTTTTAAAGCTGCGGTTGACAGATCCTGAGTAATTCAAAAGATTACACTAACTTTGTGCATTAAATATTTAATTGTATGAAATTGATTAACAATGTTTTAAGTCTTGGTTTTCTGTTGGTGATATTTTTATCTTCCTGTAACGGAAGTAAGGGAAAGGAACAGGGTACTTCGGCTGACAGTACGGAAGTGGCTCAGATGCCGGATACAACCACCCTGAAACAAGTTGAAGGTGATTTTGACCGGATACCTTTGCAGTCAGGGATTGAAGCCGGTAAACCTTCGCTCCGGACACCTGAAAACAAAGACTCGCAGATGTTTGAAGCGATTGTTTTCAAAGGAAAGGGAGCCGAGGAAAGGCGGAAAGGGGTCAGTCTTGCCTCTGCAGGCGATTTGCAGGGAGCGATCAGGGAGTTTACGAAATCTATCGAGATACATCAAAAGAATCCGGATGCTTATTTTTATAGAGGGAAAGCGAAGTGGGAACTTAAAGATTATGCCGGCGCAGACCAGGATTTCTCCAAAGCCATTGAGATCAGGCCTTCACAGGCACCTTATTTCTATTACCGGGGTCAGATGTATAATGAGCTTAAGCGGTTCAATGAAGCGTTGGCGGACTTCGATTCTACGCTGGCCCGCGCACCGCACTATATGGATGCACTTAATTTTAAGGGAGTTGTTCTTGCCAATCTGGGAAGGCATGAAGAAGCCGTTGCTGTTTATGATAAAGTCAGTACTGAAGTACCTGGGCATGCACTTGCCTGGTTTAACAAAGGAACTTCCCTGGCTGCATTAAAGAAATATGACGAAGCCGATCAGGCACTTAGCCGCGCTCTGGAACTGGATCCCGGTTACACCCAGGCTTATACCAACCGTGGCAATTGCCGCTTTATGCTGGAAATGTTCAGCGAGGCGGCAGATGACTACACCCGGGCAATAACCCTTCAGCCTGGGAATACAGATGCTTATTACAACAGGGCCTTTGCTTATCAGCGAACGGGAAAGCAATCTGAAGCCTGTGAAGATTGGAAAAAGGCCGTTTCGCTGGGACATAAAACTGCAGGGCAGATGTTGTCAAAGTATTGTAATTAGCCCGCTGATTAGCTGTTGTTCTGCAACGGGTGACGCGCGACAGGCTGCAGGACGATCCCTTTTGAATTACCGATTCTTTAACTGAGCCCGGCTTGCTTTTTTCTGCAAAGCCGGGAAGTCGCCTTTTTACCTGCCTGGCCGGAAGTATGCCGGTGTTGTCTCCGGCTTTTAAAAAGGCCTGTGAATTTCAGGTTTGTGAAATACTTATGTATATTTTTCTGTCGGTGGGATTGCAAAATATTTGCAAACGCTTGCTTTATCTGATATTATTATATATCTTTATAACCCTTATTATTATAAATATTTATAGCGATAAAGTTAATCTATGTTTAGGTGAAGATCTGGCCGAGATTTCCGTTTGTAAGAATGGTGCTGCCTCTGATTTCCGGCATATTGATGCATTATTTCCTGTCCGGTTCGCTGACCCTTCCCGAATACAGTATCGCGATTCCATTGTTTTTGATGATGCTGACGGCAATATCCGGCAAAAGTATTACAGGCTATGGTACTCGCTGGGTTTTTGGCTTGCTGCTGAATCTTGCCTTTGTCATTTTAGGATTTCAACTTGCCTCGCTGCAGAATAAGCTCAATTCTGCTGATCACTTTTCCGGGTTGATGAATCATGATAAAGCACTTTTTTCCGGAACCCTGGATGAACCTCCGTCAGAAAGGACAAACTCCTTTCGCGCTGTTGTTGGTATTGACAGGATTTATCAGGGTCAGGAAGCAAGAATCTGTAAAGGCCGGGTGATGGTTTATTTTTCAAAGGATTCCGTTGTTACGGGACTGAAATATGGTGATCGCATTATTTTCTCTGCGGCACCCGTCAGGGTGAGTCCGCCCGCCAATCCCGGCGAGTTTGATTATGCCGGGTATCTCGCCAACAAAGCCATATATCATCAGGTTTATCTGAAACAGGGCGCTTTTAGAATGGTAAACGAGTATGAATGCCGAGGACTGAGGGCATTCGCGTTTAAGGTCAGGGAGGGGTTTTTAAGGATATTTTCACAATATGGTATTGCCGGGCGGGAGTATGCCGTAGCGGCTGCCCTGATGATAGGATATGATGACGCCCTGGATCCTGAGCAGCGGCGGGAGTTTTCGGGTGCCGGAGCCATGCATATCCTGTGTGTTTCAGGACTGCATGTCGGCATCGTTTTCCTGATGGCTGACAAGATGTTTTTCTTTCTCGGCAGAAGAAAAAAAGGACAAGTATTGAAACCGCTGATGATTATTCTGGTTATCTGGCTGTATGCCCTGATTTCCGGTCTGGCTCCCTCTGTCATGCGCGCTTCCCTGATGTTTTCGCTTGTAACGGTGGGCAATGCACTCAACAGGAAATCACATATCTACAACACCCTGGCCGCTTCAGCTTTTTTGCTCCTGATTTTTAATCCGGCCATGCTTTTTGAAGTTGGATTCCAACTTTCCTATGCTGCCGTTGCAGGTATTGTAACCTTTCAGCCTCACCTTAAGAAGATCTGGGCACCTCAGTCCAAAATACTTAAATATTTATGGGATATCCTTTTGGTTTCCCTGGCTGCACAACTCGCTACAGGCCCGCTGTCGGTAATGTATTTTCATCAGTTCCCCAACTATTTTCTTTTAACGAATCTGCTGGTTATTCCTTTTGCAGGAATTCTGATTTATACCGGAGTAATATTCCTTTTCTTTTCCCTTATTCCGGCTTTCGGCAAGATTGCCGCATTGGTGCTTGTTTCCGAGATTAAGTCGCTGAATTGGCTGATTGCAATGATCGAAGGATTGCCGGGCGCGGTAAGCCGGTGCCTGTTTGTCTCGGGCTTCTCAGCATTGCTGCTTTACATACTGATTCTTGCCTTGCTCGCGTTATATCTGCACAGGAAAAGGATCTGGTTCGGCTTGGTGCTGGTTGTTATTCTTCTACTGGCGGCTGATTATGCAAGGGTGAGCCTGAACCGGGCCAGGCAACAAATGCTGATTGTACATTGCTTAAACCGGCATTCGGTTATCAGCATGGTTAATGGCCGGAAGCATTGCATCCTGGCAGACTCCGCCGTTATCAGTGAACCGGCATTGCTCAGCTATCCTCTCGAAGGTTTCAGGATTAAGGCCGGACTCAGGACTCCGGAGATGGTTGGATTTGGAGTGGAGAACCCGGCCGGAGAACCGGTATATTTCTATAACAAAGGTTTTTTGGGATATCATGGTTGCCGCTTTGCTATTGTATCGGGCGAGTTCAGAAAACCTCCTCCAGGACGGACCATAGATGTGGATTTTGTGATCCTTACATCAAATGCTAAACTCAATGCGGATGAACTGACTGCTTTTTTCCCCGGGGCAAAGTTTATTGCCGATGCCTCCAGTGCTTATCGCAGGACTCTTGACTGGAAAACAGGCTTTGAGAAGGCCGGAGTGCCATTTCACCCTGTAAAGGATAAAGGAGCGTGGATTATGAATTTTACGGATGAATAGCTTTGCTTATATCTGCAAACAGCTGTTTTTTATAGATCAAGATGGAGCAGAATGGGAAGATGATCGCTGAATCCGCCATGGTAACGCATTCCGTTATAGGTTCTGAATGGTTTTGTTCCGTTGTGTGTTCTGTCCTCTTCAAGCAGAAAGGGGAAGCGCAGGATCTCGGCCCGTTTTTCGCCAATTCTGAGGCCTTCACTGTTGAATAGCAGGGGAGAGGAGACAATGAACTGATCAATGATGCTCCATTCTTCCCTGAATTTGTGCGTGCCGACATCCCATTTGCCCATAAGCGGATGCATCAGGTTGATAAGATAAAATCCGGAATTGTCCTGAACACGGTCTTTTGCACCAAGATGAATCAGCACACTTTCGTCAGCAGGTGTATCGTTGAAATCTCCGGTTATTACAATCAAAGCCCTGTTGTCTTTTAGTTGCAATGAGTCTATTGTCGCCCTGAGGGTAAGCGCAGCATCGCGCCTTCGCGTAATCGTAGCCGTTGCCCCGCCGTATTTTGATGGCCAGTGGTTGACAAACAGATGCAAGGTGTCCTTTCCGCCCACAAGTCCTTTCATATAAAGAATGTCACGGGTAGCCCCTGTACTGTCGCCTTCGAACAATACAGGAATAGCGCTGTGATACAGATGTTTTACCCGGTCGGGGCGGTAGATCAGCGCCACGTCAATCCCCCTGGCGTCGGGAGACTCTTCATGCACTATCTGATAGCCAAACCGTTCAAGCGGCGTTCTTTTTAGCAGCTGAATCAACGAAAACCGGTTTTCGACTTCGCAGAAACCTATGATTTCAGGCGGTCTCCAGCCACCGGCACTGATGATGACTTTTGCGGTTTGCTGTAGCTTCTTTTCAAATTTCTTCCATGTCCAGGCACGCATACCCCGGGGCATAAATTCATCATCATTTTTCAGGGAGTCATCAAAAGGGTCGAAAAGGTTCTCAACATTATAGAACATAATCCTGAATTCTTCCGGTTTGCTCTCCTGCTCCTGCGCTGAAGCGAAGCGCGCTAATGACAGGATAAAGAGCAGGGAAAAAATAAATCCGGATATTTTCCTTTGTGGTTTGTCCATGGGATGGATATTTCTCTTACAAACTTAAATATTTTAACACTATTGTCCGGTTAAAATATGAAAAGAACCTGCTGCAAAGACATGGAGACACCAGGTACCACTAAATGAGAAAAATAAATTCATGCAACTTGGCGCCATTATGCTACTTCGGCAGGCTCAGTGCATCGCTTTGTGGCGAAAAAGTGAAAGAAAACTGTAACTTGTTACATTCTTCTGAAACCGATAGCTACTAAGCATTCTGGTCAGATTTTATTATTTTTTCCCGGACATCAATGATATTTAAGGCTTGGTTCATTCCGGCAGTTGAATGCTTCTTGTTTAAATTGAGTATGAATAAGGTGATAATGCAATTTCATCTTCTTAACTCATTATTTTTGAATCGCAAAACAAAAAGCGTATAGGAATGGCCCGCCCAAAAAGAAGAAATTATTACCGCCTCACCATTCAGTGGATTATTGTTGCTTTGCTGGCTTACATGCTTGTGAGACCATTTGTTGACAGGTCGTATGTGGCAGATTTTGAGGCATATTGCCCTTTCGGAGGGTTGCAGGCATTGTCGTCATTTCTGGCAAATAACTCCCTGGCCTGTTCCATGACCACTACCCAGATTGCCATGGGGCTGGCCCTGCTGTTGGGGGTCTTTCTTTTTAGTAAACTTTTCTGCAGCTATATATGCCCCATTGGAACCTTTACCGAATGGCTCAGCAAACAGGGGAAACGGTTTAAGATGAATTTTATAATTACAGGGCTTGCCGACCGCCTGCTCCGGATACTGAAATACGCCCTGTTGTTTATTACCTTTTACTATTCGGTAAGCAGCAGCGAGCTTTTCTGCAAGACTTTTGACCCGTATTATGCAATTTTTTCGGGTTTTAGCTCCGATGTTGTGATGAGCTATGCTGTGATGGCACTTTTACTTGCCATCCCCGGTTCCTTCTTTGTGAAACAGTTCTGGTGTAAGTACATTTGCCCGCTCAGTGCCGCATCCAATATTTTTAGTTTTGGTTTTGTATTTCTCGGAATTGTAGCTCTTTATGCTGTTCTGACAGCAGGTTTCGGGCTTTCCATTGGTTGGATATGGTTGTTGGGCGCGCTGTGTCTGGCCGGTGTCATTCTTGAAACCTCCCGCCTGAAATTTGGAATATTTCCGGTTGTAAAAGTTACCCGAAATTCCGGCACCTGCACCTCCTGCCGCCTTTGCGATAAAGCCTGCCCCATGGCAATAAAGATTTCTGATATCCCGAAGGTTCAGCATATTGACTGTCATTTGTGCGGCGATTGCGTAACAAGTTGTCCGGAGCCGGAAACCCTGCAGTTCAGCAAACGAAGAATCAACTGGCTGCCGGCTGCGGCAACTGTAGCGCTTGTAACACTTGGCCTTGCGTTTGCTTCGGTTACAGATATTCCCACCATCAGTGAAAAATGGGGCAGCGCAGAACAAATGGGGAATGCCGCTGTTTACCGGCAGTCAGGAATTAAGACTGTAAAGTGTTTTGGCAGTGCCATGTCGTTTGCCAATCATATGAGGGAATTGCCCGGAACACTTGGCGTAGAAGCATTTGTATCTGACAACAGCGTGAAGATTTATTATGATCCGGCTGTTACAAACGAAACTTCGATTAAGGAATTTATATTTACCCCTGTGTCAAGGGTGATTGCTGCTCCGGCCGCAAGCCTTATCCGGATTGCACTGGCTGAATTTGCCGTGGATAAATTTTTTGATCCTTCCGATGCAGGGCTGCTGGCCATCAAGGCTTCGCAGCAACCGGGCATCCTGGCTTTCGAAACCATGTTCGGTGAACCGGTGCACACCCTGGTTTATTTTGATTCAGCCCTTGTTTCAGCAGAAGAGATCAGCAGGATTATTGAAGAAAAGAAGGTTAAGTGGGAAGTTGACGGAGATTCCCGTGAAGCAATTACCGGATTTAAGGTGGCTTCGGTTGAGCCGAAGAAGGCCATGAACCTTAAGCGTTATCTCGAGAAAATGTATGAACCGGTTGTCATGTCTTTCAACGGCTTCGAAAACTATGATTCAACCAGGACTGCTGATATTCTGCTTCCCTTTTCAGCAGCAGCTGATCCCTCGTATGCTGACATGCCCTGGTACCTGCTGAGCCATATCAGCAACAACCGCGGTGTTGTAAAATTTGAGGTTATCCCTTCAGATACCGGTTTTATGCTCGGCCTTGTATATTTGCCGGAGATGACCGGCAGTGATGAAATTGTCAGGCAACTGAATGAACCTGAATTGAAGGTGCACATGAGTGACGGAAGTACACAAACATTTAAGAATCCATATAAATTCTGAATATTCCGGGTTTGTATGGGAACTTATTAGCGGGTGCGTGACTTCTGGCACTTCTTATTTCCTGACTATGAATTTTTGAGTTGCCGATCGTACATTGCCCGATTCAGTAATGCTGAAGTAAATACCGGCAGGCAGATCGTTGGCTGGAATGGTTATATCCGGTTGCATTCCTGAAACATTATAAGTGCGTATTTCTTTACCTGCAGCATCCATCAGATGTACCACGCCGTCAGGATTTCCTTCCGGTAAGCGGATTGGAATGGTAATCCAGGAAGAAGCCGGATTTGGAAAGGGAGAAAAACCCGTTTCATTTTGGTTTCCGGGGATCACGTCTACTCCTGTAATTTGTCCGGGAAGGTTGTAAACCCTTGTAATGGTTGTGTACAGCACGAGTGAATAATCATAGCTGTAGGCTAGTAATTTTGCTGCCCCGTTTTCTGTATTGTAAATATCCAGCGTCTGACACCCGGGAATGCTGAGCAGTTCGGTGCCGTTTTCTTTGATAATTTTTGCGTTGAAAGTATAATACTGGTTTATTTCGTCATAATAGTAATAAACATAGGCCAGGCAAAGCGTGTTGTCGGTGGTAAAAAGATTTTCGCTTACATACCTGATGTCGTATAGATAGTTACCCGAAGGCACATTCAGGTTAATGGTTTTCCATAAACTGTGGTCAGTGTTGTAAATCCTGCATTGGTTCAGGCCCACATCCATTAAAAAGAATTTGTCGCCGGAATGTTTCAGATGGGTGTATGTTCCGGAATAGTTGTAGGTGTTCTCAAGCGTGATCTGACCTGAGAGATTAATTGTCAGCAAGATATGTAATAGTATCAGCAGATTGCTTCTCATGTTTCTGATGTTGGTTTTGTAGGTTAGAAATAGAGCTTAATCAAGTAATGATTGCGGCAAATTTATGTGAACCGGCCTCTGCAAGGTTATGCTATTTTCACAATATCTTACAAGATTTTATTTGTCCGGCAGTGGTGTTTTTAATTAAAGTATGTTTGCTTTGTATCACGTTACTTAATATCAGCTGAGTTTTTGAAACACTGGGAATAATTTCAGATTATGAAGAGTAAAATACCGGCCCGGAAGGCATTGCCGGATTTTATGAAGGGAATTGCTGTTGTCCTGATGATTCAGGTTCATCTGACGGAGCTTTTTGCTGTCAGCACATTTTCAGAAAGCCTGGCCGGGAGGATTTCTCTTTTCCTGGGCGGGGTTCCGGCAGCTCCCCTGTTTATGGCAGTAATGGGATGGTTTATTGCCGCAAACCCCGGTGGATTGAAACGTCAGTTTAAAAGGGGTTTGAAGCTGATCGGCTGGGGCTTTCTGTTGAATATCGGGATGAACTTCCATCTGTTTCTGAAAATATTCAGCGGGAAATTTGACCTCGATCCTTTGCCTTACTTTTTTGGAGTGGATATCCTTTTTCTGGCCGGGCTAAGTATCATTATTATTGCTGCCTTGCGGGTTGCGCTGAACAATCACATCGCAGCATGGCTGGCTGTTGCCCTGATTGCTGCTGCAGCTGGCAAATATCTGCCGTCCCCCGACGGAGCTCAACCCTGGCTGACATACGTGCTTTCCTATTTCTATGGCTTAAGCTGGTGGTCTTATTTTCCTGTGTTACCCTGGCTGGCTTATCCCATCTTCGGATTTGTCTTTTTCCTGATATATCATGAATTTGATCCGGCTGTCATTCCCATAAAGAAGAAGCTGGGATTCGCGGGCATTTTGCTGGTTATTTTCCTTCTGACTTTCCGGTATGGTTTATCAGTTTCTGCCGAACTCACTGCGTATTATCACCACGGACTTATCTTTACACTCTGGGCCGTTATGTTTCTGCTTCTTTTAACGATTATGTTCAGCCTGATCGTTTCCCTGAAAGGGGATAGTCTTGCTGTTAAGTACCTGAAATGGGTGGGCAGGTACGTGACTTCATTTTATGTAATTCAGTGGCTGCTGATAGGAAATATGGCCACGATAATTTATAAAAGCCTGGAGTTGCCGTCCCTTATTTTTTCCTTTATTCTGATAACTGCAGCCACCAGTCTGCTGGTCTGGCTCTGGTCAAAAAAGTCTGTCTTCAGATATCTGGGCTGAATTTGAAATCAGATTAATACGACTAAATAAAAGGGCGCTTTATAAATCATTAATATTCAGCAGCTTATTTTTTAAAGCAAACAGGATAAGGTTCAGTGTATTGGGGACTCCGGCTTTTTCGATCATTCTTGCTTTGTGCCCTTCTATGGTGCGGATTCTCAGATTCATCAACCTTGAAATTTCATCGTTGTGATAACCTTTTACGATATAACGCAGAATTCGGATCTCTTTTTCTGTCCATTTGCTGTTCAAGGGGTCATCGTCAACCGGAGAATAGGTAACTCTTCTTTTTGAAAGGTAGGTATGAATCTCGGGAGAGGTGTAAACAGATCCCGCACGTATGATGTCCAGCGCATAGAGAAGTTCTTTTTCGGATGTAGCTTTATGAATAATACCGGAGAAGCCGTTATCCATGGCTGTAAAAAGGTCAGGATGTCTGGATGTGTTGGTAAATAACACGCATTTCAGTCCCGGGTGCTTCTGCCTCAGCATAAGGGCAGCTTCTATGCCTGTTTTCAGCGGAATGGTGAAAATCATCAGCAAATCGGCTCCGGATGTTTGAAAGAAGGCATCCGTAATGCTCCAGTTGTCTGATTCCCCGGCAATGACAAAACCGTTATTTTTATGGATTATCTTTTTTATTCCCTCACGGAAGATGACATGCGGATCGGAAATATATATTCGGAATGGGGTGTTCATCCGGAATGATTTTAAAGGTTAGGGCTTCAGCGCACAGTACATTTTTTATCATTCATAAAAAAGGGTATTTCAGGTGCCGGAGAAAAGATCAGCCTGTTTTTCGTCCGTTTGACAGTGGTTGAACGTGCCGGATCTGTATGCAATCTTTTCCGGCGCGATAATCTGGTTTTTTATGGCAAACAATACCAGATCAAGGGTTGATTTTTTTTTAGCCTTCGTCATCATATTTGATCGGTGCTTCTCAACGGTCCGGGAGCTGATATAGAGTTGTAACGCGATCTCATGCATGCTGTATCCTTTACACAATAATCCGAGGATTTCGGTTTCACGGCGCGAGAATTGAACAGGTTTTGTAACAGGTCTGCTGTGATTCACAACGCACCCGACCAATTCAGGAGAGAAGTAAGGGACTCCATTGGCCGCATTGGTCAATGCCCTGATGGTCTGATCAAACCCTTCCGTCTTAAGAATAAACCCGAATATGCCGATGTCAAGCAACTGGTATAACTCCTCCTGTGATGCTTCGGCGCTGCAAATGAGAATTTTGAGGTCCGGATTTATTTCCATTGCCCTGCGTGCGACTTCAGACCCGTGAAGGCCCGGCATAAGCAGGTCCAGCAATACGATTTCGGCTTCAGTACTGACAAGCTTATGCAAAAATTCTTCACCATTGGAGGCTTCACCGGCTATCTCAAATAATCCTGTATGCCTGATAATCCCGTTTAAACCGGTTCTTATCACCGCATCATCATCAACGATGAAAATTTTTTTCAATGATCTCATAGTACCAGGGCCGTTTTGTCCAAATCAAGGGATAATGGTATGATATAATAAGATTAGCAATCAATGCTGCATAAGCTAGTTTATGTAGATCCTCTGCCGGAAAATAACAAATGTAATATAATTTTATGTGAATTGCAATTATTTACTACGTAATTTGACGTACATGAAATATACTTTTTTACCCTATCGCATTTTAAATAAATGAGTTATCTTTCACCAAGATTTAGGAAAGCATATATTTAGGGTAATTTATGGGAATTTATAATACGATGCATTCATCCTGATGCTAGATTTCTGCATGCGCTCTCTGATCCTGCTACATATATGTAATATGCCTCAGGTACTATAAATACTACACTAAACTGACCTGACAGGAAACCTTCAATTCAGGATATTACTTTTTCAAACCCCAACTGTAATTCCGGGCAGAATTTCCGGAGGAGATGTACTTTCTTCATCTATGTGAATGTATCTGGTCATCGTATTGCCGGATGTATGGATGAAAGATTGTTTTGGGTTCTCATCTGCCTGAATGGAACGATGAGAATAATGCTGCTTGTTTCAGGAAGTATCAGGAATGCCAGCCTGATGCTTTTAAGTTATTGATATCGTGTTTGTACTTAAGAATAACCAATTATAACCACAATTTTTAATGCCAAAACAACACCGTTATGAAAAATCTGAACACATCCCGGCAACCCCGGGCTGAACGCGCTTATGGCTTATCCGGCGCAGCATGGCTTCTGGGGTTTATCCTGCTGCTGTTGACGGCAGATCTGCATGCACAGACGCTGCTGCAACTTGACAGGCAGATTGCAACCATGCTGGCCTCGCCCAATACGGCCATTGTTGATGAAGGGCAACATCTCCAAAGTCTTGTTGCGGACCTGCATCCAACTCTATACATCACTAAAGGAGAGTTTTCTTATTATGGAGGAGACTATCCTATTAGAGTTGAGTGCGATGCCGCATCCATCTCGAATCTTTACCAGCCGCTGCCGGCATATTCCGGCGTTGAACTGATCATTATCAAGGTGACCAGCCCTGCGGAGCTGGGTGCACAGGTAGATCTCACCCGGCTCACGGCTTTTACGCAGCTGAAATACATCTATTTCCTCTGCACTTTCGACGTGTGCCCTGAATTCAACCAGAGCCGCACCTGTGTCGAGAATCGCCTGAGTCCGATGCTCTCGGGGCAGGGTGATGGGGTGATGATGATACTTTATAAAGTCTCAATTCCTTCCTGATTCAACAACATAAAAACCAAAAGCCATGAAAAAGAACTTATATTCTGTATTCACCCGTGTGAATACGATGGTGGGTGTCATCGTGTTGTTGATGCTCACAGGGCTGATGCCGGAGCCCGGATACTCCCAGATAATGGTGGGCTTTCAACCCAGGACCTCTATCTCTACGCCGACCAAGACCATTTACAATGTCAGGGGTGATTTTACCATGATCGGGAATACCAACATGACCCTGCAATCCTATTGTGTGGATGGTGATGATTGTCAAAACGGTAACAATACAATGATCTATGTTGATATCGATGGTGATGCCAATACACTTAATTCATCATCAGCCGTTCTGGACTTTTCCACGGAAAACGGTGCAAATCCTGCATGTTCTAACATTATTTATGCTGGTTTATACTGGACCGGCCGGGCACATAATACAGGCAGCACGAATACGTTTTCGGTGACCAAAGGCGGCGTTACAAAGAATTACGACAAGAGTGTCGTTTACCTGAAGCACGCCAATGCTGCAGGATATACAACGATAACAGCTTCCGATGCAAATTTTACCACCGATATATATTATCCAAACGGGACTGCAGGCAATATGTACTCGGCATATGCTGAAGTGACCGATTATGTTCGCCAATATGGCGTTGGTAATTATTTTGTGGCTGATATTGCCTTACGTGAAGGAAGCGCCTATAATGACGGAACAGGGTACTACGGTGGCTGGGGCCTGGTAGTCATTTACGAGAATTCGAAAATGAGCTGGCGAGACATTACTTTATTTGATGGACATGCTTATGTGGTTGGCAACACTACAGTGAACTATAATCTTCCGGTTTCTGGTTTCAGTACAACCCTGAGCGGGGATGTAAATATGAAGCTGGGGATGATGGCAGGAGAAGGTGACCGCCCTATTGCAGGTGACTATTTCCAGATTATCAACCAGGCCAGCAACTGGGTTTCGCTCAGTCATGCAGGCAATGCAACCACAAATTTCTTCAACAGCTCCATCTTTACCGGGGGCAATGCCCGCAATCCGAACCTGCTGAACAATACGGGGATGGATATTTCCATGTTTGCAATCCCGAACACGGGAAACAGCATTATTACCAATAACCAGAGTTCAACCACGTTCAGATATGGCTCAACGCAGGATACCTATATTATCTTCTGCATAGCCATGGCGGTGGATGCCTACCGGCCGGAACCCGAAGGCCTCAATACGCTTGCCACGATTAACGGGGTGCCTTATACCCCCGGGATGCAGGCTTTGCCGGGGCAAACCATTGTTTATCAGCTTGAAGTCAGAAACAAGGGAACCGAACCCATCAACAATGCCCAGGTGGTCATTCCGATGCCTTATTCCGCTTCGTATGTCAGCAGTTCGGCCAGCTTCACCTATACCCCGGTTGGAAATTCCGCCCCTATTTATGATGCAGGTGCAGGCGCAACAGGCTCTATTGTCTGGGATTTGGGTACTCTTCCGCTTCCGGCCGATCCGGATGACCTGCTCGCCACCCTTACCTATACGCTTCAGGTAACGACAAACTGTGTAATCCTCAGCAACGCCAATTGTGAGGTTGCCGTTACCGTAGATGGCATCATCGAAGGAACCGGGGCTACTTCCAATATCGAAGTCTCGGATGTTCCCTTTATTCAGGGTTATACAACCATCGGAGAATGTGAAGGAGAGCCCATTTATGATCCTGTAAATGTACTGATTGATGCTGCAGACTATGTGAACCAGAATTGTCAGGGAACCCCGGCAATTCCGGATTTTGCCTATTGCAATTTCCCCGGAGGGGTGATCCCCGTTACCGAAGTGCTTGGTAATTTTCCGGTTGGATCAAGGTTCTACAATGAGTATCCACCCGATGAAGGCTCGACCGAATATACCATCGGAAATCCTTTCCCGGCAACCCCCGGAACTATTACGTATTATGCTGTACCTCCCGGTATCACGGATTGCTATTACGAATTCACGATTACGGTGACCAGCATAGATACATCTCCTGACCCGGTAAATCCTGAATACTGTCAGGATGATACCGCTGTGCCGCTGACAGCAACGCCGACAGACCCGGCATATACTTTATATTATTACACAACATCAACAGGAGGTAGTTCTCAGCTGAGCATAACGCCTTCAACGGCAACGCCCGGTATAACCAATTACTGGGTAGCCGAAGGGGTGTCAACCAGTTGCGTAGGGCCCAGAGTCCCCATTACGGTTACCGTTCACCCCCGTCCTGACTGCCTGATTACTGGTCCGGATGGTCCGGTCTGTCCGCTGACTGCTGGAATGGTCTACTCTGCCCCGGCCGGCATGAGCTCCTATATATGGTCGGTTAGCGGAAATGCAACCATCGTGGGTGCTGACAATACCCAAACGGTCAGTGTAACCGCAGGTTCGGGATGTAACCAGTCATTTACCCTGAACCTGACGGTGACCAACAGTTTTGGTTGCTCGAGGACGTGTCAGAAGGAGGTGAGTGTGGTGGCTCCTGAGGTTGAAGTCACCTGCGCGACAGCCGTTGATCTGCCCGCATGTACCCCTGCCATTGATATCCAGGCTGCCTATACTTCATGGGTTGCCGGATTCAGCTTCACCGGTGGTTGCGGTGCAACAAGCAATATCGCTCAGATTCCGACACTGCCGCTAGACTTTTGCGACGGTGTGAACCTGTCATTTACTTATACCGCCAGCGACAACTGCTCCAGCGATGAGTGCACTTCAACCTTCATAGTAGCTCCGGCTCCTGTGGTTGAAGTCACTTGTGCTACAGCTGTTAATCTGCCTGCATGTACCCCTGCCGTTGATATCCAGGCTGCCTATACTTCATGGGTTGCCGGATTCAGCTTCACCGGTGGTTGCGGTGCAACAAGCAATATCGCTCAGATTCCGACACTGCCTGCAGACTTTTGCGACGGTGTGAACCTGTCATTTACATATACCGCCAGCGACAACTGCTCCAGCGATGAGTGCACTTCAACCTTCATAGTAGCTCCGGCTCCTGAGGTTGAAGTTACCTGCGCTGAACCGGTTAACCTGCCCGCATGTACACCTTCCGTTGATATCCAGGCTGCCTATACTTCATGGGTTGCCGGCTTCGGCTACACAGGCGGTTGCAATGTAACCACCAATATCGGTCAGATACCTCAGTTGCCTGCCAATGTTGAATGTATAGGTGCTAACCTGTCGTTCACTTACATGGTAGATGGTGACTGCGAAGATGATCAGTGTACTTCGACCTTTGTTGTGGCT
>JAMLHF010000109.1 GCA_023957275.1 Lentimicrobium sp. | reverse complement strand
TTACAAAGAAAACAGAGAATCATGGAATCCAGTTAGCGCGCGTCTTTCCCGCCTAGAGGCGGGACGTGCCACGGGCCTCAACAGAATAAAGCCTGCATAACCTACCCCGCGCAAAGCCGCAATGACGCAATGATTATTTTGCGAACCCTCAAATCCTCGGTTAACGCGCGTCTTCAGACGCGTGTCACGGACCTCAACAGAATAAAATCTGCATAACCTACCCCGCGCAAAGTCCCCGCCACAGCGGGGCAAGCTGCTACGATGCAAAGATTATTCTGCGTCCCCGCAATTCCTGACTTCTCTGCATAACCAAACTGCTATAATCAACGAAATGTCCTGACAATTCATTAAACCCCAGCGAAAAACGTCCGCATCAATCAGAATCCGACCACTTACTAATTACATCTTACTACCTACTACTTACTCCCTACTTCTTACTTCGTACTTCTGAATCTTTGAATTTTTGAATCATTGAATCTTTGAATCTTTGAATTCTTGAATCTTTAAATATCGGATGGTTTCGGCTCCGCTCAACCACCGAAATTAATTTTTGAATCCTTGAATTTTTGAATCCTTAAATCTTTGAATCCTTGAATTATTGAATCTTTGAATCTTTGAATCTTTGAATCTTTGAATTTTTAAATTTTTTAATCCCTAAAACCTCACTCCGCTCAGCGGAAAAGCCGTCTCTGGCCTGAACCCCCGCAATGCATTGATCAGCAGTATGGATTCGTAATGGTACAGGTTGTCCACCCTGATCGGAACAGGGATCAGCATATTTTCGTCAATCAGCCGGGCACGGCAGGTACCGGGGAGCAGCGGCGCCAGGGGGGTGAACCATTGCCCGTTTTTCAGCAGCGCCACATTGGCGTATGTGCTGTCGGTAATCAGGCCGTTCTTCACAATCAGCACATCGTCGCAACTGCCGCGCTGCGCAAACAGATTCAACAGGGCTGTTCTTTCAGCAAACTTCAGGTTATAGGTGATCGTGTTATCCTCAATCAGTTTCAGGCTGCTGATGGCATTGAAAACATAGGGCCGGAAGGTAATTTCCCTGATCTCCGTATCGTAATCCACCCGGCAGCGGTATTGGCCTGAGGCAGCAGAAGGCGGCACCTTTATCTCCTCCGTCAGCAGGAAGGATGGCACACGGCCGGAAGCGGCCTTCACCGAAGCATCAACCCTTTGCTGGTGCCAGCGAAGGTTTTCGGGCCTGCCGTCGCGGATGCTGATGGTTTCAAACAAAAGGGACATATATCTTATCGATCAGTTCACGGTATTCACTTTCAGGATTGCTGTTGATGGTAATCCCGCCGCCGCTCCGGAAAAGTTTACCTCCGGGCGAATTTTCAATAAACCGGATGATCACGGCCGAATCCAGCCCGTGACCGTCGAAAATCCCGCAGATGCCGGTATAGTAGCCCCGCTCATCCGGCTCGGCCCTGCGGATGATCTCCAGGGTTTTCTTTTTGGGCGCCCCGGAAATGCTTCCGGCAGGCAGCAACGCCTTGAGGATGTTGCCGACCTGTGAGGCCCAGTCAACGGGCAGCCGGCCGGTGATCTCGGAACTGGCCTGCAACAGATGCCGGTGATTGGTCCGTATCTCTTCGAGGTACCTGAAGCGTTTCACCTTTACCGCTTCCGCGACCATGCTCAGGTCGTTGCGGATCAGGTCGACGATGGTATGGTGTTCGGCGATTTCTTTGGCATCTTCGAGCAGCAGGCGGTCGGCACCGGGCATACCGGCGTCGATGGTACCCTTCATGGGAAAGGAAGAGATGATCCCGTTATTAATCCTGACAAAGCACTCCGGCGAAAAAACGGTAAACGCATCCCTGAAAAGCAGTTTGTAAGGCGCCCGGCTAAGGAAGAAGATTTCGGACAGGGTGCGGTTGATCTTTACGGGTGTCGGAAAGGTAAGGTTCAGCAGATAGGAATTGCCGGATTGCAGGCCGGCCATCACGGGTTCGAAGGCCTTCAGGTAATCGCTGAAAAGGATGGGATACTTTTCAAATATCAATGAATCCGCAGGCGCTGAAAATGACGGTCCGGCATTGGTTTGCCCCCTGAAGTCAAAGAAAATGCCTTCCTTTCCTGCCTCTTCCAATGGCAGCACCACCGGTTTGCGGCATTCAAAGTCAATGACGAACAGGAATGGCAGGCGTTTGCTGCCAAAGTGATTCATCAATTCGAAAGCCTTTTTCGCCTGATCCATGGATTGATTTAAAATGCGAAAATACTAATTCTGGAGGCTCGTAAGTGTGTCAGGGTTGCAGTGATTGCCACGAATGCACGAATCCGGATAGTGCGCGTCTTCCCGCCAAGAGGCGGGACGTGCCACGGGCCTCAACAGAATAAAACCTGCATAACCTACCCCGCGCAAAGCCGCAATGACGCAATGATTATTTTGCGAACCCTCAAATCCTCAGTTAACGCGCGTCTTTCCCGCCAAGAGGCGGGACGTGTCACGGACCTTTCAATGGGTAATCACGGACCTTTCAATTATGATTCTGTCCCGGTGGTCGAGCGGCGGTGGTCGAGCGGCGGTGGTCGAGCGGAGCCGAGACCAGCCGAGACCAGCCGAGACCAGCCGAGACCAGCCGAGACCAACCGAGATCAACCGAGACCAACCGTGACCAGCCTGGATAACTTTCCCCGCGAAAAGTCGCAATGACGCAACGATTATTCTGCGTCCCCGTAATTCCTGACTTCCCCACAGGGCCTGACCACAAAAATCAACAACCTGACCTAACAAGTCTTCTTCCGACTTGTCAGGTCTTCTTTTAATTGATCTTCCAATCAAAGCCTGGTGATGTCAGCACAAACTGTTGACTTTCTTCTTTCTATCCGCTCAGGCCGCGGGGCCGCGCATTCGCAACGCGACTGCCTGTTTTTCTGTAGTACCAAGGTTAGCTGTTTTAGTTTTATCAGATGATATAGCGTACGAAAACCAGAAGGTCGCTTATGCGAATGCTGAAATTTTTTTACGCTGCCTTACGTTACTGGGATTACAAAGAAAACAGAGAATCATGGAATCCAGTTAGCGCGCGTCTTTCCCGCCAAGAAGCGGGACGTGCCACGGACCTCAACAGAATACAACCTGCATAACTTTCCCCGCGCAAAGCCGCAACGACGCAATGATTATTTTGCGAACCCGCAATTCCTCACTTCCCCACAGGGCCTGGCCGCAACTATCAATAACCTGACCTAACAAGTCTTCTTTTCGACTTGTCAGGTCTTCTTATCACCATACAACTTTCCCCGCGCAAAGCTGCAACGACGCAATAATTATTTTGTGTCCCCGCAATTCCTGACTTCTCCACAGGGCCTGGCCACAACAATCAATTACCTGACCTAACAAGTTTTCTTCCAACTTGTCAGGTCTTCTGATTATGTTTTGATTTTATAAGGTGCGTCACCGGATGCAGGGGCGGGACGTCCGCGCTAACCGGTAATCCTTTCGGTAACGGCCCCCTGTTCAGCCATTGACGGGAGCGCCATCGACACCTGGCCATGAACCCGGCGAATTGGCCGGACAGGAGGCTTTACTGATAAGTTATGAAGAATCAGGCTTAACATTTTACAATGACTACACGAATTCTGTAATAAATTTAATGCAGAGTAAATAAAAATATATATGTTTTGAAGGTGACTTTATAAGGTTTCCGGCTATAAACACTTACCGGTCTGAAAATAATGGACCTGAAATCAGTTATCGGAATAATTTTTTTGTACCGGGAATTTGATGGCCGGCCTTGAAAAAAGATGAACAATCAAATTAAGGAGGAAAGAAAATGAAATCAAAATTATTATTGATTATGATCACCGGCCTGATGTTTCTGGCGGTTTCCTGCGGTAAGGATAACGAGGGAAATGACAATGACAAATCAGGCGTTTTACGCTTCAAAACCTACAATCCCCTTGCCGGCAATCTTAAAATGCATCCTTTAAAGGCTGTGGCAACGACAAATCCACCACTCACCGGGCCAACCACCGTTACCGAAACCACCAGCTTTATGCTCTGCGTGGGTGATGTGTGGGTTTCGCAAGGTGAAGTAAAAGCCGGACAGCCCGATAACCTGGACTGGGAAAGGCTGACCACCGTGACCAACAAAGAACATATGCTCTTTGAGGATTACGCATTTTCGGATATTGAATTGCCGGCCGGCAGTTATAAAAGCATTAAACTGACATTCAGGAATGTTTTTTACCGGTATGCCAGGCTCGTGGCTGATCCTGCTGTGGCCTATGAGCTTCTTGAAACCATGGGCAGCTGGACATCTCCCTGCGACGAGAACGATACAACCTGGGCCATGACGAATTATTTCGGGCCGGACGGGAATCATATCCTGGGCAATGGGGGGACATTTGAACTGGTTTCGGAAGGAGAAAAACTCGGTGGGTTTACTATTGAAGAAGGCCGGGTGGCAAATGTTACCTGGCGGCTGGGCGCCGGAGTTACTGAGCCCTGCACCACCTACCTGATTGATGAAAACAACAACCTTCAGTGGGACTGCGGCGTTGACCGCATGGAATTTGAGTGCCCGCCGGATGCGGAGTATATGTGGGATTTTGTGATAGAATATCAATAAAACCGCCACATTCAGTTATTATCAGACTGATACTGTTACAGTCTGATAACCGATGATTTCTTACAGGCTTTCCGGTTTTTAAAGTATCCGGAAGGCCTTTTTTATGATTCTGGGGCGATTTGCCGGGAGATGTGTGTTTTTTCACACCAAACCACAAGCTGTTCCGGTTTACCGGGAAATACTCCGGACTTTGCCGGTTACCTTATAATTAAACCTATAGTTAAAGTTCATATCCCCGCATCTTTAAGGCTTTTTTGTGTTTTTAACTTCATTGGATTTTTTATCAGCCGAAAGTCAGAAATCAAATCCCGGCATTTCAGATAACGAAACAGGCGGTCCTGGCGGTGCATCCGCTATAAAAGACGCGCATAAAATTTTGAAATTTCGCTGAAAATGCGTATCTTACGCTTTAATACATCTGCCCGTTCAGTGCGTCAGTTTGCAGGTGATTTATATGTTTCAATCTGCTGTTATTGAGGAATTGCAAACTCCCTGAATCCGTTTACCCGGTTTACTATCCGATCATCATAATTTCCGGCCTTTTCTTAAGGCAAACCTTTCCTTGATACTCCTTCTTCATGATTCACCTGCGGCAGATGCGGTTGTTTCGTAAATCAGGAAAATGGAGGTAATCATGAAAAAGGCAATTCCGATCCTGCTGTTTGTCATGGGCCTGATCCACCCGGCTTATTCCCAGCAATGGGAGTGCAACGATTGCCCCCGCAGGTCCGTTGCGCTTTTCGACATTGATAACCAGGTTCCCAGACCTGTATGGGGAGAGAACAACAACCTTACCTTCGGGGACTGGATCGAATTCTTTTTTATCGCAGGGGGCGTCAACGATGCCCTGATGTATCAGGATCCCAGCCAGGTGTGTATTGCTTTTGATGACGGGCAGATGATCCTTGCCCTGGAAGCGTTGAATCTTCCCGAAGACAGTCTTGTGTATCAAAGTGGTGTTGGTTATGGCGTGATTCCGCCGCCGGGACCCGTTTTGTCGAATTATCTGGTATATTCCCAGATTACAGGAACCGACCCGGGATATCTTGTCACCGTCTGTCTCGAGACCGGTAAGACGCGCGAACCGGTGCAATCGGCTTCGGTCGTTTTTGATCCGGACAAATCAGCCCTTGAAAACGGCATGGCTGCGGCACAGACCCTGATCCCGCTGATGGGTACCATCAGGGATTTTGAACGGATGAAAAGGAATACCACCGACAATATGGCCATACGTGCTTCGCTCGAAATTCATCCGGAGCGCTCTTCCCTGAGTGCGAACAGTTCCACCGCCCTGAACATCAAACTGACCGATTGTGACGGTCAGCCCCTGCCCGGACGGACGGTTAAGCTGGATGTCAACACGGGGAGCCTTTCTCAAAGCAGCGTGGTGACCGATGAAGCGGGAGAGGCAACGGTAATGTATACTGCAGGCGGCACGGCCGGATGGGCCGAAATTGAAGTCAGGCACGAGTACCTGCTGCCTTTCGGGGTGGAAGCCCTGGATGCGGTTTCAAAGACTCTGATTTCCATTGATTTTGACTATTCCGGACTGTGGGAGTTCAGCGCCACCTGCCGTTCGTCCCTGACCCGTCAGGCAGACACCCTGTGGTCGTACAGCATCGAAGGGTATCATTTCGACCGGGAGCGGTCATTTTACAGCGCATCTGATGGCTCGGCCGAAATCAGGGCGGTTTTCAGGAGTGATTACAGCAACGGGGAGCTTTGCTATTTCTGGGAGGAGCCTCCCGAAGTGCTGTTTTCGTATGGCGATTGCTGGGGAATGGAGAAGTTGCGGAGCATTAATTACGCATCCGGTGAAATTCCGATTTTCGGCGGCTACCTTGTGGGTCAGGTTGAAGCAGGCAGCGAAAAGCGGACGGATAATTACAGTTTCCCCGTTGAAGGCGGATACTTTGAATTCCAGTATACCGGCGAACTCAGCGGCTTCATTGTGGGTGCAGGAGGTAACGGGCTGGCAAGGTATAATATCATGCGGTATGTCATTGACCAATGGGTTACATTTTCAGGGGATTATGATACCGATTGCAGCGTGGGCGGAAGCTGGTTTGAGGGGGACGTGGGCGGTATTTTCACTGAAACGGATTCTGTATTTAACTTTTCCTATCTGTATGAGGATTTCTCAGCCAGATCGGAGTACATCCTCGGCACCTGGATGATGATGCATACCATGGAAGTTGCGGGCATTGACGGCATGATACGCCCCTTGTCACACAGCATCAATGCCGTTGACCCTGAAATCCAGCCGCCGGGATGCAGGATTTCGGCTTATCCCAACCCGGTGAAGCACCACGCGGTAATCGGCTATGAAGTACCTGCGCATCAGCTTACGGAGGTGCTTATTACCGACCTTTGCGGCAAGCAGCTTTGTTCATTGGTGCATAGTGTTCATGAACCCGGAAAGTATTCCCTGCCTTTTTCAACGGAAACCCTGGAGGCCGGCGTTTACCTCTGTTTGCTGAAATCCGGAACATCCACAGCGGTGAATAAGCTGGTGGTGATAAAATAGCGCTGACGGTATTCTTCTGGTAAGGTGGCTTTTTAAGCGCGGAAGGTTTTGCCTCAACTGGAGCGTTTTTTAACCACACCAGGCACGACCAGGCCCGGCCATTTTGTAAGGATTGCGCATGCTTTCCGGACGAATGCCAGAGGCATCCCTCACCTCATCTGTCCTTAGTATATCTACTCCTGACTTCGGCTACGCTCAGCCACCAAAAGGAGAAGAACCAACCCGGTCAGTACGCGTCTTCCGACCGGCTCCGGCGCATCCTACGGACATCAAAAGAATCAAACCTGCATTAAGTAACCCACGCAAAGCCGCAACGACGCAATGATTATTTTATGTCCCCGCAATTCCTGACTTCTCCACAAGGCCCGGCCACAACAATCAACAACCTGACCTAACAAGTCTTCTTTTCGACTTGTTAG
>JAMLHF010000108.1 GCA_023957275.1 Lentimicrobium sp. | reverse complement strand
AAAGAATCGGTTTATCTGCAACTCAATACAGATTGTAAAAAATTCAGCATCGTAAAAGTCCAGCGGCAATACACGGGTAGTGAGTCTGATCTGCTTTCCGGATTAACCATGAATATCCTTAATCCATCCATTACAATTAACTATGAACTTATTATTAAATGCAGCCCGGAAAAGCAGGCCGGACTTTTCGAATATCTGTTTGATGATAAGGGCAAATTGATCTCCGTTTCAGAAATAGTTTTTAAAAACAGCAGTCACCTTGAATACTAAAGCCTTGTTATTTATCATTTTAGTTGTGCTTATGCAGGGCAAGAGTGCTGTATTTGCCCAGGCCACCTATCGGTTTGGTATAATGCCATCACTGAATTTAAACAGTGCGCTGAAAAACAACTGGTCACTTAATGCGAAAGCAGAATCGCGGCAGCTGTTGAAGAGCGGTACAGTGAACGGAGACGCAGTAAACGAATACAGGTATGTGCTTACCGACTTATCCCTGATAGCAGCTAAAAAGGTCGGGTTGAATTCAAGAATTGCAGGCGGATACCTGATGAGGATTGAAGACAGTGAGATATCTCACCGCTTTATACAACATTTTATTATTGTCCAAAAGTTTGCGGCATTTCGTCTGGCGCACCGGTTTATGAGTGATCAGACTTTTTCGGAAAGTGAAAAACCTGAAATCAGGGTCCGGTACCGGATTTCGTCGGAATTGCCTTTAAACGGCGAATCGGTTGACCCCGGAGAATTTTATGTAAAAGTAAGTAATGAATATATAAATAGTTTTCAGGCAAAGGACTACGATCTTGAAATAAGATTGGTGCCGTTGCTGGGTTATGATATAACCGACAACTTTAAAATAGAAACAGGCCCTGATTACAGGCTTAATTCATTTATAAGCAGTAGTCCGCGACATAGTTATTGGATGACCTTGAATATCTTTATTGAAATCTAGCCTTACTGTCACCCGGTTTCAGAAAAGTGCTTCGCATGGCCATCACCTGCTTAAGCAAAAGTATGAACGAAAACCGGCGCTTGGCATTTTTACTTTCACTGCATCAGCTTGAAATTACTGACCTTCTGCAGGATGACCGGATTCCGGAGAAAATTGAAACGGAACACAGGCTGAACCTTCTTCACGACGTCATCAACCGTCTGACCTTGATTGATAAATTGTTGATTTCGATTTTCAATGAAAAGTTGATGATTGTTCAGGGTGTTTACTGGAGTGCAATGGTCGTGGCAGGGTTTCCGGGATAAAGGCTCTGGAAAATACGCTTATATCCTGTCTGGAAGGATATAAAGGACTTGCTGCATGAACTGGGAAGGTAACGGAGCATATAACCGCTGCCGAAAACAGATGTATACCCGTGAACTTAACCGGTCCGGCACTGAATTTCATTTCCGCAGTCAGCGTAATAGCATCTGCCTGTATGTGCCAGGGCTGGATTTATCGAATCAACCGGTTACCGGTTATGTACATCAAATGCCGGGAGTTGCGGACTTTGCGCCTGTCCACCGGCATCAGGAGATATGATTTTCCCTAAAGAATACTTTCACAGAATATCTCAACCGGGTGCAGTGCTTTACGGCCGGTACCATCGCTGATCTGGTGGCGGCAGCTTGTGCCGGGGGCAGCAATGATGGTCTTCGCGTCTGTTTTGCGCACCTCGGGAAACAATACCAGCTCTCCGACTTTCATCGAAACTTCATAATGCTCAGCCTCATATCCAAAAGAGCCGGCCATGCCGCAGCATCCCGATTTGATTTCTTCAACCCGGTAATTTTCGGGCAACGTAAGCATCAGTTTGGTGGATGCCGTGCCGGCCAGGGATTTCTGGTGACAGTGTCCGTGCAGCCTGATTTTCTCTGCAGAGGTTGTAAATGCCGTTTTGCTGATGCGGCCGGCGTTGAATTCCTGCATGATGAAGTCCTCAAACAGCAGGCAGTTTGCACCCAGGGCTTTAGCTTTTTCCTTTGTCGCTCCGGTTGTCAGGTCAGGATATTCATCCCTGAATGTCAGAATAGCGGAGGGTTCTATTCCGATCAGCGGGGTTTCAGCGGAGATGACCGGTGAAAGCAATGTAATATTTTTCTCTGCCAGTTTCCTGGCTTTGCGCAAAAGGCCTTTGCTCAGAAATGTGCGTCCGCTTTCGGTGTGTTCCGGAATTTCGACCTTGTAACCCAGTCTGTTTAAGGCGCGGATGGCGCTGATGCCGACCTCTACATCGTTGTAATTTGTGAATTCATCAGCAAAAAGATAAACCAGCCGTCCATCGGCCGGATTATTCCTGTTCTTCCGCTGCCAGGCCCTGAGCGTAGTCTTGTAAAGCAATGGGATGGACCTTTGGGGAGCAAAACCAAGTGCTTTTTTAAGCATTCCCGATAAAGCGGGATTCTTCAGGAAGAAATTATAAATTCCGGGAACCAGGCTTCCAAGCCTGTTGAAAGCAGTGATGTATGCGATCATTCGGGTACGCAGCGGAATACCGTTGGCATCGTAATAATGCTGAAGAAATTCCGCTTTGTATTTGGCTATATCCACATTGGAAGGGCATTCCGATTTACACCCTTTGCACGACAGGCACAGATCCATAATTTCATAGATCTCCCGGTGGTCGAAGGGGTTTTCTTTGTTGCTGCGCGTCAGAAACTCCCTGAGGATATTGGCCCTGGCGCGGGTGGTGGCGGTTTCGTCGCGGGTGGCCTGATAACTGGGGCACATGGTGCCGGCAAATATCTCCGATTTGCGGCAATCGCCAGAGCCGTTGCATTGTTCGGCCGCGCGCAGTATGCCCTGATTGGCTGAAAAGTCAAGAATGGTGTCAATTTCCCTGGTGACCTGCCCTGATTCATAGCGAAGGCTGGTATTCATCCGCGGGGTGTCGGTAATCTTTCCCGGATTGAAGATGCCATGCGGATCCCATGTTTGTTTGACTTCCTTAAGCAATTGGTAATTGTGTTCCCCCAGCATCAGCGGGATAAACTCTCCGCGCAGACGGCCGTCACCATGTTCGCCGCTGAGTGAACCCCGGTATTTTTTTACCAGTTTAGCCGTTTCAAGGGCTACGGTATGAAACATTTCCACATCTCCAGGGTCCTTGAGGTTCAGCACCGGGCGAAGATGCAACTCGCCGGTGGCAATATGGGCGTAAAACACGCAATCAAGTCCCAGTTTTTCAAGCATAAGCCTGAAGTCGACCATATAATCGGGCAGCACGGCCGGATTTACCGCGGTATCTTCGATCACGGCCACCGGTTTTGCATCACCCGGGACGTTGGAGAGCAGTCCCAGCCCGGCTTTCCGAAGGGCCCACACTTTATTTATGTCATTGCCGTAAACCACCGGAAAATGATATCCGTAACCTTCCTTACGCATATCGGCTTCAAGTGCTGCAGCCAGGCTGTCTATGGCTTCGCGGGATTCAAGCGCCAGTTCCACCACCAGGATGGCGGCCGGCTCACCCTGGATGAAAAACCGGTTTTTACGCTGTTCAATGTTGTCTTTGGTGCGCTCCAGAATGTAGTTGTCGATCAGTTCCACGGCAACCGGATTGTGCCTGAGGGCGATCAGGTTGCCCTTGAAGGCGTCTTCCAGCTTTTCGCAATGAATGCAGATCAGGGCTTTTTCTTTGGGCGGCAGCGGAACCAGATTAAGTTTGATCTCGGTGCTGAATGCCAGGGTGCCTTCCGAACCGGCCAGCAACCGGCAAAAGTTAAAGGGTGGTGCGTCCGGAGTGAAAGGTTCGGAATCAAGCAGCAGATCGAGCGCATAGCCTGTGTTTCTTCTTTCAATCTGAGGATCAGGATACTGCGAACGGATTTCCTGCTGATTTACCGGATCCGCCAGCATGTCGCGCACAGAGCGGTAGATTTTTCCTTCCAGATTGCCGAGCGAGCACTTTTGGTTAAAGGCTTCCGGGCTTAAGGGGCCGAAGGTTGCTTCTGAACCGTCGCTGAGCAGGGCTTTGATTTCGAGGGTGTGATCGCGGGTGCTGCCATAAACCAGGGAGTGGGAGCCACAGGAGTTGTTGCCGACCATGCCGCCGATCATACAGCGGTTTGAGGTGGAGGTTTCAGGGCCGAAAAAAAGTCCGTAAGGTTCAGCCATCTTATTCAGTTCGTCAAGCACCACACCGGGCTGAACCCTGACCCAACGCTCTTCCGCATTCAACTCGATGACCTCTGTCATGTACCTGGAAACATCCACCACCAGTCCGCTGCCCACCACCTGCCCGGCAAGAGATGTACCCGCAGTCCTGGGGATCAGGGGTATCTTCATCTTCGCGGCGAAGTCAATCAGCAACCTGAGGTCGTCCTCGTCTTTTGGCCTGCAGACCCCGGCTGGCAGTTCGCGGTAGGCCGAAGCATCGGTAGCATAGAGAAGCCGCATGCTTTCGCCTGTAAATAAATCGCCTTTAAGCCTGGACCTTAGTTCATTCCATTTGTTAACCGGGATCATGCTGATGTTTCAGGTTTTAGGGTTTGCTGGTGGATTTTGATAAATTCCTGGTATTCCTCGTCAAAAGTATGAATTTTATGGTGTTCCGGTTATTTCAGAATGTAGTTGCATATTTTTTAACGTCTTATTTTGAAACGGAGAAAGCAGAGCAACTTTGCTGCCAGGCGAACATGCCCTGACAGAAGTTGGTTTTGTTGATGAATTCAGAGGATGAACTGGCGATGATTTCTGTAAGTTCGTTCTCAGCGTATTCAGGGCTTTTTGAAAGTTGGATGTGGATATGCCCGGAGTTGGCATATAATGTGCGTTCTTCGGGAATTCGCCGATTCTCAATACAGCTTCCGGTCAAGGCATCAGAAACTGAAATATGCCCCACGCGACAGGATGCGTGGCCCCGGATCTCTGAATTGGTCAGTTCCTCCGGCAATTTCCGGATACTGGCCTGAGTAGTTGGAAGCATAATCCTTTTTATGTCCTGTTAAAAGAAATCCCGGCTTTTCAACCAGGATTTACAATGTTACACAATTTCAGTGGAAGAGGTTACTTCTTGTAGAAGTCGGTGCTTTCAAAGATTTTATCCGCTGATTTAGCAATAAAACCAGAATAAAGTTTGCCATCAGAATCCGGGTATCTCATGGCAAATTCATAATAACAGGAGGGAATTTCAAAGGTCCCTTCCTTAAACTTCACCGGAAGGATACCTGCCATAATGCTTGACTGTTCGAGCAACTCTCCGGGGGTGCCTTTTACCTCGCCGCCCGAAGCGTTGATGATAAATCCATTGTCTTTCAGGAACTGGTTTACCTTGCGGATGGTATCATACTTTTTTAGTCCGTTGATACTAACAGTAAAATGGTTGGCCCTGAATCCGTAAACATAAACCCAGGCAGCGTATTCCGATTCCTTGCGCAGGGCTTCGTAAACTTCGAAGGAAGGGGTACCCCACAGATTGCCGGCGTAAATCAACTCACTTTTCCCGGTCATCCCTGAAGGGATGGCGTCAATAATTCCTTTTACCACTTCCTGAAGAAACGGAGAAAACTCTTCGGTACGCAACTCGCTGATAAAGACCCGGGGGGCATCTTTAAAGGTTTTATGCTCAAAGTGCCTGGCATTTAGCTTTTTCTGCTCAAAATTGTAAGAGCCTTTGTATTCATAGCCCACTTTCAGAAATTCCTGAGACAGGACTTCAATATTAATGCGGGGATCGTTGAATGTGCGGAAGGCAATGTGATCGTTGTAAACGGTTTCGCCTTCGGCGGTAAAGAGGTCATACACTCTTTTGGCTGCGGGATTCTGCGAAATATAGTCGGCCCAGAGCCTGTCAAATACCTGTTGTGCTTCCATTAGTCCTGGTTGATTTTTATGTTAAGCCTGAGTTAAACAATCGGCCACAACTAATGTTCAGCGTTTATCTGCGCTTTCAGAAAAGCGCGGTAATCAGCTCCTCCCTGCCTATTTTCAGGAAATAGTCCGTTATCTCAAAATCATTCAGCCGCTCCCTGATTGCCGTTTCGTTGTGCAGGGTGCCTGTCAGCGCATGTTCGATATCGGAGGGATCAAGCTTGTTGAAGTAATCCCCGAAGAATCTGGCTTTTTCAATGGTTCCGTTTACCACTTCCAGCGTGACTTCGAGTTTACCGCCGTTGGTTTTTACCGTTTTCCGGAAGTTGTATTTCGGCGAATAACCGAAATTCCATTCCCAGGTAATGTATTTCTCATCCCTGAGCCTGCTGATGGCGGCGATATCATCCTGTGTAAAACTGTATAGCTCAGCGCCGGGGGTGCTTTCCATTACATGCTTCAGAACCAGGTCCCTGAATTCAAGCACGGTAAGCGGTATTTTCAGGTGCTCGCTGATATTGGTTACCCGGCTTCTGACCGATTTCACCGCTTTGTCCTGAAATTTATCCGGATCAACTTTCAGTGCACTGGAGAGGTCGGCCATCTGAGCCGAGAAAAGCAGGGTGCCATGGTGCAATACCCTGTTTTTGTGCACATGTTCCGCGTTGCCCGAAAATTTCCGTCCATCAATTGTAAGATCGTTGCGTCCTTCAAATCTGGCTTCAATATCTAGTTTTTGAAGTACTTCCAGAATGGGTTGAGTGAATTTCCGGAAGTCGACCAGTTGATGGTTCTCGCCCGAAGCGATAAAGGTGAAGTTCAGATTGCCCAGATCGTGAAACACCGCTCCGCCTCCCGATAAACGTCTGACAACCTTGATCATGTTTTCTTTGACATAATCCTGATTAATTTCAGCCAGGGTGTTCTGATGCTTGCCCACGATGATGGCAGGCTCGTTGCGCCAGAGCATAAAGCTGTCGCGTTCGAATTTTTTCAGCACGTATTCTTCAGCGGCCAGGTTAAAGTAAGGATCGGTTTCGTGGCGGATAATACAAAGCATAAGGATGGTTTTTGGGTCGCAAAATTAGTATTTTGGCATGGATAACATATGCCCAGTAAAAATGTTTCAGGAAGTGGTAAATCTGAAAAAGATCCCGGTCCTCTTCCGGCAGGTACATACCTGATGCCCGATTACTTCGGATATTCCAGTAAATCTGTTGCAGCCAGGATTAAGAGAATGGCATCAGCGCTGTTCAGCAATCCGGTTGTTCTTTTTTCCCGGGCCTGAGCATGTAATGTTTATACCCTTCAATCAGGCCGAAATAACTCAGCAGGATAAGGATATGAATATAGTGATGAAATACAAGCATAGATAAATAAACCAACAGAAGCAATATCAGGTAGATTTTTTTATCCCTGATCTGATGTATTAATTTATTCCACAACGATTTGCCTGGCCCGGCATTGCTCTCACAGTAAAAGCTATGATAGGAAACGTAGAAAAACACAATGAACAAAAGCACGATGTACCAGACTGAGATTACGTGATCATTGTTCATCAGGGAGTTCATAATATTTGCCAGTATTAACGGCCCTGAAATCAGGCCTGCCATGGAGTGGTGGATATCATTCGCTCCCTCAAAATCGCCTATAATGACAATCTGCTCATCCTTTAAAAAATATTCCTCAAACAATCCCAGCTGAAAATAATTAGTGCCCTCAGCAAGGTCAGATTGTGAATACCTGAACTCGGGAATAAAAGTATTCAGCACCCATCTGCCGTTATGTGTATAATAGTTTATT
>JAMLHF010000107.1 GCA_023957275.1 Lentimicrobium sp. | reverse complement strand
TGCTTCGGTGTCAACGGTCCAGGTATAAGTAATGCTTACAGGAGCAGCGGCATTGCCACAGGCGTCGGTATAGCTGGCGGTCCAGGTCTGGGTGTAAGCGCAGCCAGTGTTTGAGGCACCTTCAGTGGATACTTCAGGAGTAAACTCACCGGCGCAGTTGTCAAGTCCGGTGAAAACAGGAGCTACAACGGTCGGGTTGCAACCCAGGTCAGCGCTTTCGGCTACGGTTGAAATTACCGGAGCTTCGGTGTCAATGGTTCTGATCAGGTTCTGGTATACGTTGATCGAATTACCGGAACCATCGGTAACACTGTATGTTCTTACAATTGTTTCGGTACATCCGTCAAGTACAGGTGAGCCATCGCTTACCCAAGCCACAACCGGAGTTTCACAATTGTCATTTTCATCGGTAACAACCAGAATGTCAGGATCGGGGAATGTGCCATTACATCCGGAAAGGACGATATCGGCAGGGTTACTTGCCGTTGGCGGAGTGGTATCGGGAACGGTTCCTACGGTATAGTTGCCGGTGAATGTACATCCATCCGAATCTGTAACCACAACTGTATAGGTTCCGGCAACAATATTTGACAGATCTTCGGTTCCGGCAGTATAACCATTGGGACCGGTCCAGCTGTAAGCATAAGGAGCTGATCCCCCGGTAACGGTAATATCGATGGACCCGTCTGCAACGGTAGTGCATGAGTTGTTATTCACAACAGAAGTTACAGCCAGGGGCTCGGCAACTTCAATGCTCATTTCATCCGATACTGAACAACCGCTTGCCTGATTGGTGACTGTAAGTGTAAAAGTAAAGGTTCCGGATGTCGAAGGAGTGAAAACGGGATTGGCAATATTGGCATTGCTCAGTCCGGTTGCGGGAGCCCATGTATAGAGCAATGTCCCTGATCCGGTTGCTGAACCCTGCAGCTGATGTGTTTCGCACAGACCTATGCCTGCATCAGGACCTGCACTGACATTGTTGGGTGTAGCCTTAACGATCACCAGTGAAGAAGCAGTTCCTGTACAACCATTGGCTGCAGTACCTGTAACTGTATATGAGGTATTCGAAACCGGACTCACTGTAATGGATGCGCTGGTTGCTCCACCCGGATTCCAAACATAAGAGGCTGCGCCCGAAGCAGTAATGGTCACTTCAGTTCCGCGGCAAACTTCGACTTCTGCTGGATTAACTGTTATAACCGGTGAAGGGTTAACCGTAACAATTACCTGATCAGTTGAAGCACACTGTCCGGATGCATTGGTTACTGTCAGGGTGTAGGTGGTGGTGACAGCCGGAGATGCAACAGGATTTGCAATAGAAGGATTGCTCAGTCCGGTGGCAGGGCTCCATGAGTACAATACGCCGCCTGTTCCGTTCAGCTGGGTGCTGGTACCAGAACAAATGGAAACATCGCTTCCGGCATTGGCAACAATCGGCTGAGGCTCACCAATGGTGGCTGCAGCGGAAACCGGTTCGTAGCAGCTTCCCGGATCTCTTACAAGAACCGTATAGGATCCTGCTGACAATCCGGTAAATGTATTTGATGACTGCCAGGTTGTTCCGTTATTAATGGAATACAGATAACTTCCGGAACCTCCGGTAGCATTGATCGTAATAACACCATTGCTCTGACCTGCACACTGTGCATTGGTAGCAGAGACAGAAGCTATGGTTACCTGTTCGTAAATGTTGATGACTTCTTCAACATAAGAGATATTTTCATCACAGGGGCAGGAATTTCTGACCCTGACAATAAAGGTTTCAGCATTATCACCCGTACCATCATTCACAGCATAATAGGGAATTTCATAAGAAGCCTGTCCTGCAGGAATCACAATCTGTGTCGGAAATGGCTGTCCGCCCGAAGTAAGAATATCGGAACCATTAATAGCAGAGCCGGCAAGAATAAGATCTACATGATAGTCTTCAGTAAGATCAGTAGTCATCCGGGTGACAACAAGCCTGTTGTTGGTACAACCTTCAAATATATTATTGTTATTCTGGATTCCGTTACCGAAGTGGGTCAATGAAAGCGTTTCGGCATTAAAGCTTCTGGCGCCCAGAAATACTGCGGCATCCCACTGCTGGTCAGAGGCGTCGGCAATGGCCATTTTAATGCGGTATGTAGCACAGGGGGTTACAGGATAAGTTGCAGTCAACTCAACCGTATAACCATCAAACTGCATGGTCAGCGATCCAGAAGGATTGTCAATGTAGTATTCAGCATTATGGGCAGGATATGACTGACCGTTGGTATTTACCCCTGCAGGGTGGATGGTATTAATGGTTACATCCTCTCCGTTCGGAAGGGTGGCAAGATTGATTGCGTTATTTGAATAAGGTCCGGAGATGCCGGGGCCGCTGAGGAAAAATCCGAAAGCATCGTTAAAATTGGTATGAACATACTCAAGATATTCTTCGGAAGCAAATACATACTTAAACTCCACTGTATTCCCTGCAGGAATAAAGTCAAATTCAAGGACAGCCGCATCATACATGGTTCTGCCCGAAATGGTGGCAAGGTCAGGGTCAGAGGCATTGGAGACCATCTGATCGCTGCGGCCGGCATTGTTGTTGGGCCCCATGGCAGAACTTATCCGCCCGGTTGATAAAACAAGTCCCTCTTCCAACGCGAAGCCGGATGTAGCCCTTTCAAAATAACCAAGCATCCGGTTTCCGGGAGTCGAGCTCCAGTTATGATTAGTCCAGTTTCCATTATTACGGCTGTAATATCCGAATCTGATATTCTCAGCCTGCAAACAACCGGTAACCAGCACATTCTGAACAAGTTGCTGAGCTGTCATTGCATTATAGGCAGCGTTTTCGGCCACTGAAATGGAACCAGAAGGAGCCCTTTGCGAAGAATTTCCTCCGTCACCTGAAATCCCCGGGATATCGACAGGAGGAATCCGGTTAGGAACAATAGATTCCTGGGTTCCAAACTGTGCAGATACAGATAAAACTGTAAACAGGGTGAATGCTGCTGTCAATAACACTCCAGCCCTGTGGCCGTTGGTAGATGTTTTCATAACTAGGTATTTTGATATTTCTTTGTTTTCCCATTTGTGCTGCCCGGGCGGCAGGTTCTTTGATTCCTGTATCCCCTGCTTACGACCCATCCCCCCAGATGCGTGTTTGCAGCTTATTTTGTTGGTTGTACTTTGATTATCAATATCTTACAAGTACTCTTCGATAGATCTCAGTAACAACTAACGCTTGCATTCAGATACACAGAACTCAACGGTACAAAATTATTCCGTGAAACAGGACCGCGCAATACGGTTTAATACTACTTTTTACGTCTGACGCGGTCTGCAGCGCATGGGTATTTATACGTAGGAATAAAATACACCCTGTCTGAATTATACATGCATCAGGCAGCGGCTGTTTGTTTCCGGCCGGTCCAAATCCATCATTTTGCAGTTAGAAGGATCTCCTGAAATGGCAAATTCTTCAGTGCAGTCCAAAAAAAAACCGCCCTGATGGGGCAGCTTTTTATTATTCATTTTTAGAGAATCTCAGATCATCATCAGCATATTGATCTCCTGCTGTTCAAGAAAACGCCACCGGCCGCGCGGCAGGTCCTTTTTGGTAAGGTTGGCAAATGCCACCCGGTCGAGTTTTACCACTTCATAATCAAGCGCTTCGAACAAACGCCTGACCACCCTGTTCTTTCCGGAGTGAATCACAACGCCGATATTCTTTTTGTCATCGTTTTTCCCGGTATAGGCAATTTCATCCACAGCCATCATACCGTCTTCCAGTTCAATGCCCTCGGATAACTGAATCATATCCGCTTTACTCAGTCCCTTGTTCAGCTCAACATGATAAACTTTACGGACTTTGTGTCCGGGATGGGTAAGCTTTTTGGCAACATCCCCATCGTTGGTAAACAGCAGCAGGCCCGTAGTATTGCGATCGAGACGGCCAACCGGATAAATTCTTTCGCGGCAGGCATCCTTCACCAGCATCATCACGGTATTTCTGTCCTGCGGATCATCCACGGTAGTAATATAGCCTTTGGGTTTATTCAGCAACAGGTACACCTTCTTCTCCATACTCAGGGTTTCCCCTCCGAACTGCACCTGGTCTTCTCTCGAAATGCGGGTGCCCAGCAGGGTTACCACCTTGCCGTTCACCGAAACAGCTCCGGATTCAATCAGGGTATCGGCTTCCCTGCGGGAGCAGATGCCGGCATTGGCAAGATACTTATTGAGCCGTATGGTACCATCCTCGCCAAAGCCGCGTTTTCCTCTGACGTGCTTATCCGGTGAGGCTGCTTTATCCCGGCGGAATCCTCCGGATTTTGGTGAAGCTTCGTCACTTTCACGTTTTTTAAATGAAGGCCGCTTTGATCCTGTATCCCTGTTGCCAAACTTTCTTTCCGGCTTAAACTCACGGTCATCTCTTTTCCGGGTGTTATCCCCTGCGGAAGTTTTCCTGCTGTCAGAAGTACGTTCACGGGGGCTGAACGGTTCCCCGCTCCCCTTTTCCAACCGCTTTTTATAAGGCCGCGGGGGGTCAGTATCTTCATGCCTGCTTTTGTAAGGTTTCCTGTCTTTGTCAGGATAATCGCCGGATGGGCGATCAAAGGATCTCCGTTCACGGGGAGTTCCGGATTCCTCGTCGCGCTTTCGGGGACGGAACGGTTTTCCCTCATGGGTGTCTTTTGAAAACCTCGGAGCATCAGCACTGTGCAGTCTATTTTCAGAAGGTTTGCGGCTTCTATCAGGATATTCACCGGATGGGCGATCAAAGGATCTCTTTTCGCGGGGTGCTCCTGATTCCTCATCGCGTTTCCGGGGGCGGGATGGTCTATCTCCTTTTCTGCTATCTGAAAACCGGGGGGCGTCCGGTCCTCCGTGTTTTTTCTCATAAGGCTTGCGGCTCCTGAAGGTTTTGTCATCCGCGTTTGCCGTATCTCCTGAATGCTCAGCATCCTTATTTCCGCGCTTGCCACCGAAAGCCGGCTTCCGGGTGCTGCTTCCCTTACCGGGACGGTCTCCGACGGGTTTCCTGCGCTTTCCCGGATCATTCTCACCGGGAATCCTTTTCATTGCACTCATTGAATAAAATTTAGCCTGCAAAGTTAGCGAAGATTATCACATGCACATGAAATATAAAAATACTGATTTTCAAAGAATTTGTCCCCCTTCACTCTCCTTGTATTCCTGCAGGCTACAAATCTTTTCAAGCGAAAATACGCAGCTGATTGTTTTTTTTCGTATATTCGTAAAACGACATTTACAGAGAATATTTCTGCATAAATATTCTCCTCAAACCAGCAAAAATTTAGCATTATGGAACCGCAGGAAGAAAAAATCGTAGTCATCGCCCGTCATTCGAATTCCAGGGCACTACTCTTGCAATCCAGGCTTGCTGCAGAAGGTATTGAATGTTTCCTGTCGCACCAGAACCTGCTTCAGGGCGCATTTTCATCAGGCGTGGAAATCAGGGTAAAAAAATCGGATGTTGAGAAAGCATTACGTCTTATTGAAAAATCGAAGGCAGAACACGGAATCCAAAAAGAAGCAGCAGTTAAATCGCTGCGCAGCGTCAGAAAGATACTTGTGCCCGTTGACTTCTCCGATGCTTCGCTGAAGGCATGCAGTTTTGCCCTTGGTCTTGCTGCCAGGCTCAAAGCTGAGATCAAACTTTTACATGTTTATTACAATCCGGTGATTGATATCGCCCCCTTTGATACCAGCCATGCCTACCAGGTAAATCTGGTCAATTACCTGCACGAAGCCGAACAAAATGCCCGGCATCAGTTGGTAAACCTGGCAAAGGAGCTGAAAGCCAAAGCGAAGAAAAAGAAATCGGATACCCGGATAACCTATTCACTCACCAACGGGATTGCTGCAGATGAGATCATTGCGAAAAGCCGCAAGTATAAACCCGGCCTTATCGTGATTGGCACCAGGGGTATCGGTCATCAAACCGGTGGATTTCTGGGCAGCGTAACAGCAAAGGTGATAGAAAAAACCGCCGCACCAGTGCTGGCGATTCCCGAAAACTGCCGGTATACCAGTATCGAGAATCTGAAAAATGTGCTTTATGCTACTGATTTTGACGAGTCGGACCACCTGAACATGAGCCGGCTGATCAACCTGCTGCACCCTTTTGATACTGCCCTTTTCTGTGTGCACGTCAGCATCGGCCTCCGCAAATCATGGCAAAAAGTAAAAATGGACAGCCTGGAATATTTTATGGAAAAGGAATACCCTAAATATCCGGTAAAATACGAGATCGTTATCAGCGATGATATCATCAACGGACTGGAAACCTATATGCGCAACCAGTCGATAGATGTAATCGCCCTCACCAACCATAACCGCGGACTGCTGGCAAAGTTGTTTACGCCTAGTATCACAAAAATGGTTCTGGGAAGAATCAATAAACCGCTTTTTGTATTCAAATCATCTTAAAAACTACAGAACCGGATAGAAGGCATCTTCGATGTGATGAACCCGCTTTGTGGTATTGTTCAGGATCACTGAAATGATATCGAAGCGGGCTTCTTTTTGTATATTGTTCTTCTCAATATATGCCTGGGTGGCGCGCACAAGAAAGCGCTGCTTGGCTGAATTAACAAACACTTCAGGCTCACCGAAGTAGTTGGATGTCCGCGTTTTTACTTCCACCACCACCAGGTAGTTATCTGTTTCGGCGATGATGTCTATTTCATCTTTCCCGAATCTCCAGTTGGTATCGCGGATGGTATACCCATGATCCCGCAGGTGTTTTGCGGCAATCTCCTCCCCTGCCCTGCCAAGGTCATTATGCTCTGCCATATGTTTTCCTGTATGTATAAGAATAGAACATTATAAAGTCAGGCTCTGCGGCAAGCTGCTGATTGCTTCCGGAAATATCCTGTTTATTAAATTGATACTGCTTTAATATTTCAAGCTTGGACTCTTAAAGATAGCAAGAAAGACAATGCTAAAGTTAGGTTTTCTTTTCCTGGAAAACTATTAAAGATTGCCTAATAACAGGGCATAAAGCAAATAGAGCAGTGCAAAAAATCCAAGTATGAAAACTGCCGGTTTAAACAGTGACTTCAGTTTACCCGAGGCGGATCGCTGATCGGGCGGTTGAAAAGAGAGACTTCCGATACCCGCCGACACATCCAGTAATGCTTCACGCCCCAGTAAGAGCGGCATATTTTCCTTTATATGACCTGCAGGGAAACCAAACAGCACAGGATATTTATATTCTGCCACAGTTTCATGAATGATCTGTTCAGCATTTTTGCCAAAAGGGATGGTATTGTCGCGCATCTCTGTCATGCCACCAACAATGAGACCCGCCAGCCCGTCGAGTTTGCCGCTTCGTTTCAGGTTCATCATCATCCGGTCGATATGATAAAGGTACTCATCCAGATCCTCGATAAAGAGTATTTTATCCCGGGTGTCAATATCGGAAGGGGTTCCGGAAAGGCTATAGAGGATGGAAAGATTGCCGCCGACCACAATGCCCCGGGCATGGCCCGGCACAGAAAAAGCTCCCGGTTCCACCCGGTAGGCCGGATTTTCGCCGCAAAGACAGCGCAGCATGGCTTCGGCCGGCTCACCCACAGGTCCATCCGCCGGAATATTCAACGGCATGGTGGCATGCAGGGTTTCTATCCCGTAGTGCCGCTGAATGTGCGAATGCAATACGGTAATGTCGCTGTAACCCACAATCCATTTGGGATCCCTGAGGAAACCGGAAAAGTCAAGCTTATCAATGATCCTTACAGTCCCGTAACCTCCCCTCGCACAAACCACAGCCCTGACGTCAGAATTATCAAGCATCTCCTGTAAGTCGGCCCTGCGCAGTTCATCCGCTCCGGCAAACTGCCGGTCGGAAGCATATAAGTTCCTTCCCGTAATCACCACAAATCCCTGTGATTCAAACCAACGGACGGCAGGCTCAATTTCGGCCGGCAACACCT
>JAMLHF010000106.1 GCA_023957275.1 Lentimicrobium sp. | reverse complement strand
CGTAGGCCTGCTCAGCGGCAGTGGTGAAGTCATAATCAATGGTGGTGCCGCTGAAATCAACGGGCAGGGCACTCCAGGTTTCTACACTGCTGTGGTGGTCAATTACAATATAATAACTGCCTGAGAAGGCTGCAGGTACTGAAATGACCATGGAGCCGTCGGTGTTGATATTGACTTCATGCGCGGCAAAGAGATATGCCCAGGGGGCATCGGCTTCGGCCAGGTAAACACTGAGGGTGTCAACCGTGGTTCCGCTGAACTTGTTGAAGATATTCTCATCCTGATCCACATCCTGTGCCTGGTTCATGGCTGAACCGTTCCAGAAACCTTGTATGTAAGCTTTCAGGTTGAGGGTTTTTACAGGAGGGGCAAGGGTGCCGACAAACACATCGTCCAGATACCATTCGTGTGCATAATTTCCCTCGTATCTGAAGGCAATAAAAATATCTTGCCCGGCATAAGCTACGAGGCTCAGAATTGTTTCTGTCCAGGCATCTGTAACACTGGCAGGTGACCAGATTTCAACAAATTCGCCATCATCGGGATTTCCGGATCCTGTGGAAATAAGTACGCTGTTTTTGCCATAATCATCAGGGAACTCATTATATGACCAAAAAGCAAGATCAATCTGACCGGATGATGGTATGCTTACGGGCGGGCTGACAAGCCAGCCATCTTCATCATAGCCAATGTCTCCGTAACTGTGCAGGGCACTTCTTTGACCGCCGGGAGTATTGTTGTATATATTTGATAATGTCCAGGCAGTTCCGCCTTCATCAGCATTATATGTCAGCCAGCATCCGAGGTTGGGAGATGATTCTTCAAAATCTTCGCTGAAAGGAACCGAGTAAGCATTGCACGGGGTAACAGTGAGAATCCCTGAAACATTTGTTGTGCCATCCCAGGGGCCTCCGATACCGCCATAGGTGAATGGTCCGCCAAGGTACCTGAACCGGCTGGCATAATAATAAGTACCGGGAGGGATGCCCTGTGCGTTTCCGATTTCAGCAAAGTATTCATCATTATTGCTTCCCGGGTCAAAACCAGTGTTGTATGCAGCAGGTACCCAATAATCCCAGGTACTTGGGTCAGTATCAGATGAACTGATTCCAATCCAGCATTCAATGCCAACGCCCGGACCTGCTCCCGGGGTTACTCCGGGTTCCCAGCATTGGGCATATACTGATACGTTTTCAGTCAATGCAATGGTCGCGGTTGGAGGCCATTGAAGATTATACCATGAAAGCACGGATAGCGGGGTTTCCTCAACGGTTACCTGGTCAACCACATTGGCCCGGCCGTAATTATTGATCCCCTCAAATGCGATCTGGTAAGTTGCTGATTTGTCAGGGAGGGTGATAATGTATTCGGTCCATGCAGTAATATCTTCAGTAAGGTGGATAAGCTCAGTCCATGGCGAGATTCCATCCGTACGATAATAAACTTTAAGCGTGTTCTGGTCGCCAAACCACGATTCCTGCCCGTAATAAAATTTCAGTCTTGGATTTGTTATAGAAGTTAAATCCAGCGGGGGCGTAACAAGTTTGGCTACCGGAGTGTTGATGCCGCTTGTTGATACAAACCTTGCATTTAAGTCGCCGGCATAGGCAGTAAGGATTAATCCGCCGGAGGAACCGCCGGCAAAACTCCACAATCCGCTTCCGGTTTCCTGTATCTGCGTCCATGAAGATCTCGAGGGAGAGTCATCCTCAAATGTTTCGGTCCAGGGGAAAGTGGTAATGGTAGGGTCGCCCTGGGTGGTAAAAGACCAGACCGGGCATCCTGTTGCTTCTCCGCTGGCATTGTATGGCACAACCTTCCATTGGTAGGTGGTGGTGTAGTCCAGAGATACGGGATAGGATGATACATTTCCAACATCTGTCCCGGTGGCAGGTAATGTTTCTCCGTAAAATAAAATATACCCGGTTGCGTTGGCATCGATATTCCAGGTCAGGTTGGTATTGGCCGGCACATCAATGGCTCCGTCGGCCGGAAATACCAGATCAACACAGGATGGGGGTACCAGAGCCTGGGTTCCCCATAGTTCGAGCATCATGTCGTATTCAAGTTGATTACTTGGTTCACCCAATACCCTTTGCCAGGCATTTCCGTTGCCATTGCCTTCGGTTGACCTGAGCCAGAAAAAGGTGCCTGAACCATTTTGTACGGATACCCAGCCCGTTTGCAGTGTAACCGGTGAGGTGAGATTCAGTTCATATCTGTAAACCAGGTATCCGCTGTTCCATGAGAGTACTTCAACATAATAGGGTATGGCATCGATCGTCTGAACAACAACCGGATTTGCCCAGTCGGGCTCTGAGGTTGCAGGCTCATCGTAAAATCTGACAATGAATTGCTGAGTGGCTCCTATGCTGTAACCTAAAGGCAGGCCTTCAACCACGATCTTTCTGATATCTTCTATGCCTGAACTTGAGAAGTTATCTGCAACCTCATATTCGGTGACATCATCGATATACGCGCTGTTGTTAGCAGAAGTACCATAGGTGAACTGATGCCAGAGCAAATCATCGGTATAGGCTGTAAAATTTGCCTGAACGGTCTGGTCTTTGATCATTTCGACCGTTGTCCGGGATGCCGACGGATCCGTAGCTTCGCCGCTCCATGATTGAAACGTATTGCCAAAATCAGGGAGGGCTGAAATATTGGCAAATGATCCTTCAAGTTGTTGTGTAACCCCCGGTACTGGAATGACCGTACCGTTTCCGGAAGGGTTAAGCATGGTCAGGTTGTAGGTGGAAGCAGCAAAGACCTTGATATCATCAATCAGCCACCAATAATCGTATGCACCGATCCACTTGAATTTAAGTTTCACATTTGTCTGGCCGTTGGCAACAGATGTGATGTCAAACTGAGAAAAAACCGGATTAGTGCCGTTACCGGCGTTTGCCGGAGCGCCCGACCAGTTATAAAGCAGGGTTTGGGTTGCAAAATCATCATTGGAAATGAAAATGCTGATGTCGGCAGCGCCGAATGTTCTGGCATAATGTTCCAATGACAGAAAAATCGCAGTGGTTGCCCCGCTGCAATCTATGGGTGGGCTTATTAAATCAGCTTCCTCAGGATCCCCGGTACCATAACCGTCCGAATCAAGGATCATGTAACCGTTTGAAGCTGTGGTAGAGTTTAACTGACCTCCGTAATTACCACCGGTTAACGTCCATTCCCACCCGGGAAAACCCGTTGGTCCGGCAATTACATTGTTCTGCCATCCGGCAGGAAGTGATCCGTTGAACTCTTCAGAAAAAATAATGGTGGCACGTGTGGAGTTAAAAATGCTCCGGTGATTGCTTTGGAAGGCCTCAAGCTGGTACCTGCCATCTGTCTGATCTGAATAAATGGAAGCCTGGTGCTGGGCAAAGCCTCCAACCCACCATATCAGCAACAGCGGGCTTAGCAGTTTGTAAAATTTCTCCATTTTTTGCTTGGTTTTGGGGTTAAAACTACTGGGTTAATAATCAGATATTCAGTATATTAAGTTTAAGGTGAAAATTGCCTGCAGTATTTTGGTTACTATTTTTAATCAATAGTAACTGGTTGCCTGGATTAATTAAATGATAATGAAGTAGTTGAGAAGGGGAGAGATGTTGAAGTACTTGATTTTGTTGCAAAAACCAAATTACTTCAGCCTGCAATGCCCTCCAAAAGGAATTGGTTCTGATTTATAAATCCGGCCCCAAATCATTGGTTTCCTGATTTCAAACCATATATACAATTGATGTGTATGCGTCTGAAAGCCAGTCAGACCTGTCGCTTCTGAGTAAATCAATAAATTAGCATGTCATTGACCTAATGCTGTTTAGGGAAGGCTCATTGCCCGTGCAATGGTTTGTTGGATAAGGAAGCGCCTGATAACTCAACCGGCTTGCAAACAGCCACTGTTCCGGATTTCTCCATAAATGATACAGCTGTAGTTCCCGGATTCTGATCTGATAAGCGGAGATCGGCTGTGGTGCCTTGATTGAAGAAGGATGGCGTTTTTTCGGTAATGCTGACGACCTTCATGCTTATCCGGGCTATTCTGGTACCGTTATTTTCAGCAGGAATCAGTGATGCCAGTTCAGGTTTAACCGGAAATCTCGCCCTTACGAGAAACGCACTGATGGTATCAGGCAAAAAACTGCAATGGAGTGGCTGCTGATCAATACATTTCAATTCTGAAGACCCTTTTAATACTTCAACCTCAATCAAATCGCGTTCATGGTTTATAATGGATGGATTAAATTCAATTCTGTACTGTCCGTGCCCGTATAAAAATCCGGCAGGAAAATCATCATGGTTTGTCGATCTTACACAGATATCAAACTCAATCTGTCCGGGGGCAGTCTGTGTGTCGTTGATGAGCAAAACTTCACAGGATGCCGTTTGTGCAGAAGCTGTTGTAACCATCATAAGTAAGGAAACAACCGGAGAAATAATCATGAGCAGAGATAAGCGGTAGTTTGCTTTCATGGTAATTGAAATTAATTCAAGAGAACCCTTTTATTTGCGGGGATGGATGATGATTCTGCCGTATTGCTCAGCTAATATATAAATTCTAGATCAAAAAGAAACACCCGGAAGCCCTGTTTTCTCCCGGGTGCATAGGTTTATTAAAGTGAAGATTCAACTGCTCATTCAATCCGTTTCCCGGAAAAATTTCCGGGTCGTTTCGCCGGATTCGGCGGTGTATTCATCCCAACGCCGTTTACACTGTTGTTGTGAGCAATAATGTAGTCGAGGAATTCAATGTAACCGTTACCGTCAAGGTCGAAGAGCGAATATCCGAAGAAAGCCGCTACACTCAGGTTATAGATGGCTACTACATCCAGGAATTCGATGTATTCATCGTCGCCCACATCCCCTGAATAAATCGCCCATACTGACCCCATTGATTTCTGGTTGGATCCGTAAGCCTGGCCTGCGGCAGTGGTGAAGTCAAAATCGACGGTTGTGCCGCTGAAATCAACGGGCATGGCACTCCAGGTTTCAACACTGCTGTGGTGATCAATTACTATATAATAACTGCCCGTGAAGGCTGCTGGTACCGGAATGATCAAGGATCCGTCAGTGTTGATGCTGACTGCATGAGCAGCATAAACAATTGCCCACGGGGCATTGGCTTCGGCCAGGTAAACGCTGAGCGTATCAACGGTGGTTCCGTTGAACTTATTGAAGATATTTTCATCCTGATCTACATCCTGTGCCTGATTCATGCCTGAGCCATTCCAGAATCCTTCGATGAAAAGACTCAGATTTAACGTCTTATCTGAAGATGTACCTTCAATAGATATGCCATCAATATACCAGGCATCAAAGTTATAATGATCTCCTTCCAGCACCCAGGCAATGTAAGTTGTCGAGCCCAGATTATAAGTGATGGGTGTTGAAATCACCCCTGATTCATTGCCGTTACCGGACTCATTGACCCATGATTCATCCGTCCAGCTTAACCCGTCGGAGCTTGACTGAATTTTGTATATAAGCCCCGAGTCCCAGTCATCAAAAAAATGCCTGAACGTTAAAGTAAGTTCACTGAACCCGTTGGTATTCAGCGGAGGTGCAATCAGTCTGGAGATTCCGGTTCCATCCGTCCAGAGGGCCATCATCTCGTTTGGAGCTCCTCCGGCATTGGCACTGTTTGATACCGTCCACCGGTCGCTGATGGTTGATGTCTGGCTCCAGCACTCCGGGAAAGTTGCATTATTAAAGTTCTCATCAAATGGAAGTGAGACGATTCCGCAGTTTGTTGAAAATTCAACGTTATCCCCGTAAGCGGTGCCACTGCCATTGGTCGCGTAAGCCCTGACATAATAGGTTGTTGATGAGGAAAGGTTGATTAACAGGCTGATAAAAGCTCCTGTGCCCTGACCATCAACAGTAAAGTTATCTGATAGATCAGGGTCCGGGTTGGTGCCATAACACACTCCTCTGGCAGTGACCGCGGAGGTTCCTTCAAACACCACCTCTCCACCACTGGTTGCGGTAGCATCGGTTATGTCCGTTACCGGGGATGTTATAACCACGGGTAGGTCCATATTGACTGCTTCAGCTGTTATATCATCAATATACCAGTTGTCAATGGCAGAAATGTTTCCTTCGACGGTAAAAGCGATGTAAGTGACGGGTGAATTCAGGTTGCTTTGTACCGTAGTCTGTGTAATAAAAGGTCCCTTATTCGTATTATTTACTGAAATCATCGACCAGGCTTCATTCGTCCAGTTTATGCCGTCGGTACTGCTCTGTACCCGGAGCGTTGCCCCGGTGCCGTAATCGTCAAGCAGATGACTGAAAGTCAGGTCAATCGAATTTACTCCCAGGGTGTTGATCGGGGGAGTCACAAGGCGGGTCGCACTGCCTCCTCCCTGCCAGTAACATTTTGCTTCGCCCTGGACAGCTCCGGCTGCCAGGTTTGTCGCAGAAAATGACCAGTGGTCAGTACTGGCCCCTGGATTCTGCTGGCTCCAGCAGTTTGGAAGGGCAAAACCGCCAAAGGATTCACTGAAAGGTAAATCCAGTATTCCACAGGATGTTGTGGCATTGGCTTTTCGCGAAACAACTGAATAATAGCCGGTATTCTTCGACCATAAAGCATAATAGTATGTGGTTGCAGGGTCAAGGCCGGAATGCTCAAAATCTGTCAGGGTTCCTTCATAGAGTACGGTACCGCCTCCTGGAATAGATTGACCCGGCAGATAATTTCCGGATGGGATCCCGAAATTATTGGTTGAATTCCAGGCCAGCATTACAATATCATTGGCTGTATTGGGTTGCCAGCTCAGGTTTATCTGATTCTCGTTCTGGGCTTCCGCTGAAAAGTTCTGCGGAGCAGCCGGTAAAAGGGGATTGATATAGCCCTGTGTCGCCAGCAGTGCCTCATAGGCATTCATGCGGCCGCTGCCAAGCATTCCGGTATAGTCAGGGTTGAGCGCATCTATGTCGTCTGCTGTCGAGGTGAGAATATCTTTGATATCCTGAGGGTACAACTGACCCGGAGCAAGCGATATGATCAGCGCGGCAACCCCTGAAACATGCGGACAAGCCATAGAGGTGCCCTGGTAGAATCCGTAACTGCTGCCCGTGAGGCAGCTCAGTACGCCTCTTTCGATAACGGCATTGGTTTCACCCCCCGGTGCCGCAATATCAATCCAGGAATCATAATTTGAATAGTATGCTTTCTGATCCTGATTGTTGGTTGCTGCAACTGAAAACGCCCCGCTGTAATATGCCGGGTACCATTGCCCCGGAGAACCGCTGTTCCCGGCCGCATAAATGGTTATTCCTCCATTCAGCAGGGATCCGCCTCCGTTTGCATTGAAATAGTCAATGGCATCCAGTACCGCCTGTTCATAATAACCCGATGAGTTGTATCCCCAGCTGTTCTGAGATATCGCTGCGTCATTGTCGGCCGCGTAAACAGGGGCATTCTCAAATCCACTGCCTCCTGAAGAGCCGATAAACACCTGACACGACATCAGCCTGACCCCGTTTCCGCTGCCATCACCTCCGGCAACACCGCTTACTCCGGTTCCGTTGTTCGTATTGGCTGCCACGGTTCCTGCAACATGGGTTCCATGGTCTCCGGGAACAATTGTTGGCGAATCGTCAACAAAGTTGTATCCGATGCCACTCCACATATTACCGGCAAGGTCGGGGTGAGTGTATTGAATACCCTGATCAACGATGGCGACAATCACTTCGGTATCGCCCCGGTTGATGTTCCACGCTTCGGGCAGATCTATATCCGCATCCGTGGTTCCTCCCTGCTGTCCTGTATTGTGATAGTGCCATTGAGCATTGTATTGCGGGTCATTGGGGGTGTAATTCAGCCCGGTTTCAGGCGGCAGCTGAATGGGGTTCATAACGTTTCCGATCAGATGTTTCCGGTAAACCGGTTCCGACAGCTCGATTTCACCCGGCAAAGTATAGGCGGAAACCATGGCGCGCAGGTCGGTACGCTCAGATACAATCAGGTCGTACCACAGATGAAAGCCCCACGCCCGGTGCCGGTCGGCAAATCTGGTATTCTGCATCGCGGCGGCAAAGGTTTTTCTCACTTCAGTTACGCCGAACTGCCGGTTTAGCTGGTCTGTGCCGGGCAACCCAAACTGAACGATGCCCCGGGGGTCTGTTGATGGCAGATGATTGTCAAGCAGGGCCTCTGCTGACCGGCTGAATTTTATCCTGATGATGCCCTGTTCCATGGCGTCATCGGGAACGGACATGATGTCAATAGGAGGGCGTTCCCCCCTTTTGATGACCTGAGCAGCTGCCTTGTCCGGTAAAAACCAGCCGGAAGACAGGCCAAATATAGCAGTTACAAATAGGAACCGGAGTGTTATTCTGCACCCTGAAGGGTTTATTGTTTTCATGGTGAAAGGTATTTAGGGGTTTATAATTGGGTTGGTTTCAGCTTCAGATTAATTCCTGAAGCGGCATTGAATTCCGGAGAATCATTATTCATATATTCTTACTACACAGTTTCAGTATAAATAAGTAAATATGAATTAATGAATAAAGTTTAGAAAAGTGTTGTGTTTATTGATTTGAAAAAGCCCGGACTAATGTCCGGGCTTTCGAAAAATCGGGTGTTGTGGTTATTCGAATTTATTTCTGGCATCGAAGGCTTTCTTGATACCGTAGCCGGCTGCCATGGTGATCAGCAGGACGATTCCGCCGCCGATGGGAGCGGTGCCCCCGCCGATGGGAGGGCCGCCTACCGGGTCACCTCCGGAGTTTGAGCCCGGACTTGGCTGGGCAAGCACACTGGCAGAGAGACTCAGAACCATCAACACGGTGAAAGCGGCTAAGTATTTCATGATTTTTTTCATATTCAGCAGATTTTAGGGTTAATATTTGCCCCCCGGCCAGGCCGGGGAGCTTTGGTTAAAATTGGTTAGCGGATAAACACTTTATGGTTGACAGTGCCCTTTTCGGTAATCACCTTAACGATG
>JAMLHF010000105.1 GCA_023957275.1 Lentimicrobium sp. | reverse complement strand
AAAGCACCAAAATTGTTAATAACGTAGTGTTTTTGTCAAACTGATTAGTTACATCCCAAATAATTCTCAGATTCCTGGCAGAAATTTACCATCCCCCATATTCATTCCAGGATTTCAATTCAAGTTCATCCGTTGTAAGACGGCAGCCTGCAGTAATAAAAGCCGCCGCCAGCTGAGCGTTGGTGATCAGCGGAATATTGTAATCAATGGCGCTCCGCCTGATGGTATAATCGTTGTGCAACTCTGTTTTCGAGAGGTCCTTCGGGATATTGATAACCAGGTCAACCCTGCGTTCACGGATATATTCCAGGGTATTGGGCGTTTGCGCTTCATCGGGCCAGTAAAGTACACCAGCCTGAATCCCGTTATCCTCCAGAAACCTGGCCGTGCCGCGCGTAGCGAAGAGGGGAATTCCTTTCGCGGCAAGCATCCGGGCGGGTTCAAGCAACTGTACCTTTGACTTTACATCTCCGCTGGAGATCAGCACACCGCGCTCCGGCATGCGGTAACCCACCGAAAACATAGCCTTAAGCAGGGCGTCATGGAAAGTCTCTCCCAGGCAAGCCACTTCACCCGTAGAGGCCATATCCACCCCCAGCACAGGATCAGCCTTGGCAAGGCGCGAAAAGGAAAACTGACTTGCCTTGATGCCCAGGTAGTCAATATCAAACATGCTCTTGTGCGGCACCTCCACCGCTTCGCCCAGCATTACGCGGGTGGCAAGATCAATAAAATTTATCTTCAGTACTTTTGACACAAAAGGGAAACTCCTGGATGCGCGGAGGTTACATTCAATCACCTTGATATGGTTGTCTTTTGCAAGAAACTGAATGTTAAAGGGCCCGCTGATTTCCAGTGCACCGGCAATCTGACGGGTAATACGTTTGATGCGGCGGGTGGTTTCAAGATATAACTTCTGCGCCGGGAAAACGATGGTAGCGTCTCCCGAATGAACCCCCGCAAATTCAACATGTTCCGAAACTGCGTAGACCACCAGCCCGCCTTTTGCAGCCACGGCATCCACTTCAATCTCCTTGGCGGACTCGATAAATTCAGAAACCACCACCGGATGTTCCTTTGAAACTTTAGCCGCCACAAGCAGAAAATGCTTCAGGTCTTCAGGGTTGGAAACCACGTTCATTGCAGCGCCTGACAACACATACGACGGCCGGATCAGCAGCGGATAGCCTACTTCGGAAGCAAAAGCTTCAATCTCAGCCATGCTGCTTAGCTCACGCCAGCGTGGCTGATCTATCCCGAGCCTGTCGAGCAGGGACGAGAATTTATGACGGTCTTCCGCCATATCGATGTTTACCGGTGAGGTGCCCAGTATATTCACTCCTGAGCGGTAGAGCCGCATTGCCAGGTTATTGGCAATCTGCCCGCCGGTTGACAGTATGGTTCCCAAAGGTTGCTCCGCATCAAGTATATCCATGACCCTCTCAAAACTCAGCTCATCGAAATACAAACGGTCGCACATATCATAGTCGGTACTCACCGTTTCGGGATTGTAATTGATCATTACCGGACGGTAACCAAGTCTTCTGGTCGTCTGCAGGGCATTCACACCCGACCAGTCAAACTCAACCGAGCTGCCGATGCGGTAGGCCCCGGAACCCAGCACCACCACCGATTTCTGATCATCCTGCGGAGCAATATCCGAAACATCTCCGTTGTAAGTGAGGTAGAGATAGTTGGTATAGGCCGGGTATTCGGCAGCAAGGGTATCTATCTGCTTGATGACCGGCTTTATATGATGAGTTATGCGCCAGGCACGGACCTTCAGCAATCGTTCATGCATGGTTCCGGATTCGCCGCCCATCAGTAAACGGGCCAGCTGAAAATCGGAAAAACCCAGTCTTTTGGCTGCCAGCATCAGCTCCGGGCTGATGGTAGCGAGGGTATATCCGGCGAGTGTAGCTGCCATCCGGCTAATGCTGGCCAACCCCTGAAGGAACCAGGCATCAATGCGGGTAAGTTCATGCAGACGCTCTACCGTATAACCCCTCGAAAATGCCTCCGCCAGCGCATAAATGCGCATATCGGTCGGTTCGCTGAGACTCTGGTCGAGATCAGGAAAATCAAGATGCTCATTGGCAACGAAACCGTGGAGTCCCAACCCTGTCATGCGCAACCCCTTTTGTATGGCTTCTTCAAAAGTCCGGCCGATCGACATAACCTCCCCCACCGACTTCATACTGGAACCGATCTCTTTGGAAACGCCCGTAAACTTATTCAGGTCCCAGCGGGGTATTTTACAGACGATGTAATCGAGGGCCGGCTCGAAAAGTGCTGAAGTGGTGCGGGTAACGCTGTTCTTCAGTTCATGCAGTCCATAACCCAGCGCCAGTTTGGCAGCTACATGCGCCAACGGATATCCTGTGGCTTTAGAAGCCAGCGCCGAAGACCGCGAAAGCCTTGCATTGACTTCAATAACCCGGTAGGCTTCCGAATCCGGATCCAGCGCAAACTGAACATTGCACTCACCGACGATACCCACGCTGCGGACGATCTGTATGGAGATGCTGCGCAGTTTATGATACTCGGCATTGCTCAAGGTCTGCGAAGGCGCCACCACGATGCTCTCACCCGTATGAATGCCAAGGGGATCGAAATTCTCCATGTTGCACACGGTGATGCAGTTGTCGTATTTGTCCCTGACCACCTCGTATTCAATTTCCTTCCAGCCTTTCAGCGATTCTTCAATCAGAATCTGATCCGAATAGGAAAAGGCATTTCCTGCCAGGCGTTCCAATTCATCCATATTGCTGCAGAAGCCAGATCCCTGACCACCCAGGGTAAAGGCAGCCCTCACGATAATGGGGAATCCGAGCTCCCCTGCGGCAGCCCGGGCCTCATCTGCTGTAGTCACTGCGATGCTCCGCGGTGTATCCACCCCTATGGCATGCAGCTTATCGGCAAAAAGCCTGCGGTCTTCGGTTTCGATAATGGCTTCAACGGGGGTTCCAAGCACCCGCACCCCATACCGCTCAAGAGTGCCTTGTCTGAAAAGTTCCACTCCGCAATTCAGCGCTGTCTGGCCTCCAAATGCAAGCAGAATACCATCAGGACGCTCCTTTTCTATTATTTTTCCTACAAAAAGCGGGGTAACCGGCAGAAAATAGACGGTATCGGCTACGCCTTGCGAGGTTTGCACGGTCGCGATGTTCGGATTGATCAGCACCGTTTGGATTTCTTCCTCCCGCAATGCTTTCAGCGCCTGAGACCCGCTGTAGTCAAATTCCCCGGCTTCTCCGATTTTCAGGGCTCCCGAGCCAAGCACAAGCACTTTTCTGATCTGGTGTTTCTTCATGATCCTCTGATTCAAAAATTACTAACGTCCTGAAAAGCGGCCGACCTCAGATAAAAATTCATCGAACAGGTATTCGGTGTCTGTCGGCCCGCTGGATGCTTCAGGATGAAACTGCACCGAAAAATGGGGCAATTCGCGGTGCCTGATCCCTTCGTTCGTGCCGTCGTTGAGGTTGATAAACCATTCCTCCCAATCGCTGCCAAGGGTTTTGCTGTCAATGGCAAAACCATGGTTCTGCGAAGTGACCAAAGCTTTGTTGGTACCGGCCTGAAGCACCGGCTGGTTATGGCTCCGGTGACCGTATCTGAGCTTAAAGGTATCGGCACCCGAGGCCAGCGCCATCAGCTGGTTTCCCAGACAAATCCCGAACACGGGCTTTGGATGTGTCAACTGACGTTGCAAATGCCTGATGGTTGCTTCACATTTTTTCGGATCTCCCGGGCCGTTTGACAGGAACAGCCCGTCGTATTCCAGACCGGTGAAATCATAATCCCAGGGAACCCTGATTACCGTGGTGTCGCGCTTGAGGAAGTGGCGGATAATATTATACTTAACGCCCAGATCGACCAACAGAATCCGGTACCGGCCATTTCCATACCGGATTACCTCCTTCGTACTGACTTCGGCCACCAGATTCTCCGAATTGGGATTACGCCAGTTTACCTCTTCCCCATCCACGATGATTTTGCCTGTCATCGCTCCGTGCTCGCGGATTACCTGGGTAAGTGCACGGGTATCAATCCCTTCGATCGCGGGAATGCTGTGTTCACCCAGCCAGGAGGCAAGGCTCCTGCCCGCATTCCAATGGCTGTATTGTTCGGAATATGAAGAGATGACCAGCCCGCTGACATGGATCTGATCAGATTCAAAAAAAGCGGGTAAACCCGCTTCTGAAACCATATCCGGAACACCATAGTTGCCGATCAGGGGATAAGTAAGGACCAGTATCTGCCCCCTGTAGGAGGGATCGGTAAGGCTCTCAGGGTAACCGGTCATGGCGGTGTTAAAAACCACCTCACCCGAGACACTTCCCGCGTATCCGAATGAGTATCCGCTGAACGACAGGCCGTTTGAGAGCAAAAGTTTTGCAGGGATTCTTGTCATGTGAAAATGAAAATAAGTTGCTATCCGTCAGGGAATCTTTAGTATTTACAAAAGTAGATATTAAAAATGCCAGGCCGGATTCAGAGGGTGATAATTTATCAACAAAGCTTTAACCGGTTACCTTGGCAGAACTATGCATTATGAGTCACGCGCATTATCAGCCTATCTCAACCACCAGCCCTGAAAGGGCGGAATATATTACCGAAGGGTACAGCCCTGCGTTACTACACCTCACCCCAAGCCAGAAGCCCCGAAGGGGCGTAATACCATAACGAAGGGTACAGCCCTGCGCTTTATCAGCACGCTCGCAGCCAAAAGCCCTGAAAGGGCGGAATATATTACCGAAGGGTACAGCCCTTCGTTACTACATCTAACCCCAAGCCAGAAGCCCTGAAAGGGCGTAATACCATAACGAAGGGTACAGCCCTGCGCTTTACCCGTAAACTCACGGCCACTAGCCCTGAAAGGGCGGAATATATTACCGAAGGGTGCAGCCCTGCGTTACTGCACCTCACCCCAAGCCAGAAGCCCCGAAGGGGCGTAATACCATAACGAAGGGTACAGCCCTTCGCTTTATCAGCACGCTCGCAGCCACCAGCCCTGAAAGGGCGGAATATATTACCGAAGGGTGCAGCCCTGCGTTACTACACCTCACCCCAAGCCAGAAGCCCCGAAGGGGCGTAATACCATAACGAAGGGTACAGCCCTTCGCTTTATCAGCACGCTCGCAGCCACCAGCCCTGAAAGGGCGGAATACCTTCCTGAAAAAAAATAACCAGCATCAATTCACAATCATAAAAAAATATATCAAGAGACCTGTAATACCGTATTCAGTATTCAGCATCTGACACTAAATCAGTTTGTTTAACCGGATCACAACTACACAAGTTTCCAAGCGTAAACCACAGATAACGGGAAATAAAAATAAAAATGCCACAATAAAATTTTGAAAATTTAAAGTATCTATATAGCTTTGTCCTGATACATCAGATGAAATTGCATATCTTTGTTAATATCATCCGGGAATATTAATAAATTGGACCTTACAAGACACACATTCCGGGACCGAATTATCATCAGAAAAATGCTTCCAATGGCAATACTGGTGCTGGCGGTAATCGGACTGATGTTGGGGCAGGCCGCTGACAGGAGGCTCTCAGGAATTTCCAAAGAGTCAATGCCTGATAGAAATAATCTGTTGCTTCCTGAATTACTTGACGGAGACATCGTTTTCAGAAAGGGAAGAAGCCTGGTAAGTGCAGTTGTGATGATGAACGATCCTTCCACGGCCTATTCCCATGTTGGAATCGTCGTACATATTGACGGAGAGCCCTTTGTGGTCCATGCCGTTCCCGGAGAGCCCGATGAAAACGGGGAAGAAATAGTCAGATGTGATAAAACAGCTGATTTTTTAAGCATCGACAAAGCAAGCCGGTATGCTGTTTATCGTCTTTGCAGAGATACAGCCGGTTTTTCGGCCCGGGCCGCCTCCAAAGCAATGGAATATTATGAAAAGAATCTGGCATTTGACAAAGCGTTTGATATCAAAAGCGATGAACGGCTTTACTGCACCGAGCTGGTCTGGAAGGCCTATCTTTCATCCGGTATCAACCTGACAGGCAACCGCTTTGCACGGCTGAGTATGAATTTGCTGGCCGACAGCCTGATTTTGCCCGGACAACTGATTCACAGCAACTTGCTGAAAGAAATACAACTTAATCATTAACCTAAAATTCATCATTATGAAAAAAATCATGCTTGTTACCCTGGCCCTGGTCACCATGGCTGCATTAAGTTTACTTGTTTCCTGTTCGGGATCCGGCAAAACACCCGCAGATATAAGCAAGTCATTCATTTACAGCCTTGAGAAGGGAGATGTTGACGCGGCATATGACCTGCTGAATGGCACCGGCGAGGCGACAGAGGAAGAAATGCAGAAGATGAAAGCTTTTCTGGGGGAAGGATCCAAACAGATTGCTGAAAAGAAAGGAATCAAATCCATTGAGGTAGTTGAAGAAACCATCAGCGAGGACGGCACCAAAGCTGATGTTACCCTGAAAGTCACCTATGGGAATGGAGAAGAGGATGAATCAGAATCTGTTCTGAGAAAGACAGAAGAAGGATGGAAAATTTCCATAGAAAAATAAACCACTTTGATCTGCATTAAACCCGGCAAAATATCCGGATGGTTTACCCGGTGGCTTCAACTCCACCGGGTTTGCTTTTTATTTACAGGGATCATTCGAATATGGCACCTTTCCCCCTTAGGATGAATATCTCACAGCCACATTGCCGGTTAAAAAAAAATATTTAGCTTTACCCCATTATCGAAAACCAAAAACCGGGGATATGCACGAAGATTTATTGTTGCTCGATAACATCAGGCTTAATTTCAGCCAGGCCAGTCTGCACATCATGAACATCACCATCGGATTTATTATGTTCGGGGTGGCGCTCGAAATCAAATGGGATCAATTCAGGGATGTACTAAGAAATCCCAGGAAGGTGATCGTCGGGCTTTTCGCACAATACCTGGTATTACCTGCCGTAACATTCCTGGCTGTCTGGCTGTTGGGAAGCTATATCACACCGGCGGTTGCGTTCGGTATGATCCTGGTGGCTTCCTGTCCGGGAGGGAATGTATCCAACTTTATATCCAGTGTGGCAAAAGCGAATGTCGCCCTTTCGGTGAGCCTGACTGCTGCAGCGACCATTTTGGCACTGATATTTACGCCGCTCAATTTTGCTTTCTGGGGCAAGCTTTACTCCACCACCTCTCCCCTGCTGCGGCCCATCGTGATTGATCCGGTGGACATGTTCCGCACGGTAATTATATTGCTCGGCATTCCGGTGGCGGCTGGCATTTTGTTCTCACAAAAACTGCCCCGGATAACTGAAAAAATCAAAAAGCCGATTAAAACCCTCTCACTGCTTATTTTCGCCGCCTTTGTCATCATGGCATTCAGAAATAACTACGGCTATTTCATCATGTATGCCAAATGGATTATAATTATTGTTCTGATTCATAATGGCATGGCATTGCTTTCCGGATACTTTACCGCTTCTGCATTTGGCCTGAACCAGATTGACCGCCGCACCATCTCCATTGAAACGGGAATACAGAACTCTGGGTTGGGGCTGGTTTTGCTTTTCAATCCGAAAATCTTTCCCCCGGAATTGAATATGGGTGGAATGGCCTTTATCGCTGCCTGGTGGGGAATCTGGCATATCCTTGCAGGATTGGGATTAGCCACCTTCTGGAGCTGGGGCAGGCCGCTCAGAAAAACAGAAGTTGTATCATCCTGATATAATAACATTTGCTTCCCAAATTTATCACTAAGCCATCCTTCTTATGGGATTGAGTAATATTGAGCACACCCCGGTACGGTATCGCCTGCTCTATGGCCTGGCAAACCTGTTTTTCAGGGTGTTTTACCGCAGAATCACCATTACCGGTAAGCACCATATACCCAAAGGGGAACAATTGATTTTCGCCTCCAATCATCAGAACGCTTTGATGGATGCACTGGCCATGCTTTTCGCCTATGGGAAACCGGTTGTTTTTCTGGCCAGGGCCGATATTTTCAAAAAACAGCGCATTGCCCGGCTGCTGTACTTCCTCAAGATACTTCCCGTGTTCAGGCCCCGCGACGGCGCCGAAACCATGAACCAGAACTACGAAACCTTTGCCCGTACCTCAAGGGTACTCAAAGCCGGTGTGCCGATAGCCATCCTGCCCGAGGGAACCCACAGCCCCATTAAAAAACTGCAGCCCCTGAAAAAGGGAATCTGCCGCATAGCCTTCCTCACCGCCGAATCACAGGATTTCAAATCCGATATCCTGATAGTACCCGTAGGCATCGACTACACCCATTACAGCCGGGCGGGCACCGAGCTGCTCGTCAATTACGGAGAACCCATCCATGTGGCTGAGTATTATGCGCTCTACCGCGAAAATCCCCAAAAAGCCATATTGCAGCTCCGCGACCGCCTGGCAGCAGCCATCAAGCCCCTGATGATCCATGTGGAGCAGGAGGAATATTACCACACAATTCAGCAACTGCTGCTGATAAACCGTGAAAACAGAGGCAAACCGGAGCCTGGCGAAAACAAACGCGGTCATCATTTCGCAGCCGACAGGGACTTCATCGGCCGGCTCGATCGTGCGGCCGCAGCCGACCCGGCGATGCTGCCCGCACTTGAACAGGCCTGTAACAGCTATTTCAACCTGCTCAGCCATTATAAACTGCGCGACAGATTGTTTCACCCGCCGCAGGCAGGTCTGCTGACAATTATACTTCAGGCACTGTTCTCACTGCTCCTGTTACCGGTGCACCTGGCCGGAATGATTTTCAACTATCTCCCCTACAAACTTCCGGTAATCTTTACTAAAAAAGTCAAGGACAAGCAGTTTCTCAGTTCGCTGCATTACGGCCTGGGCCTGGTATTTTTCTTCTTCTGGTACCTGATTGCAGGAATTGTTCTGGGTTTGACAACCGGTAATCCAATAATCACAATTTCTGTATTGATTTTTCTGGCCGCAGCAGGCATCTTTTCCTTTTATCATTATATCCGCCTTAAATTACTCATCGGCCGGTTCAGACTGCTGATGCTGAAAAATACCGGTTATGAAGAATATCACCACATCACAGCCGCCAGGGAAGCCATCCTTCAGTTGCTGAAAAACAACGGGCTGTCAGGATAGATCCGGGTACCAGTATTATGCCGTGTCCTGAATCATTTTTCCGCAAAAAACAGCCCTCCCCGTTTTTCACCAGGTCATTGCCACCATACGGTTCACAAACCTGATCTGCAGCTTCACCGGCCGGAAT
>JAMLHF010000104.1 GCA_023957275.1 Lentimicrobium sp. | reverse complement strand
TTGACTGTAACTATCGTACTGACGCAACTAGAATTTCCACACGAATTCTCCCACCAAGCAAAATATGTAGTTATAACAACAGGTGATGGTATAATTAATGGATTCCCGACTCCAACAAGTGTTCCACCACAACTTTCACTGAACCATCTTAAAGTGTTGCCTGAACCTCCAGTGACGCTCAATGAAATTTCACCCGCATCATCAGGACAGAAATTGTTTCTATCAGAAGCAGCCGTGACTGGTTGCACCGGTATCGGATTAACAGTTAAGAAAGCAGTATTTGAATTTATAAAACATATTGAAGGTGGAGAATTATTAACTTGACAGTAAAATTGATAACCATCCATTGAAATTGTTGCAGGATTAATAGTAAGTGTTGAACCTGTGGCTCCGGCATAAGGGGGAGCATTAGGTACAACCAGCCAACCTGAACCTGTATTCATCCACCATTGATAATTATATGGAAATATACCTCCAGCGGCAACAACAGAAAAAGAGACCTGTTGGTTCTCACATATTGCCTGAGAATCTGGTTGGTCTATTATGCTTGGTGGAACTTCTGCTTCATGATACCCAAGATTTGAATATATATCAGTAGTGAACTGTATCCACTCGGTAGCAAGTGTTGGGAATGGACAAGCTGTTTGAGATTGATTACCTGTATGTAATGGATCAACATTAATTCCAGTTGTTACAAAAGGCTGTCTAACCAACGTGCGATCAACTGTTTGAAAAGCAGCTCCTGCTGTCCAGCCATCATCTGGGTTAGTTGCTAGCCCATTATCAGGATAGCACCCAATGTTTCCAAAAATATCTATTGTTGAACTGGTAGAATTCTTAAATAAAACAACTGCATCATTACCGTTGAACATTCCAAAATTTGGCGCAACCTGGTCAGCAAGCGTTGCTAAAGCTGCCCCAGCATTATAATCAACCACAACCCAAACATCATTTGGTTGAAGTATTATTGAATTTAATGGAATTGGATTTGATGAAGTAACACTTCCATTGAAGTATGTTAAAATTGTATAATCACCAAGATTAATAGGTGAATTAGTCAAATTAGCTATTTCGATTGCCTTATTGTTACTGCTCCCTTCGACGTATTCAGAAATGATAAGATCTGTCGCCGGATCACAATCAGCCAGTGGAAGTACATTCGCATTTCTTTTTTCATCAATTCTAACTAGAAATCGATGATCAACACCAAATTCATCAAGGCTCATCCCATCGGTTTCAATTTTAAAATGAGCATTTCTGCCCGTAACTACTGATGCGTTGAAGCTTTCAATGACAACATAACAGAGCAACTTATTTCCACCACTAGAAGGGATAGCTATTCCTGCACCTCCATTTAGGTTTTCATTACCCCACCTTTCATTATCTGTAGGATCCCCCCCCCAATCTCCCCATAAGTTTTCACTAGCCTCGTTTCCGTTAAAATCAAAAAATGCTCCTGTTTCATAATATAATCTTACCTGATCATAATCAATATCACCTGCACCATTGCCTTCTTGAAGTGTGCCATCATTTCTAACCCATAATCTACGCAGTTCCCTTCCTGCATTCGTTCCAACATCTATCGAAAATTGCAAAACTAGTTGCTTAGGTTGATTTAAAAGATAACCAGAGACATCCTGTTTTTCAACATCAACAATCATTAATTCATTCTGATAATTTGCAAAATCATTTCCATCCAATCTTAAATAATAATCTAAAGCAGCACCAGCTACCCAATTAACGGCGGGGAAATGATGCCATGACAATTCCTGAATTGTACTTAAATGCCTGTCAGATCCATTCATATGCATATAGACAGAAGGGTACCATACATCTGCACCGTTGGTATTAACCCTTACTTCAGCATTTCCCCATGTCGTCCAATTGGTTCCCCAATGAATCCATGTACTATCATGTTTTTCAATATAATCGTAATGTCCTGCTCCTTCATCTACTTCCAACCATGCCTGCCCCTTCACCTCACTCACTACTGCCCCCCATGCCCAAAGCAGCAAAAGCGCCCCGGGAAGGAGGCGCCGCAAAACCTTTGTACGCAGGCCGGTATAAGTTCAGACTAACCACAAACAGTATTAAATGACAAGCGGTATAACAGGAAAAACCCCTGTGTAGTTCAGTATTTTCATAGCGAAAACCGGCCCTTTGTGTAAAATTTTTTTTTCAGGTAGTAGTTCAGTCGGGGGTAGTCAACCGGTTAATGCAATACAAAAATACCTCAAAATCGCCTGGGTTATTAAAGAACAATGAATTTAACAACAAATTAACTTGCAAAATATGCCCTGAAGCGTAATGTTTATGATTAATTGATTTTATCAGATAAAGGTTACTTTTCGGTTGCTGCCGGTTCATCGCATGACTAACTCCGTTTCGGACGTCTGCGGGACAGGAGTATATACCAATTAAATAATGTCACAAACAACTGATTAACAACCATTTATCTTTATCAACCATTACCAGCCTTTCCGTCATTCATTTCCTGCCCGCAAAAGGCACATACCAGCCACAGGTTAAATGTTGCTTAATTTTACCAAAGATACAACTTTACAAATGCTTTTACAATAAGCATTAATACTACTTTTTTACACTATTATCCGACTAATCTGCAAACTTGAGTAAAATACTCACTAATCACCTAATAATCAGCTGTTATTATTTCTATTTCAAAAATCACCCCCCCTAAAACGCAAGTTTTGTTTGCAATGATGAAGCGGTGAATTCTGTTTTTTTCAAGTATTCACGTTTGGTGCTTCGAAGCAATTCAAATAGATCGAGCATACTAATCAGGTGTATCCGGACTAATGATGCAACAACCGAGAATGCCTTCTTGGTTTGTGCCATTTTCTGGATAACTGTCATCAGAAGTTGTGCAATCAATGTACACCAAACCTGCGTACGGATGGCGTTTTCGTTCTCCCCATAAAAGTAATGGAGCTGAAAATTTTGTTTCATTTTCTTGAACAGCAGCTCGATGCCCCACCGTTTTTTATACAAAAATGCTACTTCTTCTGCTGTGCTTTCCATGCTGTTGGTAATAAACTCAAAATACCGGTTCTTTTCATCCTGGTAACATACTTTTTTCAGACGAAGTTTTTTCTTCTGTTTTGTTTGCTTTTTACCATTTTCATCTTCGGGACAGTATTCGATTTCTATGATTTCTTCCCTCAGCACCATTGCCTTCCCTTTTTCTTTTTGGTGTTCCCGGAGGGTTTCAATAACCGTGTAAATAGCATTTTTTTTAATCCGGGTGACAAAAAATACCGATTTGCTTGTCCACAATGCAAACTGGTGATAATAGTTGTAGGCTCTGTCGAATACAACCATACTGTACGAAATCAAGTCCAGTTCTTTCAAAAAGTTTTTGTCATGTACTTTTGCTTCGGTAATTTTAATAAACCGTCCAACCGATTGTACTGCATCGATAAGCATGTGAACTTTCAGTCCTCCTTTCTTCTTTCCATCGTTTTTAGGGTTTCGTCCAACTCCCTTTAACAGATCGCTGAACAACCGGATAGTGGTCGAATCTATCAGTAAAACTTCTTTAAACGTAAGCCCAAAAGTCCGGCTGTCCGACAAAAAACTTTGATAATGGCGTACCAAACTAAAATAAACATCTTCAAAGAACTTATTATCCCTGTTCCGCATTCCATCGCAGGCCGTACTTTTGGCTGGGGCTTTTTCAAGTCCCAGCAGGTTCAGTTTTCCACTCATCGCCCGCAGCCCTTCGCATATCTCGGTCATCGAATCACATCGGCTAAATATGCCGAAAAGGACAGTTATTAACTGTGTTTTTGCCTTAAAAGCTTTATAATAATAGTCGGCATTGTACTTCTTTACCAAACTGGTTAAATTGATTCCGTCAATCAAATTTACTACTTGTTTGAAAATCGGCTGTCCGACAAATTTTATTTCAGTATTTTTGCTCATGTTGTTGTTTATTAGCAAAACAAACTTACAACATGGGGCCAAACCTTCGGGGAGTAACCCCAACTTTTATTTTTTTTAGTCGTTCAGTAGTGATTTTAAAAACTGAATATTCAGAAATGAGGACCGATATTGCGAAAGTCCTGTTTCTCCTGCGAAAACAGGTTTTACCAGCTCCTTTTCCACATCATTGTAGAAACCGGGCATCACAAATTTATTGGCAGCCGTAAGCTTTTTGATTTCTGCCTGCAAAAGACTATCTGCTATTTTATCAGCCGATGGACTTTCGAAAAATATGTCGCAGATTACAAACTTAACTTTATCCTGATTTTCATTCAGGATTTTAAGTTTGCTTGCCAGCACGGCACGATCGGTGATAACTGTATTTATGGTATTGTCGTTGTCGTAGGGCAGCAGTTCGTTATTTCTGGATGTATTGATAAATAGAAATTTATCATTGGATCCTGAAGAAACTGAGCTTTTGAAGACATATTCTTTGAAAAATGACCGCATGTTAAAGAAGTCATTCATAAATTCAAAACCGTCCATATAATTCACGTGCCCCAGCCAAAGCAATGCGACTGTGATCATCCAGACGGAATGCATTGACATTAATAAGCCCTTAAGCCATGTAATACCGGGGAAAAGGAAATTTAGGAACGAACGTATTCTTTGAAGCGGGGCTTTGACTATTCGCTTTCGATCAGGGTTTTTCTCAGGAGAACGGGTTTTCATTACGCGGGGATTATCGGATAAATACAAAACCAGCCCATAAAGAGGGTTGATCATAATACCGGGTTCTCATTTCCTGCTGCGAAAGCTGAAATGCTGTTTCAGGGTTTCTGACCTTCATAAGGTTTTCATAAAACAGGGTCATTAACTCCATTGTCTCAAAATCGGGCACTTCCCAAAGCGATACGATGGCACTTTTTATTCCTGCCATAAAGATTGAACGTTGCAGTCCAAAAACTCCCTCACTTCCTTTTATATCGCCCAGTCCTGTCTCGCAGGCTGAAAGAACCATCAGACTTGTTGCCGAAAGGTCGAGATTAGCCAGTTCGTATGCAGTGAGTATTCCATCTTCGGCCCCGGAAGGCGACCGGCCTTTTGCCCATGCATGGTTGGCTCCGGCAAACAGCAATCCCGATCGCATCAGCGGGTTTTCAGCGTTTGTGAATGCCTGATGGCCTGAGCCTGCCATCTGAGACCTTCGGAAATCATACAGATCTGTTGCCGGAAAACTGAAACCATGGCTGGCTATATGAATTACCGATGCTGAATTCCCATTCATGGCTTTCAGTGATTCTTCTGTAGCTTCCTGTTCAAGCAGGGTTTTGGGCAACATATTTCCCTCCGACATAATCCGGCTGATCTCCCTGACTTCTGACCTGCTTCCCGGCAGGTAATCCCAGGCAGCGCCCCTGAGGCTTCTGGTTATTTCAGTATTTGAAGCAGGAACCTGTTTGTCAATTGAATACGACCTGGCAAGTTTGTTCAACGTTAAAGTATCAGTATTATAATCGATGCCACCATAGATCATACCTGACTGGCCCTGAACGGAAGAATAACTATCCGATAAATTTCTTGTTGACCCCAGACAGGTAAGTTTATACTGCTGTGACAATACTTGTCCGTTTTCGTTTGGAATGGCTGCAAATGCTATCCTGTTTAACAAGCCCGATGGTGAATAGAAGACAGTTTCAATGTCTTTCAGTGACTTTTCGATCGGCTTCCATATTTTCTCGTAGAGGCCTGAATTTTCCGGATTGTAAATCTCGTCGGGATGCTTACCCAACAATTCTTCCAGTTGATTGCCGGTTGTCAGGAATATCATTTCAGGCCATTCACTTTCTTTCTTTAAAACCAGTGCACAATAGTAAACTGTATCTGTTTCAACACAGTTTTGGACGTATTTAAAGCTCATGAACTCGATGGCTGCTTCACCGGAGGCGAGCGCATCCCGTACGCGGGTGAAAGGGATTTCTTCATTCATCAGCAAATTACTGTTTAAACTTCCCTTCTCTGCCAGCCGGCTGATGCGCTGTTTTATCTGTTTCTGGAGGCCGGAAAATTCCTGCTCTAGCTTTTCAGGATCAGTTTCGCGCTGATCGGCAGGCAGGGTATAGAGCTTCTCCAGTTCAGCATGGATATTCCGTTGCTGTTCTGTAAGTGCTGAAAGTATTGTATCATTTGCGCCGGCAACAGCCTGCTGAAATTTTCCGGATGACTTCAGGAGCAAGCCTTTCAGAAAAAGCTGGTTGTTGTATGCTTTACCGGCGAGTTGCGGGTGGCTGCCGCTGTTGCGAAGATAATTCGAGTGCAGATAATCAAAGAAACGGGTGATATGGATGTTCAGGTATGCTTCCATTTCATTTTCGGACCAGTAAAGCAGGTTTTGGTCAACCATTGATACTATAGCTGCATTGCATTCTACCGCCCCGGAAACTGATTCAGCGATGGCTCCGTTCCCTTCAAGATACATGCATCGGTTTATCTTCTGCGACAGGAAATCCGGGTGCAGTTCATTCTGAATTTCAAGGTATTTTGCAATGGCTGAAGTATTCCATTTCAATGCTTCAGTCAGATTTCCTGTTCTGGCATATACCATGGAAAGGTTTCCCATCATATTGGCGTACTCACGCAACCGGGTTATTCCTGTTTTTTCTGCAATTTTAATCGCCTCTGAATAAGTGCCTTCCGCAAGAGAATATTCCTTCAGATACCAGTAAATAGTTGCCAGCGTGCCCAAAGTAACCGCATAATCAAATTCAGCAAGTCCTCCACGCGGAGATTTTTGCAATATTTCCTTGAAAGTTTGTTCAGCTGTTTTGTATTCATGATTATATAGCTGGCTCATCCCCCGGATCCCCAAATAGTCAAGTGTTGCCTGATCAGGTATTCCGGTTCCTTTGCGCAGGATATTCATTCCTTCTTCAGAAACACTGAGCGCCTGGTCCGGATTGTACATCTGCATGTATATTACGCCCAGGTCAATCAGTGAATATCCAACCCGCGGATCCGTTTCAGAATATAATTCCTTTTTCAGTTGAATGCATTCAAGCATGTACTGTTCTGCAAGATCATACTTGCCATCGTACTGAAACAAGGTGCTGAAAAGCTCTGTCTGAGCAACATAGAATTCCTTGTTTGTGTCTTTATATTTACGGATGAAAGGCGCCATTTTACCGGCGACATGAGTCAGCATCCGGAAGTTGAATTTTTCAAGATAATACTCCAGTAAACTGCCATAGACATCCAGGTACACATTGTCATTCAAATGAGCCGGATTCAGCTCCAAAATATTCAGATACAGTGGAATAGCCTCATCTTTAAATTCATCATTATATAACCTCGCGGCCAGTGTATACATAACCTCCTGATACTCTTTGGCGTCATTCCCCAGTTTAGCTTCAATCAGCGGTAAGGCTTCCATGTAGGCATCCAGGGCCTCCCGCTTTCTGCCTGTTTCCCAATAACCGTCGCCCAGATAGGCAAGCAAACCCATGCGTTCATCAGGGTTATTGCTGTCCGGTATTCCCAATTCAAGGTATTTTTCAATATAGTAAACTGCTTCAGTTTTTTTTCCGGCCTGCAGATAACTGGTGAAAATGGCTTTCAGGATCAGTGCATAACTTCCGGAGTAGGAGGCCGGCAACTCTTTATATATTTCTGCTGATTTCCGGTACCAGGTTTCAGCATCCTTTGGTTTGTTCCAGTTCTGGTAAAGGTTACCGAGGAAGAAATACATGTACCCGGCCCTTGGTCTGTTTCCCAGTTTCTCAAGTAAATGGGTGGTGGCCAGGTAAAATTTTTCGGTGGTTTTAAAATCCTTATGAGTTTCAAGAAAGTAGTCTCCGATCCGTTCGAGGCACAGAGAGGTTTCCATGGAAATGTCGAGACTTACTCCCAATTCGCTGTTCAGATAGCCAAGCGTCTTTTCAACCGGCCAGTCACCATCAAAGCGGGTTGATTTCTCTTTTTGAATCCAATGGTAAAGTGGTTCGCCATCCTTAAAATACATGGCATTGTTAATCGTACCGTTTTCATCCCTGCCTACCCGCATTCCATCACCTGCTGGCTGGGCATGAATTGTTCGGGGCAAGAATCCCGCGAAAGCCAGTAAAATTAACCCCAACAAATGCAATCTAACTTTCATGATTATATGAATATCATTTGGAGAAAATATTCTTAATCCTTGTTTCGAGCCATTGTCTTGCCTCTTCTTCATTCAAAAGGCCAAACTCCCGCTGAATCTGACGACTGCCGATCAACCCGGGCATGATCAGGTTCAATACGGTATTGATGTCCATTCCGATGCCTTCATGCCGCACCTGGGCATAATATTGAATAATATCGTTCAGGAAATACAGTGAAAAAGGTTGAATATCAGGGAGATTTTGTATGTCATTTGCCGGTGGGGCGTTGGCAATGAATAAACTGATTTTATCAACATCAAAGGAGTTGATCTGAACATGCCCTTCCGGTGTATTTATGCTGAAAAGTTGCCGGCGGGTCAGAAATAAAGTATCATTGTGCCCGATTTCCTGCTTGATTTCTATTCCGTTCCAATGATATGCGGCAATGAGTCTTGAATCCTGGGAAAATCTGTATTCCTTCAGCCCTGTGCAGATTAATGTGTCTTCAGCAAGCAAAGTGAGCACCCCGTTTTCAGGAGAAAAAGCACGCCGGAATTCGAAATCACTTCTGATGTATTTAATACCCCTGGTGGCAAGCATCAGGTCTCTGCCTTGCTTATTGATGCGCGCGGAGACGGGTATTATCTTTCTGCGACCGACGTCAAGCAGATGCACTTCAGCTGAATTACTGTCAAACGTAAAATTTGAATACTCCTTGCTCATATTTTCCTTGCTGTCTAAATCGGCAAGCATAAGTTTATCGCCGCGCCTCAATTCCTTATGCTGATAGTGCACCTTGCCTTTTACCAGAACTACTTCATAAGGCATGCCTGCAATCGCTGCAAAAGGGGTAAATCCAAGAGTGCATGACAATGCCAATGAAAGAATAAACCATGTTTTCATATTTCTTAGGACTTTATTTAGCTAATTTAAAGTATTTGTGAATGAGCAAGATGCTATTCGTCAATTATTTTTTTCAATTCTTTCTTGAATTCAGAAGCAATCATAGTATTCAGATTGACATCCCCTCAAATTTATTCCTTGATGAAAATACGTGCATAAAGGGTTCTACCACGAATCTTATGGGTAAAGCATTAATTTGCCATGAAAGAACAAAATAGCAATTCTAAAGTTTTCAAAAGTTCGATAGCCTTTAGCACTGAGTTTTATCTCCTGGATTTTCCCATTCAATCTTTCTGCCATAGCATTATTTCTGTTCAATACTATTGCATTTATAATAGCAACGGCGTGTCTTTTAAAGATTTCAGCAACTCTGATTATGCTA
>JAMLHF010000103.1 GCA_023957275.1 Lentimicrobium sp. | reverse complement strand
AAAATTGACCGTCAGCAACTGCGGATTATTTCAACATTAAATCATTAATCACATCCATTCATTGTTAAACCAACCTAAAATTCAAACAAAATGAAAAACAAACAATTGAGCGTACTTGCCTTAATGCTTGGCATGATCATGAGTGCCGTTTCCTTTACCGCCTGCGACAAAGAGGATGACAAGGGCGATCCGCCCACTATTGCGGCCTTCGCGGTAGCCAACGACAATGAAACTGCCACCGTCGTTTTCAGTGAAGCGGTTTACAAATCAGATAACCAGACCGGTAACCTCGACAAGGCTGCATTCTCTGTAACCATTGCAGGTGGTACCGCGACCCTGGCGGATTTTACCGTTACCCACACCGCCGGAACCAATGAAGTGGTCCTGACGCTTGATATCAACGGCGTGGCCAACGGCAGCGAAGTGGTGACCGTTAAGCCTTCCGGCGCCAATGCCATTTTCAATGCAAAAGGCGCTGCCATGGATGCTGCACAGAGCAGGACTGCAAATCTGAACGACATCGGGATCATTGGCAAATGGCAGTCATCGGGCGTCAACCTGGCCCCGCTGCTGGTTGCTTTCGGCGTGGATTCGCTTTATGCCCACTTCAGGGGAGATAACACCTACACCGTTGAGTCGTTTACTGCCGACGGATCCAAAACTACCCTGACCGGCACCTTTACCCAGCAGCGTTCGTCGGTTGCCGGCATTTGGGACATCACCGTAAGCCAGTCTTCACCTACCGCGCTTGTAAGTGTCGGCATTTTCCAGGTAATGGATCAGGATCCGCAGATGATGAAATATGAGATTGCCCAGACTGAACCCGCCGTGGTTGGAGTTACGCCTCCCACTGCCGCTGCCGGCTTTGGAAGCACCAGTTCCGGCGCATACGGGGTAATGAATGTGCAGACATACGTGAAGATAGACTAATCCTGATTTTCACAGCAAGGTTCAGGCCCGGTCGCTCAACTTTACCGGAAGGCATTACCGGGCCTGCCTTTTTTAATCTTTGATAATATCCTGCCAGATATGAAGAAAATTTACCTTTCATTATGCATGTTAGGGCTGGCCGCCCTCACATTTCAGGCTGGTGCACAATCCGCCCTGATCGATTACCAGACATCCGCTGTGCCCCGGAAAGCAAACAAGGAATTTCAGTTCCTGGCATTTTATATCAATCAGGGCGTTACTTCCAATTATTATCCCACCAGCGAATTTCTCAAAGGCCAGGTCGTGGGCAGACTGTTCGGACGAAACACCAGCACCACCTCCGATACCAACCAGACCTATTACGTTGAACAGCGGCTGATCCCTTTCTTTATCTATCAGCCCAACCTCTTCAACGGGAAAGCCATCCTCAGGGCTTCCTTCGAAATTGACTGGACCTGGGGCGATGCATCCTACGGAACCGGTGGAAATATCGGAGGCGGTATTTCGGGGGACCAGGTAAATATCCAGACCCAGAATATCGAGCTGGAACTGATCCCGTGGAAAGGCTATGCCATCAATATGGGCCTGATGCGCATGTTCGATTCACCCTATAATCCTTACCGGACGCTGGCCGATAAAATGCTGACCACCGGTTACCGTCTTGCCTACTGGGGCACCGATGCCGTGGGCGTTTCCATCCGCCGCGATATGGATTTTTCGCGCTGGAAAGCCGGATTTTACAAGCTTTATGAAAACGATATCCAGCTCGATGACGATGTGAATATGTTTGAAGCCATGTATGAAAGGCAGGTGAGCAGACTCTGGAAAGCAGGGATATCAGCCAATTATGCACGCGACCGAAGCGAAGGAAAGGGAGGCGTTTCCATACTCGGGCAGGGATTAAACAGCATGCTGGCACAATACAACGGAACCTTCCAGTTCAGGTTTGGCAGCGATCCCTATAAGGCCGATATATTCTGGCTCGGAGGCTTCTTTGGTCGCAACCAGGACTTTATGATGGACCGGTGGCAGGTTACCGGATTTTTCAATTACAACCTCGGCAAGGCCGATGTGAAAAAGAACGGAATTTGGGAAAAAGGAGCCGACATCTCCGGTTTCGGTGCCAATCTCAAAACCGCTTACCGTTACGGACAAACTACCGACGATCAGGTGAAGCTTGACCTGATTTATACAACCGGAGATAAAAACGGCCTGGACGATAAGAAATATTCAGGGGTCATGACCGCCAATACCTGGGGCGCACCCGGGGCCATTTTTATCAGCAGCGGCGCCTATATCCTCTTCCCGCATGCCAATGTGGTTAACCGCTATACGCCGGCTGTGGCCGATATCTCAAATATGGGATACGGTCTGGCGGGAGGAACCCTGGTGGCATCCAGAGGCATTATTCCTAATAAGCTGGTCGCCAAGGCGGGAACCGCCCTGGCATTCAGCAATGCAAAACCCCTGCTGGGCGGGTACCACCTTGGAACTGAAGCCAATGCCGCCCTCATTTATAACCTGGGCACCTATATGAGCCTGGAGCTCCACGGCGCTTATATGTGGCTGGGCGATTTCTACGAAAGCAGCGATGATGCCTATGGCTCGCCCGTGAATGGCAGTTTCCCCTCAGGCACAAGACCTTACAACCCATTTACAGCCTTTGTGGTATTTAAATGGCTGATGTTCTGACAGCCTGTCAATAAGTGTGTTAAACTGAAAATGCGATAACATGAAAAATATACACAAACTGCTTTTCGCGATGGCCGTATTGCTGATTTCCGGACCGGTCAGCCTGCAGGCGCAGACGTCCGGCGGGTTTCTCAGACCCTATACTGAACTTGTTCCTTTAAAAAATATGGATGATCTGGTATATCCCTATGCCGTAAAAAAGGTTACCCTGCCGTCGGGCCCGGAGATCGCCTACGTGGATGAAGGTAAAGGAGAGAAGGTGATAATTTTTATCCACGGACTGGGGAGTTACCTGCCCGCCTGGACCAAAAACATCGAAGGACTGAAATCCGGCTACCGTTGCATCGCCATCGACCTTCCGGGTTACGGCAAATCATCGAAGCAGCCGCATAGCGGTAAGATGAGCTATTATGCTGAGGTAGTAAAGGAATTTGCCGGAGAACTCGGCCTTGAAAAGGTCATTCTGGCAGGTCATTCCATGGGCGGACAGATTGCCATGGTGGCTGCCCTGAATTATCCCGGAATGGTTGAAGGTCTTATCCTTATTGCCCCGGCGGGATTCGAAAGGTTTACCGAAGGGCAGAAGCAATGGTTCAGGAATGTGATGACCTCCGAAGGGGTGAAAAATACTTCCGCCGAAGATATACAGACCAACCTGGCCGTAAACTTCTACAATATGCCCGCCGACGCGGAATTTATGATTACCGACCGCATTGCCATGCGCGGCGCCGCCGATTTTGACCATTACTGTTATGCCGTGGTGCAATCGGTCAACGGGATGGTGGATGAACCTGTGATCGATGTACTGGATAAAATCACCCAGCCGGCACTCATTATCTTCGGCGAAAACGACAACCTGATTCCCAACCGCTTCCTGAACCCCGGAAAGACCGCCGGAATTGCCGCTTACGGCCATAAAGCCATCAGGGGCAGCCGGTTGCTGATGGTAAAGAAAGCAGGTCACTTTGTACAATACGAGAAATCAGGCGAAGTGAACGATGCCATACGGGAATTTCTGAAATAGTTGGTTGAATAATGGAGTGTGAAAAGCCGGGAGGGATTCCGGCTTTTTTTCGTTATTAAGAATTAGTTTTGATTAAACACAAAAACATTCCCGGGATTAATATATTTGATACTTTTGCTATATGATATGTAAAAACGCCGGAATACGGTATTCTAGAAGTATATTTATGTTCCGTTTGATAAAACTTATCCTTCTCCTGCTCGTCACACTCTCTTTTGCAGCCTGCCGTAAGGATGAGCCAACTGTTCCGCAGCGCAGACTTAAGAACTGTTACGTGGAATATCTGAATTTTTACGGAGATGTCAAATATTACCATTATACTCAGTTTTTTTTTTACCGTATGATGTTAATGCAAAGATTTCGTTTGATTATTCCGGCAATGAGGTTAAAAGAACCAACGGAGGCTTTTTGTTAGTTGTCAGTTTAGAAGGCTCCTCGTTCATTTTCAAACCCTACTTTTTTGGGGATGCTTATGATTCAATCATCCGTCAGGGGAATCAAACGTTTGTATATTCAAAACCGGAATCATCCTGGTCACTGCTGGATATTCCCGGCAATCCAACGGTCTATAATACCGACAGCGATGGCCGGCTTGTTAAAATTACCCGGCGCGATGGTTATAATTTTCATTATGTATACCAGAATGATCAGATTATTGAAAGAAATGATGCCGGACAGACATTGAGGACCTTTTACCTTGAGAATAACAACCTTGTCAGGATTGTCAGCGAATCGGGTGAAATCTATTCACCGGATTACAAAAGAAATGAAATTCACTTCGGAAATTTTGATACAAATCCGAACCCGTTCAGGAATATGTTTTATCTGACGGGCGCTTTTTACAGGGCTTTTTCACAAAACAACTTTTCTGAGTACACGATTAGCAATTTCGCGTATTGGGACGAAGATTCATCGGAAGTTATGCAAACATACTGGGCTAAATTGCATTTTACCTATGATCAGGAAGGATATCCGGTATTCGGGGAATATGAATAAGCCTGGTTAATTCAGGAACAGATTTCCCCTGAAATCATAAATACTCGTGATTTTCAATAATAACAGTCCGGGAAATAGATTAGTATTTTGATTTTTTTCTACATTTGATGTTGTCTGCTTATACGTTCCCTAAATCCGGATTAGTCATTTGAAAATGCTTTAACGATAAAGTTTTTTAATCAGTTATACATTCACATTATGAGCAAGTCATATACCATGCTGGCATTTTTAGTAATGCTTTCTTATTCAGTATCTTCTCAGGTCTGGCCAAAAGTATTTACCGATCCGCTTTACAACTCTTACGGGTTAAAAGTTACAGAAACTTACGATCACGGAATTGTTCTGCTTTCCGAGTTATTTACCGGTACTGGCGGCAATTACCCCTGCAGGATGATTAAAACGGATATTAATGGGAATGAACTGTGGAGGAGAGATTATGCCGGTGATGGCTGTATTTCCTGGTGGAGTGACCTTATAGCAACATCCGACTCGGGATTTCTTCTTGCAAGCAATAATTGCCATGACACTTCCAGCGACAACAGAAAAGCTGTTTATATAAAACTCAATGCCTGTGGACAAACTGAATGGTGTAAAAGCATTCAATTCAGTAAGCCGGACCGATACTGGAGCCGGGTGATTGAAGTTGACGGTGGATTTGTTGGAATGCTGAGTGGAGATTATTCATCAGGAAATAATCCCTATTTTACATTGATAAAGCTTGATTTTCAAGGGACAGTCATATGGATGTCGGATTTTGACAATCCGGAGATAAACAGTGAAACATATGCTTATACGATCGGATTGAACGATGGCAGGCTGTTGATAACCGGAGCAGGTCATCTTGACTCGGTTTCATGGGTTTCGTCCAAGCCATTCAGGTTCTTTGTAAATGCTGACGGACAAATGGAGGATTTTATTTTCCTTCATCCTGATCAGGATACCATCTTAGGTGGGGATACGCGCGCCGTTCAACTCTCGGATGATAAAATTGTAAGTATGGGAAGCTCCCACATTCAGACGGGACCGGAGTTTTTCGAATCTTTTTCAAGTTTGCGGATAGGGTATCCCGGTGATGTCAATCCCGATGTTCATTTGTACCAGGGAGGAAATCTCAGCAGCTGGTTTAACGGCATTTCGCTTGTTTCCGATTCCGTTATGGCATTGAGCGGATTTACCCTGGAGTCTCCGACACTTTTTTGGAAACACTGGGTCTGTCTGGCCGACACGGCAGGAACAATGTTGCAGCAACGTGAAATTTTACCCCATTATGAAGGTGCTCAATTAACGATAGCTTCAACACACGATCAGAAAGTTCTAATAACCGGCTCCTGTGGCGCGGAAAACCCATGGGGGATACCCGCCAGCCAGACGATCTTATTGAAGCTGAATTCCTTTCTGATGGAAGACAGCCTCAGCCTGTATAGCGGCCCCTATGATTTTGCCTGCGGCGATGCCGTTGTTCCTTATGATACGATATCCACTGATAACTGCGAAGTGGTTACTGCTGCAAAACAACCCGTTGATATTTCAGCAATTTCAGTGCTGCATGTGTATCCCAATCCGGTTACAGATCTGCTGGTTGCCGCCCTCCCTGAATTTATCGATTCACGCGGTGGCAGCGGCGGTTTCATTATTTACAACCGCAATTATAACTATAAAGGAAACAGCTTGCTGCAGGTGGTGGACATTCATGGCAGGATCATTGAGGAACAGCGACTGGCATCAGGACAGCAAACGGCTGTATTCAATGCCGCTGCCTGGGACAGGGGACTTTATCTGGTCAGACTGATATACAGGGGCGCCACAGCGGCTTCAGCAAAAGTGCTCAGATAAAGCAGACTGATTGCGGAGGCCCGGATGGCGCGTGCCGGCCGGCAGGCAGATTTGTGAAATGCCGGCCCTGGGAATTACAACAGGATTAAGATTATCCTGCAATATGCATTATCCGGTATTGCCCGGCTAAACTACTTCGCTGATACCACAAAGGAAAACGGATTATCTGAAATTATCCGGGTAACATTTGATTTTGGATAAGCTTATTTAAGGAAATGCTGAATAATAAAGTGGTTTGGAAGTAAAAAAAAACTGTGGCAATATCCGGGTATTTAAAAAATTGTTATATTTGAGGTGAGCATGCGCTAAGGATATCTGCTCCAAAAGGGGTGAGGGTAATTCGGATATATATGCTATTGTGCGGGTATTCAATCGTTGGTTGCCAGTTTAATAGAACCGCTTCGCTGAAGAAGTATAAATTGAGTTTTTTGAGGAAATTATGAAGATGGAGGGCTTTGCCGCCCAGCTTTGTCGCGCTGATGGCAGATGCTACCCGGCAGAAGCTTAGGTTGCACCGCCCGCCTTTGCTGGCCGCAAAAACCGGCAACCAACAATAGCTTTGCGCAAGCAGGCGCATGGTGATGAGGGGGAAATTTGTAAATTTGAAGAGCTTTGTCGGTGACAGGGGTAATTGGTTCATGTAAGAAGCCTGCCAGCGCAAAGCCTGGACGTTATATGCAATGGCAAAAAAAATGAATCGAGTGATTTTTATAAATAGAATACTAGAGCCAATATTATTTGCTAATCAATTAATTGAATTCTTGTTTGACAGGAATTATAAAATTGAAATTACTCTCTATGGAAAAATTGAACCGGAAGACAAAAAAGCCCTAATGGAAAATTGTAAGTCTTCGCTTGTAAGTAAAATATTTTTTAGGAGTTACAATCTCGAACTAGACATAGATGAATTTAGAAAAATTAAGTGCAGGTTAGAAAAATATTTTGTCAAAGACTGGGGACTAATTGTAAATGAAAACCAAAAAGGATTTTTCTCTTTTCAAATGAATATCTTCAATATTGACTGCGTTGACGAGAGAGACAAGGAGGAAAAGAAGAGGTTTCTCGATTCATTAATCAAAGATGAAATTGTTGACAAATATGAAATTATTGAAGACTCCTACAAAGACCCATATTATAAAGGTAAAAAAAGCCAAAGCATATAACAATGCATATACTTTATGGCGGGTTACGTTGTGAAAATGAGTATTTTAGTTCCAAATATAAATCGTCGTGGACAGAAAGATTTATCTTTCAAAGTCCGCCACAAAGCATATGCTTCCCGTTGGCAGCCATAAAAAGCAACCATGCACAGTTTAAAATCATCTATAATGATAAATTGATATGAGAAGACTTAAATTATTAATTGTTGTATCATTTTGCTTATCAGGTTTTACCGAAAGTTTCTCTGCAATTAGAATTGTTAACGGACAAGAATTCTCACAAGAGAATAATTTAAATCCTAAAGACACAATTGATAATTATGTAAATGGACAGGACAAGACCAAAGGACAATTTGTACTTCATTTATCATTACCTTATATTAATAGTTTTCACTTTAGTCCAGAAAATGAGAAAATTAAAAACAATATTGGATTTATGGGATACTCTGTTGGACTAGATTATTTTTACAATACAACACAATATTTGAATTTGTCTTTTGCACAAATACAAGACTTTTTTCTACCTATTGCTTTTGTGGACAGAGGGGACGAGTATGAATTAATGACTTCAAGTTTTGTAAGTTTATCTAATAATCATAAAATTAATAGATTCTCAATTGGTTATGGATTATCATTTGCTCAAAATAGTTGGGATTTGAGAAATCACAGTTGGGATGAGAATAGTTCAGCACGAGAACCGATAAAAAAAACTTATAATGCATTCGGACTGATTTCTTCTACATATTTTCAAATAACAAAGCATTTTTATCTTGGGATAATTTATAAACCGACATTTTATAGATTGAAAACTGAGACAACATTAAAATATGAACATTCTATAAGTATTGACTTTACTTGGAAGATACCACTAAAGAAATGAATTACGGCTGCCAACACGCAATAAAAAACATAGGGCAGAAAGTGCTAAATTTGAACGAAATAACATTTAATAAACGGCTCGGTAGCTTGATAGGTAGAAGCTTCGAAATGCCCTACGTTTCTTATTGCCAACCGTTGGCACCAATTATAAAAAACAGACAGACATTGAATTATGAGAAAAATAATTACTTTATTTTTGCTTTTTTTAAGTGGATTAATACACGGACAAGAGAAAAATTTCTATACGCGGATTTATACAAATGTTCTCCAGAATGTAGATATTTCACATCCACATGCAAATATTGGTATTGAAAAGGATTTTAAAGAGAATCAAAGTCTATCATTTGGACTTGGGGTGTATTACCGAAATTGGATGTACAATGAATCAACTAATGGAATCAAATTAGGACTTGAATATAAAAGATTTACAAATGATAAGATTTATTTTTCTTTAGGTTTCAATGCTGGTAAATTAAAGTATAATACTTCAGGTAGTTTTAAATATGGCGATATAGATTCTATATATTCCGAATCTATTAAGATTGAAAAAATAGTAAGCGATTTTTATTTGAAAGTTGGATTTAGAAAGGATTTGAGTCAACATTTATATTTTGATTCATTTGCTGGATTAGGAGTTAGATATAAGGAATCCGTTCACAGTGAAAGAACAAGACCGAATGATGAATTTCAACGTGGATTCTACCTTGTTGATATCCGAGATAATCCAGGACATTTTTTCTATCCTATATTAAAACTTGGAATTGTAATTGGATTTAAGATTTAACTAATAACTGGTGCCAACACCACCTATGTATTATTGCCGAGATAGTGATATATTTGGCTTGTGTGTTTCGCGTGTTTGGTCGGTTTCGGCTGAC
>JAMLHF010000102.1 GCA_023957275.1 Lentimicrobium sp. | reverse complement strand
TTCAAGCCTTCTGATGGTTGTCGGGTTGATCCTTTTCAGCGGCATTTTGTATTTTTTACAGTAGATCACCAGGAAGTGCTCCACGAGCTGCTGGATGTCCTCAAGTCTTTCGCGCAGGGGAGGCAGCAGAATTTCAACGGTATTGATGCGGTACAGCAGGTCCTGACGGAACTTGTTTTCATTCACCATCTGGTATAACGGCATGTTTGTGGCGCATATAAGCCTTACATCAATCGGAATCTCCCGGTTGGTCCCCAGCCTTACCACTTTCCTGTTCTGTAGCACGCTCAGCAACTTCGACTGCAGGTTAAAGGAAAGGTTTCCGATTTCATCAAGGAAAACAGTTCCTTTATTGGCAGCTTCAAAACGGCCGGCCCGGTCTTCTTTGGCATCGGTGAAGGCGCCTTTCTTAAATCCGAATAACTCGCTTTCGAAAAGCGTTTCACTGATAGCGCCAAGGTCAACGCTGATAAAAACCTCATTGTGGCGCGACGAGGCCTTGTGAATGGCACGGGCAATCAGCTCTTTGCCGGTTCCGTTCTCGCCGAGAATCAGCACATTGGCTTCCGTTTTGGCCACTTTTTCAACCGTAGCCATCACCTTCTGCATGGCTGGAGATTGACCGATCAGGTTACCATAGGCCTGATCCTGATTGGCAATCAGTACCTTCTGTTTGCTCTTCAGGTCTTCAATTTCTTCCTTATTGTGCCTTACTTTAAGGTTGGCCGTAATGGTGGCCAGCAGTTTTTTATTGTCCCATGGTTTCAGGATAAAGTTGGTAGCTCCTTCTTTTATGCCCTGCACGGCCAGTTCAATATCGCCGTAACCGGTAATAAAAATAACCACAGCCAGGGGGTCAATTTCAATAATTTTATTCAGCCAGTGAAATCCCTCCTTACCGCTGGTGGCATCCCTGGAGAAATTCATATCCAGCAGAATAAGGTCATAACTCTCATTCTTCATGATGGCGGGTATGTTCTCCGGGTTTTTTTCCGTATGCACAATGCTGAAGTGCTGTTTAAGAAAAAGCCTTGCTGCCAGCAACACATCCTGATCATCATCAACAATCAGTATTTTAGCGTCAATCTTACTCATCTATTGTTTTTTTTTGGTTCTTTGTTCTTGTTAATCCGGCTTTGGGTAAGGGAAGACCGGTATAAAACTTCTGTCAGGTATTCTGAGCAGGATCGCTTTCTCAAACCGGCACACAGCAATAGTTGATCCTGATTGTTATAAGGAAAAAACAAGGGGCAGCTGCCAGTAACTATAAATGGCATTATACTGACCCGGCAATTTGCTAAATTATAAAATGTTCGGAAACGAACAGCCATAAGAACGGCTTTGAACAGCAATAAATTGTTAAAAATTTCTAAAAATTTTTATTTCGCTGATAAATAGTGTATTATAATTAGTGGCATGGAATTAGTAACACCGGTCTCAGCATAACTGGAATTTATGGACAGGATTATAGAAAAAAAGCGATGGACTCCCGGAAGGATTGCTGCAATAGCGGGAATCGTTTTGCTGGTGATACTGATTTTGTGGGTATTTGCTTTCAGAGACAATCGCAGCAGGCTTTATGTGGAATACAACCAATTGAGTATAGCTGCTGTTGAAAAGAGCAGGTTCCAGGAGTTTATTCCGGTTGACGGCATTGTTTTCCCGAGGAATACTGTTTATATTGATGCCGTTCAGGGTGGGATTGTTGAAGAGATTTTTGTTGAGGACGGCGCTATCCTGAAGCAGGGAGATCCCATACTCAGGCTTTCAAATGCAAATATGGAGCTGAGTTATATGGATCAGGAGACCCGGATGTATGATGCCATCAACAACCTGGCCAATACCAGGATCAGTCTTGAACAGTTAAAATACGTCAGGCAGAAAGAAATTACGCAGCTGAATTATGAGATTGACAAACTCAAAACGGATTTCAGCCGTAAGGAACAGTTTTACCGTGATAAATTGATCTCTGAAAAAGAGTATGAAGACGCCCGCCGCGATTACCAATATTCTCTGAAGCAGATGGAGATTGCGCTGAACCTCAGAAGACTGGATTCCATTTCAGGCGTTTCACAGGGGAAGCAGATATCATTATCGATGGAAAGGATGAATAATAACCTGGCTTTGTTGAAAAGGAATATGGATAACATGACCATCAAATCGCCGGTTGACGGTAAGCTTTCAGCTTTCCTGGTTGAGATAGGGCAAACAAAAACCTCCGGTGAGCACCTCGGTCAGATTGATATGATGGATGGCATTAAGCTCCGGGCAAACATTGATGAAAGATACATTTCGCGTGTTTTTACGGGTCAGGAGGCGTCCTGTGATCTGGGAAACAAAACATACGAGCTTGAAATCTCGAAGATATATACCAATGTTACCGGCGGTACATTTCAGGTTGATCTTTTGTTTACAGATGAAGAGCCTGTTGAAGTCAAGCGGGGTCAGACCATTCAACTGAAGGTGAAGTTTTCGGGAGCCTCCGATGCCCTGATCCTGCGCAGGGGTGGATTTTTCCAGGAAACCGGCGGCAACTGGATTTACGTACTTGATCCGTCAGAAGAATATGCTGTGAAGAGAAACATCCGCATTGGCCGGCAGAATACTTCACATTATGAGGTACTTGAAGGACTGGAGGCCGGCGAGAAGGTCATTGTTTCGTCGTACGATAACTTCAATTCGCGGGAGAAACTTATTTTCAGAAAATAACATCAGTCAGGAAACGCTCTTAAACTTAAATATTATGCTCAAAACGGTCAATCTCTCCAAAATTTTCAGGACAGACGAAGTGGAAACCACTGCATTGAATAAAGTTTCATTTGAAATCAAGAAGGGTGAGTTTGTCGCCATCATGGGGCCTTCGGGCTGTGGAAAGTCAACATTGCTAAATATTCTGGGGCTGCTGGATAATCCGACCGAGGGGGAGTATTATTTCCTGGGCAGAGAGGTTTCAGGATTTACCGAGAAGCAGCGTGCCAATACCCGCAAGCAGAACATCGGATTCGTATTTCAGAATTTTAATCTGATCGACGAACTGAATGTATATGAAAATGTTGAATTGCCGCTGATATATCTTGGTCTTAGTTCCTCAGAGCGCAAGCGCAGGGTTGAATCGGCCCTTGAGCAGATGCAGATTATGCACCGCCGCAAGCATTTCCCGCTTCAATTATCGGGGGGTCAGCAGCAGCGTGTAGCTGTCGCCAGGGCCGTGGTAGCCAATCCGCACCTTATTCTTGCCGATGAACCCACCGGTAACCTCGATTCCGCGCACGGCGAAGAGGTGATGAATCTGCTGGCTTCACTTAACCAGAACGGAACTACCATCATAATGGTTACGCACTCGCAGCGCGATGCCGAATACGCACAGCGAATCATCAGGTTGTTCGACGGACAGGTAATCAATGAGAATATCAAAGCCGGAAAGCTTGAAGCCAATACCCTTTAGAGGGTTCCCCTGCTATTTTGATCATTTTGGATTATCCTTAACTCCTGAACCATGTTTGCCAATTACCTGAAGACTGCACTGCGCAGCCTGATGCGCCAGAAGAATTATGCCCTGATTAATCTTGCCGGGCTCTCGTTCGGGATTGCCGCCTTTATCCTTATCATGCTGTATGTGCAACATGAATTGAAGTTCGACCATCACCTGAGTAAACGCGACCGGATTTTCAGGGTGGTTGAAATTCAGAATGAGCCGGGTGTGGGTGAGCAGCATGTAGCCATTACCATGGGACCGCTTGCCAAGGCAATGCTCAGCGATTTCCCTCAGGTAAAAAATGCTGTCAGGCTGATGAGTGCCTTTAATGTAACTGCTGTCAGTCGCGGCGAAAAATCTTTCAGGGAGGACAATTTATATTATGCCGATCCCTCAGTAATCGACATGTTCGATATTTCTTTTATATACGGAGATCCGGCCAAAGCGATGCAGGAACCGCGCAGCGTGGTTTTGTCACGGAAGGTTGCAGAGAAATACTTCGGTGATGCCGCTAAAGCCATGGGCAATACCCTTTTATTTGACAAGACCAGCTTTACAATTACCGGGGTTATGGACGATCAGCCTGAAACCACCCACTTTTTTTTCGATATGCTGGTGCCGATTGCCACGGCTGAAGCATTGCCTGCTTTCGAGTGGATGAAAGGATGGAATTCCAATTCACTGGTGACCTATGTTGAGCTTGACAGGCCTTCTTCGGCAGCAGAAATTAACATGGGATTTGATGACTTTCTCAAGCGGTATGCCTTTAGTAAGGATGATGGCTGGCAATACCTTGAAATGTATCTTCAGCCCCTGAGCGAGGTATACCTGAAGTCAGGACACATTAAATTTCAGAATGTTACTGCCATGGGTGATGCAAGCATGGTAAATGTTTTTATCGTGATTTCAATCCTGATTCTGTTGATTGCCTGTGTAAATTTCATAAACATTTCCATTGCCAGGTCTGTAAAGCGTTCCCGTGAAGTAGGAATGAGAAAGGTACTGGGCGCCGACAGGGGAAGTCTTATTATTCAGTTTATCAGTGAGTCTGCAATTATTACCCTGACTTCTGTTGTTTTGGCCCTGGGTATCGTTGAACTGGTCCTTCCTGAACTGAATAAACTGCTCGGCACTGTCTTCACGATAGATTTCATCTCAAATCCGATGTTCAACGCAGGCCTGCTGTTACTTTTCATAGTGATCAGCCTGGTTTCGGGCTCCTATCCGGCCTTTTACCTTTCACGTCTGCATCCCATTGCCGTCTTAAGAGGTATTTCAGGGAGATCAGGCCCCCGGAGCGGCTTGCTGAGCAAAGTACTGGTAGTTTTCCAGTTTATTATTTCCGTCGGGCTGTTGCTTGCCGTATTTGTAATCCGGGATCAGGTAAATTTTATCAGGAACAAGGATCTGGGCATTCAATATACCAACAGAATTTTTGTAGGGTTTGGTGAGTCGGGGTTTGAAAAAATCGGGGTAATCAAACAGGAACTGATGCAGCACCCGGCCATACAGTCGGTTTCCGGCTGTTCTTATGTAAATGGTGTAGCCGGAAGCCAGGGGCCGGTATTTGTGGATGATTCAGCCAACACCAAGCTTTTCGTGAGATACGGTTTTGTTGATGAAGATTTCTTCAGGTCAATGGACGTTGAGTTTGCCGATGGCCGCGATTTTAATGGGTTGCAGTCGGGTGATATCAACAGGGCGGTGATCGTGAATCAGGCTACCGTAAGCGCGCTGGGATGGGATAACGCCCTGGGGCGGAAGTTTGTATTTCCACAGTCCGCTGATTCTTCAGGGAAAGCTGAAATTATCGGTGTTGTAAAAGATTACCACTATTATTCCCTGCGCAGTCCCATAGAACCTGCCGTCTGGATATGGTCGCCTGAAAGGTTCAGGGGAGTGGTTGTGAAATATGCCAACAGCGGAAACCGGGACGAAATCAGGAGTTTTATAGAATCCAAATGGACTTCTGTTTTTCCGGGACTTCCGGTTCAGATGACGGATGCGACCAATTACCTTACGCAGAATTACAAAGGTGACCAGACCACTTTTACCCTTTTCATTTATTTTACTATGGTTTCGCTCCTGCTCTCCTGCCTTGGCCTGTTCGGTCTTACGTCACTGCTGATTGAGCAGAGAACCAGGGTAATCGGAATCAGAAAGGTGATGGGTGGAACTGTTTCCCAGATTGCCATTCATTTGGTTAAAGATTATCTTTTACTTGTATTTACCGCAGGGATCATCGCTTTGCCGGCCGGTTATTTCCTGCTGCAAAAGCAATTGGATGAGTTTGCATACCATATCTCTATCAATGTAATTCACCTGATTGTGCCTGTTTTGCTGGCATTGCTGATCGCATTCCTGACCATTGTTTTCAAAGCTTACAGAGCGGCAAATGCCAATCCGGTTGTTGCCCTGAAATATGAATAGGGCAAACATTAAGCCGCTGAATCAATGCAATGATTTGCAAACAGGAGGAATACTGTTCCCTATTATTTATTCATTGCGTTTTCAAGGGTTTCTTTTATTTCATAACCGGTGATTCCGCTATTCTGTTCCAATCCCGGCCTGCCGGATCTATAGCGGATCCTGACAAATTCATTATACTATTCAGTAAGAATCAACAATTAACCTGTAATTAATCAGTGATGATTATTGCAACTTCTCATTCTCCGGATTAATGCCTCTTTTGAGTTTTGTGTATTGTATTTCAGGTAATATTCATCTTTCTGAGTAAGGTACTTAATCTGGTTACTGTTTTTTCTTAACAGAAAATTTCTTTTTTTTTCGAAATGAAATCGATCCGGAATGTACGGATTGGAAGTTAAATTCTGATCTGAAGCATCCGGATAGTGATAAATACCGGCGCCTAAAAGGGGGTAGAAATTTCTAAATATCACATATACAGTATAATAATAGATTTTTGTCATTAACAATATGTGGATTCCGGCTTTTCCGGAGTTATTTTTTTCGGGCAAAGTAAATAAGATGTATTTCATTAAAAATTCTTATCCGGCAGCTTGAAAAATGTATTAATTTTGTATTCCCTATTCACTTAATTTATTTTCCAGGCAATGAAAAACAAGTACATTGACCTTATTGAACAAACATTTGACTTCCCTCAGGAAGAATTCCGGGTTGAAGACAATGAACTGTATTTTCATAATATTCCTTTGATGGATATCATAAAGCAATATGGTACTCCTCTTAAGATATCCTATCTACCAAAGATCAGTCAGCAGATTCAGAAGGCCAAGAAATTGTTCAATGTCGCCATTGCGCGAAGCGATTATCAGGGGGATTATCATTATTGTTACTGTACGAAGAGTTCACATTTTTCATTTGTTCTGGAAGAAGTACTTAAGAATGATGTACACCTGGAAACCTCTTCCGCATTTGATATTTTTTTACTGGAGACCTTGCATGAACAGGGGCTGATCGATAAGGAAACCTATATCATCTGTAATGGTTTCAAGCGGCCTCAGTATATTGAAAACATTGCCAAGCTGATCAATGAGGAGTTTGTGAATACCATCCCCATCCTTGACAATAAGTTTGAACTGGATCAGCTTGACCGGAACATTACCCGCAAATGTAAAATCGGGATGCGGATTGCAGCGGAGGAAGAGCCAAAGTTTGAGTTTTACACTTCACGTCTTGGGATTCGCTACAATGATATTATCCCTTATTACGAGGAGAAGATCAAAAACAATCCCAAGTTTGAGCTGAAGATGCTCCATTTCTTTATTAATACCGGAATCAGGGATTCAGCCTATTATTGGAATGAACTTTCAAAATGTGTCAATCTTTATTGTCAGTTGAAGCATATCTGTCCTGAGCTTGATTCTTTGAATATCGGTGGTGGTTTTCCCATCAAGAATTCGCTATCGTTTGACTACGATTACGAATACATGGCCGAGGAGATCATTGCACAGATCAAGATGATCTGTGACAGGAACAATACTCCGGAGCCGAATATATTCACTGAGTTCGGGTCCTATACCGTGGGGGAAAGCGGTGCCGTGCTGTATTCAATCATTGACCAGAAGCAGCAGAACGACCGGGAGCTGTGGGATATGATTGATTCATCATTTATGACCACCCTGCCTGATACCTGGGCTTTGAACCAGCGTTTTATCCTGCTGGGGGTGAATAAATGGGATTCGGAATACGAAAGGGTGTTTCTGGGTGGTCTTACCTGCGACAGTGAAGATTATTACAATGCCGAGGCGCATGCAAACGCCATATTTCTTCCCAAGCTCGACAATGAGGAGCCGCTTTATATCGGATTGTTCCATACCGGTGCATACCAGGAATCAGTGGGTGGTTATGGCGGCATACAGCACTGCCTGATACCGGCGCCCAAACATATTATCATTGATCTGGACGAAGAAGGCGAATATACCACCAAGCTTTTCGCCAAAGAACAATCGCATAAATCCATGCTGCGCATTCTCGGATACTGATGCCTGATTCAGCAGGCAGGTGACGGGTTGTTAACAGATACCGGCACAGGTGCATTTTCGCATGATGCGTTTTCCTTTGCAGCTCAGACCGGTAAATCAGCCGCGCGGTATTTTCCGGGCTGCTTGTCTCACTGTCATAATAGTTGTTCCGGCGGATATCCAATACCTGTTCTCACTTTCCGGTATTGAAAATGCCGGAATTTTAACATTTGTGTGATGAATTTTCTTAAAGCTTGTTTAACTTTGTAGTCATGTTTACTGATTCCCGCAGGGATTATTTTTTATTTTTCCGGTTTTCAAATACGCAGTAAAAAAATATCCTGACTATGAAACAGAAACAATTCGGATCTCTTCCTGCCCAGCTTTCGAACTATGAGACTGCAAAATTTGTAATCCTTCCGGTTCCGTTCGAAGGTCCCGGCCATGTATTCAAAGGCTCAGACAAAGGTCCTGAGGCCCTGATAGATGCTTCCGCTTCGATTAACCTGTATGATATTCACACCGATACAGAAGCATATAAGGCCGGCATACACACAGCAGAGGCTGTCAGGGAGCGGTCACCCGAAAAAATGGTGAAAGAGGTGCAAGTCAGGACCCTGCAGTTGCTTAAGAAAAGAAAGTTCCCGGTTATTGTCGGCGGGGAACATACTGCTGCCATCGGGGCAATCAGGGCTTTTGCCGATTATTACAAGGATAAGGATCTTACCATTTTGCAATTTGATGCCCATACCGCCAGATGCTCCGAAGAAGGGGGGACTGCTTTCCATCATCATTGTGTAATGAAGCATGCTGCTGCGCTCGCTCCCATACTGCAGGCAGGGATCAGGAGCATGAGTCTTGCTGAACGCGAAGTTTTGGAGCCGGGAAGGATATTTTATGCCGAAAGTATGCTTGACGGATCCAATAAGACCTGGATGTATGACTTTCTGAACAAATTATCCAGGAATGTTTTTATCACCATTGACCTGGATGTGCTTGATCCTTCCCTGATGCCTGCTGTAGCTACCCCGGAGCCGGGAGGTCTGCAATGGGCGGGCTTTGTTGAAATCCTTACCAAAGTGAACGAAAAGTCAAACATTGCCGGAGTTTGTATTGCCGGACTTGTACCGATCAAATACAACAAAGCGCCTAATTTTATCGCAGCCAGGCTTTTGAATACCATTCTTACCCTCAGAAATACTTCCGAACTGAAATAGTTTAACCGGGTTCCTCTGCAGGTAACGGATTTAACACTCAGAGGCGCTGCTCCCGGCGGAAAATATGTAACCGGAATGTTTATATTGACGATTGTTTACAGGGCGATCCGACTCCGGTTAAGCATTTGACAATGCCTGCACGATATAGCGTTTGCTATCAGTACAGTCATTATTGTGGAACTTACAGCAAGCCGGGGTTAACCTTAAAAATCAATAGTCTGCCCTGACTGGTTTTCTTATGATTAGTCCTGGTTTACTATTACTGACTGCCTTCAGAAAGCACTTGTTTTATTCACCGTTGTCCGGTTAAATTATGAGATTACCTTCGGTGTGTTTTCCGCCCCTGGCGGATAGGGACTTCGCTGACACTCAGTATGACTTTGACTTACATGGGTTTGAGGGAGAGGAGGCCTGCTGGCGGTTATTCCGCCTTTAGGTCCCCTTTGAATATTGTTATTGTATTGTCATTCTGAACGTAACGAACTGAAATGAAGAACCGATCCCGATACTATCGGGAGAGCTCACCGAAGATAATCTTATAACTTCTTTCAAAGGTTCACCGGAAATTAATGTTTTTTTCTTGTTTATTCTAAAAAGTTCACTTAGTTTTACTGCCACTTAGTGTATTAAATACACAAACATAGTGTATTAAGTACACATAGCA
>JAMLHF010000101.1 GCA_023957275.1 Lentimicrobium sp. | reverse complement strand
ATGAAACTGACGGGTCTGAAATTCTGGATTATGAGGGTAACTGGAGGGATATATTTCAGAACTGGGAGGCGCTTGCGCTTTCATATCCTGAATTTGTAACCGGTATGATTTTCAAATTTCTGAATGCTTCAACATTCGACGGTTACAATCCGTACAGGGTTACAAAAGACGGATTCGACTGGGAAACCATAGAACCGGATAATCCCTGGTCATATATCGGATACTGGGGTGATCATCAGATTATTTATCTGCAGAAGTTTTTCGAAATCACTGAAAAGTTCTACCCGGGCACCTTGCAGTCATTTTTCGACAAAGAATGGTTTGTTTATGCTGCGGTGCCTTACAGGATAAAGCCTTACGACCAGATTCTGAGGAATCCGAAAGACACCATTGAATTTGATCATAAATGGGATGCTGAGATCAGGAAACGCCGCGATGTAACCGGGGCTGACGGAGCCCTGTTAATGGACGGTAACAATGAAATTTACCGGATTAACCTGATAGAGAAAATTCTCGCCACCGTATTGGCAAAAATATCGAACATGGTACCTGAGGGCGGCATCTGGATGAACACCCAGCGCCCGGAGTGGAATGATGCCAACAACGCATTGGTAGGAAACGGTGTATCTATGGTAACACTCTGCTATTTGCACCGTTTCATGAAGTTTTTCGGGCAGATTGCTGAACGCTCAGAACAGGAGAGCATAAAATTATCGGGCGAATTGATTGAATTCTACCACAGCGTAAGAGAAACCCTGCAGGAATTCAGTCCCATGTTGTCAAAATCCTTCAGTGAGGAAGACAGAAAGGCGATGCTGGATCGCATGGGAAAGGCAGCCTCAGATTACCGGCAGCAGATTTACCAAAACGGTTTCTGGGGAAATAAACGGACCGCTTCCATAGCAGGCCTGAAAGTATTTACACAGGTGTGCCTCGATTTTATCGAACATTCAATCAGGGCAAACCAGCGAGCCGACAAGCTTTACCACGCTTACAATCTGCTGACTGTTAAGGATACCGGAGTTTCTTTATCGCATCTCCCGGAAATGCTCGAAGGTCAGGTGGCTGTTTTGAGTTCGGGTTATCTGAGCCCGGAGCAGTCGCTGGAGGTATTGGATGCTCTCAAAAGCAGTGCCCTGTTCCGCGAAGATCAGTACAGTTACATCTTATACCCTGACAAAAAATTGCCGGGCTTTCTGCAGAAGAACAATATCCCTGCCAACAGGGCGCAGGAATCGGAACTGTTTGACCGGCTGATTGCCGATGGAAATACGGAGATTGTTGAGCGTGACGTGCTGGGAGGATTGCATTTCAACGGTAATTTCAAAAATGCCGCTGACCTGAACGATGCCCTGAATAAACAATCTGAAGGCATTTACCATGAACTCGTTGAAAGAGACCGCACGCTGGTGCTTGATATTTTTGAGGAAGTGTTCAATCACAAGGCTTTTACAGGCAGGTCGGGCACTTTCTATTCCTACGAAGGGCTGGGGTCAATCTACTGGCATATGGTTTCGAAACTGCACCTGGCTGTGCAGGAATGTTGCCTGAGGGCCATTGAAACCGGCGCTGATAAAAAAGTTATCGGCAGATTACTGGATCACTATTACGAGATCGAAGCGGGCATCGGCGTGCATAAATCTCCCGGGCTTTACGGGGCCTTTCCAACTGATCCCTATTCACACACCCCGAAACACAGAGGCGCGCAGCAACCCGGCATGACCGGGCAGGTTAAGGAAGATATTCTGGTCAGATTTGGCGAATTAGGGGTACTCGTTGATGATGGCAGGCTTCATTTCAATCCCTGCCTGCTCCGGAAGGAAGAGTTCCACAGGCAGGATGGAATTTTCAAATACAGGAAAGCCGGAGGCGGAATCGGGGAACTGAAACTCACTTCCGGGCAGCTGGCGTTTACTTACTGCCAGACCCCCGTTGTATATTCTCTTTCGGATACCGGACAGATTACAGTCTTTTATTCCAACGGTGAAAAAGCGGAGATTGCCGGCAAAACATTAAACAGGGAAATCAGCAGCCTGATATTCAGAAGAACCGGTGAAATAGAAAAGGTTGAAGTATCAATAAATAATAAGTGATGAGCGACAACGCCGCGAAATTGTCCATTAAGGAAAAAATCGGATATGGTCTGGGTGATACAGCCTCCCACTTTGTGTGGGATATGGTTGGCTTCTGGATTTTGATTTTTTATACCGACACATTTGGGATATCTGCAGCAGCTGCCGGAACGATTATGCTTATTGCGCGCTTCTGGGATATGGTCAGCGATCCTGTTATGGGCGTTATCGCCGACAGGACCAGCACCCGCTGGGGGAAGTTTCGTCCCTATCTGCTCTGGATGGCGCTGCCTTACAGTGTGCTGGCAGTGCTGACTTTTTCCACCCCCGATTTAGGAGATACCGGAAAAGTTATTTATGCCGGGGTTACCTACTTGCTGCTGATGACCGTTTTTACGGCCATCAACCTGCCTTATTCGTCGCTGGGCGCTGTAATGACGTCCGATTCTTATGAAAGGGCCGGGTTAAATTCGTACCGTTTTATTTTTGCCTTTGTGGGTCAGTTTATCGTTACCGGAACGGCGCTTTACCTGGCCAGCTACTTTGGCAAGGGCGATAATGCCAAAGGATATCAATACACCCTGATGCTGTTTGCAGCCATCAGTTTTGTGCTGTTTATCATCACCTTCAAAACCACGAAAGAAAGGGTAAAACCTCCGGCTGAACAACAAAAAAATCTCAGGCAGGACCTTAAGAATCTGTTCAGGAACCGGCCCTGGGTGGTTCTTTTCTTTGTAGGCATTGTTTCGTTTGTCATGTTTGCCCTGCAGAACCTATCGATTGCTTATTACTTCAAGTATTACATCGGGCAGGAACAAAACGTGCAGATGTTTAATGTAATCGGCACCGTTGCGCTGATACTCGGAATTCCCTTTTCAAAACCACTGGCACAGAAGTTTGGGAAGCGCAATGTTTACATAGCCAGTTCACTGATCTCCGGCCTGTTTTTCATTCTGCTGTATCTTCCGGGCAGCCAGAATATCTATGGAATTTATATCCTGAACATTCTGGCCAAATTCACCTATGCCCCTGCCGTGCCGCTGCTTTGGACCATGCTTGCCGATACTGCCGATTATTCCGAATGGAAATTCGGACGGCGCGCAACCGGCCTGGTGTTTTCGGCAGCCACTTTTGCACAAAAGGCTGGATGGGGAATCGGCGGCGCGCTGGCAGGCTGGTTGCTTGTGCTTTTTCAATTTGTCCCCAATATAGAGCAGTCGGCTACCTCCCTGAACGGGATTAAGCTGATGATTTCAGTGTTTCCCGGAGTGCTCTATATGTCGGTTGCCATTCTGCTGTATTTCTATGCCATTGACCATAAAACCTGCCTGCTGATGCAGCAGGATCTGGAACAGCGGAGAAAAGAATCGTAAAACCATTGAAACCATCTGTTATGCAATCCGGAAAAATGAAAAAAATCAATGATGTAATCGGGAGCTTTCTGCATTTAATGCTTTTGGCTGTGTCAGTTCTGCTGTTTGCTTCATGTTCGCAAAAAATCGTAAGCACCGGAAAAACTGCCGCTGAGATAATGGGAGATCCAAATTATCAGGCCATCTCCTATGGAGGGTATCGCGAATTATCGAGAGATATACAGCCAACCATTCCCCAGCTGAAGGAAGACATGAAAATTCTGTCTGCCATGGGAATCAAGTTGGTTCGCACCTATAATGTTCACTACGACGAAGCAGCTAATCTGCTGGAAGCCATCAGTCAGTTAAAAAAAGACGATCCGGAATTTGAAATGTACATTATGCTTGGTGCGTGGATAGACTGTAAAAATGCCTTTACCAAACTGCCCGACCGGATCAGAAACGAAGAGAGTCCTGAAAATAAGAAGGAAATCAGCCGCGCTGTTGAGTTGACGCAACAATATCCTGATATCGTTAAAATTATTGCGGTCGGTAATGAAGCCATGGTACACTGGGCGTGGGAATATTACGTTGAGCCCGGTATCATCCTTAAATGGGTAAAGTATTTGCAAAAACTGAAGAAAGTCGGGGATTTACCTGAGGATTTATGGATTACAAGTTCCGACAATTTTGCTTCCTGGGGCGGTGGCGGGAGCGAGTACCACCTGGAAGAACTGAACGAACTCATCCGTTCGGTTGATTATATTTCAATGCACACCTACCCCATGCACGACACCCATTACAATCCTGATTTCTGGGGAGTGCCCGAAGAGGAAGAAGGATTGTCAGATATGGAAAAAACAGATGCAGCGATGCTCAGGGCCAGGGATTATGCCATTGATCAATACGAAAGTGTTGTCGCCTATATGCAAAGTCTGGGTGTAGATAAGCCCGTTCACATCGGCGAAACCGGCTGGGCAACCCAATCCGACGGCTTTTACGGCCATGACGGTTCCCGGGCATGCGACGAATATAAATCAGCGGTTTATCACGATCTGATGCGAAAATGGACAAACTCAAAAGGGATTACCTGCTTTTATTTCGAGGCGTTTGACGAACAATGGAAAGACGCTGCAAATCCGGAGGGCTCCGAAAACCACTTCGGACTTATTAACCTGCAATCCCAGGCTAAATATACCTTGTGGGATATGGTGGATGCCGGTGTTTTTGATGGTCTGACCCGCGACGGCAAACCCATCACCAAAACCTATGATGGCGACACTGCTGCGATGATGGATGATGTAAAAGTGCCTCCGACAGCAAAAGAAATCAGTGAGCGCAAGTAATTAAAAAACAGCAATATGAAGGCAGCTCTAAAACATTTGTCCATTTACTTTTTCATAATCACATTGATGAGTAGTTGTAACAATTCTGAGAAGTTAGAAGTTGAAGTCTTTGAGACATCGGCAAATGGCAATCAGTTAACCAGATTAATTGAATTTGCGGAATCTGAAGTAAAGGTGGATATTTCCATATTGCCCGATCAGGAATATCAGTCAATTGTTGGTTTCGGGGGCTCCTTTACTGAAGCTTCGGCATATCTGCTCAACCAGGTCAGCAAGGAAAACCGAAATAAAATTCTGGAAGCCTATTTTGGTGAGTCGGGGGCCCGCTATTCCCTCACGCGCACACACATGAACTCCTGCGATTTTTCACTTGGCAACTATTCCTATGCCCCTGTTGAAGGTGACATGGAACTGGCACATTTCTCCATTAAGGAAGATATGGATGACATTATTCCCATGATCAAAGATGCCAAAGCCATTTCGAAGGAGGGCTTTAACATTATCTCTTCTCCCTGGACCGCGCCACCCTGGATGAAAGACAACAAAGACTGGCGTGGTGGAAAGCTGTTACCGGCGTATTATGATACCTGGGCGTTGTTCTTCTCAAAGTATCTGGACGCTTACCGGGCTGAAGGCATTGATATATGGGGAGTTACGGTTGAAAACGAACCGCTGGGCAACGACAGCAACTGGGAAAGCATGCATTACACCCCGCAGGAAATGACAGATTTTGTAAAAAATCATCTGGGACCAAAATTGAAATCCGACGGACACAACGTAAAAATCCTGGGATTTGACCAGAATCGTGATGAACAGTTAAAAATTTGGGTGGATGTTATGTTCGGTGACGAAATTGCCGGGGATTATTTCGATGGAACTGCGGTGCACTGGTATGCCAGCACCTTTGAGTATTTCCCCGAAGCTTTGCAGTATGTTGTAAATAAAGCTCCCGGTAAGCATTTGATTAACACGGAAGCCTGCGTGGATGCACAGGTACCGAGGTGGAAAGATGATGCCTGGTACTGGTCGGAGGAAGCCACCGACTGGGGCTGGACCTGGGCCCCCGAAGACCAGAAATACCTGCACCCGAAATACGTCCCTGTATACCGCTATGCACGGGATATCATCGGATGCCTGAACAACGGGGTAGATGGATGGGTGGACTGGAATATGGTGCTCGACAGGCAGGGAGGCCCGAACTGGGCAAAAAACTGGTGTGTTGCCCCCGTTATTGCAGATCCCGAACAGGATGAAATCTATTTCACGCCATTGTATTACACCCTTTCGCACTTTAGCAGGTACATCCGGCCCGGGGCGGTAAGAATCGGATTTATGAATACCGGGGACAACCTTATGGTAACAGCAGCCCGCAATCCTGATGGAAGCATTGCCGTAATCGTATTTAATCCTGAAGAAGAGGCAAAAGGAGTGCATTTAACCTTGCATGAAAAATCAGTTGAATTTGCCATTAATGGGAAAGCCCTGCAAACCATTCTGATTAAAGGGCACGAATAATAAACCGGACAATGATCGGATAACCTAAAATCTATAGACTATGTCAACCCATGTAACACCGTTGAAAGACAGAGTTCCCTTCGGACAAAAAGCAGCCTTTGGTGCCGGGCACCTGGTCAATAATTTATTACCCGGATCGCTTGGAGTCTTTGCCTTCTTTTTGCTCACCGCCTTTGGGATGGACCCGTTTCTGGCAGGTTTACTCGGCGGTCTGCCCCGCTTTTTTGACGCTATCACCGACCCGATCATGGGTTATATCTCGGATAATACAAAATCGCGGTTCGGACGCAGAAAACCTTACATATTTATCGGAGCCATTCTCAGTGGAATCTTATTCGCCGTTTTATGGCAACTCAGCCCTGATAATTCACAAATGTATAATTTCTGGTATTTTCTGATCCTTTCTATGGTCTACCTGATTGGAAACACCATGTTTTCCACCCCGCTGATCGGCCTGGGATACGAGATGACTTTCGATTACAATGAGCGTACCCGTTTGATGGGATTTTCGCAAACCATCGGCCAGATGGCGTGGATGATTGTCCCCTGGTTCTGGGTACTGATTGCCAATCCCGATTTATTTGACACACAAGCAATCGGTGTCCGCAGGTTGTCAATTATCGTCGGGGTAATCTGTATGGTTCTGGGCATGATGCCTGCCCTGTTTTGCAAAGAAATTGACCAGGCCAACCTTACCAACCGCGATGACCTTACGTTGAAAAACATTGCCAGGAATTTTAAAAGCCTGCTTCATAACATGGTGCTGATTTTTAAGAATATAACATTTGTAAGGCTTTGTGCGGCAACCTTCCTGGTATTTAATGGGTTCCAAATGGTAGCCTCGTTCAGTTATTTCATCATTGTTTTTTATTTGTTTAAAGGTGATTACGGCCTTGCCGGAACATGGCCTGCCTGGTTCTCAACCATCAGCGCGATGTTCACTGCATTTTTAATTATCCCGGTAATTACCTGGATGGCGAACAGGTGGGGCAAAAGAAGGGCGTTTATTTATGCTACAGTCTTATCCATCGTGGGATATGCTTTGAAATGGTGGGGTTTCAATCCCGATAATCCGTGGTTAATGTTTATGCCCCTGCCTTTGATGGTATTTGGGATCGGCGGATTGTTTACCCTTATGATGAGTATGACCGCTGATGTGTGTGACCTCGACGAACTAAACAATGGCATGCCGCGCAAAGAGGGTACTTTCGGGGCCATCTACTGGTGGATGGTAAAACTCGGGCAGGGCCTTGCCCTGGTATTGGGCGGTCTGGTGCTGAAGCTGGTAGGTTTTGACCAGAATGCTGCACAGCAAACTGCCGATACGATAACGAATCTCAGGCTCGCCGATATTATTGTGCCCGCGACTACCGCAGCCCTGGCAATCTGGGTTATGTGGAAGTATGACCTGACCGAAGAAAAAGCAATGGAAATCAAGAAAGAACTGGTGAACCGTAGGGGAGAGTTGTAACCGGCATTGATAAACCAAGTTAAACCAAAAACTAAAAACCTGAAAATATGTCATTTAGAAAAGAACGGTTACTTAACTTCAAGAGACCGGAAGGCATCCGTAAAGAACTGTTGTACGACGACAAGTCTCCGGAGGAAATCAGGAACCTCTTTCTGGAGGTTTTACATGGTGGCGTAAGCGGATTCTGCTTCAGCATTTACGAAGAAGGACAAAAACCCGGAACGCTTATTTCAGAGGTACAGGTAAGAAGAAGAATGCAGATTCTTAAAAGGTATACCAATTCGGTACGATCGTTTTCCTGCATCGAGGGTAATGAGCTGGTTCCGATAATTGCAAAGGAGTTCGGTATGAAAACCCTGGTGGGAGCCTGGCTGGGAACGGATAAGGAAAAGAACCTTCAGGAAATCATGAGCCTGATTCAACTGGCCCGCGACGGATACGTGGATTATGCTGCAGTGGGGAATGAAGTGCTTTACAGGAAGGATTTAACGGAACACGAACTGCTGGAAATCATCAGTTATGTGAAGAAGGAAATCCCGGATATCCCTGTTGGCTATGTTGATGCCTATTATGAATTCGCCGAAAGGCCGGCAATAACCGATGCCTGTGATGTGATTTTCTGTAACTGCTATCCCTTTTGGGAGGGTACCGCATTCAACGATTCGTTTGAGCATATGCAACATATGTATCATCAGGCAATGATGGCGGGCAACGGCAAAAAAGTCATCATTACCGAGACCGGCTGGCCTAGCCAGGGTCAGTCCCTGAGAGGGGCAGAGCCTTCAAATCTAAATGCCATGAAGTATTTCATCAACACAAACCTGTGGGCGATAGATGAGAATATTGAAGTTTTCTATTTTTCTTCCTTTGATGAAACATGGAAGGTCGGTCCGGAAGGAGATGTTGGCGCCCACTGGGGGATATGGGATAAGTCGGAAAAACTAAAATTTGTTGATGAACACATTTCATAAATTAGGCATTATACCCGGAAATGCGCTGTGCTATTCCGGGTTCAGGGAGGGTCAGAAACCCGGGGGTGTTTATCCTGGTTATGAGGAGGTAAAGGAAGATCTTCTGCTTCTCAAGGATCATTGGAAATACTTACGGTTGTTCGACTGTGATGAGCACACCCGGACGGTTCTTGATGTTATCACCCGGGAAAAGCTGGACTTCAGAATAATGTTGGGCGCATACATTGAAGCCGAGATGAACAATTTCAACTGCCCGTGGAATGGAGGGGTTTACTCAGAGGAACAACTAAAAAGAAACAGCATCCGTAATTATGAAAAGATTGAAAAATTAATTACCTTTGGGAATCAATACCCCCACATTATATTTTCTCTCTCGGTGGGTAACGAGGCATGCGTTGAGTGGACCGACCATTACGTTCCCGAAAACAGGGTGCTCGACTATGTAAGACAGGTAAAGGCGAATGCAAAGCAACCTGTAACTTTCTGCGAAAATTACGCCCCGTGGATTTTAAAACTGGAAAAGCTTGCCGCTGAGCTAGATTTTATTTCCATTCATACCTATCCTGTCTGGGAATACAAGCACATCAACGAGTCGCTTGACTATTCAAAACAAAACTACTATTCGGTTGCCGGTAAATATCCCGACAAGCCGGTGGTAATCACGGAAGCCGGATGGGCAACCAATTCGAACGGAAGAGGAATCAATCCCTGGCACGTAAATGAAGAATTTCAGATGATCTATTTTGAAAGACTCATGGAATGGGTTGAGAAAGAAAATATCCTTGCTTTCTTTTTTGAAGCATTTGATGAATCATGGAAAGGATCATCGGAACCATTGGAACCCGAGAAACACTGGGGCCTTTTCAGATCTGACAGAACGCCCAAAATGGCCGTAAGAAAATTGATACAGCAAGAATGAAATATTTGTTTAATACTTATACGCCTGACAACATTCCTGAATTCTTTGAAATAAGCAGTCTTAATAATGTCAATCAATTTATTAACCAAAAACCAAATAAATGATGAAAAAAACTACGACTATTTTATTGATGCTTATTGCATCAGTCAGTTTTGCCCAGAACAATCCGATTGATTTTGA
>JAMLHF010000100.1 GCA_023957275.1 Lentimicrobium sp. | reverse complement strand
GACGTAGTCACAGACTACGCCTAATGAGGGACGGGGGACGCTTGAATGAGGGACGGGGGACGCGCCTGAAGGAGGGACGAGGGACGCTGAAGGAGGGACGAGGGACGCTTGAATGAGGGACGGAGGACGCTTGAATGAGGGACGAGGGACGCTTAAAGGAGGGACGGGGGACGCGCCTGAAGGAGGGACGAGGGACGCTGAAGGAGGGACGAGGGACGCCCCTTCGACTTCCCTTCGGCTTCGCTCAGGGTGAACGCTCAGGAACCGGGAAGAAGGACGAGCGGTGGTGGTCGAGCGGAGCCGAGACCACCATTTGGGAGGAGAGGAAGAGAGAGGAAGAAAGGGACAAGGATTCTCCTGACAGGTTTTCTTCTAACCTGTTAGGTGTAATAAAGGCGTTTAAACCTTGATAAGAAAAACTTCACACAAGGACGGGACGTCCCCGCCTGGCGGGTTTTCGGATTTGGATTTTCGAATTCGGAATTCGGATTTACCTTCGGTGAACTCCGTTTCGCTCCGGTTCGGATATTGGTAAAGTGTTGTTTCGACGTAGTCACAGACTACGCCGAACGGGGTATTATTTCGACGTAATTACAGACTACGCCAAACCAGCACCAGAATTCTCCTGACAGGTTTTCTTCTAACCTGTTAGGTGTAAGAAAGACGTTTAAAGCTTGATAAGCTAAACTTCATACACGGAAGGGACGTCCACGCCAACCTTTGGAATTCAGATTTACCTTCGGTGAACTCCGCTTCGCTCCGGTTCGGATTGCGGATTTCGGAGTTAAGATTTCGGATTGATTATCAGTATTTATTGTTGTTTTTTAAGACAGGATTAACAGGATTCTGATACCGGACGTAATTTCAGGAATAATTGTATTTTTATATTTCGCACCTGTCGCTCAGCTAATCTCCTGATTTTCAAATTTTCAAATTTTCAAATTAACTAATTGCTCAACCACCCTTTTCGATAAGGTGCAGCTCCAGGTCGGTCATTATGCCTTCGAGGTTTTTCACTTTTGCACCCTCCACGTTAAAGGCCAGTTGCACGCCTTCTATTTTACGGATGGTCCGGAGCAGGGAGTCCAGGTGTTCCGGGTCGAAAGGCCCTTTGGTCAACAGGAAATAATCCGCCTGACGGTAAGCGGGGACCAGTTTGGCGGTGTGGTTGCTGTTACCGATCAGGTAAAAGTGGAGCCGGCGGTTGCATTCATAATACGCGAAGAGCGGAAATTCGGGCAGGGTCCCTTCTTTTTCCTGGTAAACGGGAAGATCGTCGAGCCTTGTAAGGGAAAGGGCAGCGGTGAGGTTAATGTGGTAGGCCAGCCGGTAATCCTTCAGCTGGCTGCTGATACCTATAATCCCCAGATCAGGGTAGGACAGGGGTTCGCTGATCAGTTTCTTTCTGGCCATGGCAGTGGTTTCATGCAAAGATAATTATTCACTGAGGTTATTGTGCCTGCTGGCAAAAGTTTTCAGAAGATGAGAATAATGCAATATCGGTTTCAGGCGGTGTGCTTCGACGTAGTCACAGACTACGCCGAACTTCAAGGATTTGAAAATATTGCACTATCGGTTACGGGCGGCGTGTTCCGACGTAGTCACAGACTACGCCGAACGAAGGAAGATTTCGGATTTTGATAAAGTGTAGTTTCGACGTAGTCACAGACTACGCCGAACTTTGAGATAAATATTCGCAGAGGAAATTTGCCGGACAACTAAAGTTTTCATGAATGAAAGAAATGACAGGCGGTTTAAGCCGGTGAACTTCGGCTCATCTATAAACAGGACAATTTCTTTAAAGCCATGCAAATATGAACAATAGCCCATGACACAGGTTTATATTTAACTATCTGCATAAGTGTATTTGCGTCAGCCTTCCGTTATTTAATGGGACTTCTTTGTTTGATTCAGTGAAATGAGTCATTGCCCTGAAGAGTATGGTTTCAAGCACTGACAAGGCAATATTGACCTGCATGGTTGAAATACAGGTCCGGGTGATGAAATCCCGGGTTCATCAATAATTATACATTCCGACAAAATGAAAACTGTGCTGAAATCCATTCCAATAATTGTGCTGATGATTTTCAGCAGTTATCATACACTGTCGCAAAATGCGAAGCTTGACAGTCTTGACCGGCTTATCCGTAATGAAACTGATAAAAAACTGCGCATCAGGCATATGCTTGAAAAGTCTGACCTGCTGGCCATTATCAACCTTGACTCCGCGATTAGCTTTAATTTAAAAATTTTAGATGCGTCGAGGCAGATAAACTACGGACTTGGTCAGGAAGAGGCGATGCTTAAGCTGGTCCACACCTATACCTATTCGGGAAATTCGGCGGCCGCGCTCCAACAGCTGTCTGGTTTAAGGCAATATGTTGAACAAACCGGGGATTCAGGCAGCTTTGCCAACTACTATTCTACGGCTGGTTTGTATTATGGTATGCAAAGCAGGTATGACTCCTCCATATACTTTTACGAAAAGGCCATTCCGCTTTATGAGAAAATCGGAAACCGGGAACGCACAGCACAAAGCGCTTCTAACCTTGCCATTGCTTTTCAGCAGCAGTCAAACTATTCTATGGCTTTGTTATATCAGCAGAAAGCGCTCAGAATTCAGGAGGAGGACGGGAATATTTCGAGTCAGGCTTACACTTTGGTGAACATGGCCAATACCTATCAGAATATGGGTGACAATCCGCGTGCTGAAAGTTATTTTCTTAAATCTATTGATCTGGCGAAGCAGCAGCAACTGACCAATGTTGAATTGTATGCTTATACCAACCTTTCGAGCATGTTCCTCGAAATTGAGCAATGGCAAAAGGCGTACGATAATGCTATGGAAGCTGTAAAACTTGGAAGAAGAATGGGCGACAAGGGCATTCAGGCGGCAAGTTTGTCAAAAGCGGCTTTGGCAAAAGCAAATCAGAGCGTATCCGGTGAAGCCCTGCAGTTATCAAAAAGCGCCATTGCGCTCGCCGATTCAGTTAATCAGCCCATGATTACCCAGCAGGCATATTCAAGCATGGGGTTTGTTTTGAAATCGCAACAAAAATGGAATGAGGCCATTCCTTACTATGAAAAGGCGATGGCTTCGCTGGCGGATGCTGATCTTTTTATAGAGGAAAACGGAAGTCTTTACAGGGAGTTGTCAGCGTGCTACGAACAGATTGGTAACACGGCCAGGGCGCTTGAGTTGTACAAAAAATATACGGTAATCTCCAACTCCATAAACAGCCGGGAAAACATCCGCAGGGCTACCGAGCTTACCATGAATTATGAATTTGAGAAAAAGGAACAGGCTGCCAGGGTGCTTCAGAAAGCCAAAGATGAGATTTACCGCACCCGGATGATCGGCCTTGGAAGCGGTCTGTTTCTATCCTTTATCATTATCATTGGCGCTTTAATTGGTTACCGCGGGAAACAAAGGGCCAATGCCCAGCTTAGGCAACAAAAAACCAGGATTGAGGATGCGTTGAAAAGGCTGAAGGATACCCAGTCGCAATTGATTCAATCAGAGAAAATGGCTTCTTTGGGTGAACTGACTGCAGGCATTGCCCACGAAATTCAAAACCCGCTGAATTTTGTCAACAATTTCTCCGAGTTAAGTAATGAATTGATTGCAGAGATCAGGGATGAATTAGCCCTGGGTAATTATGAAGGTGCAAACGAACTCTTGAATGATGTTCATGAAAACCTGAAAAAGATTACCCATCATGGTAAAAGAGCTGATGGCATTGTAAAGGGGATGCTTCAACACAGCCGGACCAGCACCGGAGACAAGCTGCCCACCGACATCAACAACCTTTCGGATGAATACCTGCGGCTGGCCTATCATGGGATGCGGGCAAGGGATAACAGCTTCAATGTTAATATTATAACCGAATATGACCCTGCTGTCGGGGAAGTGGATGTTGTCCCCCAGGATATGGGAAGGGTAATGCTCAACCTGATCAATAACGCCCTGTATGCCGTTGCTGAGAAAACTAAAAAATCAAGGGATAACGGTGAAGAATACGAACCTAAGGTTTCCCTTGTTACAAAAAGGAAGGAAAACGCCGTTGAAATCAGGGTATCAGACAATGGCGACGGGATTCCGGATGCGATAAAAGACAAGGTCTTCCAGCCTTTTTTTACAACAAAGCCAACCGGGCAGGGCACCGGACTGGGTTTGAGCTTAAGTTATGATATTGTTACCAAAGTGCATGGAGGCGAATTGCTGATACACGGACTGAATGATGGAGGCGCTGAATTTATTGTACGACTTCCGATGGCTGTAAACCAAACCTGATAAATCAGAAATTGTATAACTCTCGAATCACCGGCAAGCTGTTTCTGATCATTTTTCTGATCACGCTGCTTCTTTCCTGTAAACGTGAGGTGAAGAAAGCCGGACAGGATTCTTTCCGCCAGGGGAATTCTGCTGAGGTTCCTGTTGTGGTTGAAGCCGGTAAGCCAACGGTTTACAGTCTGGAGTCGCAACCTGCGCCAGTTAAAGTCCGCCTTTCATCCAGGCAGGCCCCGGAAGCCCGGCCCTTTGATTTTTTCATAAATATGCCCGAATTCAATACCGAGCATGGTTTGGCGATGAGCAGTATTTTGTGCGGGTTTGAGGACTCCGCCGGGAACCTCTGGTTTGGCACCTCAGGCAACGGCCTGAGCAAATATGACGGTCAGGCCTTTACCAACTACACCTCTAACCATGGTTTGATCCATAACCTTGTCAATTGTATTCATGAAGATGAGTCCGGAAATATCTGGTTCGGAACTTATGGCGGCCTGAGCAAATACGACGGGATGGGATTTCAGAATTTTACCATGGAGCACGGGCTCATCGACAATGATATCAACGGGATTCTTGCCGACAGTGATGGCAATCTCTGGTTTTCTTCTACAAAGGGCGTTACAAAGTTGCTTAAACAGGATATTGATCATGCAGGAAGCAGGTTTATCAATTATAATGAAAAGGATGGTTTGCCGGGTAGCTTCGCCGGAGATTTATTTATAGACAGCAAGGGCAAACTCTGGCTTGCAACGGATTACGGTATAGCGCTTTACAATCCGGAGTCAGCGGCCGCAGGAGAAAAAGCCTTTGTTAATTACCCCTTACTGACAGGAGGTGTTAAAGTCTTTACCATTGTTGAGGATAAAAGCGGATTCCTCTGGATAGGCACTGATAAAGGGGTGGTGAGGGTTGAGCCATCCGGCCTTGTAAAGGGAAACGAAGATTTTATTCTTTATACAACCAGCGACGGATTGATAAACAATGAAATAAAAAGCAGCCTGGTTGATCGTCGGGGTAATGTTTGGTTCGGCACCAAAACCGGCCTCTCAGAGTACAGGGCGGAAGATTCCGTTTTTGTGAATTATACTGTAAAACAAGGGCTGGCTCATAACAAGGTCTACAGCATCACCCGGGATCATGCAGGCCGCCTGTGGTTCGGCACTTTAGGCGGCGGGCTCAGCAGGTATGATGGCTCCAGTGTAACCGGTATAGGCGGCGATGATGACTTCCTGCTGGAAGCCATCCTCGCGGTGAGCGAGGATGATGATGGAAATCTGTGGTTGTGCGCCGGTAATGGTGTCTTCAGTTTTAATGTCAATAACCAAGGGGAACAGAAGAAGTATTTTTTACGGTATAACTCCTCCCAGGGGTTCCCTGAGAATTATCCGTTTGCGATCATCAGGGATAAAACCGGAAGGTTGTGGTTCAGTGCCGATCGCGGCCTGAGTAGTTTCGATGGTGAAACAATCCTTAATTATACTGTGGATCAGGGTTTGATTGACGATAATGTGGTTAGTCTGCAGGAAGACAGCAAAGGAAGGTTATGGATCGGAACCTATGAAAAAGGATTCAGTGTATTTGACGGCTCAACTTTCCGGAACTTTACCACAGAACAGGGATTGTTACACAATACCGTGTGGTACTTTTATGAAGATGAAAAGGGAAATATGTGGATGGCTACCCGCGGTGGCCTGAGCGTGTTCAATGGAAAAACTTTTATCAATTTTACAAAAGCACAGGGGCTCAGGGATAATAAACTTTCGTATGTTACTGAGGATAAGAATGGTAATATCCTGATAGGCAGTTGGGGCGGCGGTGTTTCAATTATCCGGAAAAACACGGCCGAACAACTTACTTCAGGTAATCCGACTCAGGTTGAAGGAACTGTTTTCGAGCAATTTACAACCAGTGAAGGCTTGGCCAACGATGTAGTTTATGGAATTATAGAAGATAAAGATGGCAATATTTTTATAGGTACCAGCAATGGTTTTACCGTGTTGAAAGGAGGCATTGGCCCCCAGGGAATAAATATTGCCGGAAACGGGATTGAGTATTTCAACCAGAAAACCGGCTATCCCATCCGCGACATCAGCAATAATTTTTCTATGTTCCTCGACAGTAAAGGAATTATTTGGGCAGGTACGGGTGATAAGCTTGTGCGGTTTGACTATTCCAGCGTGATCAGGAGTACCGGACCGATGAAAACCCGGATTCAGAGTGTTAAAGTGAATCATGAGCATTTTAGCTGGAATACATTGCTTTATGCCGGCATGGATGACTCCGTCAGAAACCGGGAAAAGTATGCCGTGCCCGCTTTTCTGGCTGATGAGCTCCACGTTTTTGGGCGGTTGCTTACCGATGAAGAACGTGATACGCTGGTAGAAAAATATAGTGACATTGGTTTTGATGGTATAAGACCCTTCAGTGGAATACCTGAAAATCTGGTGTTACCCTTCAAATTCAACAACATCAGTTTTGACTTCAACAGCCCCGAAACTGCCCGGCCTTTTATGGTTAAGTATCAGTATATGCTTGAAGGATACGATGAAACATGGAATCCGGTAACCGGCAAATCCACGGCAAGCTTTGGAAATATTCCGCCGGGTTCATATACCTTTAAAGTGAAGGCTTTGAGTCCTGAAGGTGAATGGAGCGGACCGGCACTTTATAAGTTCGAAATTCTTCCGCCGTTTTACCGTTCATGGTGGGCATACCTGTTTTACTTTTTGTTACTGGCGGCGGGAATTTTTGCCGTTGACCGGTTTCAGCGCAAACGCCTGATTGCCCGGGAGCGGCAGAGGGCTGTGAATCTGGAACTTATGCAGGCCAGGGAAATTGAAAAGGCTTATGACGAACTTAAATCCACGCAGGCACAACTTATTCACAGTGAAAAAATGGCATCATTGGGCGAACTGGCAGCCGGCATAGCCCATGAAATACAAAATCCGCTCAATTTTGTCAATAATTTCTCTGAGGTCAGCAAAGAACTGATCGGAGAAATTCAGGCTGAGCTTACGAATGGCAATCAGGAGCAGGCATCCGGCATGCTGAAAGATGTAGAGGCAAACCTCGATAAAATTAATCATCACGGTAAACGGGCTGATTCTATTATAAAGGGAATGCTTCAGCACAGCCGCAGCAGTGCCGGAACAAAGGAGCCCGCAAATCTCAATGCACTTGCCGATGAATATTTCCGTCTGGCTTATCATGGCCTAAGGGCCAAAGACAAATCATTCAATGCTGCCATGGAAACGGATTATGATCCTGAAATTGGTCTGATCAGTTTTATTCCGCAGGATATCGGCAGGGTAATTTTAAATCTGATTACCAATGCCTTTTATGCTGTAAATGAAAAGCGAAAGCTGGATCAACCCGGTTACAAACCTGTTGTAAAACTACAAACCAGAAAGATTTTAAACGGTGTGGAGGTGAACGTAACCGATAACGGCGATGGTATTCCTGACAACATTAAAGATAAAATTTTCCAGCCGTTTTTTACAACAAAACCAACAGGGCAGGGTACCGGTCTGGGGCTCAGCATGAGTTTCGACATCGTTACCAAAGGCCATGGCGGAGAGCTTAAAGTAACGACAGCGGAGGGAAGGGGAACCACATTTACCATTTTTATTCCAACATGAACAAAATGATTAAGATATTGGTCGTTGATGACGAAAAAGACATACAGCCGTTGTTTGAACAGCGGTTCCGCAAGGAAATCAGATCAGGTGAAATACTGCTTGAGTTTGCCTTTTCGGGTGAGGAAGCACTGATTTGCCTCGAAAAATACGTGCATGAAGCGGTGCTTATCCTATCCGATATCAACATGCCGGGCATGAGCGGGCTGGAGTTGCTCAGCCGCATCAAAGCCAAACATCATGATCCCCCGCCAATGGTGATGATGATTTCAGCTTACGGGGATCAGGAAAATTACACAAAAGCCATGGAGCTGGGGGCCGATGACTTTATTTCGAAACCGGTGGATTTTGTAGCGCTTAAAGAGAAAATAAAAAAATGTTGTGATGGCTAAGATATTGGTGGTTGACGATGAGCCGGATCTTGAGATGCTGATCAGGCAGAAATTCCGTAAGAAAATAAGGGAAGGGGAGTACGATTTCGTGTTTGCCGGCAATGGCCGTCATGCCCTTGAGCAGCTGGAGCAGCACCCCGATGTGGAAATTGTGCTCAGCGACATCAACATGCCCGAAATGGATGGTCTTACCTTGCTGTCGAAGCTCAACGATCAGCACGTGTTGCTTAAGGCTGTGATTGTTTCAGCTTACGGCGATATGGAAAACATCCGCATGGCCATGAACCGCGGTGCCTTCGACTTTGTTACCAAGCCGGTTGATTTTTATGACCTTGAACTTACCATCGAAAAGACCCTCTCTCATGTAAGGCAACTGCGCCAAACATTGAAAGCAGTTAAGGAAAACAATATCCTCAAAATGTACGTTGACGAAACGGTATTGCATTTTATGAACAGCAGGGAGTATGAAACATCGGTAATGGTCAGTGAAACGCTCGAGGCGAGCATTGCTTTTATTGATATCTGCGGGTTTACTTCGATCAGCGAAAACGAAACTCCCGGTAATGTCGTGAAGTTGCTCAACAGCTATTTTGATGTGATGGTAAAGGAAATCATCAACCAGGAAGGTTATATTGATAAGTTTATCGGCGATGCGATTATGGCTGTTTTTCGCGGCGATTATCACCTGGACCGGGCGATTGATGCCTGCCTGGCGGTCCGCAGTGAAATTGAAAGGCTGCCTGTTTTTTCAGAAAATGTCAGCTACAAACCAAATGTTTCAATCGGCATTAACAGTGGAGAAGTGATATCGGGCAATATCGGCTCTGCCAGTTTACGCCGGCTCGATTATACGGTAATCGGTGATGTGGTAAATACCGCGCAAAGACTGCAATCGGCAGCCAGACAAGGGCAGATCGTAATTTGCGATGAAGCGTATCAAAGAATAAAGCATTCTTTCAAATGCCTGCAAATCGGCGAAATCACACTTAAAAACAAGCAGAAGCCGGTAATGGTGTATGAGGTAATCAGCTAAATGCTTGTTAAATCAAATGGTTTCGACGTGGTTACAGACTATGCCTGAAGGAGGGGCGAGGGACGCTGAAGGAGGGACGAGGGACGCTTGAAGGAGGGACGAGGGACGCTTGAAGGAGGGACGAGGGGCGCCCCTTCGACTTCCCTTCGGCTTCGCTCAGGGTGAACGCTCAGGGACCGGGACGAGGGACGCTGAAGGAGGAGAGAAAGGGAGAGGAAGAGAAAGGAAGAGTGAGGAAGAAAGGAACAAGAATTCACCTGACAGGTTTTCTTCTAACCTGTTAGGTGTGTAAAAGACGTTTAAACCTTAATAAGCTAAACTTCTGAACGGAAAGACAGGATTAACAGGATTTGCAGGATTCTCATTTTTGACAGGATTTACAGGATTTGCAAGGTTTCTTTTTTTTTCGGCAGGATTAACAGGATTAACAGGATTAAATGGATTTTGTTACCTGGAAGATTTTGGATTTTGGCCCGGATCGTTATCGGGATGTAAAATTCTTATATTTTCACATCATTAAATTATTTAATTATTCATTTC
>JAMLHF010000010.1 GCA_023957275.1 Lentimicrobium sp. | reverse complement strand
CAGGCAATAAAATGATTGACAATACAGAGAAAGAATTGAATCTCGCATTTCTTGAAACTCATTTAGTAAAGAATTATGTAGTGCAAAAGGTGTTGTCACAACATAGTGATTTGAGTAAATTTAATAAAGATTCTATTAATACAATCAGGGTTCTGACATGGTTAAGCCCTGGTTCGGGGAATGTTGAAATTTTACAGTGTATTTTTCGTGTTGGAACTCAGGGAAAATATGTTGACAATTCAAGAAGCGGCGGATTTGCCATTGGCGTTGGTCCTAAGGGGCTGCTAAATAATTACGCCACTAATAAGCTTGGGGAACATTTTACCGAAGTGAATGGTCTGAGTCTATTGCAACATCTTGAAATTCCATGCTTTAATGAAATAAAAGGCAGAGCCAAAGAAATAGCTTCAAAATATCTTCATTTTCGATTGTTAGGTTTAGATATGGCCGTTGGTGATAATCAAACAGTTAGATGCATAGAGATAAACATAATCGGGAATGAAATAAATTTTTTTCAGCTTAATAATGGTCCACTGTTTGGCGATTTTACCAATGAAGTTATTGACTATTGTGTGAATAATAAGCATCAACTTTATGAAAATTATAAATTTTAAGAAATTATCAAGACTTTCACGAAGAACTCTTTGGATGATGAAATTTTGTTCACGAATATACTAATAAATAAAAACTTTTTTGCTCATCCGTAAATGTACCACAATTCAAATAATGATTATATTGACGAAAAAATTTTGACGTGAATCTAATCAAATTTATTGAAGAATTTCCCGATGAGCATAGCTGCAGGATGCATTTCAAGGGCATTCGGGAACAGCAAGGAATTATCTGTAAAAGCTGTGGATGCACCAAACATTATTGGTTACAAGGAAAGTGGCAATGGCAATGTTCAGAATGTCGGTTTCGGACAACGCTTCGAAGTGGAAGTATGATGGAAAATGCCAAACTACCATTCAGGATGTGGTATCTGGCTATGGCATTTATGAGCTTTTCAAAGAAAGGCATATCTGCAACTGAGCTACAAAGGCAACTGGGACATAAACGTTACGAACCTATCTGGTTTATGATGCATAAAATCCGGAAGGCAATGGGGAACCGGGACGCTTTGTATAAGTTAACCGATATGGTTGAATTTGATGAAGGATGCTTTGAAACAGAAATTGATAATGAATCCCGAACATCTCTTAAACGAGGAAGGGGAAGCGAAAGGCAGGTCAACGTTGCTGTGATGGCTGAATCAACTCCATTGGAAGATGTTCGAACCGGCAAAATATCCAATCACTGTAGGTATTTCAAGATGAGAGTATTAGAATCATATCAGAAAGATGAGATTAACCAGGTGATTGAGGACAGTATCAATGAAAAAACCATTGTTTTCAGTGACAAGAGCACCAGCTATGTGGACATATCAAACTTTGTTGAGGTTCATATTACCGAGAAATCTTCAAAACAAACTACTGTCAGAACCTTGCCTTGGGTTCATATTGCAATTAGTAATGCAAAAAGAACATTACTAGGCATTTACCACAAAATTAAAGGAAAGTATTTGCAACTTTACCTGGATGAATTTTGTTACAAATTGAATCGAAGGTACTTTGGTGAGAAACTTTTCGATAGGCTTGCAATTGCTGTGTCAAATAATTACTGGTATAATAACGGATGAGCAAAAAATATAATATTTCAAAGCAGACTGATAGTACATTGACTCTTATTTCGCCAAGTAATTTTCAGCTTGATTATAAGGATTTAAAATTATTCTCAAATAAGATTTTTGATTTTGAGTACATTGAGCTTGAATATCTGACACCGTGGTCTGATAACAGATTGATTCGGATTGATAGCCAAGGAAACTTTTACAATAAGATTACTTACTTACCTCTGAAATCAAGACGATTCAAGAGAAAGCACAATATAATCAAGGAACAGCTTAATGATTCAGAAATATTGATTTTAAAGCAAAAACTAGCCGATTATTATTCAATTTATTTACCATTTGAGAGAGGATGCCCGATTGACGGAGAAACGAGTAATTTCGTGATTAAAACAAATGGACAATTAATTGAAAGCAAAGGATGTAATTTAAGTCTGATTCATTCAAAATTATTGGATTATTTATTAAATTTCAAGGTTGCAAATGATTGAAATATAATAATTTACAACACATTACAAATAAGTCTTAAACGCAGTCGCTGACTAAAAACAAAATCATTGGTATAATTGTAAGTCATAAGAAAAATGGGATTGACAATATAACCCGGATTAACGGGCTTGCTTTACTCCGGATTGGGTGGCCTGCTTTAGTCCGGAATATTCCTCTGATCCCTGCCTTCCGATGCAGGGATTTTTTTATCCGGAATCTTCTTATCAAATCCACGGGGTTGTAAAATCTTCATATGCAGTACTGTTCATAAGCCCAAGTCATGCTTTTCAGGTTGATTCCGCCGTTTATTGTTATTAAGTCTTAAAAAGAATTATTTTTGTTGTGGTTTAGAAATTGAAAAATTTTCTGAATCGCAGGGTTGAAGAATAATTTGAGCATAATATTTGTTTAAAAAGTGAGTTTTAATTCAAAATATCTGATTTATGATGAGAAAAAGTAATCCCTTCCGTACCGGAACAACGGGTAATTTCAGGCTGTTTTTGATCATGATGCTGGTGGTATCCCTTGGGGCCGGTTTCAGTTCATGTACCAGTCAGAAGAAAGCAGCGAAAAAGAAGGCAGCACAGGAGCTTGCAGAGAAAAAGGCAAAAGCCAAATCAGATCTGCTGGCAATTATCAACGACGATGGCAGGATGACCCTTGAAGAAAAGGAATTCAAACTGGCGGCTGTCAAGCGTATGGGTATTGATGACAGTGAAATCAATGACCTGATCAGCCAGGCTGAAGAAATTCTTGGCCGCGAAAGGGCCGCCCTTGAACGGAAAAAGGAGGAGGAACGATTGCAGCGCGAAAAGGAAGCGAAGGAACGGGAGTTGCGTGAAGGCGGACAATACCGCCAGATTAACAATTCACTGGATGCCGTTGCCGGAGCCGGCGATGTAGCGTCTGCCAATATGAAAATCAGGGAAGCGCTCGCCGCATTTGCCAATGAAGATGTCCCTGTGCTTATTCTGATCAGCCGTGAAGGCGAAATCAAGGATTACGACAGGCCTACAACCATTCGCAAGTACCTCGAGTTTATCAAGGATCAGAAAAAATCGCCCAACAAGGTGCTGAATGCGGTTATTGATTCAAATGGAAAAATTACAGAACTTGAACTCATTAAAAAGTAAAGGGATATGACAAGAATATTAAGCATTGCAGCTGCCCTGATTATTGCTTTTTCCGCTAACCTGGCAGCACAGGACGATATCTCCCCGTCGCGTAAACAGGCCATCGACTCGCTTGCGCTTGAAAAAGTGAGGGATCTCAGCAAGTACATCAGTATTGTGGGGAATAAAGACACGCCATGGTCGGAGGCTAACCGGGTGATTGAACGTACCCTTGAGCTTTTTGCCGACGGTGCACTGATGGGTGTTTCCTCCATCAACCGCGAAGAGGTTAATTACTATGGTATCAGGGAATACCTTGAGCGGCTCATGGCCTTGAATTACGATAAGGTTACCATTTCATGGTACAATATTCAGTACATCAGCGATCTTGAAAGACAGCCGGACGGCCGGTACGTTGGCGTAATAACCATTTTTCAGCGCTTCGAAGGAACTACCAAAGAAGGGCTCAGGTATGTGGATGTGACCAAAAAAGATGTGACGGTTTACGTTGAAAGAAAAACCACGCAGATTTCCGGACGTATCATCGGTTTCTGGGATGTGCTGCTGGGCGATATCAGGGTAACTGAAACCAAACCGGGCTGATCATTGCAAAGCTGATAATTTTTCTGGCTTCGGGATGCCCATCATGCAATTCCCGGGCCGGATTCTTTATTCGGTTGTTTGGTAAAGCATTGAATATTTGGCGCTATTAATCTCTGTCGCATGAGGAAGACGTTTTTCATTGTCCTGTCAGTTTTGTTATTCCCTGCATTGTTGCAGGCTCAGTCATTCAATTCGCTGCTTGGGGATGAAAGTGTGCTTTTCGCCCAAACCAAACAGGTTAACCAGTTTTTCCGCCGGTTCAACGGCGAAGAGAGCTCAAGGGGTGACAGGTATTACAGCGGAGATAAAGATTATCGCAGTCCCGCTCTTCGTCAGAAATACCTCAACGTGCTTTTCGATTACCAGAACTCCGCCATTACCGATCCGCTTAAGGATGCATTTATCAGTGACGTGTTGAATCCGGAATCTCCGGCTTTTCTGAACTTCCACGAAGGGCAGTGGTTTGCTGAAGTCACCACCAGGTTCCTTTACCAGGGCAAGGATGAGGAATTGACCCTGTTTCTGAAGCTTGAGAAGGAAAACCTTGGACACAAATGGGTTATATCCAATGTGTATTTCAGGCATTTCCAGCTGATGTTCAGCATGAATACGGAAACCGGAAGTCATTTCCTTCACCCCCTTAGTCATGAGCTGGATTTCATGAATCTGGTCAGGGTCTTTAAAGAAAAGGATTATGTAGAGCTTTATACTGAAAAAGATTACCTGCCGGATTACCTGACATTGTTTTTGTATGAATTCAAGAAAGGCAGCCTGATTTTTAAAACCGTAAACAGGGTTAAATTCCATTTTTTTCAGGTTCCGGGATGGTATTTTGAGCTTTCTGATTTTAACAGGCCGGGCGGTAATTCCGGTTGGCTGATTTCAGGGTTAATGAAGATAAATGAAGAGCAGAAAAATGTCTTACTCAAATACATTTATCATGAATAAGGTGCTTCAGATTGGCGTTTTATTTCTGCTGCTGATTCCGGCTACTGCAGGCTTTGCGCAGCAGAATGAAAAAGTGCCGGATAGTTCGTCTGTGTCAGGTTTGTCAGCCGAAGAACTTGCTGGTTATCAGAAACAGGCGACCCAGTTGGTAAGTTTCATGGAGTATGCATTCAATACCCTTGGAAGCGCCAAAGCTGAGTATAAGGAGAAGGATATCATCATTAACCAGTCATTTTTGAAATTTTTCCGTGATGCCAGGGTGCAGATTGAAGATGACCTGGTGGAAAAGCGCGATGTCGTTACCAATAAAGATGTTCAGGCTTACCTGAAGGATATCGATTTCTTTTTCAGGGAAGTGGCTTTCAGGTTTACGATTGAGGAAATTACGCAGGAGACAAATGAAAAGGGCGAATTGTACTTCAAAATTAAGACCAGCCGTAACCTTAACGGGATTACCCTGGAAGGCGGGAAGATCAATGACAACAAGACTCGTTTCATAGAAATTAACCTGGATGATGCCAACAGGGATCTTAAGATCGCAAGCATCTATACCACAAGGTCAAGTGAAGAACAGGAGCTTATTACCTGGTGGAACAATCTGGGGAGCGGCTGGAGAAGCTTTTTTTCAGGCACTACACTGGCAGGGGAGAACATTCCTATGCATGAAATAATTGCCATCGGCCGTGATTATATGGTCAGGGCAACTGGTAATATCAATCAGGCCGATTCGACAGAAACGGGAGATACCCTTTTTGTGTCACCTGCCGGAGTGCTCAATGAGATCAGAAAAATATGGCGTACCGAGGAAATAGATATTTCCGGCGTGCCGGGGATTTTTGATCTTGATCCGTTAAGTGCGCTTAACGCTCTTAAACATCTTAACATCTCAGGAGCGAAGGTGATCAAGCCAGAGCCAATCCGGAACCTTTCAAAACTTGAAACTTTCATTGCCTCCGGAACATTGATCAGTTCGATCAATGCGCTTCAGTATTCAACCAGCCTTCGTTATCTTGACCTGTCAAATACTTTTATTGCCGATATTGAACCGGTTGCCAATTTTAAAATGCTGGAATACTTATTTCTGACCGGATTGTCGGTAGACGACATTTCGCCCATCCGTGAATTGTCCAAGCTTAAGGAATTGCGGCTCAATAATTTACCTGTAAAATCACTTGAAAGTCTCTCCGGGCTTTCGGGCCTCGAAGTGCTTGACTTATCGGGTACTCCGCTGAATGATCTCACATCGCTGACCGGCATGGAAAATCTCAAGCGGATCGTGCTGGAACAAACCTATATCAGAGATATCGCTCCGCTTGCAGATATGCCGTCACTTGAGTATGTTTATCTCGATCGTTCTCCCGTTGCGCAGCTTACCCCCCTGCAATACCTGGCTGAATTAAAAGTTGTTTATTGCGATAAAACCCTGGTAAACAAAGCCACAGCTCAGGCATTCATGCAACAGCGGCCTCATGTAAAAGTGATTTATGAATCGGAGGAGCTTACCGCCTGGTGGCAGACTATGCCTGAGGTCTGGAAAAGTATTTTTTCAGCCATGCTTCCGCTTGATTCACCGCCACAAAGGGAACAGTTGCATGAAATTTCCTTCCTGAAGCGGATAGATATTTCAGGTAATCAGGGGGTTACAACCCTTGATCCGTTGCGCAAGCTAAGTTCGCTCAATCAATTGTACGCAGCATCAACCGGAATCACCGATCTGATGGCGCTCAAAGATCTGTTTGATCTTGAGGTACTTGATGTTTCGAATACTTTGGTAATTGATGCCGGTCCATTGAGCCGCCTTGAGAAGCTCAGGGATTTAAATATTTCAGGAACAAAGGTGGCTGATCTCAGCCCGCTGAAAGGCCTGAGTAATCTCCGCAGGATCGGAATCGATCAGCTGCAGTTACAAAATATTGAAATCCTTTCAGGGCTTAGCCGCCTTGAAATGGTATATGGCGACGGAGTCCCGGGATTGGACCGCATTGCGGAGAAGCTCCCGGACAGCATTCCCGGTGTGCTGGTGGTTTACCAGACGCCCGAACTTCAGAAATGGTGGGCTTCCCTGGATGAAGTCTGGAAAAGTGTTTTTGCAGGATACGAGCCGCTTGGAACTGAGCCTGATCGCGATCAGCTGCACAGGATTGCATCTATCCGGAATCTGGATATCTCCCGAAACAGGGAAATCGTAAGCCTGATGCCGGTTACCATGTTAAAAAGACTTGAAGTCCTTAATATGAGTGGCGTTCAGGTCTCTGATCTCCTGCCACTGGGTCTTATTACGCGGCTTCAGGAACTGGATTGCTCCGACACTCCGCTGTCAGACCTTAGTCCACTCACCACCCACCGGGCACTGAAAAAACTGAACTGTTCCAATACCCCCCTGAGTAAAATTGACCCGCTGGAGTTCCTTACGGAGCTTGAAATTCTCGATATTTCAGGGACGCAGATATCAAGATTAAATGCTTTGTCATCTGCCCGCCAGCTTGTTTATCTGAGTTGCTTCAATACCAGGGTAAGCAACCTTAAGCCACTCGAAGACCTGACAAACCTTAAAACGCTTAAAATATACAATACGCGGGTTTCCGCAAAACGGGCCGATCAGTTCAGGTCCTCCAGACCGGGAGTGGAAGTAATTTATTACTGAGCCTAAGGTTTTAGTCCGCTGAAAGCGCCCAATGATCCTGATCCCAGAATATCCGTGAAGCAACGGAAGCAGAGGTGTTGCAGCCGGGTTTGATGTTTACAGTTAGGTCTGCAAGGGCTTCGTATTTATAAAAATCCTGTTTTATCAGGGCCGCCTCAAAATGCTTTATCAGGATGAAGAGTGAGGGAATTGCCAGTTTTCTCAAGCTTCTTGATTCACTGATAATCGGACCGGTTGTTCCGTATAAATTCCTGAATCCGGCAAATGCTTCTGCCAGGTGCTCGTCGGCTGCTTCGATGTAAACGGCTCTTTTTGCACCGGCTTTCAGCATTCTGGCCGTATCTTTATGGTCATCAGGTTTCGGCTCTTCATAGATCCTGAAATTTCTGCCCTTAAACACATGCCCATGGGTTCCGTGGTAAATTTTCTCTTCCGGCTTAATGGCGGAAATTTTCAGGCCGGTAATGTCCAGTTTTGACGCATACCTTGAAATCAGGTCAAGGCATATGGATGTTTTTCCTACATTTCGCGACGATCCTCCGATAATGATCAGGTTAGGCAATGAGATCATGATAAGGTCGGGGTTGTTTTCAGATCAGGAGAAGAATAAAATAGCAGCATAATTAACGGATTACTTCCACCGCCGATGCTTTGAAGCAAGCCCATACTTCCTGCCCGGGTGCCAGATTCAGTTTTCCGAGAGAGTCCCTTGTGATCCGGGCATAAAACCGGTATCCGTTTTCAATGCATATTTCAAATCCTTCCCTTAAAGGGCTGATTGCGGTGATTGTTCCCAAGAAGTTGTTTGTGGTACTCATTTCGGCCCTGTCTTTTGCAACAATCACGTGATTGCTGCGGATCAGGATGTTGGCAGTGCCTTCGTCGTAATGCTCACTGAGGTGAATGATGAATTGTTCCTTTTTGCTACTACCCGCTTTCACAGTTGCGGAAAGCCCCCTGATTTCAGCTTTGAAAAAGTTGTGTTCTCCTGTAAATCCGGCTGCAAAACCGCTTTTTGGCTGATTGATGATCTCCGATGGAGTTCCGGTTTGTATGATGCGGCCGTTCTCAATAACTGCCATTTTATTGGCCAGGGCAAGCGCTTCCTCAAAGTCATGCGTTACATGCAGCACCGGCATTCCTTCGCGGTTCAGTTCGCGCAGCAGTCCCCTGAGTGAGGATTTCATGGGTGTGTCAACTGCAGAGAGGGGTTCATCCAGCAGCAGCATCAATGGATCCGATGCAAGTGTACGGGCCAGCGCAAGCCGCTGCAGCTCACCTCCGGAGAGTTTGGCCGGTTTTTCATTCAGCAGATGTGAAATGCCGGTCTGGCCGGCCAGGGATCTGACCCTGGAATCGACCATCTGTCGGGCTGCTGCAAACAGGGGGTAGGCTATATTTTCTTTCACCGTAAGATGTGGAAAAATCGCCGGCGTCTGAAAAATCAGTCCTGTTTTGCGCTTTTCCACCGGTAAAAAAGTGATTTCATTTCCGTTCATAAAAACACTGCCTTTGTCAGGCCGGGTAATGCCGGCTATCAGCTCCAGTAAGACCGATTTCCCTGCTCCGGAGGCTCCGAGGAGCACAAAATAATCCTCCCTGTTGATTTTCAGGTTGATGTCAACAATTTGGAACCGGTCAAAGTATTTATGTAAGTGTTTAATTTCTAGCATTTTCAGGATCTCTGGCCAATAGTCTCATAAGGAGAAATAACAATACGGAGATTATGATAAATATTACTGAAACCGGTCGTGCATACTGCAATCCGAAGGAACTGAATCTTTCATAGATAAGCACCGGAGCCGTCATCGGGTGATAGGCAATGACTACTACCGCGCCGAATTCGCTCATTCCCCTTGCAAACATCATCACTGAACCGGAGATGATCTGGCGCATTGCCAGCGGGATGGATATGGTGAGAAATACCCTGAGAGGGGAAGCCCCGAGATTAAGTGCAGCTTTTTCAAGACGGTCGGGAACGCTGACAAAACCTTCCCTGGCTGCATTGATAAAAAAGGGAAGACTGACAAAAGCCATTGCCAGTGTAATTCCGAATGGATGGCCTATAAAATCAATGCCGGCTTCCTCTGCCATCCGGCCAATGAATGAATCGCGGGATATTACGCCAAGAAGAGCAATGCCGGCGGCTGTGTGCGGGATAACTACCGGAAGGTCAATAATGCCCAGTACTAGTTTCTTCATTTTAAACCGGCGCCTGGCCAACAACCATGCAAAAGGCAGCGATAAAAACGCAAAAATGACTGTTGCTGCCATTGAGGTGCCAATGGTCAGCCAGATGCTGTCAGTGACCTGGCTGTCCCTGCCTGCAGCCAGTAATTCACTGCCTTCACTTTTCAAAAAGATTCCGGCCAACGGAGCAATGATGAACAACAGAATGATTGCACCACTCAGGGTCAGCAACAGATGAAAGATGCGATGTTTCATTGTTTCGGAAAACCGATATGTTTAAACATTCTGATCGCAAAGGTAATATAAAATTATCTGTTGGGTCTCTGATTCAAAAGACCATGCCAAATGCCCTTTTCGGCGGCAGGAGCTTTGCTTGAACAAGATTATTGTGCAACGGGTTTAGTATGGTCGTTTTTTGTTAATTTTGTATTAGAGAACCATTATTGTCCGGTAAATCTTTGGAAGGAGTTATGAGATTACCTTCGGTGAGCTCATATTGGTCGGTTCTTCACTTCACAACGTTACGTTCAGAATGACAATATATTGACGATAATCAAAGGGGGCTTGGTGGCTGAATAGCCGCCACCAAGCCCCCTTTTCCTCAAACCCATGTTAGTCAAAGTCATTCTCAGCGTTAGCAAGGAACCGAACCGCCAGTGGCGGAGAGTTCACCGAAGGTAATCTCATAATTTAACCGGATAACAGCGATAACAGAACACTAAATTAAGCTTTATGTCACAAAAAGTAGCCCTGATTACCGGTGTCACAGGTCAGGATGGCGCCTATCTTGCCGAATTCCTTTTGCGCAAAGGGTATATTGTTCACGGGATCAAACGACGCAGTTCCTTATTCAATACCAACAGGATAGATCACCTGTATCAGGATCCGCATATAGAAAACCGTCATTTTATTCTCCACTACGGAGATATGACTGATTCATCAAATCTTATCAGGATCATCCAGGAGGTTCAACCCGACGAAATATATAATCTTGCTGCCATGTCGCATGTCAAGGTGAGTTTCGACTCCCCGGAATATACGGCGAATGCAGATGGAATCGGTACTTTAAGGATACTTGAAGCGGTAAGGTTGCTTAACCTTGTCGGGAAAACAAGGATTTACCAGGCATCAACCAGCGAACTCTATGGATTGGTGCAACAGATTCCGCAGTCAGAAAAAACCCCTTTCTATCCCCGGAGTCCTTACGCAGTTGCAAAGATGTACGCCTACTGGATCACGGTGAACTATCGTGAAGCTTACGGACTTTTTGCTGCTAACGGCATATTGTTCAACCATGAATCGCCTATTCGCGGTGAAACATTCGTTACCAGGAAGATCACAATGGCCGTCTCAAGGATCGCCCTGGGTATGCAGGATAAATTGTTCCTGGGAAATCTTTCGGCTAAACGCGATTGGGGACATGCAAAGGATTATGTCAGGGCAATGTACCTGATTCTTCAGCAGGAGAAACCGGAAGATTTTGTAATAGCTACCGGGATTACTACTGAGGTGAGGGAATTTGTCAGACTGGCCTTTGGTGAGGTAGGTATTTCCATAGAATTTAAAGGATCAGGAGTGGATGAAAAGGCGTATGTTGCCGGTTGCAGTAATCCGGAATATCAGTTGCCGGCCGGTAAAGAGGTGCTTGCTGTGGATCCTATGTATTTCAGGCCGACTGAAGTAGACCTGTTGTTGGGAGATCCGGCAAAAGCCAGGGAAAAGCTGGGCTGGATTCCGGAATATGACCTGAAAGGATTGGTTAAAGATATGATGGAAGGAGATATCAAACTGATGAAAAAAGACCGGTACCTGAGAGATGGAGGGTACGATATTTTAAGCTATTTTGAATAAACCTTAATAAAAGAGATAAACAATGGCCATAATGAATAAGGACAGCAGGATTTACATCGCCGGGCACCGGGGTTTGGTAGGCAGCGCCATCATGAATAATCTTCAGCGAAAAGGATATGTCAATTTAATCACCAGAACTTTTGAGGAATTAGACCTGACAGACCAGTCAAAAGTTACTGCGTTTTTTGAGTATGAAAAACCTGAATTTGTTTTTCTGGCCGCCGCCAAAGTCGGAGGTATTATGGCCAATAATAAATACAGGGCGCAGTTTATTTATGAAAACCTTCAGATTCAGAATAATATAATTCATCAGGCATATCTCAACGGCGTGAAGAAATTGTTGTTTCTGGGCAGCAGTTGTGTCTATCCCAAAAATGCGCCTCAGCCTATGTCGGAAGATTGCCTGCTTACCGGTGAACTGGAGTATACCAATGAACCCTATGCCATCGCCAAGATTGCAGGCATGAAGATGTGCGAATCGTATAATCTGCAGTATGGAACTGATTTTATTTCAGTAATGCCGACCAATCTGTATGGCTATAATGATAATTTTAACCTGGAAACCTCGCATGTACTCCCTGCACTGCTGAGAAAAATCCATCTTGGAAAATGTTTTGAAAAGAGTGATTTTCTTGAAATCAGAAATGATCTGATCAGAAATAATGCGGAAGGAATCAGCAACGATACCGGAGAACAGACGCTGGTGGAATACCTTGGCCGTTTCGGTATATCTGAGATCATACAGAACGGAAGCCGGCATGTCAGATTATCGTTATGGGGCACCGGCCGGCCTCTACGGGAGTTTCTCTGGGTAGAGGATATGGCTGATGCCTGTGTATTTGTGATGGAAAACCATAGTTTTTCCGATCTCGGAGGCGGCTCGGGAAGCTATGATGATAAAGAGATCAGAAACACCCACATTAACATCGGTAGCGGGAAAGAAATTTCCATCAGGGATCTGGCTTCTCTGGTTAAAGAGGTTGTGGGTTTTAAGGGTGAAATAGTATTTGATTCAAGCAAACCTGACGGAACTCCGCGGAAACTGCTTGATGTTTCAAGACTTCATTCATTGGGATGGGAAGCCGGAATGACGCTTAGGGACGGGATTGCGGCAGTTTATAGTTATTATACCTCAGTTTAAAAAAAATGGGCTGGCCCCGCGCCAGCCCATACCCGATTGATTCAGGCAATTTTATTGAATAATCAGTTTATCCTTGGTACGGTACTGACCGTTGGTTATTTGTATTACATAGAATCCTTTGTTAAGATGGCTGAGGTCCAGGGGATAGTTCAGCATTCTGTTCGGATTTATTTCATACATCACAATTCCGGAGATATCTGTTATTGAAATTGTTGCATCCGGAGATGGCTCTGATGTAAACGCCAGGGTAAATTTTCCATCAATTGATGGGTTTGGATATGCCTTGAAATCCAGGCGTTTGAGCGTTGTGCTATTGTCCGATGCAATATTCTTTTCGGTTTCGGGCATCGTTATGGCAATTTTAACATAACAGATTGCTGACAGTGAAGGTGTGCCGTTATCGGAAACCTTGACAACCATGTTGTATTGACCCACATTGCTGATCCTGAGGGCATTTGAGTTATTGATAGATATCTCTCCCGTGAAAGGATGCAGGTTGAAGATATTATCGGCATTGCCATCTAAGAACTCGTACGAAAGTAGCTGCCCCTGATCAGGATCAGTTGCCTCTATGACGCCAACCAAAGTGCCTTCTGGCGATGAATATTCAGCATAGAAGCTGAAATTGTAAGTTTCGGGAGGCTCATTGCTGTCTGCTACAATTATGGTTATAGTTTCTTCTGTTGCCAGATTGTCACTGTCACTCACCCTTACCAACAGGGAAAATACCGGGTTTTCCTCAAAATTAATGGCCGCGCTGTTTCTGACAAACAGCTGACCATTGATTGGATGAATCCGGAAAGCATTATCCGTATTCCCTGAAATAATTTCGAATTGCAGGTTGTTTCCAGAGTCAGGATCATAAGCTTCAATCTCGCCAACAAACTGACCGTTTGATAAATTTTCTTCAATAGTGAAACTTTGAGGGTAAACAACAGGAGGTTCGCTGATATCATTCAGGCTGATGGTTATCAGCGCCTGTGAAGCCATAGCCGGAATGCCATTGTCGGTTACAATAACTACAAGCTGGAAGATTGGTGCCGTCTCATAGTTAAGCATTTCGGAATTCAAAACAGTCAGTGTCCCTTCCTGAGATAGTGAAAATGCTTCACCGGTATTTCCATCTGCTATGCTAAAAGTCAATTCCTGGTCTTCATCAGGGTCGAAAGCGGCTATTTGTCCTACTTCCGTTCCGACTGCTGCATTTTCATCTGTTGAAAATCCCTGATCCAGAATTACTGGATTGTTATTCATAGCATCCATTACAATGGTAATGATTGCATCTGACGCTTCTTCCGGGCTGCCATTGTCGGTGACTGTAACACTCAGATATATAAATTCCTCTAAAATTATTCCAAGGGTATTTGTGCTTACAATAAACAACTCGCCGCTCAGGGGGTCAATGCTGAAAATATTGTCAGGATCGCCGTCGGTAACAGCAAACGTCAGCGTTTGATTAAAGTCGGGGTCAGCAGCCACCACCGTTCCGATCAGGGTTCCTGCCGGTGCGGTTCTGGATACGCCAAAACTCTGGTCTTCAATCACGGGCGCTTCGTTCACATCATTCAGGAGAATAACAACCGTTTCCTCATCTGACAAACCGGGAGTTCCGTTGTCGGTGGCCCTCACCAGCAGGTTGTACTGGCTGCAGTTTTCAAAGCAGATATTTCCGGCCACGGTAATTTCACCTGTAAGTGCGTCGATGGCAAAGGCGTTGTTGGTATTTCCGCCCTGAATGGTATAGGTGAGCGATTGACCTGAGTCAGGGTCGGCGGCTGATACCGTTCCGACCTGGGTCAGGGCGGGAACATGTTCATCAACCTGGAATGCCTGGCCCGGGTCGATCACCGGGGTTTCGTTCACATCATTCAGAAGAATAACAACCGTTTCCTCGTCTGACAAACCGGGAGTTCCGTTGTCGGTGGCCCTCACCAGCAGGTTGTACTGGCTGCAGTTTTCAAAGCAGATATTTCCGGCCACGGTAATTTCACCTGTAAGGGCGTCGATGGCAAAGGCGTTGTTGGTATTTCCGCCCTGAATGGTATAGGTGAGTGATTGACCTGAGTCGGGATCGGCGGCTGATACCGTTCCTACCTGGGTCAGGGCGGGAACATGCTCATCAACCTGGAATGCCTGGCCCGGGTCGATCACCGGGGTTTCGTTCACATCATTCAAAAGAATAACAACCGTTTCCTCGTCTGACAAACCGGGAGTTCCGTTGTCGGCGGCCCTCACCAGCAGGTTGTACTGGCTGCAGTTTTCAAAGCAGATATTTCCGGCCACGGTAATTTCACCTGTAAGTGCGTCGATGGCAAAGGCGTTGTTGGTATTTCCGCCCTGAATGGTATAGGTGAGCGATTGTCCTGAGTCGGGGTCGGCGGCTGATACCGTTCCTACCTGGGTCAGGGCGGGAACATGCTCATCAACCAGGAATGCCTGGCCCGGGTCGATCACCGGGGTTTCATTGATATCGTTGAGTTCAATGGTAATTGTTGCCGAAGCCGACAGGGCGGGGGAGCCGTTGTCCGTTACCTGAATGGTGAGATTAAATACAGGATATGTCTCAAAATCCATAAGGCCCGCATTGACGACAGATATCAGGCCGCTTTCAGAGATTTGGAATGCGTTTTCAGGATTTCCTGCGGTAATGCTAAACGAAAGTGTCTGGTTCTGATCCGGATCTGTGGCGATCACCTGGCCGACCAACGAGCCTGAAGCTGCATTTTCGTCAATGGCGAAGAGCTGATTTTCGATGGCAGGCGGCAGGTTGCTTTCAGTAACCATGATGGTAGCGATTGCAGATGCTGAGAGTACGGGATTTCCGTTATCCTCAGCCAGGATGTTCAGGGTAAACATCTCATTGGCCGAAGCCATAAGTGCACCGCTGTTGCTGACGGATAGCTCGCCGCTCAGAGGGTCAATGCTGAAAATATTGTCAGGATCGCCGTCGGTAACAGCAAATGTCAGCGTTTGATTAAAGTCGGGGTCAGCAGCCACCACCGTTCCGATCAGGGTTCCTGCCGGTGCGGTTCTGGATACGCCAAAACTCTGGTCTTCAATCACGGGCGCTTCGTTCACATCATTCAGGAGAATAACAACCGTTTCCTCGTCTGACAAACCGGGAGTTCCGTTGTCGGTGGCCACAGATGGTCAGGATGAAGACCGGATTGACTTCAAAAAGTTTACCGCTGCCGGGTTGTTTACCGTAATTACCCCGGTTGAAGGGCTGATGGCAAAAGCGCCACCGGTGTTTCCGGCCGTGATGCTGTAAGTCAGGGTTTGTCCGTTCTTTCGATCGGGGTCCGTGGCATTCATGGAGCCTGCAAAGGTTCCGGTGGGAACGTTTTCATTGATGCTGAACACCTGATCGCCCATAGCCGGGGACTCGTTTATATCCGTCAGGTTGATGGTTGCCATTGCATTGACGGAAAGAGCTGGTGCGCCGTTATCCTGAGCCATGATGGTCAGGATGAAGACCGGATTGACTTCAAAGTTTACCGCTGCCGGGTTGTTTACCGTAATTACCCCGGTTGAAGGGCTGGATGGCGAATGCGCCGCCGGTGTTTCCGGCCGTGATGCTGTAAGTCAGGGTTTGTCCCTGATCGGGGTCCGTGGCACTTCATGGTGCCTGCAACGGTTCCTGCGGGAACGTTTTCATTGATGCTGAACACCTGATCGCCCATAGCCGGGGACTCGTTTATATCCGTCAGGTTGATGGTTGCCATTGCATTGACGAAAGAGTAGGTGCGCCGTTATCCTGAGCCATTATGGTCAGGCTGAAAACCGGATTGACTTCAAAGTTTACCGCTGCCGGGTTGTTTACCGTAATACCCCGGTTGAAGGGCTGATGGCGAATGCGCCACCGGTGTTTCCGGCCGTATGCTGTAAGTCAGGGTTTGTCCCTGATCGGGGTCCGTGGCATTCATGGTGCCTGCAACGGTTCCTGCGGGAACGTTTTCATTGATGCTGAACACCTGATCGCCCATAGCCGGGGACTCGTTTAAATCCGTCAGGTTGATGGTTGCCATTGCATTGACGGAAAGAGCTGGTGCGCCGTTATCCTGGCCATGATGGTCAGGATGAAGACCGGATTGACTTCAAAGTTAACTGCTGCCGGGTTGTTTACCGTAATTACCCCGGTTGAAGGGCTGATGGCGAATGCGCCACCGGTGTTTCCGGCCGTGATGCTGTAAGTCAGGGTTTGTCCCTGATCGGGGTCCGTGGCATTCATGGTGCCTGCAACGGTTCCTGCGGGAACGTTTTCATTGATGCTGAACACCTGATCGCCCATAGCCGGGGACTCGTTTAAATCCGTCAGGTTGATGGTTGCCATTGCATTGACGGAAAGAGCTGGTGCGCCGTTATCCTGAACCATGATGGTCAGGATGAAGACCGGATTGACTTCAAAGTTAACTGCTGCCGGGTTGTTTACTGTAATTACTCCGGTTGAAGGGCTGATGGCGAATGCGCCACCGGTGTTTCCGGCCGTGATGCTGTAAGTCAGGGTTTGTCCCTGATCGGGGTCCGTGGCATTCATGGTGCCTGCAACGGTTCCGGCTGGAGCGTTTTCATTAATGTTGAAAGTCTGATTGCTCATCACCGGGGCTGAGTTTCCCGCATCATATTCAACTATAGCGCTACCGGTGATTATGTTTCCGTTTGATCCGGTAACGGTAACAAAGTAGCTTCCCGCGCTGAGGTCATTGATATCCTCGGTAGAAGCGATGGGATCAAACCCTAAAACATCTATTTCCGTGATGCTGGCCCACGTATTCATCGAGTTTCCGTTTACGGTTATCCGAACGAATCGTCCGCTTGTATTCCCGAAATCGTAGGGTTCCGGATTTGGCAGATATGCTGTATTGCTTTCTCCGGTATAAACATTTATGTAGTTTATGCCATCGGAAGAAACTGATATATCAAAATAATTTATTCTTACAACATTATACCATGCTATGTTGACACTGCAGATTGTTTTAATACCCCCGAGATCAAGTTCGATCCATGATCCTATGCCGTTGTGCGACCATCTGGTATCCAGGTTATTGTCTAAAACATTTTGTGGGATATTCCCATCGTCACCAATCGCATAAACTGAAGATACTGCCAATGCTGCACAATTCGCAGGCTGTTCGTTGGTCCATATATAAGAAAACGGACTAAATCCACCATTCACTGTCAGGTCAATTGACCCGTTATTTCCGGGAGGCGTTTCGTCGGTGACTGCGAAGCTGAGCGACATCGGAGGTTCCTGGATCAGATTCACAGTAACAACTGCGTTGTCTGAAAGATTTCCGGGTCCATTATCCTGAACCTTTACAGTAAGAGAAAATACCGGATTGGTATTGAATACCAGTGCCTGAGAGTTATTTACCATCAGTTCACCGGTGATCCCATTAATCGAAAATGCTGAAGAGGTATTTCCTGAAATAATTGAATAGGTCAGCGTCTGTGCAGGATTGTTATCTGTTGCCAGTACCGTTCCAACCAGGGTGCCGTTTTGTGAAAGTTCGTTCAGTGAAAAAGTTTGATTATTGATAACCGGAGGATAATTGACCTCAGTAAGGTTAACAACAACCTGAGCTGTTGAATTGAGGTTGCCTGCACCATTATCCTGTACCCTTACCATCAGGTTGAAGGTCGGGTTTGTCTGAAAATTCAGCGCAACGGAATTATTAACAATAAGGGCGCCACTTGAAGCATTGATTGAAAATGCATTTGATGTATTGCCGCCAACGATTGAATAGCTGATTGTCTGTCCATTATCAGGGTCAGTTGCGATAACATTACCAACAAGCGTTCCGTTGACTGATTGCTCCGGAATCGAGAAAGCCTGGTTATTGATAACCGGGGGTTCATTGACATCGGTTAAGTTTACGGTTATTAAAGCCTGGCTGCTTAAAGGGCTTGAGCCATTATCAGTAACCTGAACATTCAGGTTGAATGCTGGGGTAGCTTCAAAGTTAATTACGGAAGAATTATTTACTGATAAGACTCCGGTAGAACTGTTTATGGAAAAAGCGTTGCTTGTGTTTCCTGATAAAATAGAGAAGTTAAGGGTTTGTCCTGCATCAGGATCAGTAGCGATTATTGTCCCGGCAGTGGTTCCGTTGGGTGAATTTTCATTCAATGAGAAGGTCTGATTGCTGATCTGTGGAGCCTGGTTTGAACCCGTTCCTGACAGGTATTCATAAACTCCGATATCAGGAACACCGTTTTGAGGGATTGCTGTTCCTTCCATATCCATTCCAATATTGACATTGGTTCCGGCATTGATACAGGGAGAGTTATTTTGCAGGTGAAAGTCGTAGATCGCAGGATTCACAAACAATGGGTTAGCTATTACCGGGTTTGAACCTGTTCCGGGGGAACCTGCAGTACTTGCTGTGCCATAGCAGTTGTTCATGATGGTCCATGATCCGCCGCCGTAGTTGTATATGGCAACACCATTGTCTGTGCCCCTCAGGTGGATATTGTTTCTTGAATCAACGTTGGTTTTATCAACCCAGATATGGTAATTGGAAATGCGATAAAACACATTGTTGTATACCTTGGTGTTTGTTGCCGGTCCCACCGAGGGATATGTATAACCAATGCCTATTCCGCTGGAACAGTTGTAGAAGATGTTGTTATGAATCAGATTATTACTGGTATATGCTCCTGCAATTCTCAGACCCAGGGTATTTCCCTGAAAAGTATTGTACCTGGTTATAATTCCATTACCTCGTTCAATGTGAACGGATGCACCCACATTCGAACCATTGACAAATGTACAATGCTCGATAATTCCCGTTGCATTGTCGGATGATCCCGGAGCGCTGTTCAAAATGAGATTGAACTTGTTGCCGGCACCATTGGTACGGTCGATGATGGTATGGTGAATGTGGAAGCCATTGTAATTTCCATCAAGCTGTATACCATCCCCGGATGAATATGTCTGGTTCGAATTAACAAAGTATCGCCGGTTTAAGTCGTAGATATGGCAATACCCGATTTCAACTCCCGGAATATTGGCAAAGTATATTCCATCAATGGCAACATTATGGATAACTGTATTCAGAATCGAAAGGTTGTTGTTATAAACACCATAAATGCCAAAACCAGCATTATTGGTATTATGTGCATTATGAAGCACACAATTGTTGATGGTGATGTTTGAAGTATAGCTTGATGAACTACCAATAACAGCGACCAGCGAATGGGCATTGACATTCCCGTTTACCTCGAAGTCCTGAATTGTGCAATTGGAAGAACTCTGAACGCGAAAAGCATATCCGCTGCCTGTGTATGAAAATACCGGCCTTTCTCCGGTCCCGTAGGAGCCAATTGTAATATTTGTCTTGGAACTTAAATAAATCTGAGTGGACGAAGTATAGGTTGTTCCCCTCTTTTGCAGGTAGGTATTGCCATTGACAAAAGAAAAGTCTGTCCATGAATCGAAAGGATTGGTTATTGATCCGTTCTGGTTGGAACCCGTAAAGGTAGGATCAATATAAATCGTTGTTTGCGAAAAGCTGAAAAATACTATTAAGGATAGTACAAAGGTTAATAAAAGAGAACGTCCCCGGCAATCTGATTGCACAGGAGTCCAGGTAACTAATTGTCTTCCCATCATTTCCTCCATTAGTTGTTTGAGTGACCTAAGTCGTTGATTAATCCTAGTTGAAGGCAGAAGTATCCCTGGCCGATCTCCTCCTTCTGGCTTTGTATTTCTTTTATAGTTTTTTTTGGAAAAAGTAATAGGTAATAATTGGATTAATGATAATTTAGAAAAGGTATACTTTTCGGGCTAATGTAAATTTGCTTTACCTTATAAATGAATTAATGGGCTGTATGACAATAGTGTATAGTCTATGGCTAATATTTGTGACTGATTATAATCCTTGATTTCGTAGTGTGTATAAATATAATAAAAGCAATGTAGCGGTATATGAATGTGAATTAATAAATTCCATAAATAAAAAAGGTGGCTAATTGTATAGCCACCTGACTCAGGAATTAATTTCGCTGCTTAGCCGATGATCGCTTTAATGGTCTTCTGTTGCAATCCATTAAAAACCTTCAGGAGGTAAGTTCCTTTGGGCCGTCCTGAAAGGTCAATTGTTATTTTGTCCGACTGCTTGAAAATTGTGTTGAAAATAAGACTGCCCGATAAGTCAAAAACCGCTATCTCAGTGGCAGATATAGGTTGTCCGCTGAATCCGATGTTGAAGATTCCATCAACCGAGGGATTCGGGTAAACAACGAATTCTGAATCAAAAGAAATATTTTGCATGTTATTTTCTTCTTTGGTTTCTGTAGTTGTTATCTTTTCTGAAATGGATATGGTAATGTCAACAACTTCCATTAATTCAAGTTCTTCAAAATCAAGAACTCCGATTTTGCAATCAAGCTCGCCCGACAAAAGCCTGTCTTTGTCTGATATTATGATTTCACCAGTCGAACTATTGATTGAAATGCCAGGAAGTGGGTAATCCTGCATTGGGATGTATGTCAGAATCGTCTCGTCGGAGGAGTGCCTTGGTAAAATTTGGCCAACAGGACTCCCTTCGGGAAGAAGAATGCTGGTATTGAAATATTGTTTGGAAACCGGAACAGTGGTGGTGGCAGATGCATTTGACACGACAATTGAAATAATTGCTTCTGCATACATATTAGGGGTGCCATTGTCTGTAGCTCTGACCCTGAGATAGAGCGTACGCGGATAAAATGCAGCCGGATTTGCAACAGAAAGCACGCCTGTATAAGGGTTCAGATCAAAAATGCCGTTGGAATTTCCCGCTGTTATTGTAAAGGTAAGTTGCTGTCCCTGGTTGGGATCATCAGCAACAACTGTCCCGATTACAGAACCTACCAAAGGATTTGTCTTGGTGATGAAGGTTTGATTGTCAATTACCGGTGGAAAATTTTCCTCCGGTACAATAATCTGTATCATTGCATCAGCGAACAATGAAGGTGTTCCGTTGTCGGTTGCCCTTGCCATCATATAAAATGTCCTTGGGTAAAGAGCAAAGGAATAAACTACTGTAATGGCGCCTGTGCTTGGATTGACGGCAAATATCCCGTTTGAATTCCCGGCGGTAATTGAGTATGTGAGGGTCTGACCCGGATCCGGATCTGTGGCAGTTATCATCCCGACAAGTGCGCCGGCAGGTGCATATTGCTCAATAGTGAAAGTCTGGCTTTCCATTTCAGGAGCTTGATTTGCAGAGGTTACATTAACCGAGACGGTTGCCTGGCTGCTCAAAGATGGTATTCCGTTATCTGTTACCCGGACCGTTAAATTATATATCTGAACCGCCAGGGCTGCTGAATTATTGACTGTAAGTGCTCCGTTTGAGGCATTTATTGCAAAACATGATGATGCATTCCCGGCTGTAATGGAATATGACAGCGTTTGCCCCTGGTTGGGGTCGCCTGCAATCACTGTTCCGATAACAGTTCCATTAGGGGAGCCCTGCATAATGCTGAATGATTGGCTATTTATCACCGGAGCCTGGTTTACTGAAGTAACTGTTATAGTCACTGCAGCCTGAGTATACAGGATTGGGTTGCCATTATCAGTCGCCCTCACGGTAAGGTTAAACGTTTGAGGGTTGAGTGCAACTGAGTTTGCAACTGTAATAGCACCCGTTGAAGCATTGATTGCAAAGCAGGAGTTGGTGTTTCCACTGGTAATAGAAAATGCAAGAACTTGTCCCTGATCCGGATCAGAGGCCGATACTGTCCCGACCAGGCTGCCGTTGGGGAGATTCTGGGAAATACTGTATGCCTGATTGGATATAACCGGTGGTTCATTGACGTTAAGTATATTAACTGTAATTGTTGCCTGTGACCAGAGGTTACCTGTGCCGTTATCAGTTACCCTTATAACAAGAGCATAGGATGAAGAAACTTCGTAGTTCACGGCCGCACTGTTGGCTACACTAATCTGGCCGGTACTTGAATTTAACGCAAATGCACTGTTCGTGTTACCGCTGACAATAGTATATGTAAGTGTTTGTCCTGCATTGGGGTCTGTTGCAGTTACGGTCCCGACGTTTGTGCCGTTTGGGCTGTTTTCGTTTACTGAAAAGGTTTGATTGTTGATTACAGGGGGTAGGTTGCTGCCTGAAGTCGAAATATATTCATAGGCTCCGATATCAGGCGCAGATCCCTGAAAAATTGAAGTGCCGTCAATGTCATGGCTGATCCCTACATTCATTCCTTTATTAATGCAGGGAGAACCGCTTTGCAAGTGAAAGTCGTAGTTCGCTGGATTTACAAACTGCGGGTTACCTATTACTGGACTTGATCCAGTCCCTGGTGATCCGGCTGTGGCCGATGTGCCATAACAGTTATTCCGGATGGTCCACGATCCGCCGCCGTAGTTATATATGGCGACTCCATTGTCAGTGCCTCTCAGGTGAATATTGTTTCTTGAATCAACATTGGTTTTATCAACCCAGATGTGGTAATTGGAAACGCGATAAAAAACATTGTTGTATACCTTAGTGTTTGTTGCCGGTCCCGCTGAGGGATATGTATATCCAATGCCGATTCCGCTTGAACAGTTGTAGAAGATATTGTTGTGAATCAGATTGTTACTGGTATATGCTCCTGCAATTCTTAAGCCCAGGGTATTTCCCTGAAAAGTATTATACCTCGTAATGATTCCGTTCCCGCGTTCAATGTGCACAGCTGCAGCCACATTTGAGCCATTGATAAATGTGCAATACTCAATTATTCCGGTTGCATTGTCGGAAGTCCCGGGTGCACTGTTCAGAATAAGGTTGAACTTATTGCCGGCACCGTTTGTGCGGTCAATAATCGTATGGTGAATGTGAAAACCATTATAATTGCCGTCGAGTTGTATTCCATCTCCTGATGAGTAAGTCTGATTGGGGTTTACAAAAAATCTCCGGTTAATATTGTAGATATGACTGTACCCGATCTCAATACCCGGAATATTGGCTAAATATATTCCGTCAATGGCTACATTGTGAATTGTGGTATTCAGAATTGACAGGTTGTTGTTGTATACCCCATATATTCCGAAGCCTGCATTGTTGGTATTATGTGCATTGTGAAGCACGCAATTGTTGATGGTAATTTCAGAAGTGTAGTTTGATGAACTGCCCGAGACCCCTATCAGGGAATGGGCATTTCCATTTCCGTTAACTTCAAAGTCCTGAACGGTGCAATTGGAAGAGCCTTCGATTCTAAAAGCGTATCCGCTGCCTGTATATGAGAAAACAGGCTTGCTACCGGTGCCATATGCTCCGATTGTGATGTTGTTTTTCGCACTGATGAAAATTTGCGTTGAGGATGTGTACGTAGTCCCCCTTTTTTGCAAATAGGTATTCCCGCTCACCAGGGAAAATCTGGTCCAGGAACTGTAAGGGCTTGTAATGGAACCATTCTGACCGGAGCTTGTGTTGGTCGGATCAATGTAGATGGTTGCGCCAAAAAGAATCGAAGAGTAAAATACGAGTAACAGTAAGGTTAATGCAAGAAATAAAAATCTGGGTTTGTTGTTGGAAATTTCTCCTCCATGAATGCTCCGTTTGTTTTCCATTTGTAGTCGTTTTAGTTTGTTCATTTAACATTAATTCAAATTGAGTTCACAATGCTGCTGGTAAGCCAATAAATCAGATCACTCAGCAGGGAGTTGCATTTTGTATGATTGTAATCAGTAAAATGATTCCCCGGACGGCATTTTCATCCCGGAGTGCTGTCCCGTGAAAGTTTGATGGAAAACTATGCCAGAAATTTTGGTTGAATAGCTGTTTATTTGCTGATAATGGAGGTGGAATCTGAAATTGATTACAGACAGCGAATTGAGAAAATTATTAATTTCCTTTTTAAGTTAATTTAAAAAGAGTCTAAGTAACAAGAGGGGATATCGCTGACCTTGCTTTCTCATTTTGGGGAAAATCTCCCCAGGGGTTGCTATTAAGGATTCAGCAAACCGTAAACGCACTCTATCCGAAAGCATTGGTGCGCGACAAACCGATGATATTTGTCAGTTTATTATATCTGCCCCGGATGGGTTACACGGGAGATTGAGAGAGGTTGTCCGGTTTGATAATGTAACCGGGCGTTTCACTTTTTCTTTAATAATTTCCTGCTGAATGATTTGAAGAAGGATTTATCCTTTTTCTCTTCATAATAAGTGTACTCATATCCGTAATCATAACTCAGCCCCTTCGCTTTTACATCGTTAATTACAAGGCTGATGTGCGGTATGTTTTTCTGGGTCAGGTGATTAATATTTGTTGTAAATGCCTCTTTTACAGTAAATCCCTGTCTTACGACGAAAATGTTTGCATCTGAAAACTTCATTAAGAGGTAAGTGTCAGATACAACGCCGACAGGCGGTGAATCAATTATTATAAAGTCATAAAGTTTCTTCAGGTCATTGATTAACTGCTCAGTTTTAGGAGAAGCGATAAGTTCAAGCGGGTTTGGCGGAATTGGCCCGGCTGAAATAAAGTCAAGGTTATCGATGCTTGTTTTCTGAATAATTTCAGATAGGGAAGATTGATTTATAAGTGCGGTACTGATCCCTTTCTGATTGGACAGGTTGAAGTCCTGGTAGAGTTTTGGCCGCCTGAGGTCAAAACCTATTAGCAGGGTCTTCTTGCCAAACAGGGCATAAACACAGGCGAGATTCTGGGATATAAATGACTTTCCTTCTCCCGTGTATGAAGATGTAACCACAAAAATCATTTTCTCATTTCCCGTAGCATAGAATTGAAGGTTCGTCCTTAAACTTCTGAATGATTCAGAAATAGGTGAATTAAAGGCTTCATTGATAACTATCTTTTCTTTGCTGTCATTGTGAAATACATGTCCCAGGATCGGCAGGCCGGTGATTGATTCGATCTCTTTCTTCGACGATATCTTTGTATTGAGGAAGTCTCGCAGCAGAATAACCACAAAAGGAATCAGCAAGCCGAGCAAGGCACCTATCAGAAGGGTCAACCTGTTTTTTGGGAAAATCTGGTATGAAGTAATATATCTCGCCGGATCAATAACCTCGTAATCAGGGGCATTCGAAGCCCTTGCAATCTGGGCTTCTGATCTTTTCTGCAACAGGAAGGTATAGATGGCGTCATTCAGTTTAAACTTTCGCTCAATCCCGAAAAGCTGCCTTTCAGTAGAAGGTAGTCGTGACATTTCAGCGGAAATGCGCGCAGACCGGTTGTTGATATCCTGAAGGGCAATCTCCGTAGTTGCTGCATTGCTGCTAATGTTTTCGTTGATGGTTTTTTTCAGGTTCGCAATCTGAACTTCAATTGTATTAAGCCTGAGATTTTTGATGTTTCCCTGGTTAAGCAGGTTGGTTCTTTCAGAATTGAGTGTGATCAACTGAGCAATTAATTGGTTTAATAACGGATCCTGCACATTCATGGAGGACGGCGCTACCAGATCTGATAAATCAGTAGTTTTGGCAAAGTATTCACGGATGTAATCATAGTACTTCTTTTGCATGATGAGCAATGCCCGTTCACTTTCCAGTTGATTCATCCTTTCGAGGGATTGCTGCCCCTGATAACTAATATCCATTACCCTGTTCGAGGTCCTGAAATTCTGGAGTTTACTTTCGGCATAAGTCAAAGAATCGGAGACTTCGCTGATTTGACTATCGATAAATTTTACAGTATTGATGGCGATTCTGTTTTTCTTTTCAAGGTTTTTCTCCAGATAGGCGTTGGATAATGTGTTGAGAAAATCAGAAATTTTGTACCGGTTGTCGCCTGACATGGTGATTATTACAAGAGAAGAGGTCCTGGAAGTGACATTAGCAGTAATGGATGCCTGATATTTCAGGGTGAGATAACTCAAGCTGTTAAAAGTAAAATACACCCTCTCGGATGTAGGTTTTACATTATTTCCGGGAGGCAGATGCACCCTGAAACTAAAATCCTCGCCTTTAATCTCTTCTCCGAATTTGTAAGTGCCGGAAATGCGGACTTTCGGGGCGACCCTTACAATATTATCATCAAGGTAATTATAGATAAGCACATTCTCCCCGTTTGCTTCAATGCTGAATTCGTCCTTGTTCAGTATTTTGAAATAAACGGGAAGGTCAATCGGTTGAAGAGATGACTTGTCAATACTCACCTGCAGAGGCTTGTCAAAATATATTTCTTCGAGTTGCCTGAAAAATTTGTGCTTGACTATCCCCCCGAACATATAATCTTCTTTGTAAAAAGATACATCGAGGTTCAACTGATTGACAGCCTCATAAATCATTGTATAGGAGGTCAGTATGCCCAGTTCGTTTTCAATATTCTGGTTGGAGGCAAAAAGGCCAAACCCCTGCATCATATCCTGTGAACTCATAAATGCATTGCGCTCCGATTCTTTGAGCAACAATGTGGAGTGGTTCCTGAAAATTGTGGTTGACATCTTGTTGAACAGAAATGCTGCAGCAAGAAAGATGGCGAGAGAAAGGACAAACCAGAATTTATAACGCCAGAGCTTGAAAATCAGGTCTCTGTAATCGGTCTTTTGCTGAAATATTTCTTCTGATCTTTTCACGGGTCCGGATTATCTGAAAAAGTACAATACTGTGATTAGAGTTGTAGTAGTGGCAAGGAATGTGGCATAAGTAAAGGTCCTGAGGCTTCTGAATTTGGTTTTAATGGGCTCTACGATCAAAACATCACCAGGCTGAAGATAATAAAGCTCATTTTCAACAATTTTTTTATCTGTCAGGTTCAGGCTGTGAAATCTGATCAGATTGTCGTATTCGCGGATGAGGGTTACCTTACTTTTGTCGCCATAATCAGTCACTCCACCTGCATATCCCAGTGCCTGAAAGATATTGATCTGCTCTTTAAAAAAAGGGAATTCTCCTTGGTTCCGTACTTCACCCAACACGGTGATATTGCTGTTTACAAATTTCATGGTAATGGCCGTATTGCTGAGGTACTGGCTTAATTCAGCTTCAACTTTGGCTTTTGCTTCAATAAGGGTAAGATTGCTCAGATATATTTCGCCGATAAACGGAAAATCAATGGTGCCTCTTTCACTCACCGTATAGCTGAGAAGATCAATGCTAAGGCCCCCCGTAATGGAAGAATTCTGGTTACTGAATATCCTGGCGGTTTGTTCGTCGAGGCTTAAAACATTGATATACAGATTGTCAAAAGGCCGTATTTTTTTTATCGGCCTTAGGTGTTCGTAGCTTTCCTTGATTTCCGAGCTTGTTTTGTTCTGAACGTATTTTAGGTTGTCCTGCGGTACACACGACGCCAGTATTCCTGAGATAAGCAATAACATAACCAGCTTAAGTGCAAACTGACCCGGGTTTTTCATATGGTGTTCTTTTCTGTTTGGCTGACTGTTAAGTTCAATTATCCGGCATTTCATATAGTAACGCATGGGTTGATCAATCATTGTTGTTTCAGGCAATTGTCTGAAAATTCCTTTATTGACCTGAACCTTTTGCGACTGTCTGAATGGTTTTTATCAGCAGCATGAAATCTATTTTCAGTGACCAGCTGTCAATGTACTGCAGATCGAGTTTCATCCATTCGTCAAAAGTAATGTTGTTCCTGTTGGGCGCAATCTGCCATATGCAGGTGATCCCCGGACGCATTGACAACCGTCTGAGTTGCCATCTCTGATACTGGGCTACTTCGCTGGGGAGGGGTGGCCTGGGCCCAACCAGCGACATGTCACCTTTTAAAACATTAAAGAACTGGGGGACTTCATCGAGGCCTGTTTTTCTGAGTATCTTCCCAACAGCTGTGATTCGTGGATCTTTTTTTATCTTGAATACCGGACCATCCATTTCGTTCTGGGCTTCGAGCAGGGGCCTCAGTTTCTCCGCATCCTGAACCATTGTCCGGAATTTATAGATGTTGAATTCACGCCCCCTGAGACCAACCCTTTTCTGCTTGAATATAACCGGTCCCCTTGAGGTGAGTTTTATCGCAATAACAATTAGCAACAGAATGGGGGACCAAATAAGCAATATAAGGAAGGAAGCTACAATGTCAACGACAAATTTCCATTGATGTGCATCCTTGTTGGCCGGCGTATTGATAAATGTGAGAAAGGGTACTTCATTGTAATAACTCAGATGAGTCTTGGTCGCAGGCATCTGGAAGAAAGCAGATTGCAGCCTGAATACAACCCCGATTTCTTCACATGCAAACACCAGCTTTTTAATTTCAGCCTGATTAATGTCATTTTTGCAATAGAACACTTCGTCAACAACATGCGATTTTATCAGGTAGGCCAGGCTTTGAGTATTTTGAATGACCTTGACCCTGCTGCTGAAAATCTCTGAAATAATTTCCGATTCAGATATTATGGTTACAATTCTGAATCCCCATTCTTTATGGAGAAAAAGTCTTTCAATAAAATCAACACAGTTTTCATCAGCGATTAATATGATATTTCTGGTGTTTAATCCTTTGCTGAGTAGATTTTTATGATACCTGTAGGATAGAATAATTATCAGGTTTAGCAATATAAACTCAACTGATGCAAACACCAGGAGGATGTAAAAATTAACCTGGTCGAGTTTTAGCAATGAAATAATGATGGCCAGAATCCCGGTTCCGGTTAAGATAAATAAAAAACTCTCAATCAGGATGATCGCCGTATCCTTGGCCCTGTAAAACCGGGTGAGATTTGTTTTGCTGATCCCAAAATGCCATAAAGGGATCATGATCAGCAAAACGGTGAGATACTGGCTATTGTATTCAATGTCGGCTATTGATAACCAGTTTATTATAAAAAAAGCCCCTATAAAAGCAAATACTGACAATATCGTGATGATAATGCCAAAAGTTTTGCTTCCAAGCTCCTCGCGCTCCTGTATCATTTTCGCTATTCGGGGGTTTTAGTATTTAATCGCAAATCAGGTTAATAATAATGCCTTAAGTGCCAATGTCAACAAATTAATTCCGGATTTGTTTCTTAGCCGCGCTGCCGCTTTTCAACCGAAATTATTTTATGCAAGAAATCCGGTAAACCTGAAAATATTAAAACCAAAAATCAACGTCAGTCAAAAAAAAGAAATCTTTTCACGATTATTACAACATGAATAATTTTCTTTTTAGTGGTCGAAGGTAGAAATGTACGAGTTATCAAAAATAATTATATTTCACAACTAAAACTCATATTTGTTGCGCTTTTACTTGAAAACAACCTATAATTGACAAATTTCATTTGTTGCCGGGGTGAAATATAAAAAATCTCAGCGTTTATTTATAAAATGACTGCCGAAACAGAAACAACAGTAAGGTTTTTCTTCGATCCACCATGTCTGTATTTTCGGGGATAAGTTAAATGCCGATAAATTCCCTGAGAGATGCCAGGAGGTTTTCTGAAGCGCCTGGCCCTATGGGTTTTGAAGGTCTAATTGTGTCGATCCGGTTTAAAGCTTCAAAAAGGTCCTGTTCCGAGTAGACATCCCGGACGTATCCCAACCGTCCAAAGCTTTTTGCTGTTGATATCTGGTGATCATTTCTTGTTTCATGAAAGCTTGATAGCCGGGGCATTACAATGATGGGTTTGGAGAACTGCAGCGCCTGAATGATTGTTCCCATTCCTGCGTGCCCGACGATAACATCAGCTGACCTGAACCTGTCAATAAAATGTTCAGGCTCAATAAAGTCAGTATAACGGAAGTTGGTTGGTAGATATTCTGCCCTGGAAATCTGACCAAAAATCTCTTTATAACCGGTGTCGCCGGCCCACCGGTCAACAGCTCTGATCAGCCTGTCGAATGGTTCCTGAGTTCCTACTACAACAAAAATCATGATATAACCGTTCCTTTAAATAGCGTTGATTTATTATCGGCCAGATGATCCCATTGGGTAAGGTGCAGCCGGCTGAAAGGTTTTGCAATGCGGCCACTCATGGATATCCGGTCAACATTTGCTATGCTGTCGATCCAGATTGTCTTTTTTCTTTTCAACCTTCCCCATATAACGGCCATAAGCCCGGGTGCTGCCCCTGTTGAAATAATCACATCAGGATTTTCATTTACAATAATTCTCCTTACTTCAAAGGCCATTTTAATAAGCTTCAGTTTTTCCCATCTCGTTGCATCGGTAACTGCATAAAATTTATAGCCTTCAACCTGGGCCTGATTGCCTTTATGGGTGGACACAAAAATCAGATCCTGTCCGTCAAAAGCCGGCAGAAGTCTTAACAATTGTATCCAGTGGCCTCCGCTGGAGGCGATGGCAAGTATTTTAATTTTCCCCATTATGGCGACTACTGCTTTTACGTAAAAGTCTTTTCATAAAAACGACGATTACACTTCTGTTGAGCTCATAAAAATGAACAATTAATTCAACTTTCATCCTGATCCGCATAAAAAATGGCTTTCGTGGATGAAAGTGCCTTTTGCAATAATGATTCAATGCTTCAGGGCTGGTTGCTCTGAGTTCTTTAACCTGGAAATTTTTCTGATGCGAAAATAACAATTTTGGTTTATTATCAGAAAGATTCATATTGAAAATCAATCCGGTTTGGGTCAATTTAGAAAAGTTCTGATCGAATATAAAGTTTCCTTGACTATATAAAGTCCATGTTTCATTTATTTTAACCAAAGGTTGTATTACATGAGGATGATGTCCGAGGATAAAATCAAACCCGGCTTCGCTTAAATCATGCGCAAGCTTGCGCTGTTTCGCATTTTCCAGTGTCAGATATTCATCTCCCCAATGAATGCTTATAATGCGGATTTCATCATCAGCTTTCGGCATGAGATTCAGGTCATGGATAAGACTGTTATAGGTGCTGAAAAAATATTGACCGCAATAGTTTTTGTCATTTATAAGGCTTACTCCCCAGATTTTTACAACCTTACTGTGCATTTCAAGAATCAGGGGAGAATTGTCTTTACCGGTGACTAAAATGCCTTCATTTTCGAGAAGTTTTACGCTGTTTCCGGCATATAACACTCCATGCTGACTGAAATGGTTGTTGGCAATGTTGGCAATTTTTTTAGCATTAATCCTCCTGAAAACAGATGCGGCACTATAAGGTGCAAGATAAACCCCGTTGTTGATATTCCGTGTTAAGAAATGATCATCCGGTGCAAAGCCCGACTCCATATTAAAAACCAGAATATCTGCCTTTGACAATGCCTCAAGTACATCCGGACTTAGCAGTTCGGTGAAATCATTGCTGAACTTTTTAATGATACCCCGGTCAAAATGATGAACATTTTCACCAAGCATAATATCGCCGACACTACATAGATTGATTGACATGGCTTTCAATTAATTTAAACTTTGCATTGGTCGGATTGTATTCCTGCATTTGCACAATTGAAAAGGAGAGTTCTGGCAGAAGTTTATTCAGCGTGGCGGTCAGTTTTGTTGCCATTTTGTCAAATAGTTGCATTTGCTTCAGGTGAATATAAACAGTCACTGAATAATCAGTTTCCTGAACAATGCGGTAGGCGTCGACCTCGGGGAAGTCAAATAGAATTTTATTGAAATATGCTCCATGAATTGAACCACCATCCGGTTTTCTGATAAGGTCCCTTGTTCTGCCTTTTAAATCAATTATCCTTGGCCATGCAGAGCCGCATATGCATCTGTCGCTGGTGATACTTCCTATATCTCCGACACGGTATCTTATGAAGGGATAGTTCTGACTGTTTGTGTTGGTCAGCAACAATTCGGTAAACCCGTCTTCTGTTGTCAATGTTTCAGCAAAGCAATTGAGAAAATTGTAATGATATCCCTGGTGTTCAGGACATTCACATCCCAGGATTCCACCATCATTAGCCCCGTAAATATCAAATACAGGTTTATTGAATGCCGCCTCTATTTGTCTGCGAACCGATGGTATTAATTGCTCAGAGGTTGTGAATATTGCCCTGAGCCCCTTGAAATGTGATGAGAACTCAGGCACTGATTTTATAATGTTAAGGATTGAGCTGGGGTATCCATAAATCAACACCGCTTTCTTTAATTTTGAAAGATCCGGTTTCAGATTATTGTCGATCATGTCACCCTTAAGGAAATAATTGTTCTGAAGTTTGTGATAAATACTCTCAGAAAATTTTTTATTGACTGTTCGGAGAGAGTTACCGGCTATTGTAACAAACGGCTCCCCGGGTTCATAACCGCAGTTGTTGTGCCAGAACAGATAGTTATGTGCCCACATCCAGGAGAGGTGCTCCTTGTCGACATAATACCGGAAAGGTTCGCCGGTGCTGCCTCCTGTTTTCTTAAGCTGATAGTCAACGCCTTTAACCGGGGTAAAAACCAGATGCTGGTTTTCGGATAGCATTTTTTTGTCGATGACCGGCATGTCTGTCAGCACCTTCTGCGGATTGTCAATGATCTCATCCGGGCTATATCTACCCAGTAAGGGGCTGTAAAATCGGTTCTGGCTCCTGATGGCCAGCAGGAATCTGGCAAGGTTCTTATTACGGGCTTCCTCAAGAGGCGATTTATTATCCCAAAGCCTGACAAGCTCCTTGTATTTACCCAGGATATCGGTGCCCCTGGCCAGGTCAATGAGTTTTATGCCTGTCTTCATTGGATTGCAGATTCTATGGTTTTAAATTTACTTTCCCAGGTGTGTTCTGCGGCTGCACTGACTCTGGCTTCTGATAATTCTCTGCTGTTTTCTTTCAATGCAAGCAAGGCTTTTTCCAGGTATTCTTCAGGCGTATCTGCGAAGTATACCAGTGAACCAAAAAGTTCCTTTACTACCGGGATGGGGCAACTGACAATGGGCTTGCCCATAGCCAGGTATTCAAGGGTCTTAACAGGGTATGAATTGTAAATCCAGTCGGCCATAATCCAGTTGAGCAGACAAACATCGAAAGCCCGGGCATAGGAGGGGAGTTCCTTAAAATCAACAGGGCCGGTAAAATAAATGTTGTCAAGATTTTCAAGTGAAGAGTAATCTCCCAGCACTTTTCCGATAATTACAACCGAAAATCCGCGCTCTGCAAGTATTCTGAAGACTTCTTTGTCATTGGCATCTGAAAGTGTTCCAAAATAACCGGCAACCGGCAGGCCCGATGCCTTAACTTTTAACATAAACGGATTTACTTCCACTGCAGTATTGAAATGTGTGAAGTTTACACCATGAGTTAACAAGGAAACCTGCCTGCCTGTAAGTTGTTCCAGTTTAGTCCTGATATTCGGAGAACTTGCGAATAAAAGATCGACATGAGTCCCGAGGTAATGTTCTTTTCTCCGGAGTTCTTTCAGAAGTGCCTGGTTGCTGGTCCTGAAATCTGAGATAAGGTCGGCCGCCTGATAAATTTTGCGGTAAAAAGGTTTATGCAGAACCGGCGATAAGGTGAAGCTACCCGATATCCACAAAATGGTTTCTCTGATCCTGATGCCCAGAAAAAACGTAATAACTGCTATTTGAAGCCTGATCAGCATGTCATTGATCTTATCGCCGGTTGCACTGAACAGAGGAATGTAGAAGGGAACCAATACGTAAACTCCCTGATCTGCTTTCCTGATAAACTTAAGGTGGGTCTGCAATTTGTTCAGTATTTTTTTTCGCATTGATTTTCTGTTCTCCGAATTTACCGCCGGAGATTTAAATGCGATAGGATTTACCCACAGAATATAATATCCTTTTAGCTTAAATTGCATCATTATCTGACGGGTACTGGTAACAGAAGGTCTGAACCAGTCGGTACCGCTGAAGATAATCCATTTTTTCATACAGAGAAGTCCTGTTCTTTGATTGTTGGATTTCAATTTTTCTGCATCGCTTCCATTTCATTATAAACAATATCCGGTGTCCTGCAAAAAGATCTGATATTGTCATGAAAAATCAGGTGAAGGTAATCGTCAGTGTTATACATTCGGGTCAGTAAGCGTTTATGACCTGGTCTGATTGATTTTTTGTCAATGAATAAATTCCTGAAATAGTCTGATCGAGGGATGAATTGATCTGTTTCAACGTACGGATTAAACTTTTTAATTTGCCAACGGAGCAGAAGGTTGCTGTTCCTGTTGTTGAATCTGATAATCTGGAGCATTGCAGGGCGAATACGGCTTTCAAGTTTCAGGGAAACGGGGAAAGCCGTGGATCTGACAGAATTGGATTTTTGCTCGGTTGCCGCAATCTTCGCATGTGCTTTTTGAGAACGTATCAGGCTTGCCGGTAAGGAGTGATAGGCTTTAAGTATTTCTCTGTCGGCAAATGGGGTGACAGGCGTCAGAAAGTGCTGTGCACGCAGCAGGATCGGCTGGGTGTTGCGAAATGAGCGGTTGTCAGTGTCGTGGTGAATCTCTGTGTCAATCAGGAGCTCCGATTCCGGATACTCCTTGTATAGTGATGTATATTGATTCCAGATGTCATATTTATTATAGCAGGTCAGCGATTCCTTGAAAATTTCGCGTGTAACACCTTTGGTAATCCAATCAAAAATGCCATGGATCATATCATCACGGGTTTTAATACCAGGAACCCTGAATGAAGGCATCTTGCCCGAACTCATGTCTCCGAAAAGTCCCATCAATGCCGTTGAAGAATAGCCGGATGCCAGACTGCCCAAAGCGCCCCATGAAAATGTTGGCGTTGTGCTCATTGCAATCATAAACGCGAGGCGACGGTCAATCGAATATGACTCAAGTACATGTAAGTCTTTTTGCAGCAATTCTGCAATTCTTTTTACGTAAGGGTAATCAAAAACCCCTGTTCCGTCTTTGAAAACATAAGGTATATATGGTATTTGGTTGTGTTCCATGAATGGCAGAAATATCCTGCTGTCTTTTCCTTTCGACATGAAAATTCCAAGTGGCTCTTCAACCTGCTGGTAAAGTTTCTTAAAAAAAGAATCAATGACATGCTTCAGGCCTTCGATGTAACTGTTGTCCGACATTTTCCTGCTTCTGTCGAACTTCTGGTAATACTTCCGGTAAACGACTGATTTCCCCTTCCGGATATAGATATCAGACGGTACAATGAGGGTTATCTCATTGAATTCAGTATTTCTGTATAGCGGATATTCCAACTGAAGTATTTCTGCAATTGATTGTTCATTGATTGAAATCTGCAGAGCCGGATTTGATGCCAGCGCAAAAACATTATTGCTGATAGCGAAGACTTTGCTGTTGTCATAAACATAAATCCTGTTACCACCCAACTGGTCATTGAAAATGATCAGGGTGTCGGTTTCATAAAGATAGGAGAAGCCTGAATATCTCCCGTTGAGTTCTTTAAGTTTGTCCGGATTCCCTGATCTGCATATATTCAGAATTTCTTCAGCAAGATAATTTCCTGCATCTTTCCTGTTTTTAATTAAGCTATCGGGAGCGGGTGATTCATAAAACGTACCCTCTATAAAAGCAAAATCCCGTTTATCCCTGATAAAGCCACAAATGTCCAGTTTGTGAATTTCGTCAGGAATCAGCAGCGCAAAGATGAATTTACCCAGGGAGTAGATATGTGCCCTGTTGCCAAACCCGCCGAAAAAATTCCTGATGCCTTCAGAAAGGATGTTCTGGCTTCTGTCCGGGTCATTCGGATCCGATTCAACAAGAAGATATCCTGCCATTTTGGGCTTGATCTGCTTGTCAATATCGATTTCATGAATAAACTCTTTCATGTACTGATAATTTTAGACAGTTAATACATCAGCTCAGAAAATGAAACAAAAGAATATCCGGTATTTCTAAGGTGAGTCAGTAATTCCTGAATCATGTCCAGATGATTACCATGGAAGCGGTGATGCATCAGAATCCCGATGATGGATGTATGTTTTCGGGCTGCTTCAATCTGGTAAAGAATTTCCTGAAGGTTGTAATGGTCAGCTGTTTCATATCCTGTGTATTTTCTGATCAGGTTCACTGAAACCGAGATTTCTCTGAAGTTGTAATTACTTCTGACACCCGGATGATAGTTGACGGATTTTCCAAAAATGAAGTCCTTTCCAAGCGAACGGCCAAGGAAATTTTTTAACCTGGCTTTCGTGGTAAATTTGATCTTCGAAGAAAGTATTTTAAATCCGCAGTCAGAAAGAGCTCTCAGGGAACCGGAATTATAAGTGCCGTAAGGAAAAGTGAAAACAGGGGACCAGTGTTCAGAAAAATATTCATACATCAGGTCTTTCCCTTTGAGAATGTCATTGTATTGATCGGCGTAATTCCGGGAGCCACCGAATTCCATCTTTATGCCCGGGTTTTCAGCATTGTGATTGTAACCATGCTGTACGATGTCAATTAACCGGGGGTGGTCTGTCTTTAATGATTTTAACCAGTTGACAACTTCGGGCGTGATGTTTGCAGGCTCTACAGCATGGGCAAGCGGAATCTGTTGTTTCAGAAATAGCTCTGTCAGACTGATCAGGGTGTAGTCAAGGCGCTCCCTTACGTCATCATTCCGGAAAAAAATAACCGGCCTGTCGCTAACTTTCATATTGTTAATTTATATGATTCGGCCCAAATGATTGGCTGCTGTAATGAAATACCAACAATCCAAAGCAGTTCTGGTTTGTAAGGGTTGAAAAGAAAATTCTGCTAAAAGTAAATAAATAAGTGGCACATTTGGCCGGTAAATTCATTATTCGGATGACTCCCTTTCTTATAACCGGCGAATGCAATATCTGATTGTTTTCCTTAAGGCTTTGATAAAATGAAGGTTATTTAAATAATTTCAGGTAGCAGTTACGGGTTTCTTTCCCAATGCTTTCCCAACCATAATTTTCAATGGCCCATTTTTTAATAAAACCCCTTGTTTCAGAAAGTTTAAGATACATCTCCGAACTAAAGAAGTCAGTAATGGTTTTGGAAAGCATTTCCGGTGTATTTTCTTTGATTATCATGCCGGTTTTACCTTCCAGCATGTCATTTTTAAAATTTCCTATATCTGTCACAATAATTGGTAATCCAAAGGTATATGCCATAAAAATGACACCTGACTGATATATTTTTCTGTATGGCAGTACGATGCAATCAGCAGCTGTAAAGTATTGCTCTACATCCTCATCAGGGATATAGCATATTCTGTAATTAATCAGCTGACTGTGAGTGGAGTCCGAAATGTCGGATAGTATTTCTCCGGTGTAATTCTCATCTTTTGAGTTACCGGCGATGAGCAGCCGGAAATTGTCTATAATGTTATCAGGCAAGAAGTCAAGACATTTGATCAGGATATCAAGCCCTTTATAATGATCGATATTGCCGAAAAACAGCACTGTTTTTTCATTGTCACGGATGCCAAGCAATTCTCTGCCTTCCCGGGGTTTCAATCCTTTGTGACTGACCCTGTTGTTCAAACCATGCCTGACAACGGAAATTTTAGAATCCTGGGTGCCAAATTCAGTAATCAGTTCAGATTTACTTAAAGGAGTATGCACAATCAGGTGGTTTGATATCCGGTAAAGATATTTTAGCGTCAGCCTGTTAATCTTTGAATCTTTATTGTCTCTGCTGCCGGCATTTATATTGTGAACGGTCAATACAACCTTGTTGCCCATCATTCTGGCAATCGTTGGCAGAATAAGCCTGTCAATAAGTTTATATCTGTCAAGCCATTGAAAATGAACAATTCCCGGAGAAGAGGTGAGAAGGTACCATATTTGTCTGAAATAAAACCGCACGATGTTTAACCCTTTACTGAAAAAGGAAGAATTCTTTGGCAGAAACCTGAAAACCGGAATATATCTGACATTGGGATATTGAAGGAATAAATCACCGGTTACATCGGCATCCAGAACATTAATCTGGTCTTCTTTAAACTGGGCAAGTCCGGAAACCAGCCCGTACAAATAATCAACCTGTCCTGCACCATTAAAAATTGAAACTTTCATTTTTTACTATTTCAGTTGGGAATCGCGTTTTTTAAAACCCGCCAGGCTGAGAATTTTCCATTTAAAAAATCCGCCAATGTAATATATGTATTTGTGAGCCAATGCAATATATGCCACCGGTGAGGTGGCGTATTTGTGATAGAAAAGAACATCCTTTCCTATATTATTGTTTGATTTGATATCGGTCAGTGACTTAATAAGCAATCGGAAACTGTTATAATGATGCAGCCCGGAATTGCTTTTGTCGTTCCATATCTTCAGCAATGGTGATACTAAAATACGGTATCCCGCAAGTTTTGCCCTGAAAGTGAAATCACTGTCACCATGATATTGGGGGAAATCAGTTGCATTAACGTATCCAATCTTCTCGAAAACGGAACGGTGTATAAGTGTCCCCATTCCGGGGAGCCAGTCAGCTTCAATAGGCCGGCTGAATTGCTCTGAATCTTTCTGAAGCATCCCGATGGTATATTTTCTGCCGGACCTGGTATCGAAAATTCCTCCCATTGACCAGATAACTTCCGGCTTGTCAGCAAAATATATTTTCGAGCCAATAATTGTATTTTCCTCAGTTTCGCTGGCTATCCGCAGCAGATTCCTGAAATAATCGCCGTCCGTATGTATATCATTGTTCCACCAGAGAACATAATCACATTTAAGTTCATCAATGGCATACTGAGTTCCCTTATTGATGCCTCCTCCCCACCACAGACTGCCATCTCCATTCAATACTACGGTTTCAGGATAGTTGGCCTTAATCCATTCCTGGCTTTTATCTGTGGATCCATCATCAATAACAACGATGGTGAATTTTTTCGTTTCGTTGCTGAGCAGGTTGATCTGATGATACAAATCCTTCAGGCACTTCGAAGTGAAATGCAACCCGTTATGCACAGGAATAAGGACGGCTATGTTTGCTTCGTTCATTAGTAAGTATAGTTGTTTTCCACCGGATTTTCTTCAGCAGTGTTTGCAACCGCATCAGGGTCGCTGCCTGCAAGGGCTTGTTCTTCTTCCTCCAGTTTGCGATTATGTTTGTCGACATCAGCCAGGTATAAGATAATGCTGATGGTAACAATTGAATTGGCATCCCCAAACGGACCTGCGCCGGTAATGCCTGTTAATATCACAAAAAGAAAAAAGTATTTAATGTAATTAAGATCATCGCTGAAACTTGTTTTCAGCGTCCGGTAAAGGATAGAGAATACACCAGCAAGAAACAGAATTCCGAATTTGCTGTAGTCTCCAATAATGCCGACATCGGATTGATAGAAACCAAACACATCCTTGTACATCTGTATTGTCATTCCATAGCCCGAATTTGCACTGTCAGCGCCATTCCCTGTTAAGTAGGCGAGGTTGTTCGGGAAAAACTCTGTGAGGAAGAATGTGCCGGCCAATACCCTTATATTTTCTTCAAAGCCTACACTCTGCTCTTTCGATAAACTTATAATGCTTGTAAATATATCCTGAAACATCAGTACAACCGGAATCGCTGCAAACATCGCAAGTAAGATCACCATTAGTTTTGATTTTACTTTGCGGCTCATCAGGATATTGAGCATAGTCAGAAGGAACATGGAAAATAAAAGCTGCCGGGTACCCATAAGTATAATCACACTGAAAAACAAAAACAACATGCCGATTCCCCTGAGCGATAATTTGTCAAAACTTCTGTTCAGTACATAGAAATATGCAAGAATCATATATGAAAGGCCAACCTGAAAAATCCTGATGGTTCCCCTTTCCTCAATCACCCGGACCCTGAAAATAATTGTTGGATAGGCAAAATACTGGATAATATAAAAGAACACATAGATCAGGGCCAGATACAGGATGATTTTTTCCAGTTCTGTATCCGGAATTCTCAACATATGCAGCGCGTAATAAAAAAAATAGAAATACATAAAACGTTGCGCAATCAGTGTCGTCTGAAAATTCTGATTATGCGCCGAATATGCCATAAACATACTGGTAACCAGTGCGAGAAGAATCAACCCGACTTCCCACTTAAACGTCATCCTGAAACCTTCCCCTTTGTGATAAATCAACTGAAGCACAATCACCAGCAGGATAACACCAATTCCGGCAATTTCTGCAACTTTTGTAATCTCTTTGCTTATAAAGGCAAAATTGAAGAGCTCAAGCGATGTAATAATAATAAAAAGCGCGATGACTCTTTTGACCATTTTTATTGCAGATTGGAATCTTCAGTTTTACGTGCAGAAATCAGCGAAAAAGCAACCATAAAGTTACGTAACTTAACAATACACCGGGATGAATTGTTTCTACACCTCCTGCTGCATTATAACAAGGGGGCGTAGTAGGTATCTTTCACCGGTCCTTATTTGACTACGCTGGTTATATTTTAATAATTCCCTGATCTGGCCAATCTGATATCCTGATTTATACTTGTAACTGCTGAGTCCCATTTTGTGTTGACAGGCAGGAAAATAAAGTTGTGTATATATTGCGCAGTCTTGAAATGATCTTCTTTCTGCAGACTGACGGGATCAACTTCCAGTTTTTTAAGTATCCAGGCCTTCGGATCAAGATAATAGCAGAAATAACCGGCATCTTTAATAAAATCGATGATCTCACTGATATTTCTTTGATAATGGCGCTGTTCTATTTCAATCTGCAGAACGGGCTTTTGCTCTTTCAGTGTTTCAATTCCACCTTCAATTACTTGTAGTTCATGGCCTTCTACATCAATTTTTACAAATCCGATTTTTGATATATTTTTTTTCTTTACAAAGCTATCAATGGTATCTGTGCTTACATCAATAACACGGGATTTTGTTTCATCGTTTTCTTTGTAACTGACATTCAGGGTGCCCCTCGACTTAAACTCTTTTCCGCAAATGGAAGGGATCTTAAACTGCTTCTCGCTGATTTCATTGGAGAATGCCATTTTGTATATGTTTGATTTTCTGAACAAGTATTTTAACCGGGTATATAGTTCAGGGATTGGTTCAAAGGCATAAACCGATTCGCCGGGAATGAATTTCTGGGCGAAGGATGTGTAAATTCCGGTATTCGCGCCGATGTCAAAAAACAAAGTATTATCATTAAGGAAATACGGCATAAGGAGCAGCTCTCCTTCCTCCGCAGGAATGTTATTCCAGTTCAGGTTTTCCAGAAACCTGTAATGGCGCTTCTTATAGGCAGAGGGGAAAACCTTGATCAATTGTGTTTTTAAAAAATCCTTCAGATGATTCATGATGTTTTTTTTGAGCAAATTTAATCTCCGATTATTGATTATTCTGTTTTGCAACCCGGTGTTTTGCAAATATGCATCCTGACTGATGCTGATTTTCATTTACTTGCCCCAGATGCCGTTGTCTTTGCCGGTGATGATCTTTCTGTATTGAATCGGTGCAATGATTGCACCAGGAAGATAAGTAACACAAGAACCCAGGATTACTCCGGCCGAGCCCAAGCCAAGATACCTCGCAAAGAATACTGAGACGGGGATATTCAGAACTGCCACAATCACACAGACATAGAGCTGCAGGGTAATTTTGCCGGTTCCGTTAATGAAATAAATGAAAATAATGTACCAGATGTAAATTCCGATGAAAAGTGCAGTGAATGCTGAAAGCAGGAAAGGTATTTCCACCTTGTCACGTATCCAGACATGATAGAAATATGGCGCAATAACAAGCATTGCAGCGAGAATAAAGAGTATAGCTATCCAGCCTTTTACAAGATTTCCGGTCACCCTGCGAATCCAGGCAAAATCCTTCTTAATAAAGGCTTCTGTATATGCTGACCAGTAAGTGTTTGTAATTATGGTGAATAGCATAAGCAACAGTCCGAAATACTTATAGGCAACATTATAAGCAGTTACTGCCTCAGGGCCGACAACCCGTGTAATTATAAAGTTGTTGGTCGACATGATAATCACCACTGTAATCTGAATTATAAAAAATTTCGCTCCCAGCCCTGTAAGGTCTTTAAAATACTTGAAATTAATCAGCCTGATGGAGGGCCGGTATTCCCGGTAATCGTGTCTGAAGAAATAGATCGTGGCCAACGCCAGCACCAGAACAGGCGCAGCCCCCAGGATAATTCCCAGCACAAGCAGGGATGTTTCCGAAGTCTGGATCAATACCAATACGGCCAGCAGAGATATCAGATTCGCAAGCGGATCGAAAACATTGCTAAGCGCGGGCCGTTGGTCGGCAATAATAATAATGGCAATTAATCTGAGCGTAAATCTGAGCAGAAAGAACCCAAAAGTAATAATTACCAGTATGTTAAGCTCGTCTGCCAATGATGCCGGGGCCTTGAGGATTTCGTACCAGCTTAGCAAGGGATTGATTGCCATAAAGACCAGGAAGAATGATCCGAACAGCAGGCTTAAAGAGGCATAGGCAGTGCTCACGTATATCCTGGCCATCTGATGTTCCCCTTTGGCCAGTGATTCCGCGAACCGGTTTCTCAGACCGTTGCCCAGCCCGATGTCAAAGTAATTCACCCAGGCCAGGATGGAACTCATTGTAATCCATATACCGTATTCAACCTCACCCAGATAACCGATAAGTAACGGTACGAAGATAAAACCGACAATTATACTGACACCTTTAATGAAGAAAGATGCGAGAATGTTTTTTCTGGCTTTTACACTGCGGCTATGACCTGAATTGAACCTTTCTATGTAGCGCAGGAGCAGTTTCTTCATAATCCGCTTTAAGGTAAAATTGCAGTAAAGTGTTGATTTTATTATTCAGGTTATCATGCCCGCCGGTGTCAATTGTTGAAAAAGTCAACTACCCGTTCCGCAAATATAGTGTAAAGCTTTAAATACTTCCGGAGCCTTCTTTCAATTTCAATACCGTTAATCATCAAAGGCATCAAATTTTATACCTTGTGCCAATGGCAATTCGGTGGAAAAATTGATGGTGTTTGTCTGCCTCCGCATATAGGCTTTCCAGGCATCGGAGCCTGATTCCCGGCCTCCGCCCGTTTCTTTTTCACCCCCGAATGCACCGCCGATCTCTGCTCCGTTTGTGGCAATGTTTACATTCGCTATGCCACAGTCGGAACCCTCGTGTGAAAGGAAGCGTTCTGTTTCTATAATGTTTCTTGAAAAAATTGCTGATGAAAGTCCTTGTGGAACGGCATTGTGCAGTTCAATTGCCTCATCGAGCGTCTTGTATTTGATCAGGTATAAAATGGGCGCAAAGGTTTCCTCCTGAACGATACTGAAATCGTTTTCAACCTCGGCAATACAAGGTATGACGTAACATCCCGATGCATATTCTTCACCACTAAGAACCTGACCGCCGTATACTATTTTTCCGCCTTCTTCAACGATCCTGGCCTGAGCATCAAGAAACGCTCTGACCGCATCCTTGTCAACCAGAGGCCCGACTACGGTTGACGGGTCCAGCGGATGCCCGATCCTGAGTTGCTTGTAAGCATCGATCAGTTTATCGCGGAATTTATCAAAGATACAGTCATGGATCAATAACCGCCTGGTTGACGTGCACCGCTGTCCTGATGTGGCTACTGCCCCGAAAAGGCTGGCCCGTAAAGCCATGTTGAGGTTTCCGTATTGCGAAACGATAATGGCGTTGTTTCCGCCCAACTCAAGGATACATCGGCCCAGACGTTCTCCGACTGTTTTACTTACATGCCTGCCCACCCTGGTGGAGCCAGTGACAGAAATCAATGGAATGCGCTTGTCCGAAAGGAAGTTATCTCCCATGTGTTTAGAGCTTCCCGCGATCAGATTCAGCACACCTTCTGGAACTTCATTGTCGGCCAGCACCTTTTCAATGATTTTATGCACAGCGATCGCGCTCAACATCACTTTGGATGAAGGTTTCCATATTACCACATTTCCGCAAACCATTGCTATCATAGCGTTCCATGCCCAAACGGCGACCGGGAAATTAAAAGCGGAAATCACGCCGACAACACCAAGCGGGTGATACTGATCGTACATCCGATGGCGCTCCCTTTCGGAATGCATGGTGAATCCATATAACTGTCTGGAAAGTCCGACTGCAAAATCTGCAATGTCAATCATTTCCTGAACTTCACCCAAACCTTCCTGGTATACTTTACCCATCTCATACGACACCAGTGATCCGAGCGGCTCCTTGAATTCCCTCAGCCTGTTTCCGATCTGCCTGACAACTTCTCCCCTTTTAGGAGCCGGAATCATTCTCCATATTTTGAATGCTTCAGTTGCTTTTTGAGTGATGACAGCGTAGTCATCTCCGGTGGCAAGTGTTACCGAGGCAATCAGTTTGCCATCGGCGGGGGAGTAGGATGGATTCGGTCCTCCTTTCGTATCAATCCATACTGTCCCGGAAGTTGCACCCTTGTTGTGTTCTGAAATGCCTAAACGGGAGAGAAATTCAGCAATTCTGTGATTGTCGGAAGATATCATGTTATTGGTTTTTATGCAACAAACAACAATTGATGGAGTTTGTTCTTCCGCCACCAGAAACCTTGTAAAATGAAATCTTAACTAGCTATAAATCAGGGGACAAGATATTCATGAAGAAATGCCGGAGCTTGCGATTTTTCAGATAGTCTGGGAATTACACGGGTTTGCCCGAGATTTTCTATAATCTGTAAGCCATCTTTCAGTATAAAACTGATAAAAGCTTCGGCAAGCGCTTTGTTTTTGCTGTTGTTAAGGATGGTGAGGCCATAAACCATGGCTTCACCATGCTGAGTGATTTTGTCCCCTGGTTTATTGCCTGCTATTTCCACTGAAACAGTCTGATACAGATCGTGGAGGCCGGGTGAAGCGAGGTTAATGCTGTCGGATAATTCCAGATATTTTAGCTTATGTTGTATGGCAACTGATTTATAAAGAAATATATAATCTATTGATCCTGATTCAAGTAATGCCAGAAGGTCAACTTCTTTTGGCCTGATGAATTTATTGTCTTTCTGAAGAAAGTTCTCCGTCATACCGGGCTGATCGAGGAATTTTTCTGTCAGTTTCATGGTAAGGATGGCCCTGTAGCCACAGGGATCTGAATCGGGATCTGAGCGCCCGAACCTTACTTCGGGGTTCATTAGTATTTTATACCAGTTATCCGCAGATAATGAATCAGCCAGCCTGGAATCTGAATGGTAAACAATGGACATTTCATTGCCGGCAAACAGCAGGTTCCAGCTTGCGTAATCCGGGATCAATAATTTATCTATAAGGGTGTAATCCGCTGATGCCATTATATCGCAAGGCTTATTCAGGTCGGTGATTTTCCTTATTGAAGCGAGGCTGCCGGCAGACTCGGTGAGTATGCTGACTTCAGGGTGAATCCTGCAGAATGAATCGGCAAGTGCTTTAAACGGAACCGAAAGGCTGCCAGCATGAAATATCGTCAGTTCACCTGATAAGTCTGTTGACTGCTTCTCTGACTGATTGTTCCGGCATGAACTTATGAAAATCGCCGAAAGCAGAAGCCAGGCTGTAAAGTATACCATTCCACTTTTATTCATCTGAAAGAAGCTGGTGCTTGAGTACTTTAAAATGATGCTGCATGATTTCGTCCATATTCTCATGGAAATTATCAAATGCCCTTATAAGTTTCCTGCCTTCGGGAGTCAGGGTACTGCTTCCGCCATCTGTTCCTCCCCTGGTCTTCTCCAGCAATGGAAATCCCAGCCGCTTTTCAATGCTTTTGAGATCATTCCATGTCCGCCGGTAAGTAATGCCCAGCTTTTCGCATGCTGACATCAAGGATCCGGTTTCATCAATGGCTTTAAGTATTTTATATTTACCATCGCCGAGAATGCCGTTATCATCCTTGTCCGTGAACCATATTTTGTAATGCAAACGAAGCTCTTCGTACTTACTTGCTTTCATTTTTTTAATCCGTTAGATGAATACTTTCTGCCTGGCAGATTGAACAAGCCCCGTAAACCGGGGCTTTATCTCTATCGGTATAAACAACGGTAAGCGGTGTCACCTTTCATCCGTACCCCGAATTTTACATTTGCCGGAACAATGAATGTTTCAAAAGGCAAAAATGTTTTCCACCCGGATTCCCCCGGAAGTTTCACATCCATTTCTCCTGAAATAACAGTCATGTATTCGACAGAAGAAGTGCCGAACTCATATTCACCGGCTGCCATAACGCCCACAGTTGCCGGACCTTCAATGGTTTCAAAGGCGATCGATTTTACTTTTCCGTCGAAGTAATCATTGGTTTTGAACATAGCTTAAAGATTATGGTTTTCCCTGGCAAATCTAATTATTTTAAAGGGGTAAACCAACAGCCGGAGTATTATTTACAGATTTCTCAGGTCGCTGAACGTGCCTGATGCCGGGTGATCTGAGAAAATCAGCGGGATGATTTTTCCGGCCACTTCGTCAGGATTACTCAGGCGGTGATTATTATAAAGATCAATAAATTTGTTGCGCATGGGAAACTGACCTGCTGAGGTAGCCCTGATCTTTTCCTGCATGGGCGTTTCTACAATGCCGGGCGCCAGCGAGATGATCCTTACTGGAAACTCTTCAGATGACTGCTCTATAGCAATGCTCTTTGTCAGCATATCCAATCCGGCTTTTGAGGCACAGTAATTGCTCCATCCGGCATAAGGATTGTGTGCAGCCCCGGAACTGATGTTCAGGATGCTTTTGCTGATCTTTAGTGGCCGGGTAAAGCGGATAAATTCATTGATCAGCACAGCTGGCGCAATCAGGTTTGTTTTATGGTGTATTTTAATCCGGGTTGCATCCATTTTGCCTGAAGGTCCGATGGGCTCTATGGTTCCGGCGTTGTTAATCAGGGAAATTCTTTCGGGATTTACATCCTGAAGGGATTTAAAAATGCTGTCCATAAGCCCAGGTAATTTGTCTGTTTGGCTCAGGTCGAATGTAAAGTGCCTGAAGAAACTGTTGTTGGTTTCCGCAAGCCGGTTTAAGCCGGTGTTCTCATTGCGCGAGATGCTGATGACCCCTTCCCGTCCGGAGAGCAGGTTCCGGGCAAGTGAGTTGCCGATTCCCGAGCTGGTACCTGTAATTATGTATGCATTCATACCGTAACAATTTTTAGTTGCGGCAGGTGATGAACATTTGAACTTAGCCGCTGTTATTTCGTCGGTTAAAATTACACCTTTTAAGATTTTTAATATGAATAATGCCATATTTGTTTTTGATTACCCTGAAAATGAACCGGTAAAGTCTTATTCACCAGGGACTCCGGAGCGTCGTAATCTGCAGAAGGAACTTGACAGGATGTCTTCCGAAACGGTGGATATCCCGCTGATCATTGGCGGAAAAGAGGTCAGAACCGGGGATACTGAACCGGTAGTGATGCCGCACGATCACGGGCATATCCTGGCAAATTATCACAAGGCCGGTCCTGAGGAGGTTAAGATGGCCATTCATGCAGCCCTGAAGGCCCACAGGCAGTGGGAGTCATTTTCTTATGTGGAGCGCGTTTCCGTTACCCTCAGGATAGCTGAACTTATCTCTAAGAAATACAGGGCAACCCTCAACGCTGCCACCATGCTTGGCCAAAGTAAGAACGCATATCAGGCTGAAATCGACAGCGCCTGCGAAACCATTGATTTTCTCAGGTTCAATGCGCATTACATTTCTGACATTTACCATGAACAGCCTCATTCGGATCCTGGCTTTATCAACAGAATTGAATACCGTCCGCTTGAGGGATTCATCTTTTCGCTTACTCCGTTCAATTTTACCGCAATAGCATCCAATCTCAATATGTCGCCCGTGTTGATGGGCAATACAGTCCTTTGGAAACCCGCTTCCACTTCAATTCTGTCAAACTACGTGCTGATGCAGATATTCCGTGAAGCCGGACTGCCTGAGGGGGTGATAAATTTTATTCCTGGAGCCGGATCGGTGGTCGGCAATGCAATATTTACAGACCGGAATTTTGCCGGATTGCATTTCACCGGGTCCAACGTAACCTTTAACCGCCTGTGGATGAATGTTGCCCAGAATCTGAGGAATTACAAATCATACCCTAAAATTGTGGGCGAAACAGGAGGTAAGGATTTCATTGTTGTTCATGAATCGGCGCACGTGGATGAAGTTTCTACAGCAATTGTCCGCGGAGCTTTTGAGTATCAGGGACAGAAGTGCTCAGCTGCTTCCAGGGCTTATCTGCCTGCATCGCTCTGGCCTTTAGTACGCAACAGGGTAGGGGAGATGCTCTCGGAGGTAACCGTTGGTGATGTGCGTGAATTCAGCAATTTCATGAATGCAGTGATTGACGAGGCATCGTTCGATAATATCATGAATTATATCTCAAAGGCAAAGCAATCGCCGGATGCCGAGGTGATATTCGGAGGTAACGGGGACAAGTCGAAAGGCTATTTTATTGAACCAACCGTTATTCTGACGAAAGATCCCCATTTTATTACCATGGAAGAAGAAATTTTCGGCCCTGTGCTTACAATCTATGTTTATGAAGATAAGGATTTTAACGAAATGCTGAAACTGGTGGATGAGACTTCACCTTATGGACTGACCGGGGCAATCTTTGCGCATGACCGTCAGGTACTTGATAAGGCCAGCAAAGCGTTGAAGTATTCAGCCGGGAACCTTTATTTCAATGATAAACCAACAGGCGCCGTGGTGGGTCAACAGCCTTTCGGGGGTTCCCGGCAGTCAGGTACAAACGACAAAGCCGGCAGCCACCTTAACCTCATCCGCTGGACGAGCCCCAGAACAATCAAAGAAACCCTGCTGCCTCCTACCGATTTTCGTTATCCGTTTATGAAGGAAGACCGTTGTCACTGATCTTAATTCAAGTCCTGAATCTGAGTCACTGAATTAATTAATTCAGAAACTGATTACTTGTTTTGCAAATCGTGATTAAGTGATACAGCGAAGTTGAGCGCATGTTGAATCCGCCGATATTGCGCTTTTGTGAATTGCTTGAACCCTGAATAAGTCAGCCGTCTTCCGGAAGGAAACGGGACAGATCAAAGGAACTTTTCTTTATGGTTAAATTTTATTTATTGGTGGCTTTTTATGAGTAAGCGAACCCTGGTTTCAAAAATGGAGGATTTTTTTTCAATAGTTCTGAAAGATCCTGACAGAAAAAGCATGCCATTAATAATCAGGGAGTATACAGGTTTTCTGGTCAGCAAGCCTTCCGTTGCGGAGCAGTATTTTCCAAAATTTCTTTACAGGAAAGGAGTGGACAACTGTAAGGATTACCTGATGACCCCTGCCATACAGCAAAAATGCTGGGCACTGAATGATCCAAACTATTATTCTCTGCTGGATAACAAATACCTGTTTGAGCGCTTCTGTAACCAGCATCAAATCAGCATACACCCGAGCATAGCCCAAAGCTATAATTCCCTTGTCCTTATTGATAACAGGGTTCTGCAAATTAATTCGCCTGAAGAATTCCTGGGTGTCATTGAATTGCTTACGGCAAAACTTGTCGCATCGGAATTTATTTTTATTAAAAAGATGCATGGATCAGGAGGGGGCAGCAATATTTTCAAGGTATCTTTTTCTTCGTTGAAGAGAGATAAAGTTGAACTTGAAAAAGTTTATAATGCAGTAATCCGGTCAGATTTTATTTTTCAGGAGCAATTGCAGCAGCATGAGGCAATTAACCGCTTAAATCCATATTGTGTAAATACGCTCAGGATTGAAACTTTTACCAACAGACATAAAGTTTCACGTATCATGTCAGGAAATATCAGGATCGGATTGAACAAAGCGCACGTTGACAATGTGTCAAAAGGAGGGGCGTTTGTTGGGATAGACATGGAGAAGGGCGTTCTGAGGGAGGAGGCATTTTCTGATTTTACCCATGGCAGGGGCAAAACGCATCGCGTGCATCCGGAAACCGGACTTCTCTTCAGAGATTATCCTTTGCCATATTTTAAGGAGATTGTCAGCCTGGTTGAATCTGCCGCCAGCATAACTCCCGGATTAAGAATCATTGGCTGGGATGTAGCCATTACCGACAAGGGTCCGGTACTGATAGAAGCCAATGAACAACCAAGTCTGATGTTTGCAGAAATTGGTCAGAAAGGAATGATAAAAAACCCGGTATTTATGGAAATGTATAATGAAGTGACCGGGAAATATTAAGCGTTGTTGTATCGGAGTGTTTTTGATTTCCGATTTCTGGTGCTTCTGCTGGTGCTGTTGAATAAAATAATAAAAGCTGCCTTTGATTAATAAGGCAGCTTTTATCATTAATTGATTAAGAGAACTATTGCAGCGGAGCAACCACCTCGATCAGTTCGGGAAGGTCCATGCCGATCTTCTTCAAATGTTCGATTTTCGGAACGCCATTGCTGTTCCACCCTCTCCTGAAATAAACGGCATCCAGTAATTGCTCGTAACGGTCTTCGCGATACTTTCGTGTAGCGGCCATTTTTTCTTCCAGTGTCATTTTTGAAGGATCCAATCCCTGCAGTTCTGAAAGCTGCTTGTCATAACGCTCCTGTCGCGACAGGTATTCCTCGGCAGTTACAGGACCGGCCGCCCGGTAAGGTTGTGCATCATGTTTCCTGAGGCCATAACCGCGGCGGATGTTAAAAATGCGTTGGAAATTGTAAACCCTTTCCGACTGACGGATAATTTCATGTTTGTCGATGTTGCTGCCGGTTACCGCGTTGTAAATGGTCACATAGTTGTCAACATGCTCGGGAACTTTTGCGGGTTCACCACTGAGTGCATTGCTTTCCGGTTCCACGTCATTCCAGGGTAATTTGCAAAGCCCCTGCAGGCCAAACCAGGTTCTGAACATGGGGAAGTAGTGCAGGGCCTCAGCTTTGTTCTCAAATGTTGGAATCTGATTATTAACCATATCCATGAAAATAAGCCATGCTTCGTCGTGTTGAGGGCCTTTATTGGTCATGGCATATCCGCCCTGCTGAGCCAGTGATTCTTTTGAAATATACTGTGAGTATTCCAGTCCCTTGTTTTCCATTCCAATGTCCTGAAGGAACCGGGGATCACCCCATCCGTTGGCAATGAACATTTCCTTCATCTTTCTGACCCCGAGTCCGGCAATCTTGCCAAAGCCTTCACCCCTGGCTACCTGATGCAGCAATTCCATGGCATCATCGGCATTCCCGAAGTTCAGTTTAAGGCCGCCGGTGCGCTCTTCGTTGAGAACCCCTGCTTCGTAGCACTCCATAACAAATCCAAGGATGGTTCCCCAGGAAATGGTGCAAATGCCATAGGTGTCGCAATAAAAGTTGCCCTCGATGGTAAAGTCAGGATTAAAAATACCGGCAATGGAGCCGAGAGAAGATGCGGTTTCATATTCCGGTCCGTCGACAATCACTTTGGATCCTTTGTACGGGCCCGAGCGCAGCTCGTAATTATCCACACCCTTGGCGCATGACATGTTGCATCCAATCCAGCAGCCATCAGGAACACCCTGCGTAAATCTTTCCTTGTATACTTCGGAGTGGATTTTTATTGCATCCGGATGGCTGCCGAACTTGAAGTTATTGGTAGGTAGCAGGTCATAGTCGTTCATGATATTGGTGAGGTGCGCAGTTCCTTTTGAGCGCATTTCACACTGCTTGTCATCAAGTTCGCGCATTTCGCGGTTAAACCGGCGACCGCGTTCCATAATGGAATCCAGGTCAACCACATTATTAAGGTTTCCTTTAACCCCCTTGGCTTTTGCTACAAGGGCAAGAATCCCTTTATCGCGGAAAACAGTGCCGATTCCGCCCCGGCCGGCTTGTTTCAGCCTCACAACTTTCCGCTTTGAATCAAAGAAGCTGAAGTTAAGCATGCCAATAAGGGAGTGCTCTGCCGCTGTTCCTGCCGAAACCACAGATACATTCTTGCGGCCGCTCTCATCTTCTGCAAACAACTCTGTGAGTTTTTCTGCCAGTAAATGACTGTCAGCAGGAAGGTTAAGTCGCTCGTATATCTCAATTACTTCACGGGTCTCATCAAAGAGGATAACCAGATCCTTTTCGCTCTTTCCCTGAAGTTCCAAAGCATCAAAACCGCAGAATTTAAGAAAAGGACCAAAATATCCGCCAACATTGCTGTCTATTACAATGTCGGTTTGAGGTGAAATGGTAACAACCAGCGATTTTCCCGTTCCGGAATACTGTGTTATTCCGCAGATAGGCCCCATGCCGATTACGATCTCATTGTCGGGATCGTTCCACCGGGTGGTGGGTGTGGTGGCATCCCACAGCAGCCTGAGCCCAAATCCTTTACCTCCGATAAACTTTTCCTTCATCTGAGGAGTAACCGGCTTTTCAAGAATGTCGTGAGTGCTTACATTCACATAAGCCGTCCTGTTATTGTATCCTTTTTCAATAGGCGCCCAGGAATACCGGTACTCCTTAATCAATCGCAGTGAGTCTTTTAAAACTGTAAGGTCCATAGATATATTTTGATTTTGAGTTTTCTGTTATTCGGTTCACAAATGTACAAAGTTTTGTAAATGCCCAACCTTTATTCGCTGAAAATTAGCGATATGACTGCGTTTTCATATCCGGGGAGTTTTACAGGAAAACAAAAACCTGTTTAAACAAAAGCGCGTTTATTGAATTTCACCACCGGGATGTCCTAAGACTTATTTTTCTATTTTTGCATCTTTGGGAACTGTTATAAGTGAAAATGGATCGGTTATGTCGTTTGCCAGAGCTGCTGAAATCAGTGCATATCTGAAAAAGTATACAGTTGGGATTGCAGGCTGTGGCGGCCTGGGATCGAATTGCGCAGTCGCACTGGCGCGTGCCGGTGTCGGCAAACTTGTTATTGCTGACTATGACATCGTGACGAATCATAACCTGAACCGGCAGTATTATTTTCATGATCAGATCGGACGGCTGAAAGTACATGCGCTGAGGGAAAACATTCAGCGCATCAATCCCGATGTTTCCGTAAAGGCTTTTGATCTTAAACTGTGCACTTCTGATATAGTGGATTTGTATTCAAAATGTGATGTCATTGTTGAAGCCTTTGACAAAGCAGAGATGAAGTATATGATCATTGAGACCGTTCTTTCCAGGATTCCCGGTAAGCCGCTGGTTGTCGGGGTTGGTATGGCAGGGTGGGGTAGTACCAATCTGTTGCATAGCAGATATTCTGAAAATCTGATTATCTGCGGGGACGAAACCTCTGAAGTTTCGGATTCATTGCCTGTGTTGGCGCCAAGGGTGGGTATTGTTGCCCATATGCAGGCCAACGAAGTCCTGAATATCCTGCTGAAGGAATTTAAGCCGGTTGACGAATAAGGAAATTATCATGAAAATCAATCTCAATAATAAGTCTGAATCGTTCGATAAGGAACAGTTGACCATAACGGAATTGCTCGCGTTGAAGAATTACACTTTTAAAATGCTTGTCGTGAAAATCAATGGCGAACTTGTCAGGCGTCATGAATTTGACAAGGCGATTGTCAGGGACGGGGATGACGTTATGGTTTTACACCTGGTTACGGGAGGCTGATGTCAGATAACTTCAGCGACAACAAAAGCGCTGCCCCCTATAAAAACCAGATCGTTGTCAGTCGCATTACTGACAGCCGCATGATAGGCGGCTCGTACTGAAGGATAGCTTTCTCCGAAAAGCTCGAACCCGAGGGCCTTTTCATGCAGTTCGTTCGCATCGAGCCCTCTGGGAATGTCCGCTTTACAAAAATAATATCTGGCATTCATTGGCAGAAGCGAAAGCATTTTGTCGATATCCTTGTCGTTGACAACACCTAAGACAAAATGCAACTGGTTGAAATCCATACTGTTCAGTTGGTGTACTATTTCACTGATTCCGTCAGGATTATGTCCGATATCGCAGATGGTAAGCGGCTTTTCTTTAAGTACCTGCCACCGCCCGGCCAATCCTGTATTCTGTATGGTATTATGAATGCCTGCGGTAACCGTAAGGTCGGCAAATAATGCATAGGTGGTTTGAAGCAGGTCAGCAGCTGCGATGACGGTGGCAATATTCTTCAACTGATAATTACCTGTAAGCGGGGATTTAAAAATACTTTTCCTTAAGGAATGAAATGCGGTCACCATCATTTCTCCTGCAACCGGATGTCTGCCGTCCCTGACAACTTTAACAACCTTGTCCGCGAAAACAATGGGCGCATTTTTTTGAAAAGCAATTTCCCGGAAAACATCCGCTGATCCGGGCAGGGTTTCTCCGATTACCACAGGTACTTCTGATTTGATGATTCCGGCCTTTTCAGCAGCAATCTCTTCAAGGGTTTTTCCCAGGAATTGGGTATGATCATACCCCACGTTGGTAATTATTGAAAGAATTGGGGTAATCACATTAGTGGAATCCAGCCGGCCGCCCATGCCTGTTTCAATGATCGCTATATCTACCTGCATTTCTTCGAACCAGCACATAGCCATGGCAAAGGTCATCTCGAAGAATGACGGGCTGATCTTTTCGAAATCCCGCTTATACTTTTCGATAAAGCCGGTTACAAATTCCCGGGTAACCATTTCCCCGTTTACTTTGATTCGTTCCCTGAAGTCTTTCAGATGGGGAGAGGTGAATAACCCGGTTTTCAGGCCATTTTCCTGCATAATGGAGGCCAGCATATGCGAAACGGAACCTTTGCCATTGGTCCCTGCCACATGAATGGACCTGAATTTCCGGTAGGGATGCCCGGTGAGTTCGCACAGGGCCAGGGTATTATCCAGATTCGCCTTGTATGCCGCAGCACCTATGCGCTGAAACATGGGCAACCTGCTGAACATGTAATCCAGGGTTTGCTGGTAATTCATCGGGCATGAATTTAGTTCAACTCGAAAATATATGTAATCGTTCCCCTTTGTTCTTCAGGGGCATCATCTTTAGGACTGAATCGTGCCTGCAACGCAGCTCTTTCGGCAAGTTTTCTCAGTTCGGTGCTCGAGGTGGTAGTTCCTTTGGCTCCGGTTATAACCCGGGTTACAATGCCGGCACGGTTCACATAGATTGTCACTACAACAGTGCCTCTTTCCCTGAAAGTATTGGGTGGCCTTGGGATTAGTCTGGAACTCCGCCCGGCCAGATCGAATGAAATGCCTCCGCCGGCTCCACCGTTGCCTTCATAACCCTGTGCATCCGGATTTCCGGTGGGTTTCCCCTGATCGCCCGGCTTCCCGGTTGTTCCCTGATTTCCTCCCTGTTTCGAAGATCCCTGCATTCCCTTGAACAATGCCCGTTCATCGACAACCGGCAATGGTTCGGGCTTAGGTTCAGGCTTTATAGCCGGCTTAGGCTCGGTTTTTACAACTTCGGCCGGTTTTTCTTTACTAACCGGTTGAATGGAAGGTACTTCCTCCGTTTCTTCCGTTACAATATCCTCATTTGATACTGCTGGTTGAGCGGGGGCAGGAATGGCTTCCCCCATGGCAAGTTCACGGGGTTGCAGTTCGCCCATGCCTTCATCGGAATAACCCAGGTTTACCTCAACCCCGGCTTCCTCAGGAAGTGGAAGGGGAGTCCGCAAAGCCAGAAAGATAAGCATGACCAGCAGCAACGCATGAAATATCACCGTTCCTGCTATGCCCTTTATTTTATCTCTGTCCATACGATCAGTCTGTCCGGAATTTATAACAAAAATACTGCCACAATATGAGGGCTTATTTGGCCGGCTTGGTGGCAAGAATTACTTTATGCCTTGTATTGGTAAGTTCATTTACCTGGTTGACTGCATCGATCAGGGTGACAACATACTGAACCGGAACCTGCTGATCGGCTCTGAGCACAACTGATGCATCCTGTTGCCCCTGGAGTTTATTTCCGATTGTTTCGACGAGAAACTCCGGATTTACCGGGGTTTCTTCAACAAAATAGCTGTTCGTTGCATCAATATATACTGTAAGCGACTGCCTGGCCATTGTCTTGCTTGAACTGGATGGCAGCAGCAGTTTGATGGCGTTGGGACTTACCAGTGTGGATGTAAGCATGAAAAAGATCAGCAACAGGAAAACCAGATCCGACATGGATGCTGTGCTAAACTGCGCATTTATTTTATTTCTGGATTTGATTGCCATAGTTTTCTGATGAAAATCAGTTTAAAGAAATTGAATCAGTCTGAGATTCAGGATGCCGGTTCGTGCAACAAATCAATGAATTCGGTAGCCCTGGCTTCGAGAATGAAAACAACTTTTTCAACCCTTGCGACCAGGATATTGTAACAGATGTAAGCAATAATACCAACAATGAGACCGGCAACTGTGGTAATCATCGCCTGGTAGATTCCACCCGACAGCAAACCGATGTCAATGTTGTTTCCTGCCATGGACATATCGTAAAATGCCCTGACCATGCCGATTACAGTGCCAAGAAATCCTATCATGGGAGCCGCTCCGGCAACAGTCGCCAGTCCTGCTATATTTTTCTCAAGTTTGGCGACTTCAAGCTTGCCAACATTCTCAATCGCGGCATTTACATCGTTCAACGGTTTGCCAATCCTGATTATTCCCTTTTCTATCATTCTGGCAATCGGGCTATGATTGTTTTTGCAGAGGGATAAGGCTGAATCGATCCTTCCATTATGGATAAAATCCCGGATATTGTTCATGAAATTGTTTTCTTCGCGGGATGCCCGGTTGATTATGATATATCTTTCAATAAAAATATACACGGCAAAAAGCGACATCAGTGCCAGTGGCAACATAATCCAGCCGCCTTTCAGGGCAAGTTCCCAGATTGAAAGTTTAATCTCTCCGGCTGCTTCAACCGGTAAAGCTCCGGAAACAAGCGTGTCTGCAATGGCCCCCGCGGGCTGGGTGATTTGTAGAAGAATTCCTGAAATCATTGTGAATTATTTTTATCAGGGTAAAATTAGTGTTTATAACGAGCAGGATTGTTGCATCGCGATTTATTCTATCAACATCCTGATGTTAATATTTAACTCACAAAGCGGCTAAATATTTTATCATAAAAAAAGGAAGCAGGAGAAAACGATGAACTGTCTCTTCTCCTGCCTCATAAATGTTATTGTAATAATTACATTAACAGAGATATAACTACTTTCAGCAGCAGCGATATCCCGATCAGGATAGCCAGAATAATTAAAAATGGCTTAAATCCTGACATGCCTGATTTTTCTGAACTTTCAGCTGACATGGTTGTGTAAATTAAATAATGAATCCTTTGAAAACCAGTAATATGATTGGTCTGAAGCCGGAAACCGGCAATGGAAAAGGGATTCTATATCCTCAATACACAGAAAAGATTGAGAAGCTCTGTTGATTCAGGGAAGGTGAGTCTGGTCCGGAAGATTTCAGGTAAAAGATTTAAGAGTCTTTGATAATAATAGCGGGGTTTGAGAAAAACATCAGGTGTTGAATTTTCCTGACTTAGCGGGGCTTTCTCAAATCCGGTTTCCCTGTTTTCGGGACATATGGGCAGGAGCGCGAATGTTTTCTGTCCGTAAACAAGTTCTGAGTCACAGAGATGATCCCCCTGTAAATCAGGATAAGCCACATGCAACGACAGATAAAACGTAGCAATCAATAAAAAAAAATTTATTGCTCTGTTCCGGGGTTTCATCTGACCGCCCATTTGTTCATTGAGTTTGCAGGCGCAAAGTTAAGGATTAATTGACCGGATAACTGTTTGGCTGATAAGTTTTCCGGTGAGAGAAAGCAACAATATTTTTCTGAAGAATTTATGGATTCCTTTTCCGCGAAGACCGGTGAAAATGGGTTGAGTGAATTAACTTTACGCAGGTGCGCAAGTTTTTTGATGCTGATCTGTCAAAATAATAATGTATTTTCCGTCATCCAAATGAGATTAAAACAGCATTATGACCGACAGTGAATTGATTTCAGGCCTTGCTGCCGGAGACCCTGAAGCGGGGCGGTTTTTGGTTAAGTCTCATCAGTTGCAGGTCATCAATGTATGTCTCGGTCTGTTGCACAACCATGAAGATGCTGAAGATATTGCCCAGGATGTATTTGTGGAAGCCCTGAAAAATGCGCACCGCTTCAGGGGGGATTCAAAAATCAGCACCTGGCTCTATCGCATTGCAGTGAACAGATCGCTGAACCACATCAGGAACAACAGGAAGAAACGGTTTCTGTATGAAATCGGAGCCGTGTTCGGACTGGCAGATGATGTTGATAATAATAAATCCGGGGAACCATATACAGAGGATAATAAACTGGAATCAAATGAGTTGAGGCATTTGCTGAAATCTGCAATTGACAGTCTGCCTGAGAACCAAAGGGTTGCTTTTACGCTGAATAAATTCGAAGAACTTCCTTACGCTGAAATTGCGGAAGTTATGCAGGTCAGCCTCCCGGCAGTGGAATCATTGATCCACAGGGCAAAAATTAACTTGCAGAAAAAACTGAAAAATTATAAGAATCTTTAATTTGCGCAAGTAATCTGCGCAATCTGTGTCAAACATAAAAGCTCAGTCAGATGAAATGCCGTGATGCTCAGAAATTAATCCTCGATTACACTGCCTCTGCAGATGTGCGGCAGTACAATCCGGATTTGGACCGGCACCTTCAGGAATGCATTGCCTGCCGCAGGTTTTCTGAAATATATTCAACAGCCTATCAGGTTGTTGCTGCAGAAAGGGTTACTGAAGAAAATCCTGAATTCTATAACAATGTAATAAGCAGGTTAAGAACCGGTAAAGCCAACCGTTTGGAGTATGGCTGGTTAAAAATAAACACCTTTCAGTTTGGTACCTCTCTCACCGGCCTTGCTGCGGCAGTCTTCCTTGGAATATGGCTTGGAAGCAGGGTATTCGCACCTTTTTTCAATGGTTCTGTTGTTCGGGAAGATGCTGCTTCCGGCCTGCAGGAAGCCTATGCTCAGGAAATCATGCAGCAGGAAGCTTCACTTGACCGGCTGGAAACGTATTTCTTTGATAACGAAAAAAACGAGGATAAATGACAACCGCAAGAACCAGCAGGATTATACTGCTTTTGATTATCCTACTGACTGTCATTAACCTGGCAGCTGTATTTACCGTCTATTACAAAGTGAGACAAACTGAAACGGCTACGGATCAAAGATCAGACAGCAGTATGGTTATGTGGGAAAGGAACAGGCTCCGGCCGGCTATGATGATCCGTGAAGCCGGTTTTGATGAAAACCAGGCCATGCAGATCCATGATTCCAGACTCAGACAGCGCGACCTTGTGGCTCCTTTGTTTTCCGAATTAAAGGATCTGAACGGAGAACTGATAACTGAAGTGATGAAAGATCATCCCGATTCTCTCAGAATCGAACAATTGTGCTTTTTAATAGGAGATATTCACGGAGAAATCAAATTAAAAACGGTGGGACATATGCGCGATGTATGGAACATTGCCAGACCTGAACAGCGGGATGAACTCGTGTTATTCTATCATGAGTTGCTGAAGGGCGATGTTCCGCCGGCCGGCAGGGGAGAGGGACACCGGTTTCGCCGTGGCAGACGATAATGAAAACTGACGAACCAGTAAACTACAAACCAACTATTTTTTTCAACAATCAAATTTTTAATGTTATGAGAATCAACAAAATGAAATTATCCGCCCTGATTGCCGGATTGGCAATGATAATCTTTTCTTCAACGGACCTTTCAGCTCAAAGACCAGGCCGGGGTCTCAGAGGAGGATACGGACCAGGGGGCGGACAGGAAATGCAACGACCTGTGAGAGGCTATTGGGCTGAAGACATTCCTGGTCTTTCTGATGAGCAGAAAACCAGCATTGAGAAGTTGAGAACTGCACATTTTCGCAAAGCAGAATTGATGCGGGCAGAGATCGGAGAGAAACAAGCCAGGCTGCGTACGCTCCGGCTTGCTGAAAAACAAGATGAAAAGGCCATAGATAAGGCTATTGACGAGATCTCAAAACTTCGCGGTGACATCATGAAAGAAAGGGAAGCACACCGTCGCGGCATCAAGGCATTGCTGAATGATGAGCAGAAAACCTGGTACGATAACAATTGCGGGCGTGGCTATGGCAGAGGCCGGAACGATGATAATATAAAACCAGGTCGCCGGGGGCCCGGCATGCGCAGCGAAAGGTATTGCCCCTACTATGATTGAGTGAAAGAATGTTTTCAGGAACAACAGCAGTGTTTTATGGCACTGCTGTTATTGTTTAATCGAAAAAGCATCCCTTCCGTTCATGCTGCCAATGTACATTGCATCCTGAATCTGCATGATTGCTCCACCCCATTGGTTGTGATCGTATATGAAGGGTGTCTCAAACCAGCTTTCAATATGCATGGTCAGGGTTAATTCCGAAATGCCTTCAGCCGCTATGTAAAAAGGTCCCCCGTTTGGGTTTACCGTAAAATAATTGTGAACAAATCCGGTGATGTCAGGCACCAGTCCGGAATTATTTTCATATATCTGTCCGATGCCAAGGTGGAAATTATAGGGTTGTCTGACTCCCTGAAGATCTTCCCACCATCCGTTCAGCATGAGATAATGGTAACCGCCTCCCAGTACTTCAGGCCATACCATATTGACCTCAGGCGGGTTTACATACATAAACGATTCATTCCGCTCTTCGGACAGGCCGAATGTGAAAGTGAGGCTGTCGTACTGCCCGGCTGGTATATTTTTCCCGGCAAGCCACTCCAGTGTTTCGGGGATATTGGTATCGGTGTAATGGATGTCTTCCCAATCTGATGGTCTGATGACGCTGCCGTCGCTGTGGTAAAGTGTCAGATCTGAAATGAAATACATGATCTCGGTCACTTCATAGTGATTTCCGGCCGCGTTTTCGTAAATCATCTGGTCGGTAATCAGCGGCTCATTATCTACCTGATGGTTGAAAACAATTTTTAATCCGTTTTCAGAGGCAGGCGGATCTTTTTCGGTGCATGCGATCATCGGGATGGCCAGGAGTAAAACAAGTAATTTATAGTTGGGTCGCATAATCGCCGTATTTACTTAAATCTTGATTTTGAGATTGATATAAAATGACCTGCCCGGTTCATACAATTTCTCATTGCTCCCAAGCAATCTGCGGTTGAGGTGGTCGTAGTAGGCGATGTCAAAGAGATTACTTACGCCGGCTGAGAGTGAAACTAATTTGTGCGGGTAATAAATCAATGCCAGATCGGTAATCACATACCCCGGGGACTTTTCTTCATAATAAGAAATAGATACATGATTTTGCGCTGCAACAGCCCTTACTGTTAATTGGGGTTTTAACCGGGGTTTCCGGAATTTGTATGAGAAAATCATTGTGGCATCCAGGGCCGGGATCTCAGGTACCGGATCATTTTTAATGATTTCAGTTCCGGCCAGTTGATTGTTTTCGAGGATGATTTTTTCAGCTTTGGTGAAATAGGCAAATGTATAGGCGCCAGAGACCCCGATATTGGAATTTTTGAATGGTATCCATGAAAGCGATGCTTCAAGCCCTGTAAAAACTGCCGCATCAATGTTGCCGAACTGTTTAACACCCGGCGCGCCCTGACTCAATGGCCGGGCAACATTCGGCGGAAGTAATATACCTGTTATATAGTTGTCAATTCTTGAAATAAACAGATTTACAAGTAGTTGTGCTTTTCCTGGTCTGTAGGTCAGCATGAGGTCGGCCTGATGATTGGTTTCAGGTTTTATCTGCGGATTGCCTAAATAGTCGTAACGGTCGAACCCGGTTGCAAGGAATTTTATATACCTTTCCTGCATATCTCCAGTACGCTGGCTTCTTGCCAGTCCCACGCCTATAGTTGTTTTTTTTGTCAGTCTGTAGGTGATGTTTCCGGATATACTGAATAATAACTGGTTTACTGGGGTACTTTTATACCATAGATTACCCTCCTTTGCAACAATCAGCGTATCTCCGGATTCAGCATGGTTAAGATCAAGGCGTGCCGCTAAAAAAGCCTCAGTTTTCCCTTTTTTCAATACTGCTGAGGTAAAAAGCCCGGTATTAAATATCAGCGCATCTCGCCAGAGGTTGATTTTTTTTTCTGAGGTATATTCCTGCCCGTCCATGATCATAATCATGCGCATATCTCTGGTTCCGTCCTTTGTAGTGATTCTGGTATCAATTCCATGAAGCATATTCAGGTTTTTGAATGGGTAGGAGATGGAGAATCTGCCCCCCGTTGATGAAGCGTCGGCAATGGCGGTTGCCTGCATGATGCCGTTGTAGGGGGGAACTACCTCATTGTATTGCGGCCTGAAGCTGTTATCCATCACATGATAAACCTTCGAATGATATGCAGACAATGTCAGCCGTTTTTCAGGATTCGCCGGATTGTATCTTTCGAAATAACCGGAAAAGATATTGGTATTGCCTTTTTTTTCATCCATGGGGAGGGCCGGGAAGAGGATGTCCCTGCCAAATGATCCCCTGTAAGAAAGGATCAGGAATCCGGATTTTCCGGTTTTGAAGCCTGCATCTGCTGAGATATCTTTCTTGGTAAAAGAGGAATTCCACTCTTTGCCATTGCCGTCAGTGTAGTTGTCGTAATCTTTTATCCCGCCGCCTAAACTCAGGAATGCCTTTTCAGCTGAAAAAAGAAGGCTGATGTGTTGTTTCAACCCGTTCCTGCCGGCATCGAAACCAGTATGGGAGGTTGCATGGAAGCCCCGGTTAAATGCTGATTGATCAGGTCTGGTTTTTATATGAATGCTGGCTGAAGGTGCAGGGCCGTACTGCAGCAGATAGGGGCCTTTTACAATCTCCAGGCTGTTGACCTGCTCAGGTTCAATATGCGCAAGCACCGGATCCATACGATTGGGACATCCCCCTTCAATATGAATCCCTTCATCCAGAAATACGCTGATCTGCGAGTACCTGAATCCCCTTACAACGGGATCCAACGCATAACCTCCCCGCCGGATGCCGCTGACATTTGGTTGCCGCCTGAGAATTTCTCCCAGATCCACTTCCCTGATCTGCTCAAGTGAACCTGCATTTATGACTGAAACGGGCATCCTGCGGTAAACAGAGGTGTCGGTCAGTTCAAACACCGGTAATTGTACAATACTGTCCTTTTGCTGTGCAACAACATCTGCTGTCGGCATGAAGAATGCTGCGGTAATTGCAATCAGACCGCGTATTATCCGTTTGCTGTTTCCAAAATAACTTTTCGTTCTATCCCTCATCATCTGGTATTTTACAATTATTATTGATTCAATTCATGGCCGGATTAAGGCAGATGGATTAAAGGTTTAAATCCGGGCATCTGCCTTATCAAAGATAACAAATCTTATCAGTAACTCAGGGCCTGTCCGATAATGGATTGCTATAAAGATGGTAATCCCTTTCCACTCAGGAAAGTGAAACCACAAACAAAATTACATATTTATGAGCGAATGTTCATAATTTTTAGGCAAGGAAATTGATCCTGGATGTTTTTGTCCCGGATTAAACATTTGACAACGCTTAACGATTAAATATTTTGTAATAAGCGCAATAAGAATTGTACATGGCAAACCCTGAATCGGGATTATCCTCATGAAATCAATAACAGTTCAGTCCTCCCGGGCCTTCTGTTGATTAAACGGGGTTTATTTGTCTTTCCGGTAATTTCAGGCTTCATAAATTGCTCCTCCTATGCTGTCGGAAACAGCACCAGTTACAGAAGCCAGGCAATTAGGGATATTTTTGTACCGGAGCACTCCCAGTAACGCAAATATCAACGCTTCTTTGAAGTTAATTATTTTCGGCTCAGGAATATCAATATGGCAGGATGTCATTTTTCTGATCATTTCAATCAGGAAACTGTTGTGGACACCGCCACCTGTGAGCAATACCTTTTCGAATGGTTTTTCGGGAAGAGATAAACTGATTTGTTCGGCGATATGTACTGTAAGGGTATGAAGAATGCCGGGAATGTCATCAAGGAATTTATCTGCCAGGGGGTAAATGTTTGCTTCAACCCATTCCCGTCCCAGCGATTTGGGCGGTTTCGCCGAATAATAGTCCAATCTTTTCAGTTGCTGAAAGAGCCCGGGTATAAGATTTCCACTTCGGGCGATTTTGCCGGAATCATCAAATCTCAGGCCCGATAAGCCAGCATAATGATTCAATACATAGTTGGCAGGGCAGATATCCCATGCAATCCTGCTGCCATCAGACTCCATGGAAATATTTGAAAACCCCCCTATATTAACGCAAGCATGGTAATTTCCAAAAAGCAGCCGGTCGCCAACCGGAACAAGTGGTGCGCCCTGTCCGCCGAGCGCGACGTCAAAGGAGCGGAAGTCGCAAACTGTTCTGATTCCTGTGATGGCGGCAATCTGCGCCCCATTGCCTGCCTGAACGGTAAAACCCTCTTCCGGCCTGTGGAAAACCGTATGGCCATGATTGGCGATAAGCAGGGGATGTAGGTGAAATCTTCCGATAAAATCACGCACAACCTCACCGGTCCATCGCCCATAAGCATTGTGGGTTCTGAAGAATTCAAGCGCACCGGTATGTTCTGTCCGCTTAAGCATAGATACCATCCCGGGCAGATAGGGAATGGTTTCGGCGCAATCAATGGTAAATCCGATTTTTTCGTCTTTAAAACTAAAGGTGCAGCCTGCAATATCCAGCCCGTCAAGCGAGGTGCCTGACATCAGGCCGATGGCCTGAATTGTTTCTTCATTTTCAGAGTGCATCAGTAATGGTTTCAAGTTTCATACCCCTGGACCCTTTAATCAGGATCTTTTCACCGGATAATGGATTGCTTCGCAGGTATTGCCTGAGGTCCTCAACCGATGGAAATGCCATCACCCCCTTTGTACTTTCAGCGGATTTATAAAATTCAGGTCCGGTGGTGAAGATCAATCGAAAGCCGAACGAAAGCGCGAGTTTCAGGATATCGCCATGTTCCGGCTCCGCTGCCTTGCCAAGCTCGAACATATCGCCTAGAATAAGAACTTTCTCCCCGGGGCTTTTTGCAGCAAAGTTGCTGATGGCTGCTGTCATACTGGAAGGATTGGCATTGTAAGCATCAAGCACAATGATATTTTTCCCTGTTTGAAGCACCTGTGAGCGGTTCATCTTTGGTTCATAGGCCTGCAATGCGGTGGCAGCATCATTGAGGTTAACCCTGAAATGACCGGCAATGGCAATTGCGGCCATCACATTTGAGAAGTTGTATCCCCCGCTCAGTTGTGTTTGAATATGTAAGGAAAGTGGTTTTTGCAGTTTCACTGATAGAAAAGGTTCATCATCAATCAGTTCACCAAAAAATGGCTCATTGCCGGAGTTTCCGTAAGTAATGCGGGGCAGTTCTTCCGAAAGCTGCATCAGCAGATGATCATTTCCGTGAACAAAGGCAGTTCCTCCGTTCTTCCTGAGATGATCATAAAGTTCTTTTTTGGCTTTTATTACCCCTTCGGGGCTGCCGAAGCCTTCGAGATGGGCTTTCCCGATGTTGGTAATCAGTCCATGGGTTGGTCTGGCAATCCTGCACAGTGCTGCTATTTCCCCGATATGATTGGCGCCCATTTCAACAATAGCTATTTCTGTATCCGGCTTTATATTGAGCAGGGTTACAGGAACACCGATGTGATTGTTAAAATTTCCGGAAGTTGCACAGGCCCTGAATTTTGTTGAAAGCGCAGTAAAAATCAGTTCCTTTGAAGTGGTTTTACCGTTTGTACCGGTAATGCCGATTACCGGAATATTCAAAGTGTTGCGGTAGTCAGCGGCAAGTTGCTGCAATGCGGTCAGCGTGTCACTGGTCAGCAGTGTCCTTTCTCCGGTGTAGAATTCCGGATCATCAATCACGGCATAGGCAGCTCCGAGTTTAAGCGCTTGTTCAGCGTATTGATTGCCATTGAAGTTTTCTCCCTTCAGGGCAAAGAACAGGCTTCCCGGTTGGGTTTTTCTTGAATCAAGACTTAAATATGGATGTTTTTTGAAAATGCGGAAGATTTCCTCAGAGCTGCTTATACGCATGTTGGTCTGCTTTTTATTCTTTCAGATGATGCAATTTATATTTGACTGTCGAAATTACCAATTATGGCTGTTATTTAACCGCCGGGAATAAAAAAAAGTCCATTCGCCGGGCAAATGGACTTTCTTAAACTGCATGGTGAATTATTTTCCTTTGCTTGTTGAATAAGCACCTCCGACTTTACCCATGGCACAGCGGAATCCGATATAGTTGGTAGAGAGGTTCTGGTCAAGGTAACGCCGGGTAGCCGGGCTGAGATAATAAGCCGGATCTCTCCAGGAACCACCTTTATAAACCCTTGATTTGTCGGATACCAGAGATGTTTTGGCATACTCATACATCATATTGGTGGTATTCACACTGTCGGCAGGTACGGATGACCAGTCGGGATTAATGGTAGATTGGTAATCACCATCAAGGTAGTTGATCTGGTTTGCGCTTCTGTAGTTGAAACGGTCTTTGCTTTCTTCGGTAGTCACTTCGCGGTATTTAATCCGGCCAAGGCTGTCTTTTGGTGCAAGGAACCCTTCTTCATCCGTTACTTTGGTTGTAAAAACATTTCCGCGGAACGGGGCATAATCAGCCATGTCTTCGAAGGTTAGCGGGCGGTAAACATCAAGCACCCATTCGGCAACATTACCGGCCATATTGTACAAGCCATAGTCATTTGGCCAGTATGAAGCCACTTCGGCGGGAAGGTCTGCTCCGTCATTCAAACTACCGGCTACGCCCATGTAGTCGCCACGTCCTCTTTTGAAATTGGCCAGGAACTGACCATAATATTTTTTCTGATCAGAACGAACGATGGTTCCATTCCAGGGGTAAACCCTGCGTTCCACCACGCGCTCATAAACAGTATTGCCTACCAGTCCCAGAGCGGCAAATTCCCATTCGGCTTCCGTTGGCAGTCTGTATTTGGGAACCATGATTCCATCCTCAAGCTTGGCACGGCGTTCACCTGTTCCACTGGGATTCAGATCTTTCAAGGGCTTGTTGACAAGTCCTTCATATTGGCCAGCCAGGTATGCTTCAGTGTTGAAATTGTTTTCATTGCGCTGATCAGGATCAAAATCCAGGATTCCTTCACGGATAAGCAGCATTTCATTCACGCGGTCAGTTCTCCAGAGGCAGTATTCATTTGCCTGGACCCAACTGACACCAACAACGGGGTAGTTTCTATAGGCCGGATGACGGAAATAGGTTTCAACCAGGGGCTCATTATAGGCCAGTTTTTCACGCCAAACCAGGGTGTCGGGCAGCGCTTTGCGGTAAACCTCAGGATAATCGGTCCCGAAGACGCGGCTTAACCAATAGAGATACTCCACATAATCCACATTCGCTACTTCAGTTTCATCAATGTAAAAAGATGGTACAGTAACTCTTCTGGGGATATTGTCCCAATCGTACATCGGATTGTCGGCGGTGCGACCCATGGTGAATGTTCCGCCTTCAACCAGTTTGAGCCCCGGGCCAACCGGCTGTTCACCGTATTTGGTGTTCACCTGGAATCCGCCGTTTTTTGAGTTGTTGTATTCCCATCCGGTTGTACGAGAAGATTCCTTAGCACATGAAGATGCGATAAAGATTACGGTTGCAAAGAAGAAGATCTTCAGATAGATGTTTCTGTAGCTGATCATTTCCGGAAATTATTGTTTTTGATTGTTATTAACTAAAATCTTGGACATTTTATTGCCTTGTGCTTGAAAGTTTTCTGCCCGCAGTCGAATTGCCATGCAAATGAAACTTCATGGGCGCCGCCGGTTACATTGGTTAATCGGGAAACTGTGTAATCGTAACTATATCCGACTTTAAATTTTGCATGCTGAAAACCTACCAGGGCAATAACGGCATCCGGATTCTCGAAATTGTGCCTGAACCATCCGCCAAGTACAAAGGGATAAACATTCAGATATAATCCGACGTTCAACTGATGGAACTTGCCCTGTTGCTGATACATTATATTTGGAGAAATGCTGAGGTCCTCCACGTCGCCGCCACTAAGGCCCTGTCGCATATCTATCAATGCCCCGGCATGAGCTGTAAGTTTCATGGGGAGTTTGCTGTCACCGTTACTGTAAAAGGAGTTGTCGGGCTGGTTTAAGTGGTGCGCGGCAAAACCTCCGTACAATCGTTCCCGGTAACCGAAAAGCATTCCGGCCGAAAAGTCAACCATGCCGATACTCAGACGGTCGGGAGGGCTTTCCTGGGTAGGCGGGAGGTTGTTGATGTCACCAACAAGCAACTGGTCTTCAAAAATGAATTTATCCCAATCCAGTTTATTCTGTATGTATGTTCCCTGAAAACCGGCATTCAATGTCAGGTTTTTCGTAATATTCATCCTGAATGAGTACATTCCGCTGGCAGAGGTCGATTTCATCGCCCCGCCTGCCATATCTTCAGAAATAACCATGAGTCCGACCCCTCCGGAAACCACGTCGATAAACTGATCATACGAAGCAGCATAGGTCACAAATGTGGCGGGTATGCCCGGCCACTGGTTCCTGTAATTTAAGGTTAGCCTCGGACAGATTTTTGAACCTGCAAGAGCAGGGTTAAGATACAACGGATTACCATAGTATTGCGAAAAAGAGGCATCCTGCGAAATACCTGAAAAACCGGCTAAAAGTAGCAGAAAAATCAGGCTTAGCTTAATTCTCATGTCGTAATGAATTTCGGCAGCCAATATTACGAATAATTTTAATAATGACGGCCTCTTGTTTAAAAAAATACAAAATTCAGACAAACCCCTGCAATAACGGATTTCACAATCCGTTATTATCCCGGAGGTGTATAAGGCGTATCAGTTTTTCAATACAAATATACGATTATATGAACCTATTTCATTTGCCTTATGTTTAAATTACGTGTTAATACGGATGTCCGAAAATGATTAGTTTATTTTTGTGTTTCAATTTTACGGCGTTAAACCGAACCATTGCTTATGAACCCAATTCGTTTTGCCTTTAGTGCAGTCCTGTTTCTATATCTGATTTTCTGTCAGGGGAATTTATCTGCACAATATCTGGTAAGGTGGCATATGCCTTATTCCGTGCATTCGGCGGATGGCAATGCAGAACGCTCCTGGCTGCAGTGCGAATCGTGTTATCCCGCGGAAGAAACAGGCTTACCCGTCTTTAGTTTTTATGCTGAAGGACATTACAATACGCTTCCCGATCTTGAGATCAACGCTCAGGAATATGTTGAACTGACGGCGGCTGAGCAAAAAGCATTTGATCAGTCGAACACAGCAAACTGGTCAGGTGAACCTGATTTTAATGCAAATATTGTATATGATCGCGGTGAAGGCCGGCTTCTGGTAAATATTGTCCCGCTGAGGAGGAATAAACTATCGGGCGCAATCGAAAAGCTGATTTCTTTTAATCTGGACATTAAAGGCGGCAATGACAGAGCCGAAACGGAAATCAGGCAATATGCTGTTTCTTCCGTGCTTTCTGCAGGTGACTGGTATAGGATTGCTGTGAAACAGAATGGTATTCAACAGCTTACATACAATGATCTTTCGTCAATGGGGTTGATGGTGAATGGTCTGTCATCATCGGGCATCAGGGTTCATGGGTACGGAGGAGGAATGCTGCCTGAACGGGCAGGTGCAACGAGATATGATGATCTGCCTGAGGTCCCGGTTATGGTGGTTGATGGCGGAGACGGTAAATTTGATCCGGGTGATTATATCCTTTTTTACGGAAAGGGGCCGCTTGCCTGGAATTACAATAATCAATCCGGATTGTTTGAACATAAGCCCCATCTGTATTCCGATGAGTCTTATTATTTTATATCAACAGGTCCGACACCCGGCAAAAGAATTCCGGAGTTTCCCCAGCCCCAGTCAGGGGTGCCCACCATCGTAAGTACTTTCGATTTTTATGACGCTTATCACCCCGATGAGGTTAACCTTATCAAATCGGGTAAAGAATGGTTCGGGGATATTTTCGATCTGATTTCCTCGCGTGATTACGCATTTAAATCCTTCATACCCGAATCATCCCGGCCGGTTAAGGTCAGGCTGAGTGCTGCGGCGCGGTCGACATCCGCAAGCTCCTTTACTTTGACGGCATCAGGAAAGTCTTTTAACCTGTTCATTCCTTCGATTATCACTGATTTTAATACCAACTATGCAAGGATGGCGACCGAAACATACGAAATTGAGCATAACGGAAGTTTCGATGGCCTTAAAATCAATTATAATAAACCGGGAAACAGTGCTACCGGATGGCTTAACTTTGTTGAAATCAATGCAGTGGCCCGGTTAAACTTCGATGGTGGCCAGCTTGCTTTCAGAAAGACCGGGCTGCAGGATGTGGTAGAATACCGCATAGCGGCTGCCGCATCAGTTGACAGGTTATGGGATGTTACGGATCCGTTAAATCCTGGTTTCATACAGCCTTCGGTTTCTTCAGGTACCCTTACCTTCAGGGCTCTGGCCGATACATTGAGGGAGTACATCCTTAGTGATGCGTCTTCTTACTTCAAACCTGTATTTGTTGAACGCGTTGCCAATCAGGACCTTCACTCCTTGTTACCTGCCGATATGGTAATTCTTGCCCATCCCTTATTTGCGGAGGAAGCAGCAAGATTGGCCACTTTTCACAGTCAGCACAATGATTTAAGCGTTATTGTTGTTCAACCTCAGGCTGTTTACAATGAATTTTCTTCGGGCGCGCAGGATATCAGTGCCATCCGCGATTTTATGAAGATGTTGTGGCACAAAGGAGGAGAGGGCAACAAACCGCGCTTTATGCTCCTTTTCGGTGATGCCTCATACGATTATAAAAACCGGGTGGCGGAAAATACAAACTTTATCCCCACATTTCAGGCTCCCGAATCGCTACATCCCGTTACTTCCTATGCCACCGACGATTTCTTCGGATGCATCGATGACAACGAAGGCGGATTTTCCACCGATATCATGGATATCGGTATCGGCCGGCTTGTTGTTGCTACACCCGAAGAGGCCCGTATGGCTGTGGATAAAATCATACATTATGCCACGGCAGCCGAATCGGTCCACGGCGACTGGCGGAACACAATCGCTTTTGTAGCCGACGACGGTGATGGAAATGAGCATATGCGGCAGGCCGATCAGATTGCCACCATGATTGACACAACCTACAGGAATTACAATGTTGATAAAATATTTCTTGATGCATATCCTCAGATATCCACTCCCGGCGGGCAAAGGGCCCCTGATGCAACTGCGGCCATCAACCAGCGGCTGGGGAAGGGTGCATTGATCGTGAACTATACAGGACATGGCGGAGAAACAGGCTGGACACACGAAAGGATTCTTGAAATTTCCGATATCAACAGCTGGACCAATTATGATCGCCTGCCGGTTTTTATGACGGCAACCTGTGAGTTCAGCCGCTATGATGATCCGCTCAGGAAATCCGGCGGAGAGTTGGTATTCCTGAATCCCCGGGGCGGCGGTATAGCATTGTTTACTACTGCAAGGCCAACGTTTGGAACCCCCAATTTTAATCTTGCGCGCAATTTTTACAACATTGCCCTGAAACCGGATGGCAATGGTAAACCATTTCTCGGAGATCTCATCAGAATTTCCAAAAGGGTGACAGGGTCTGATCCCAACAGTAAAAAGTTTGTACTTCTAGGGGATCCCGCGATGAAAATGGCTTATCCAGCTTTTAACGTTTTTACGACAGAAATCAACGGAAGAACTGTGAATGGCGATGCCGACACACTCAGGGCCCTTGGCGAAATTACCATCAATGGTATTATTGCCGATGACAACCGGAATATTCTTTCAGGATTTAACGGTGTTGTTACGGCTACTGTGTTCGACAAAGTGAGTCAGGTCAATACTTTTGGCTCTGACGGTGCTGCTCCGATGTCATTTTCCTTGCGGAGAAACATAATTTACAAAGGTAATGTAATCGTTGAGGATGGGCGTTTCAGTTTTAGTTTTATTGTCCCGCGCGATATCGGATATCAGTTCGGACAGGGTAAAATCAGTTATTATGCCTCCGACGGTGAACAGGATGCGGCAGGCCATTACAATGATATAGTTATCGGCGGTATCAGCAATAAAAATCTTGATGATTACGACGGACCTGAGATTTCACTGTTTATGAACAATACGGCTTTCAGGTCGGGCGGATTTACGGATGAAAATCCCGTTTTGCTTGCCTTGCTTAAGGATATCAGTGGCATCAACACCATCGGAAACAGTATCGGACACGATATTGTTGCGATTCTTGACGGCAAAACAGAGAGCCCCTTTATTCTGAATGATTATTACCAATCAGACCTGAATACGTATAAAAGTGGTAAAGTGGCATTCCCTTTTAAAAATCTTGCTCCCGGATTGCATACACTCAGGTTGAAAGCATGGGATGTCAATAACAATTCAGCGGAGGCAAGCATAGAGTTTTATGTGGCTTCTTCGGAAGAGATGCTGATCGGAAGTTTTGATGCTTACCCCAATCCAATGAATGATTATACCCGTTTTGAGTTTGATCACAATCAGTCAGGGCAGGATCTTGAAGTTACACTGCGCATCTTTTCATTGTCGGGTGCGTTGGTGGCTGTTCTTAACCGGACTATCTTTGCAGACGGATTCCGGACAACCGCATTTGAATGGGATGGACGAAACAATCAGGGACGTTTGCTTTCTGCTGGTTTTTATATAGGGAATCTTCAGGTAACGAGTTCATCCGGACTTCAGGCTGCTGAATCTGTTAAAATTTCGGTAGTCAGGTGATTGACAGAATATAATATTGACCAGAAAATGAAAATAAAATCACTATTCCTTGCTGTTTGTTTTGCTGCATCAACGCTCAGTGTTTCAAGCCAGATATCTGTTGCCAAGTCCCTGAAATGGGAAAATCCTGCCACCCTTGTGCGGGGGACCAATTCATCGGTATCAGCACCCTCTTTTAAAGGTGCGTATTTTCCTTTTCTGCCTGAAAGCCATATGCCTGCTTTTGTCGAGCGTTACCGTCTGCCAGAGGGGCATCGTCTTAAAGAGGTTCAGGTGTCGGAGGAGAAGTTCGTCCCCCTGACGGAAGAAGACAGGCTGCTGCTGGCCGGAGAAAAACTGCCGTCAGCTTTGCAGCCCGCAGTCGAAGTGATGGCTGAAAACGGAAAACCATGGGCCATTGTGACCCTGGTGCCTTTCGCTGTTGACCCGGTTTCAGGGCAGATGATGAAATTGTCGTCTTTCAGGTTGAATATTACTACAATTCCGGATCAGGTGACAAAGAAGAATGAACGCAGCTATGCCTTGAATTCTGTGCTGTCATCAGGTGACTGGTACAAGATTTATATCAATGAAACCGGTATTTACCGTTTGACTTATGATGATCTGAAAAACCTCGGTATTAATGTAAACGGGTTGAATCCCGATATGATCCGGATTTTCGGGAACGGGGGCCGGATGCTTCCTGAAGGAGCTGGAAGCGAAAGGGTTGATGATCTTGCCGAAAATGCCATTAAAGTGGTGACCGCGAATCCCGGAGTTTTTGCCCGCGGAGATTATGTGCTTTTTTATGGGCAGGGCACACTTTCATGGAATATGAATCCGTTTTCGGCGCGCATGGAGCATCATAAACACCTGTATGCGGATGAAGCCTGTTATTTTGTTACCATAGGCCCGGTACCAGGAAAAAGAATCGTAACTGACCCTGATCCGGAAGGAGATCCCAATTACTATTCTGTGGAATATACTGACTTCCGTGTTCATGAAAACGACAACGTAAGCATGATTAAAAGCGGCCGGAAATGGTTTGGAGAAAAACTGGATTTCTACAGCAGAACATTTGCACTTCCTTCATTTCAGTTTGCCAATGCCGTGGCAAACGAATCTGCCATTGTGCGTTATGGTCTGGCAGGCAGGTCATTGGCAGGACAGATTTCCTTTAACATTCTGGTAAATGGTGAACAGGTTGCAAGCAGTTCGTTGTCAAAAATAGTCTCAGACTGGGACTATGTCAGAGAAGTTACAACAACCGCCTCGTTTGTTCCCGGAAGCAGTAAACTTGATGTTCAGGTCAGGTTTAACCCGGTGAGCAGCACGGATATTGGTTACATAGATTTTGTGTCGCTGAATGTCCGTTGCATGCTGAAGTATTCCGGGGGGCAGCTTGCATTCAGGGATCCCAAAACGGTAAGCGCCGGCCGTATAACTTCATTTACCCTGGATAATGCCGTTGATGGACTCGAAATCTGGGACGTAACCGATCCGGCTGATGTGAAGTTCATTCAGCCTGTTAGGGTTGGCAACCAGTATATCTTCAGGAGAAATACCGAACGGCTGGTTGAAATGATAGCGCATGACAATTCAGTATTCAAACAGGTAAAGCCTGGGGAGAAAGTCAAAAATCAGAATCTGCATTCAACGGGCAATTATGACCTTATCATTGTTACGCATCCTGATTTCAACACTGATGCCACACGACTTGCTGCAGCCCACAACAATAAGGGCGAGATTTCGGCCATCGTAGTTCCGCTCCCTGAAATATACAATGAGTTTTCGTCCGGGGTGCAGGATATCACTGCTATCCGGGACTTTATGAAGATGCTGTATGACCGTGGCAGGGATGCCGGATATCCGAAGTATCTGCTGCTTTTTGGCAATGCATCCTATGATGTAAAGAACAGGGTGGCCGGCAACTCCATATTTATTCCTACGTATCAGAGCGAAAATTCTGTGCATCTGGTAAACTCTTTTCTTACCGATGACTATTATGGTCTGCTTGATGACGGGGAAGGGGCGCTGAATGCTGCAGGATTGCTGGATGTCGGGGTTGGACGGCTTCCCGTGCGGAATGCTGAACAATCAAAGATCGTTACGGATAAAATATTGCATTATCTCGAGAATCCGGCTTCCACGCATGGTGACTGGCGGAATGTAATAGTGGTGCCGGCAGATGATGAAGACAGGAATACCCATCTGAACCAGGCTGAAAAACTGGTTAACAGCATCGATACACTCGATCCGGTTTATAATATCAATAAAATTTATTTTGATACCTACAAAAAGCAATCGACACCGGGAGGTGGCCGGTATCCGGATGTTAATCGTGAAATTGCCAGCCGGGTTGAAAAAGGGGCATTGCTGGTCAATTATGTAGGTCATGGTGGTGAAGTTGGATGGGCCGACGAAAGGGTACTTGAAATTTCAGATATCAACGCATGGACCAACTACGAAAGAATGGGGCTGTTTTTTACGGCAACCTGTGAGTTTTCAAGATTCGACAACCCGCTTCATACATCGGCAGGCGAACTGGTTTTTCTCAATCCGGAGGGAGGGGCCATGTCGATGATAACCACAACAAGGCTGGCTTTCGCCTCAAGCAATTCACAGCTTAATCTGAGTTTTGCCGATACCTTGCTGGATGCGGATAGCCATGAGATTCCGCGTCTGGGAGATGTGCTGAAATATACCAAAAACACCAACGGGAACTCTCCGAATACAAGGCATCTGACCTTGTTTGGCGATCCTTCCATGCGCTTGCCGATACCCCGGCACCGGGTGTATACCACTTCAATCACCAATGCTGTTACCGGAAATCCTGCCGACACCCTGTTTGCCAATAGTCTGGTTACGGTATCGGGCGAGGTAAGGCGTGTTGACGGATCACTGATTGATGACTTTGACGGGGTAGTATACGTGAAAGTTTTTGACAAACCTTCAAAAGTCAAAACCCTTGGTCAGCACCCTGATAGTTGGGTTGTTGAAGTTAAAGTGCAAAAGAATATCGTGTATCAGGGTAAGGCATCCGTGAGCGGCGGGAAATTTACGTTCACTTTCCCGGTTCCCAGAGATATTGATTATTCGCTTGGAAATGGTAAAATCAGCTATTATGCGTCCAATGGAATTGAAGATGCTCACGGTTATTCAAATGAGTTCAAAATCGGGGGATCGGTCTCTCAAACCCAGGATGACCTCACAGGTCCGCAAATCAGGCTGTTCCTTAACGATACGAGTTTTGTTGACGGAGGTCTTACAGGAGAGAATCCCAAACTGATCGCTTACCTGTATGATGAGAGCGGAATCAATACGGTAGGCAACGGCATAGGTCATGACATTGTAGCCACCATCGATGGTAATAGTTACGATGGCATTGTGCTGAATGATTATTACAGTTCCGACCTCGATAGTTATCAGAGTGGTGTTGTTAATTATCAGTATTTTAATCTGCCCGACGGGGATCATACCCTAACGTTAAAGGCATGGGATGTGTTTAATAATTCCGGAGAAGCAAGCATTAATTTCACCGTAAAACGCAACATCGTGCTTGCGGTTGATGAGGTGCTGGCATATCCGAATCCTTCAGGCGCTGATGTCTGGTTCCGTTTTGGTCATAATCAGTTTGATGGCAAGTTTGACGTAGAACTGAATGTCTATTCTACGTCCGGGATGCTGGTGAGGACAATCGGACCCGAACGGGTGATTTCGGAAGGGTATACTGCCGGTAATATTCACTGGGATGGCCGCAACAACGACGGAAGTCCTGTCAGGGCAGGTCTTTACCTCTGCCGTCTTATGATCCGTGACAGAAACGGATATACTTCAGGGAATACAGTGAAAGTGGTTATGGTCAGGTAAATTCTATGATCTACACTATCGGTGAATGCCTGCTGGATATTGTGTTCAGAAACGGGCAACCGGAATGGTCCTGCCCGGGTGGCAGTATGCTCAATTCCGCCGTTTCGCTCGGCAGATTTGGTCAGCCCGTGGCCTTTATATCAGAAACGGGTAATGACCGGATCGGGGAAATGATCCATGATTTCCTTTCGCAGAATGGTGTATTGACAGATCACCTGGTGGTTTATGAAGGGAAGAGCACCCTGGCGCTGGCATTCCTCGACGATCGCGGTGACGCTGCCTATCAGTTTTACCATCAGTTGCCAACCATAGCCCCTGAGTTCAGGAACCCTGATTTTACTTCCGCAGATTTGCTGATGTTCGGCTCTTTTTATTCATTGTCAGAAAGAAATAATGCCAATATCCTGAGTATTGTCAGCAGAGCGGTTGAATCAGGCTCCATTGTTTTATATGATCCAAATTTCAGGAGGCCTCACCTTCATGCTCTTCCTGAAACTATCGAAGCCATAAGACGCAATATCTCAATGGCTGATCTGGTGCGCGCTTCGGATGAAGATATGAATCTGATCGCCGGGGCTGAGGATGGAAAGCAAGCCTATGAGTTTATCAGGGAGTGCGGTGGGAATCTGCTGGTTTATACCAGGAACAGTGAAGGCGTTGATCTGTTTACACCGTGGTTTGCAAAGCATTACCATGTGCCGGAGTTGGAGGTTGTCAGCACGGTAGGGGCAGGCGACAGTTTCAATGCTGGTCTGGCATCCGTGTTTCATCGGTATGGAAAAATTTCAGAAGATGAAATTTTTTGGGATGAAGCAATCGGGAGGGCGATTATCTTTGCAGCTGAGGTTTGCGGCAGCCGGGAGAATTTTATTGGCTGGCAGGGTACGCCTCCTGAACGGATATGATAAAGAAATCAATCGCATCATTTTTACTGAAATGTCTTGGCTGGCGTATTATTGGTAGTATCCCGGAAGGGGCAGAAAAATGTGTGGTTATGATGGCACCGCATACGGCGAATATAGATTTCTTCTATGGCTGGCTGGGTTATGCCAGTCTTGGTTATAAATCCTATTTTCTTATCAAAAAGGAAGCCTTTAACTGGTTTACCGGCAGAATTCTGCGTGCTATGGGAGGCATTCCGGTCGACAGGGGGCACAGCACCAATATCGTTCATCAGTTGACCGAGGTATTTCAAAGGAAAGAAAAGATGATTCTTACCATTACTCCTGAGGGCACCAGGAAACTGAACCGGAACTGGAAACGCGGATTTTATTTTATTGCCGAAAATTCAAATGTCCCTGTTGTTATGGGATTTCTGGATTACAAAACCAAAGAAGGGGGGTTTGGTCCTTCTTTTATGCCTTCAGGGAATTATGATGAAGATTTCAGCATGATCCGGCAATTTTATAAGGATAAACATCCCCGTCATCCTGAAAGATTTTCCCTTCCGCCTGAAAAATGATGAGAAAGGGTTTCGAAAAGTGAATCTGATTGATTTGATCCGTAAGGTAATCCATCAATTATAAATAAATGAAAAGAAAAATTATTCTGTTGTTTTTCGTCTTTTCAGGTTTATTCAGCGGCCTTAATGCACAGGATGGTGCGCGCCGTAACTTCAATATTCCTGATGTTCCCGGTTATCATACATTGAAATGTGATTTTCACATTCACACCGTATTTTCTGATGGTCTGGTCTGGCCTTCACTCCGGGTACTTGAAGCCTGGCAGGAGGGGCTGGATGTAATTGCCATAACGGATCACATCGAGTATAAGCCATTTAAGTCTGATGTTAATCCTGACCTGAACCGGCCATATCAATTGGCTGCCGCTAAGGCTGAAAAACTGGGTATAATGCTCGTACAGGGCGGTGAAATAACCCGGAAAATGCCTCCGGGACATTCCAATGCTTTGTTTCTGGATGATGTAAACCGGCTGGATACGGCAAAATGGGAGGACGCCTTTGCTGAAGCGAAAAAGCAGGGAGCTTTTGTGTTCTGGAACCATCCGGGGTGGAAAGCTCAGCAACCGGATACCACCCTCTGGTTTGATGAACACACCGGATTATTGAATCAGGGGATGCTGCATGGGATTGAAATAGTTAACTATAAGGAATACTACCCTGCAGCTTTTGCCTGGGCGCTTGAAAAGGACCTTACTTTACTCGGGAATTCTGATATTCACGGGACAATTGCGCAGGAATACAATCTGGCGCAGGGGGAGAAGCGGCCTATGACCATCGTATTTGCCAGGGAACGGACTGTTAAAGGTGTAAAGGATGCGCTTTTCGAAAAAAGGACTGTGGTTTTATTCGATGGCGATCTGTATGGGCGTGAAGAATGGTTGAAACGATTGTTTACCGCGTGTACCGGGCAGGAGAATAATGCCAGAGCTTCGGTGAACAATTCCAGAAGTGTTTTTGTGACCAACTACAGCGGAATTGATTTCCATCTGATTCCCGGTGAAGATGCGCGGGGTTATGGGTTGATCTATCCTTTGGATCTGCCCGCTTATTCTACCATTGAGTTGTCCATTAAATTAAATGGCGATGCCGGTGGAGTGCAGGGTTCAGTTCCACTCGGTTTTGTGGTTGAGAATGCTTTTATTGCGCCCGGCAAGCATTTAAATGCCATTATCCGCTTTTAGACAAAAATCTGCAGGCATTTTTAGTGTTATTTTTTTGTTAAAAACTACCTGCATTGTGATGATTGCGTCTCAGATTACTTGATTCCGATCAGGCTAGAAATCAATATTTATCATTTATTTTTTGGCGGCACCTGTCCTTTGGGTTTGTCATGTCATGCCGGATCTTCTGCCTGATTCTAATGTAAGATCGGGCATTCCCGAAACATATTTATACAATTGAGCGTTTAATCAGGCGTTTCAGGCTGTGTTAATTCTGAAATAGCTGGTTGACGCGGCTTATGATGTTGCAAATGACTTTTATAATATTTTGCAATTAATAATTGTAGTAACCGGAATGCCGGAGGGTCATAGTTTTAATAAACAAAGCAGGTGCAAAGCCTGAAAATAAGTGTAAAAAAACTTGACTTTCAATAATTAATGAGTATATTTGTTACTCGATTTCTCAGATTACGGTTAGCGCCAATATGGGACTGACGTGGCGAAGCTTTGTAACCACCCTGAAAATCTGCCGGAGATTCCCTTGTTATCGGGGGCTTTGCCTTCCGCCTGATGCTCGATACCCTTATCACTTCCAAAACCCGTTTAAAACTGCTGGTGAAGTTCTTTCTGAACGCTTCCACCAGGTCCTATCTGCGTGACCTGGAGGCGGAATTCGGGGAGTCCACCAACGGCATCCGGGTTGAATTGAACCGCTTTGAAGAGGCGGGGATGCTGGTGAGCCATTTTGAGGGGAACAAGAAGATTTTCTCCGCCAATATCAACCATCCGCTTTTCAAGGATATCAACAGTATATTGCTGAAATACACCGGGATAGATCAGGTGGTTCAGAATGTACTGAAGCGTCTGGGTGGACTGGAGCAAGCCTGGCTGGTGGGCGATTTTGCGAGGGGGAGGGATAGTGGTAAGATTGAAATTTTGCTAGTAGGAGCTAATATTAATCAGGATTATCTGATAAATCTTATTGAAAAGGCTCAGGGAATGATCAGCAGGCAAATTGTTTTTGATCTTATATCGTCTGGTGAAGCAAAGTTCGTTTCGGATAAATATCCTGAAAGTTTGTTGTTGTACGGAAGTAATTTATGAGTCTTTAAATTCAAAATAATGTACTTTTATGATGCTTTTTAGTAAATGAACTTCAAAGCCCTTGTAAACAAGGAAGGTAATACAATTCAGGCCTTATGGGTTGGTATTGGTAGTTTAAGTTCGTTTGCACTTGCAATTGTGAGCGCTGCTATCTTATCAAGATATTTTAGTAAAGGTGAATATGGAACTTACAGGCAAATACTTTATGTTTATAATACATTGCTAATTGTTTTTACGGCTGGCCTACCAAGGGTATATTCTTATTTTTTGCCAAGATATACTGCAGAACAAGGTCGGGACATTGTTTCAAAAATTTCAAAGATGCTTTTTTTACTAGGATTGATATTTTCAATCTTTCTTTTTGTCTTTTCAGGAGTAATTGCTAAAATTTTGAATAATCCTGAACTTTCAAATGGATTAAAGTTTTTTTCACCCATACCAATGTTATTACTTCCAACACTTGGGTTGGAAGGCATCTTTTCTACATATAAAAAAACTATATATATAGCTATTTATAATACAACTACACGATTATTAATGCTTTTATTTATAGTACTTCCAGTTGTAATTTTTAACGGTACTTATATTCATGCTATACTTGGATGGATAATCGTATCAATAGTATCCTTGGGTATCGCCTTTTATATGAAAGTAATGCCTTTCAAGAATATTACAGCCGAAAAATCAAATTTATCATGGAAAGAAATATTTTCCTACAGTATACCTTTGGTTGGCGCGACGATTGCTGGTATTGCAATGAGATCTGCTGATCAGTTTTATATTAGTCGTTATTATGGAACAGAAATATTTGCCGAGTATGTTAATGGTTTTATTGAAATTCCTTTTGTTGGAATGGTTACTGGAGCTACAGCGATGATTTTGATGCCTCAGTTTTCAAAAATGATTTATGATAGGACATCCATACACTTAATAGCTAACTTATGGAAGAGTGCGCTAATTAAGTCAGCCCTATTAATATATCCAATGGTCGTATTTTTTATTTTTAATGCAAAATATATTATTGTATTAATTTATTCGGCCAAATACTCAAATTCTTTTATCTATTTTCAGATTGCAATGGTTGTTAATTTTTTTAATATAATAATATTTGCACCACTTTTATTTAGTATGGGTGAAACTAGATTTTATATGAAAACTCAAATATTGTTTGCTATACTTGCATGGATAGGAGAGTTTATTATTGTTTCGTTAACAAAATATCCGCAGATAATAGCTG
>JAMLHF010000001.1 GCA_023957275.1 Lentimicrobium sp. | reverse complement strand
CGCGAAAGCAGCTTATCGGTTTGTTTCCATCCTTCATATTGAATCGCAGGTTCCAATGCCTTGTCGATTTTCTGGATCACTTTCTGACTGTTGGTAAAGGTGCCTCCGGTCTCCCAGGGTAGTGAAGCAGGTAATACAAGGTCAGCCATTTTTGCCGTTTCGGTCATGAAATAATCCTGCACCATTACGAAACCGGCTTTGGAAAACCAATTCCTGACTTCCTCCTGGTTTACGGCGCATCCCACAGGGTCTTCACCGAAAATAAACAGGTTCCTGTATGTGCCGCTTTGCATGTCGTGCAGGGTGCAACCGTTTCCTGACGGCAGTTCCCCGCAGTTCCAGCTGTGCTCGAACGATTGTCTGAGGATGGGGTCTTCCCAGTCGCAGGCCCCCGGGCCCAGGTTTGACATTACGCCCATGTCGTGCAGGCCATGGCTGTTGTTTTTTTCTTTCAGCAACATCAGCCCGCTGCCGGTTTTCCCGTGTTTGCCGGTGATGCAGGCAAGGTTGAAGATTTCGGAACAGGTGCGTCCCGACAATTCCTTTTCGGAAAAAACAATGACCGCCGCTTTTTCATTGTTGTAATCTACCGCAAACCGGATGATGGTTTCTTCACGGTCAACACCCGATGCCTTTACCAGGTCTGAAAAAGATTCACGCAGTGTATGTGACTTGTATTCGTCGAAATTATCGATCAGGTCTCTTATAAAGAGTTGATTCTCCAGTTTGTGTGCAAGCAGATAATGGTTCACCGCTTTCACGAAATGGTAATAGGATTTTATCCTGATAAGTTTATCGGCTTTATGCTCCGAAGTACTTTTGTCAGGCGCAGTGATAACCTCAACCGGAATACCATTTATCTTCCGGTTATTCCAGATCATAAAACCGGCAACGGCATTGTCGCGGCTCACTTCTGCCCCCAGCAGGTAGACACGGCTCGATTCGGAAAGCTCGGGGAACGGCAGGTTGGCCTTGGTAAGCTTTGTATACCCTGTGCCACGTCCCAGGTAATGGAAACTTCCGATATTGTTGGTTTTTGCGCCACCGCGCGCCAGCTTCTGCACCAGGTATTGTTCCTCATTGGTAAGACGGGCCCCGGCAAAAAATGCAGATTCTTCCGGCACAGATGACCTGATCTTTTCTTCCAGGATTTCAAATGCTTCGTCCCATTCAATGGGCTCATACTTTCCGTTCTTTTTCAGCATCGGAACGGTAAGGCGGCTGCGGTCATTCAGGTACTGATAACCGAATTTTCCGTACCGGCAGATGTTTCCGTCCTGGTTTACAAGGCCTTCTGCCCCCTTAACCTCCATCACAAAGCCGTTGCGGTGATGAACCTCCAGGGTGCATCCCACGGAACAGTAGTTACAGATGGTGTTGAAACTTTCAGTCTTTACCGGTCCCGGCTTAAACAGTTTGTTTTCGGAAAGGGCGCCGGTAGGGCAGGTGGAAAGGCAGAGCCCGCAGGATTCACATTGGGTGTCGCTCAGCGAGTTGCCCATGCTTGGAGCTACATAGGTATCAAATCCCCGGTTTACCAGCCCCAGGGCGTTGGCACCGACCACCTCGTGGCAGATTCTCACGCATCGGGCGCAGAGTATGCACTTGTTGTTGTCAATTTCGATGTAGGGATGTCTGAAATCTACTTCATACTCGCGATGATCACCTTCGAAGTGCTTTTGCTCCGCTTCGTATTCGGTGGAGTATTTTTTCAGATCGCAGTCAAAATAGGCGGTGCAGCCACACTCGAGGCAACGGGCAGCTTCCTGCCCGGCAACCGCTTCGTTTTCATAGCCCAGCTCAACTTCTTTAAAGTTATTGCGCTGATCAGGATCCAGCACCGGCATTTCATGCCTGAGCTGACGAGCGAACTTTCCGGCAAAATCAGCCGGAGTTTGCTCCCGGAAATTTTCCCGTTTGCTGATAAACTCTTTTTTGCGCGGCTTCACCGGCTGACCGGTAAGGTACTGATGACAACTCAGCGCTGCGATCCGGGCCTGGGCAATGGCCTGTATCAGGGTAGCCGGGCCGGTGACCCCGTCACCTGCGGCAAACATTGAAGGGATGCCCGTTTGCAGGGTATTTTTATCGGCATCCAGATCTCCCCACTTGTTTGCGGCAAGCTGTCCTGTGGTTTCATTTGAATTGATATCATTCAGGAAATGTATATCGGTTTTCTGGCCAATTGCTGCCAGGGCGATATCCACGTCAATCTCAAATTCGCTGTCGGGAACCGGTACCGGTCTGCGCCTTCCTGAAGCATCAGGTTCGCCCAGCTCCATGCGGATGCAGATCATCCCTTTAATTCGGCCCTTTTCATCTTTTTTAACTTTCAGCGGAAGCGTCAGGAACATATATTCTACGCCTTCCAGTTTTGATTCGTGGATCTCGATCGGATTGGCCGGCATCTCCTTTTCGGTACGGCGGTATATTACGTAAACCTTTGAAGCGCCGAGCCTGCGCGAAGTACGGCAGCAGTCCATGGCGGTATTGCCACCCCCGACAACAACTACCGTTTTTCCTGTGAAATCAGGTTTGTCGGATTTATTTAACTCCAGCGCCTTCAGAAAGTCAGTACCTGCAAACACGCCGTCAGCATCGTCGCCTTCGCACCCAATCCCGGTACCTTTCTGAGAGCCGATGGCAAGAATGGTTGCGTTATATTTTAACCTCAGATCCCTGTAACTGATGTTTTCGCCAAGCCGTTTGTTATAGTGGATATTTACCCCCATTTCGGTGATGTTATCCACTTCGCGCTGCAACAGGTCGTTGGGCAGCCGGTATTCGGGGATACCATACCTCAGCCATCCGCCGGCGGCCGGGCTGGCTTCATAAATATCCACCGCATGCCCTTCTTTTCTCAGGAAAAATGCTGCTGAAAGTCCGCCCGGTCCTGCACCGATAACGGCAACACGTTTTCCGGTGTCGGGATGAATGTGCGGTTTGAATTTATCGGGTGAATCGAGGTCGATATCGGAAGCAAACCGTTTCAGGTAGTCGATGCCAACGGGTGCACCCTCGTCGAGTAGGTTACGGCGGCAGGCTACTTCGCAGGGACGCACGCATACACGTCCGCAGATGGCCGGCAGCGGATTTGTTTCCTTGATAACTGCCACGGCATCATTATATAATCCCTTCTCTATCAGTGAAATATACCCCTGAACATCTACCCCGGCCGGACAGGTCTGCTTGCACGGCCCCACGCAATCGGCGTAATGGTTGCTGAGCATGAGCTCAAGTGCCGTTTTCCTTGCTTTCAGCACTTTCTCGCTGTGGGTTTTTATCTTCATTCCTTCGGCGATGCGTGTGGAGCAGGACGGCTGCATGCCGCGCATACCTTCAACCTCTACCACACAGACATAGCAGGATGTAAAAGGTTCAAGACGGGGATCGTCGCAAAGGGTTGGAATTTCGATGCCCAGCCTGCGGGCTGCGGTAAGTATGGTTTCACCTTCGTAACCCTTTGCTAACTGATCGTTTATAATAATGTTGACTTTATTCTTCATTGGATTCTCTTGCTTTTATTAAAAATAGCCGGTTCAGAAGATCTTGATGGCGTCGAATTTACATCTCGAATAGCACTCGCCACAGCGGATACAGGCATCCTGACGGATGAAATGAATCTGCTTTCTGTCGCCATCGATGGCATGGGTCGGGCAGTTTTTGGCGCAAACCGTGCACCCGGTGCATTTTTCAGGATCTACCTCATAAGTCAGTAATTTCTTGCAGACTTTGGCCGGGCATTTTTTGTGATAAATATGTGCTTCATATTCATCACGGAAATAGCGGATCGTGGTGAGCACGGGATTCGGCGCTGTCTGTCCCAGTCCGCAAAGCGACGTATCCTTGATCTGGTAGGCAAGTTCTTCGAGCAGTTCGATGTCGCCATCCCTGCCTTCTCCTTCGGTGATGCGGTTCAGGATTTCAAGCATCCGTTTCGTCCCTATGCGGCAGAAGGTGCATTTTCCGCAACTTTCCTTTTGAGTAAAGTCAAGAAAGAATTTGGCCACATCAATCATGCAGGTGGTTTCATCCATCACAACCATACCGCCTGATCCCATGATGGCGCCTGTGGCATTTACCGAATCGTAATCCACGATGGTGTCGGCCAGGTATTCGGGAATACACCCGCCGGAGGGGCCTCCCATCTGAACGGCCTTGAATTTTTTGTTGTCCTTGATTCCTCCGCCCAATTTAAAGATTACATCCCTGATGGTGATGCCCATAGGGACTTCAACGAGGCCTGAGCGCCTGATTTTTCCTGCGAGGGCAAACACCTTGGTGCCCTTGCTTTTTTCGGTGCCATATTTTGCATAGGCTTCCGGGCCGTTGAGAATAATCCAGGGGATATTGGCGTAAGTCTCAACATTGTTGATGTTGGTAGGCTTGCGCCACAATCCTGAAGCAGCCGGGAATGGAGGGCGTTTCCGGGGCATCCCGCGTTCACCTTCCACCGATGCAATCAGGGCCGTTTCTTCACCGCAGACAAATGCGCCGGCGCCCTCTTTGATGTGTATGTCGAAGTTAAATCCTTTGATTCCAAGGATATTTTTCCCCAGATAGCCATGCTCGCGGGCCTGGTCCAGGGCAATGTTGAGCCGTTTGATGGCCAGGGGATACTCAGCCCTGCAGTAGATGACTCCTTCGGTGGCGCCGATGGCATATGCGCCGATAATCATTCCTTCGAGCACGGAATGCGGATCCCCCTCCAATACGGAACGGTCCATAAAAGCCCCCGGATCGCCTTCATCGGCATTGCAGATGATGAATTTTTCATCAGAAGGATTGCCGGCGGCAAACCGCCATTTCATGCCGGTGGGAAACCCACCGCCACCCCGGCCCCTGATTCCGGAATCAAGTACTTTTTGGATAACATCCGCCCCTGAAATCTGCTCTCCGGCAATTTTGCGGATGGCGGCATATCCCTGACGCGCCTGGTATTCCTCAATACTCTCAGGATCCATATGTCCGCAGTTGCGCAGCACGATTTTTACCTGTTCGTCAAGAAATTCATTTTCAGGCGTTTTAAAAAGATCTGACTGTACAACATATTCTTTTACCGGACTTCCCTGGACGATATGTTTGTCGATAATCTCAAATACCCTGTCCTCATCAATTTCGCCGTAAAGGTAAGTTCCTGTGCTGTCCACGATTTCAACCAGTGGTTCGCGGTAGCACATGCCTACACAACTGGTTTTTTTCAATTCAAAGTCCAGATTTTCGGCTTCTTTCAATGCCTTGATTTTGTTGTAGGTCTTGCCGGCCCCGGCTGCGATGCCGCAACTGCCCAATCCTACAATTACCTGTGTTTTACTCATATATCGTGATGTAAAGCAATATGAATCCAGTGGTTTATTTTTCTTCCTGCCGGTTTTCCTTTAACCTGATTTCCTTGATGATCTTCACCGCTTCCTTTCCGGTAAGTTTACCAAAAGTGTCTTCGCCTATCATCATGACCGGTGCCAGGGAGCAACATCCGAGACAGGCCACGGATTCAAGCGTAAACAGGCCGTCTTCAGTGGTTTCCGTATCTTTGATCTTTAATGAATCCTGAATGGCATCGGTGATGGAGTTGGCATTCTGAACATGGCAGGCTGTTCCGTGACAAACTTTGATGATGTGTTTTCCAACGGGTTTCAGCCTGAACTGTGCGTAGAATGTTGCCACGCCATACATTTCGCTGAGACTTAAACCTGTATCCGCTGAAATTTTCTCAAAAGCCTGGCGGGGGATATAACCATAAATGTTCTGGGCTCCCTGAAGCAGGGGGATCATATTCCCTTTGCGCTCTTTGTATTTCTCTATAAGCGGGTTCAGCAGGTTGAGGTCAGGAACTTCACCATTGAAAGGCTTTTCTGCTTTTTGAATTCGTGCAACGCGCATGGATAAATTGTTTTTGCGTTAAAAGTAGAAATTCCGGATATTATAGATAGAAATTTCCTTTAATTTATATTTCTTCTAAATACTGTGTAAAGTTCAGATAAACAGCGGAATATGCCTTTCCGGCCTGGAATCTGAATCCGAGATTCAGTAAATCCCTGAGAAAAAGATGCTGGTAATTGACAGATGGGGGGCTGGTCAGGATGATTGCAGCAGACAATACTTGACAAATTTCAGGCAGAAGTTCGTGGCAAATCCGGGTATCGGTTCACCTTGCATCCGGACTTCAACCGATGCCGTGGCGCTTCATTTTTTCGTAAAGCGCGTTCCGGCTTATACCCAGTAATCTGGCAGTCTGGCTGATGTTACTTTCTGTTGCCCTGAGCGCTGACAAAATGGTTTGTTTTTCAGCTTCAGCCAGGTTGAGGATTGTCCCTCCGGGCTTGTCATTGCCGGATGATTCCTTTGATGCGCTCTTTTTTTCTGCAGAAAATGATTCAGGATCGAAGGAAAGGTCTCCACCCAGATTCACATATTTTTCGATAAAATTTTCCAGCTCCCTGATATTGCCGGGCCAGTGGTAACCGGTAAGCCTGATAAACAAATCCTTGCTGATTTCCGGTGTGCTCTTTTTCAGTTTTACAGACTTCAGGTTCAGGAAATAGCTGATCAGCAGTGGTATATCCTCTCTGCGCTCCCGCAGGGCGGGCAGATGGATCGGGATGACACTCAGCCGGTAAAAGAGGTCGCTCCGGAATGTGCCTTTTTCAATTTCTTCTTTCAGATTTTTATTTGTTGCTGCGATAATCCGGACATCAACCGGAATTTGTCTGCTTCCTCCAACACGGGTGATTACACCCTCCTGCAATGTTCTGAGCAATTTCACCTGCATGTCGGGCGGCATTTCGCCGATTTCGTCCAAAAACAGTGTGCCTCCGTTAGCCAGCTCGAATTTTCCCGGTCTTCCGCCCTTGAAAGCTCCGGTGAACGCCCCTTCGTCGTAGCCAAACAGCCTGCCTGATCAGGTGGCGGGAATGGCGCCGCAGTTGAGGGCTACAAAACCATTCGATGCCCTGGCGCTGTGGTTATGCATGGATTGGGCAATTACCTCTTTGCCGGTGCCGCTTTCCCCTGTAATCAGCACGGTTGACGGGCTGTCGGATACCGTTTTTGCATATTCCGTCACCCGCCTGAGCTCATCACTCTCGCCGATCAGGTCTTCAAAAGTGTACCGGGCATGCATACCCGTGTATTTATTCACGGTTTTGTACACCCTTTTCATCTCCCTGAAACTGATGACCATGCCTTCAATTTTCCCGTCAGGCCGGGTAATCGGGTAGGCGTTCAGGCTGAATGACTCAGGACCGGAGGAGGTGATGATCTGGGTGTCCTCATCAAGCATAATACCCGGCTCATGAATGGCCTGAAGTAGCTTTTTATAATCGGGAATGCAACCATCAATCGCTTTTCCCGAAAGCATGCCATTCTGATATTTCAGTAATTTGTGAGCCATCTTGTTGGCGGATGTGATCAGCCCGTCTTCACTTACCGACATCACAGCCAGTGATAGTGAATCCATCACCTGGCTGATGTACCTGGCTGATTCCTTCAGGCGGTACTCATTTTTCAGGTTTTTCAGCTGATTTTCGATGGCAGTAACGGCTGCAACCACCAGGCCGAGGGTGTGCGGATGAACAAGTTCGCGACCTCCGGTAAGGTTAACCGTACCGATGATATTCCCGGCATCATCATGCACAGGGGCGGCGGAACAGGTCCAACGGTGATACGCGGTTATAAAATGCTCGGAGGCAGATACCTGAACGGGGGAATTTTCACTCAGCGCGGTTCCCATGGCATTGGTGCCTATACTCATTTCATTCATATACGCGCCCACTACCATATTCAATCCGGCGGCTGCGGTTACGGGCTCAGGATCGCCGGTTATGCTGAGAATGCAGCCGTTTTTATCGGTAAGTAAAATGATAAATCCCGATCCTTCCAGAAAATTATAGAGCATGTCGAGGAAAGGTCCGGCAACGCGGATCAGGTCACGGTTTTCGTCAAGCAAAACTGCTTTTTCCTGCTCTGAGAGCAGCAGTGAAGGGTATTGCTGATCGCGCGTGACCCCGTACTTTTTGCTCCGCTCATGCGAATCGTGAATAATTTCTTCCTGCTTCCGGTTTTTCCGGGCCATATCCTGATTTTTTCTGCAAAGATAGGAATAAAGCTGCAGGGGCTTAGTCGGCCTTTTTGGTAAGATACCAGTCGATACCCCAGTGGGCCAGGTAAATAAGCGGAGTTAAGAGAATGGCAAGCGTAACCTTATAGGTGTATTGCACCAGCCCCACCTGCAGTACCTGCTGCATACTCCAGTTTCCGAGCAGGTAAAAAGCAATGAAAAGGATTACAAAACTGTCGATCAGCTGCGAAATCACGGTGGAGCCGGTTGCCCGCAACCAGAGTTTTTTACTGCCGGTAAGGGCTTTCAGGTAATGAAAGGCATAGGCATCAATCAACTGGCTGACGAGAAAGGCTGCCAGCGAACCGATAATGATGCCCATCCCCGCTCTGAATATGCTGGTATAGGCATAGTTGATGTCGAAAGGATTGCCGGTTGGATCTGTTTGGTTCAGGTCGAGCCAGAAATCTGCCGGAGGAACTGCTGTACCTGCCAGTACGATTAAAAATGACCATGCAATCATCCCCGCGGTTATAAAACTGATCTTACGCACCCCGTTGCGGCCGAAATATTCATTGATCAGGTCAGAAACCAGGAAAACAATCGGCCAGATAACCACCCCCACGCTCAGGTTAAGATCGAGTTTTTGCCCGCCGAAAAAAGGAAGCTGTGCCGGCATCAGACCGAGCAGTTTTTCCAGCGAAAAAATCTTTACTCCCGCAAATTCGGCAACCAACGCATTTGTCAGGAAAATGGCAGAGAGGAACAAATAAAGTTGAGTGCGCTTTTGTGAATTTTGATTGCTTTGCATAAAAGGGATTTACCTTAAGGTAATATGAAACAAATCGTTGCACATTAAGTTCAGCCGGTTCGGAGATCGTCCGGGCTGAGCCATTTATCCGGTCAGCGATGAAGAGCACCAAAAATATTCATAAATTTATCTGTTCATTCCAACCTTTAAATTATTTCTCTGTCATTAGTCTGATAAAAACAGGATCCGGATAGCTTGAACCAGCAGAACTACGATATACACAGACATCTCGTTGAGGCATGTATGGCCGGCAACCGGAAAGCGTACAATGACCTGTACAGTGCTTATTCCAGGGCAATGTATAACCTGTGTCTGCGTATGATGAATAATGCTGAAGATGCCAGGGATATGTTGCAGGAAGGTTTTATTGAAGCGTTCAACCGTCTTGACTCATTCCGGTTCGAATCGGCTTTCGGTGCCTGGCTTAAAAGAATAGTCGTCAACAAGTGTATCAATGCCCTTGAAAAGCGCAGAATTGTTTTTGTGGATGAGGAGGTTCCCGATCCATTGCCTCAGGATGATATGCCTGATGAAGAAGAACTCCGGCTCAGCGTCGAGAGGGTGAAACTGGCGATGAATCAGTTGCCGCAGGGAGCCAGGATGATTTTTTCACTTTACCTGATCGAAGGATATGATCATACGGAGATTGCAGAAATACTGAAGATCTCTGAATCCACTTCCAAAACGCAGTTTATGCGGGCCAGGCAGATGGTGAGGGATATTTTACGAAAAATGCCTGTGACCTGAAAAAAATAATGTTATGAAAAAGGATAACCTTGAAAGATTTGTTCGGGAGCATGCCGGGGAGTTTGACTCCCTTGAGGCACCCCCTGCTTCATGGGAAGTAATTGAAGAGAGGGTTTTTCCATTCCGTTCAGGCAGAATGAAAAAACTGCGTGTCATTGCCTGGAGGTCAGCGGCCGCTGTGCTGATTTTTGCTGCAGCATGGATGCTGAATGATGTGCGTGATAACCGGATGCAGATCAAGGATGCAGACAGGCAGGCGGTTAACCGGATGAATTATGTCATTGATGAACTCTCGGATGCCGAAGCCTATTACACATCCAAAATCCAAAGCCGTGAACAGGAGCTTGCAATCTATGCAAAGGATCATCCTGAGATCATTGAAGACCTGAGAGAGGAGTTCAGGGCGATGGACCAGCGCAAGGTGGAATTGCGGACTGATCTGGCTGAAAGCAATGCCGATGCAAAGGTGATAGAGGCCATCATCCTGTCGTACCGGGTAAAGCTCGAAATTCTGGATGAGATGCTTTTGGAACTCAGGCAGACGGATAAAGAATCAAACAATGATACTAAGTCCGGAAAGGAGTTGTAAATCAAAAAGAACTGTTGGTATTCGTTAAAAGAAAATTGAATCATGATAAAGAAACTGTTTTTCGGTGTTTTGATATTAGGCGGAATTTTTTGCTTTTCGCCGGTGGCACAGGCGCAAATGTTCTCCGAAACTAAAAGGGAGAACAAGAGTTTCCGGCTGAAACCCGGCACGCAGGTGCAGGTTTTCAATAAGTATGGCAATGTAAATGTTATGGTCTGGGAAAAAGATTCAGTCAGATTTGAAGTCAGCATCACCGCTCAGTCGAAGCAACAGGCCAGGGTAAATAAAATATTGTCGTCCATCGACTGCGAAATGGTGTCAGCGGCCGGTTTTATCAGTGCCCGTACCGTTTTTAACGATAACAGCGCAACATTCTGGAAAGACGTTGTCAGCTATGCCGGCAAGGTTATCAATGCCGGAAATAACCTTCAGATCAACTACACAGTCTATCTTCCGGCAGCAAGTCCGGTAAAAATTGAGAATAAATTCGGGAATATATACCTGGGAAGCCATAAACAAAACGCAGATATTAATCTGTCGAACGGAGACCTCCAGGCCAGGGATTTTGCAGGAACGTTCAAACTTAAACTTGAATTTGGATCCGCAACCATACAGGAAGCCGTTCACGGGCAGTTTGAAATCAATTATTCTGACGTTTCGGTTCAGCAGGTGACGAACCTTTCACTCAACAGCAGATCGTCAAATCTTGATATAGATAAAGTTACAAATCTCGAAATTAATTCTGTCAGGGATAAGATCAACATCAGGAACTGTTCTTCTCTCGACGGAGATGCATCATTCTCACGCATCCGTATCAACACACTGGAATCCGGATGTACCATGAATACCCGTTACGGCGATCTGAAGCTGAATGGCATTTCGAAAAACTTCAGACATATTTATGTCAGATCTGAGTATACTGATCTGGTATGTTCATTCAGCAATCAGGCTGCTTATTCCATTGACCTGAGTTATGATCCCAAAACAACCCTGAACATGCCCGGATCTATTGACAATCAGTTTAAAAGGGAAGTCGTCAATGCGACCACCGGAGCCGTGAAAGCCCGTGCTGAAATCGGGCATGCCGGCAGTTCGCAGGTTACCCTTCTGATGAAAGCGGGTTCGCTGACCCTGCTGAATAAATAGCATCCTTTACATAGTAGTTTCCAATGTTTTATAACCGGCACTGCTCGGCCGGAGGCTATGGTTTCAGCCTCATCCGGCCCGCTTAGAAAATAATTTTCCGCTGGTTCCAACCCTTAAGAAATTTTGTTGTCATTCATTTATCAAAATCAACAGATCATGAAAAAAGTAAAGGCGTTTATAGAATCTTCCCGGTCGAAAACCGGTCTGCCCGCGTTATTAGTATTAATTCTTCTTGCATCTGCTGCCTGTATGCGCGAACGAATTGAAGGGAATTACGATCTTATTTCTGAAACCCGTGAAACCAGCTCCTTTACCGGTGTTGTTTCCAAAGGCAACTTCAGGGTCTATATTATTCCCGGTGATGTGCCTTCTGTTGAACTAAAAGGCGAATCCAATGTGCTGCCCTATGTGGAAACATCTGTTTCGGGAAACCGGCTCGTTTTGGAATTCAGAAACGGTTACAATATACGCGAACACTTTACGGTTGAAGTGTATATCACCACGCCCGGGCTGAGCAGTATTCATCTCTCCGGCTCCGGGCGCCTTGAAAGCGGCACATTCGTCTGTGATCATGCGGATATTGAACTTTCCGGTTCAGGCAGCATTGAATGCGGTTTTATTGCCGAAAGTATTGAAGCGGAAGTGTCGGGCTCAGGCATTATGTCCTTAAGCGGGCAGGCCGGGAATGGCTATCTGCGTGTTTCAGGCTCGGGCGAAATCAGGGCGCTGCAATGTGATCTTTCAAACTGCGACGCCAATATCTCCGGCAGCGGCAATGTCATTGTTTCTGTTGCTGATGCCCTTGAAGCCTGGATATCAGGCAGCGGTTGCGTTTACTACATGGGCAATCCGGGAATAATCTCCCACATCAGTGGTTCAGGTAAAGTAATCAGGTATTGATCCCTGTCGCTTAACCGGCACAGGATAGTGAGGAAGCCGTGTAATTCCGGACATCAGCCTTGCTGATAAAACAAAGGATGTTCTGCTCAGAAGCGGAAGATTATTTTCATAAGCCTTGTGCAGTCATCATTGTAAATGAATAAGTAATGAATTTTAACATCAAATTATTAATCTTTTAAACAAGCTGACAATGAATAGAAAATCCTTAATAATGCTGATTGCAGTTGTTTTATCCGCCCAGTTCACCCAAGCGCAGGATACCCTGCATTTGTTTGGTAACCGGAATGATGGATCAACAGAAGCGAAAATGCCTGATCAGCAAAGCAGGAATCGCAATGAAATACAGACACTGACGGGGCCGGGAAGTCATTTCGGGTTTTATTTTGGTTTTACAACCGGTTATTCCCGGATCGATGGATATGATGCTGTAAACGCCGGCGCTTCAGTTGCGCTGATAGCCAATCATAGCCTTGCAATCGGATTTTCGGGGAAGGGTTTTGTTTCAGAATCATTTCGCGGTGATGCAGGCTCTTCCGCAAATTATAATTATGCAGGCGGGTATGGAGGTTTGCTGATAGAACCGATTCTTTTCCCGAAACGGCCTGTACATTTGTCATTCCCTGTATTGCTGGGAGCCGGGGGTGTTGCCCGCAACAGGGTTTCAGGTATGTATCATCCGTATGATTATGATGATTTTTTTATTGAAGAAGCCGAAGCTTTTCTGATTGCCGAACCCGGCGTTGAAATTGAACTGAATGTGGCCCGCTGGTTAAGGATGGGTGCGGGCATAAGCTACCGCATTGTTTCGTCCCTGGATAGTGATGGGTTCAATCCCGCTGAAATGGACGGTTTTAACGGAGGTCTTTCACTGAAAGTGGGATTATTTTAACCCGGAAGGATCTCAGTTCAGCGCAGGCAGGAGGGACGAGCGTAAGAATCTTGTTTATATACAAAAATTTCGTCTAAAGTTCAGTTTTTCCCTGCGAACAGGGAAGATTGTTTACAAAGAGCCATGCGCTACGATCAGGGCTCCGGTAATTCAGGTTATGATCCGCCATATATATGCAAACCGGGAAAAAGGTGTAACTTCCGGCTTACGGTTGCTGAGCCCGCCCTAATCAACCATGGTTTCCATGATAATAATGCAACAATCAGCATTGCAACCGGCGCAGGGTATACAACCAACCGATGAATTGTTGCGAACGAATTGCCTGAACCTCTGATCTAACATACCGATGCTGTTTTGTCTGGAATAACGCCAATTCTCAGAAAGGTCAATACAAGGGAATTAACGGTTCATTTTACCTGTCCGGTAATTTTGGGATTTGAATATGCTGCCAAGGTAATATTCACGATGTTTAAGCGGCAATAAGCAATGGAATCATGGGCAGAAAGATATGGATTGTCAGATATTCAGTATAGTAAGTTTTTTAACATGGTTGGATTTTCAGTAGTCAGGCGATATTATAAAGCAATTTGTAAAAAATAGATTTGACAATCAGAGCGGATTTTCTTATATTTAAGCCTGTTTTTGGGATATCGGAAGTTTTGGTTTTCATTGCCATGGTTTCGTGTAAATATTCCCGCTGATGTATTGTTGAAATCTTCACTAATTAAGTTGCTCCGGAATCAGTGACACTCGTCTTCCTGATTCATTTTTATTTCTTCCGGTTATCTGGATTATTCTTTCTGCCCGCTTTTTTCTCGTCGATTTGAAACTGTTAAACGGAGACCATAAGTACAGTTTTGTCAGAAAAAGAATCCGGAATACAAATATGATGGTTGGCAGGTCACTTTCATGATTTCCGGAATCGTTGGGTTTGTCTTGTGGTAATGTAGTTGTTTTTTAGAAACTAGCTATCGGGGGGGGCTTATGAAAGGAATTGGATTGGTTATTGTTTTAGTCTTTGGTGCCTGCTGTTCGACCTGCCATGCTCAGAATTAAGTCATTTGAACTGGGGAATGGTTCAGACTTCTTCAGAGGGAGGCGTATTCTGCAAAGCGATGATGGCAGCTACATTGCTGTTGGTCATACTTCGGTTGATGGATTAATCATCAGGTTCAGCCCATTTTTCGGTGCCCTGGGTTTGGAAGAAACAATCAATATTTCAGGTTTTTCAATCAGTCACAATATTCCTAATCCATTTCGTGCCAGCACAGTAATTTCCTGGAAAAGCAGGATGCCCGGACATGCTGTAATAAGAGTTTTTGACTTTACAGGAAGGGAAATCATGGTGTTGGCTGATGAAAACCAACGGTCCGGTGAGCATAAAGTTGTATTTGATGCCATGGGCTTGGCGGCCGGAATTTACTTTTATCAGCTTAACGTAAATGGAGTGGTTGAATCGGGGAAAATGATTCTAACAGAATAATTCTATCTGTTCAGTCAGAGTAACTTCGGGAATCGGGTTTTTAATGTCCAAAAAGTCAAAGTCATGAAAAAGTTTATCTGCTTTTCGCTCATTTTTATATTGGCTAACGCATCATTTTCCCAGTCCGGATGGCGTTGGCAGAATCCTTATCCCCAGGGAAACGGTCTAAATTCCATTGTAATGAATGGCTCCGTGGGCTGGGCCGTAGGTACATTGGGGACAGTGATGCATACCATAAATCAGGGGCATGATTGGGAAGTGGTGGACATTGGAACTACAGAAACCCTGAATTGCATATATATATCAAATATTGCGGAAAAAGGCTGGATCGTTGGCAACAACGGCCTTGTTTATTACTCGGGAGACAATGGCCAGACCTGGGAAAAACAATACAGCGGAACATCCGAAATATTATATTCTGTTTCAGCCATCGAAGGTAACTGCCCCTGGATCTGTGGCAACGACATTATCCTCAAAAGTTACAATGACGGTGAAACCTGGAATAGGGTTAACAGCATCTTTCACTCCCGGTTTTATGCCCTCGACCATAAAGATTGCGAAGAGGTCTGGATTGCTGGTGAAGACGGGCTTGTTATAAACACCACTGATGCCGGAGGTACATGGCAATCTCATGCTACGCCCACTTCACGCGATTTATATTCCATTGATATTGTTGATAATGGAGATTACAGAGCCTGCGGGTATGCCGGAACTATAATCCATTCTTCCGACGATGGCAATACATGGTTTAAAGAGAATGAAAATTCAGGCTATGCTTTGAAAAATATTGCTACAAAAGGCATTGTTGGAGAAGCTTATGCTGTTGGTGATGATGGTATTATTCTCAAGGGATTGTATTCCGACCCCACCTGGAATCCTGCTGAATCAGGCACATTTTGCAATCTGCATGATGTTTGTTTTCAGGCATTATTCCATGGCGTATATGTAACCGGCCAATACGGCATAGTTCTGCGAAAACCAGATGAAGCAGGCGCTGAATTTGAAATTATGAATGAAAGAATCAACTGCGGAATTAATGCGGTAGCTTTTGCAAACAAGAACAAGGGCTGGGCGGCAGGTGGCAGGCTAACCGACTTGTCAGGAAGTTCAAAAGGAGTCATACTGCAAACTACCGATGGAGGTGACACCTGGGAAACGCGCCAGAGTTTGTCAAAAGCAGTAATTGCATTGGATGTTATCGACGAAAATCATGCATGGGCAGTGGGTAGAGAGGGCTTGATTATATATACATCAAACGGTGGCGAAAGCTGGGCTACTCCGCAGAGCCCTTTGAATGGAACACTTACCTCTGTTTGTTTTGTTGATGAAGACAACGGATGGATCGTTAGCATGAGTAACTGGGGACAGATAATCCGTACACAAAATGGTGGATTAAGTTGGACTCAACAGGTGAACCCTACATCCAACCCTTTGTATGATGTATTTTTTATTGACCAGAACAAAGGTTGGGCTGTTGGGCTTGATTCCACAATTTTAAGGACTTCAAATGGTGGACAAACCTGGGAACGGCTGATTACAAATGCAATAGAAGGATATCGATTCGCATCTGTATTTTTTATTGATGAGATGAAAGGATGGGTTGTCGGTATTTATGGAAGCATATTGTTAACTGAGGATGGCGGGGTTACCTGGCAGGAAATCAACAGCGGCACTTCAAAATTACTAAACTCTGTATATTTTATTGATCACCAGAATGGCTGGATTGCCGGTGATCAGGGAACCATCCTGCGTTCAATGGATGGTGGCTATACATGGATAAATCAATACAACCCTGTTGCCACAAATACTTTAACTTCAGTTTATTTTAACGACCATTTAACTGGCTGGGTCAGTGGTGAAGGTGGGAGTATTTTAAGAACAGATAACGGAGGCTTTATGCATCCGCCGGGCACTTTCTGGAAAGACAATCTGGGCCTGCCGATCAATGACAATGAAGAAACCAACAGCACCATAGATGTGAATGTAGAAAGCTTTGGCCGGGATGGCTATTATCTCACCGGAGTTGAATTATACATTGACTCAATTATGCATTCCAGGGTGAGTGATCTGGAAATATCCCTCAAACACAACGATGTTACTCAAACACTTGTTTATCATGTTGCCGATCAGGGTGAGAACTTCCTGTGGACAAAACTCTGCGATGAAGCTACGGGAATTATCACTGATGGGATATCCCCTTTTTCTGGCAATTATAAACCATATGAGCCTTTGTCGGCATTTAATGGAATGAACCCGAATGGCGATTGGACACTCTGTGTTTTTGACAATGAGACAGGTCACACAGGAACGCTAAATGCCTGGGGTATTAAACCAATGTTTGAGAAAGTCTTTTCCATTAACGGCCCTAGCTCAAAGGGCCCGGACCAGAAAGTCCGGTTGTTCCAGAATGTGCCCAATCCTTTCACAGGAATAACGCAGATAAAATGGAAAAGCGACCTGAACGGCTTTACAACGCTGAAAGTTTTCAATATTCACGGGCAGGAGATTAAGACCCTGATAAACAGGTTTCAGACAAAAGGTGATTATTCGGTCGGATTTGACGGTTCATTACTCAGTCCGGGCATTTATTATTACCGTTTACAGGTGGGAAATTGTCTGCTTACCAGGAAATGTGTAATAATGTGATTTCCTGTTATCCCAATGGCTACAGGCCAGTAAAAACCGGGATCGGGTTGCTTTTTAATATCCTACATGAAGATTTGCATTCTGTTTGTTACGGCTGACTTTTCATCCGTTCAGTATCGCAGGCTGGTCAGTACTACAGGCATTGCCCGCAGCAGGTTTTCAGGTTTTATCATCCGTATGAATACGATGATATTTTTATTGAAGATGCCCAAGCTTTTCTGATTGCCGGGCCCGGCGTTGAAATTGAAGTGAATGTGGCCCGCTGGCTGAGGTTTGGCATGGGTGTGAGCTACCGTATTGTTCCATCCTGTGATTCAGATGACCTTGTGTCAGATGGATTTGAGGGTTTTCACGGCGGATTTTCATTGAAACAGGATTGTTCTGATTCGCGCTTTCACCGTTCAGGCTAGTGAGTTAAGTGGCTGAATGGCCTGAAAACAAAAACCCGTTATCCTGAGATTTGATTTTTCTCGGGATAACGGGTTTTATTCCGGATTCAGAGATGAGTCAGAGCCGGTTTTCGCAAGGTTGATCCCTACCGGATGATGGCAAGTTTTCTGGTTTCTGAAGTTTTGTTCCCTGCAATGATCCTGTAGGTATAAAGTCCGGCTGGCAGTCCACTCAGGTCAATGCGGTTCAGCAAGGCGCTGCCGGTTGTCTGACTGATTACCTTGCTGCCATTCATGTTAAATATTTCAATGATTCCGCCTTTTGCGGCTTCATTGGTCTTTATCCATGTATAGTCATAAGCGGGATTCGGGTAATTCTGTTCATTCATCAGGGTTTGCATGGCCTGCGTGTACTCCACTCCAACCATTTCATCTGATAACCATTGCCTGCTGAGGCTGATGATCTCATTTCTTACATCCACATTACTTACCATTTCAAGGCCAATGCCAAAATAAACCGAGCGGTAATTTAATGCCTCATATTTAATGGCCGCATGTTTGGCCGCGGTCGTGTAATTAAAAATAATATCTGCGCCAGGTCCGGCATTGATTTCTTCCGGATACATGTTGCCGGCATAAACATCAACAATGTTGCTCTGGGCAACGCCTCCGAAAACGGGGTCATCGGTATTGGCATTCAGCTTGTTATTCGTGCCTGATCCATCAGCGACATAGATGGCGTTCAGATAATTGGTGTAAAAGTTCTGCGTAACCGGAGTGCCGTTCGACCCATCCTGTCCGCTCATGATGTCCCAGCCGATGTCCTGTCCGGCAATAAAAATATTGTGACCGGCATCCATGAAATCCATTACGGCTTCAGCCTGGCTGTCGGTCAGGGCAGGGAAGGTCCAGGCAATGTTGAGCCAGCAGGTGAAAACATCCTGGTAGGCGTTTGCATTGATCATATCACGCATTGCATTAGCGTTTGTAACTGCATAACTGGTGATACCTGCTGCAGCGAATCCGTTAAGATAAGCATCCTGATGGAGCGTAGTTTCAGGTCCGCCTGTCCCGTTAACAAGCAGGTCGGTAACACCCGAAATCAGCATAACCCTGTATTGTTTTTCCGGGGCAGCCGGGTTGTCAACAGATTTCATTTTCAACACGTATCCCGGGAATCCGGGTGTCTCTCCGGGAATAACCCTTATGGTTACAGGTTTTGGTGTGCCTTTGGTAAGATTGATGACGGCTGATGTGGTATATTCTTCACCATCAATCAGATAGGAAACCTGCCAGTCCTGCGGGGCATTTTCCGTTTCGAGCCGGAATTCAAAAGCATTATTTCCTTCAATATTGCTGTTTGCTTCAATGCTGAAATTGCTTTCGGAATTCATATATCCCCGCTGGATGTATGGTTCGGCCGATGTAATTTCTCCGATGTACAGGTTTGTTCCTCCGATCGCATCAACCTCATCGCCGGTAATTATTTCCTGATGGCCTTCGGCCACAAAAGCAACAACCTTCATATTTTCTACAATTGCCGGAACATTGTTATAGGCATCAGGCACATTGTATGTGTAGGTCCGGTTTACGAGGGTTCCGGCACTTGTGGTGGTGACCTCATCCCCCCATTGTCCGGTGATCAGGTGGCGCAACATATGCATATGGCGGTAGTTGCTTCCTGCCCCTCCGCCTGTCTGGGGTCCGTAAATGCTGTCCTGAATGAGGGCTATGTTGATGAAGTTGGCGGGAGCTGAAGAGTTGGAAGTGTAGTATAATTCAATGTTCACTGTAAGCAGCCTTGTGGACGCTTCGTACTCCGATGAGATTCCGATATTTACCGGTGATATTTCCTGAATAATCTGATCGCAGGCACCGGCCCAGGCGCCGCGGTTGAGTGCGGTATTGCTGCCGCTGAAAACATGCCGGTTCACTGTCCCGGAAGGATATCCGGTAAGTCCGGTTTGCCCGGCTATCGCATCGCCAAAAGGCGTGCGGTAATCGGGTTCCCCTGCCGAAGGCGATGCAAATGAACCCTGATGGAGGGCTATCACAAAGGCCCTTCCCGGATTATTGTCCATTATGGACTGGGCAATGGCATGACCGTCAGGACAGTAAGTGCAATGAATGCCGGTGAATTCTTCAAGAATGGCGTTTCTGGGCATAGGGTCCGTGCTGACCAGCACCTGTGCAGAGAGTCCGAAAACACCGAAAACGCCCGTTAAGGCAAGGGTAAATAATTTTCTCATGGATTTAGGTTTAGGATTGTTATAGTAACAGCAAATGTGCAAAACTATTCCGTACATATTGTAATATATGCATAGAAATAATGAAATTTTTATAAATTACCCGACTATAAAATAAAATTAATTAATAAGCTGAAAAGCTTGTTTCCGTTGATTTTTTTCGCGCTTCACCGGGTTCGGATTCCCGGTTTTTCATGATATGTCAGTTTGATATTTACAGGATTTGCCCAATTTGATCCGGCTTATTCACAGACTTAATTGTTTTCTGAGCATATCGAGTCCTGCCAGGGCGGCCCTTCGGATATTGCGGCCGCGGTGCTCGCCGAATGTAAACATTTTTGTTTCAGCGCCTTTAGGGGTAAGCACTGAAATCCAGGTGGTGCCTACCTGCTTGTCGGGCGTCCCGCCGTCAGGGCCGGCGATTCCTGAAACAGCAATCGCACAGTCAACCTTAAAATGCCTGATGATGCCGGCGGCCATTTCGAAAACCGTTTCCTGACTGACAGCGCCATACCTGGCCAGGGTGCCGGGCGATACGCCAAGCAGATTTTCCTTGATCTCGTTGGCATAAGCAACCACCGATCCCTTGAAAAAAACGGAGCTTCCGGGTATGCTGGTAATCAGGTGGGCGATGTATCCTCCGGTGCAGCTTTCGGCAGTGGCAAGGGTAAAGCCCTGGGCTTTCAGCAGTTTGCTTACGACCAATTCAAGCGTTTCGTCACCTTCGCCAAAAATATACTCCGGGATCAGACTGTATAATTCTGATACCCTTTCATTGATTTCTTTTTCAAGCGGTGTCCTGTCAGGGCCCGAAGCGGTAAGCCTGAGCCTGACAATGCCCGGTTGTGGAAGGTAAGCCAGTTTGATGTAATCCGGCAAAGCGGTTTCCCATGCTTCAATTTTTGCGGCAAGGAATGATTCACCAACACCCTGTGTAAGAATTGTCCGGTGCACAATGCTCTTTGGGCTGAGTTTCGAAAGCCGCGGAAGCACCTGGGTACTCATCAGGCCTTTCATCTCAAATGGCACGCCGGGCATTGAAACGTAAATGATTCCATCTTTCTCGAACCACATGCCGGGGGCTGTGCCGTTCACGTTCAGCAGAGGGGTGCAGCTTTCCGGTACTTCCGCCTGGGCGCAGTTAAGCGGTGTGATAACGAATCCGCGCGAACCGAAAAGCCGGACGATATTCTCATAGGCCTCCTGGTTGAACACCGGTTTCGTGCTGAAATATTCACAAAGGGTTGCTTTGGTGATATCATCCCGGGTCGGTCCAAGCCCACCCGACATCAGAATAATGTCAGCGCGCGATGAAGCTTCTTTCAGGGTTGTAAGAATATGGTTCCGTTGGTCTGATATGCTCGTGATCTGCACTACCCTGATTCCGATAAGGTTCAGCTGTTCCGCCATCCATGCGGAATTGGTGTCAACAACCTGCCCGATCAGCAGTTCGTCGCCTATAGTTATGATTTCTGCATTCATGGATTGAGTTCAGGATAATTGCCGGTTGTGCCGGGTCTGGAATAGATTTTTATGCTGAAATGACCAGGGCAAATTTAGCTGATTATTATGTAGGCTTTTTGAAAGGTCTAAACTTTATTGATGGACTGGACGTCATATTTTAAGTACCGAATACTATTCCATTGATTCATTTTTCCAGAAAAAGGTTGATGATTTCTGTAGCCGGCAGAATGCAAACAATTTTCTAATTTAGCATGCAACCATTGCTTGTATGATGCATCTCAGATTTGATCCGGACTTAACAGCGCTTTTGAATAATTGATGGATGAACAGCAACTCCTGAAGGATTGTCTCAAAGGCGACGTGCATGCCCAGAAACGTTTGTACGAAAAGTATGCCCGGAAAATGTTCGGGGTATGTCTTCGTTATGCCGGTGATCAACCAATGGCTGAAGATTTTATGCAAGAGGGGTTTATCAGGGTATTCGCCAATCTGAAAAATTACAGGATGGAAGGCTCGTTTGAAGGTTGGATTCGAAGGATTATGATAAATACCTCGCTTGAGATACTCAGGAAGAAGGATATTTTTCGTTATGCGTCTCCATTGGACAATGACTTTCAGGTAAGTGATCAGGCAGAAGAAGGGGAAGATGTCCCGGATACTGATGCGCTTGTAAGGCTGATACAGGCAATGCCGGCGGGATTCAGGGCAGTGTTTAATCTTTATGTCGTTGAAAACTGTTCACATAAAGAGATCGGGCAAATGCTGGGGATCAGCGAAGGAACATCGAAATCGCAATATGCAAGGGCGCGGGCCTGGCTGCAGAAGCGTTTAAAAGGTTAAGAATTATTGTCACCATGAAGGAAGTCAAGGATAATCTGAGGGAGCAGGCGGGCCGGCAACTGGCACAGTTTGAAGCCGCACCGCCTGATCTGATGTGGGATCGGATCAGGTCAGGGATGCACCGCCGCCGACGGCTTGCCGTTTTCAGGGTATCTCTGATTGCTGCCACCCTGCTGTTGCTGATGGGGATCGGATACTTGCTTATAAATCCTGACAGACGTCAGGGAGATGTTATAATTTCAGAGAACAGAAAGGCCTTTGATTCAGTGCAACCTGCACCTGTGACCCAGGCAGGTTCAACTGAAGGAGATGTTACCGGAGAAATTCCGGTTGGCCCCGGGCAACATGTTTTCAGGGTGAAATCCGCGAAGACCCCGGTTTCAGCGCTTTCGTCACCCGTTATCAGCCTGGCGCCGGAAACAGCGTTGGCAGTAAAAGCCGATGCCGCTGAGCCGGCTTCCGGCATAATCATGCAGGATACTTCCATGCAAGGTCAGGATATTCCTGTGGCTTCGCCCGCTGGGGACGCAATTGCGGCTAAAGTACCTTCTGATGCGGAAATAAAATCTGTGCTGACGGCGGAAACAATTCCCGCTGACCGGAAAAACGAATCTGTCCCGGAAAGTGGCTGGATCCTGGCCATGCATTACGGAACAAATCCCGCGATTGAACTCACCCAGCAGGATTATTCCATGGAATCGAACAGGGGCAATTACAGTTTTGATGCGGTTTCCTCCGAACTGGCTGCAGAAACATCGTATTTTGATGAAGTTGAAAGTACTGAGCATCAGGCGCCGTTTATCCTCGGGTTGATTATTAGTAAACCGTTCGCGCGGAGATGGGCTGCAGAAAGCGGACTGGTATATTCACGCCTGGGTTACCTGATCAGAACTGCTGAGTTTAACTCGGCTTACCGTGAATACCGGAATGAACTTACCTATCTCGGCGTGCCGCTTGGCTTGCGGTTCACTTTAATTGACGGACGACGCGCAGGATTTTTTACATCGCATTCCTTTATTTTTGAAAAAGGGCTGGCAAGCCGCGTGACTTCCTCAGCCTACCTGTCAGGACTTCTGAATGAATCAGTCACCCGGCAGGAAAGTATCAGTGGTTTTCAGATTTCATCGCTCACCGGCCTGGGAGGGGAGTTAAAGTTTTCAGGGGCCATCTCGGTTTACGGAATGGCTGGTGTGCAATGTTTTTTTATGAACAAATCCCAGCCATACAACATAAGGAGTGCAAGAATTGCCTGGCCGTCTTTTCAGGCGGGCGTGCGCGTAAAAATCCGTTAAGCCCCTATATTCTTGCCGGGGAATGCAACCTTTGCTCAGGAGAGGCATCTATTTACAGAAATTAAAATCCCTGCATCATGAAAACCCTGAAATTTATCCTGCCTGCTTTACTTTTGATAATGCCGGTATCCGTGTTTTTTATCTCCTGTCAGGATAAAACGTTTGAGGAAATAACCTATACCGCGAATGTGCCCGTTTATATGGGCTTCGATGAGTTCCGGTCATCGGTAAAGCGTTCGGATCCCCGGCAGATGGAACAGCCGGGTAAAATCTATTTCAAGGATAACTATCTGTTCGTAAATGAGATAAACAAAGGGGTGCATGTGGTGGACAACAGTGATCCTGCGAATCCGGTGATAACCACGTTCCTTGAAATTCCGGGAAACTTTGATATAGCCATAAAGGGAAACATTCTTTATGCAGACAGTTTCATCGATCTGGTCGCAATAGATATTTCAGATCCGGCGAATCCTGTGGAGATCGACCGGGTTGAAGATGCCTTTCCGAATGTGCTGCCGGTTTTCGATTATACTTACCCTGTGTATGGACTTGACTGGGAGAAAGGCATTGTCGTGGGTTGGGAAACCAGGGAAGTCACAGAATTGGTGGAAAAAGGGAACACTTACCGCAACGAGATGCTGTATTTTGATGGGCTGGGTGTTCCCACTATCGGTGCCAATGAGGTTTCCATAGCTTCTTCCGGCTCAGGACTGGCAGGGTCCATGGCCAGGTTTACCCTGAGCGCTGATTATCTTTATGCCGTTCACAACAGTTCGCTGAAAGTGTTCAATATTTCTTCCACCCCGGGGATCAGCGTGAATCCTGAAATTATGCTCGACAGACAGGTGGAGACTATTTTCCCATACAATGACCATCTGTTTCTCGGAACAACCACCGGGATGATGGTATACAGCCTTTCAAATCCCGGAACACCTTCCTTTGTATCTGTTTTTGAGCACATCAATTCGTGCGATCCGGTCGTTATTGAAGGGAACTATGCCTATGTTACCCTGCGTTCCGGCACGCAATGCAACGGATTTACCAATCAGTTGGATGTAGTGGATATTTCATCACTTTCGCATCCGTTTCTTGTAAAATCCTATCCAATGTTCAATCCTCACGGGCTGGGCATTGAGAATCATATCCTGTTTGTCTGTGACGGAGATGCAGGGCTGAAGGTATATGATGCCAATGACCCCATGAATATTCACATGAATCAGCTGGCCCATTTCCCGGATATTAAAACCTATGATGTTATCCCATACAATGGCCTGCTGATGCTGATAGGCTCCGGTGGCCTGTATCAATATGATTACACCGACCTTGACAACCTTGTCCTGATCAGCCATATTCCGGTGTATGTCCCTTAAAATTTGCCTGATGCCTGATCTCACTCTTTTATACAGGTTTTTATCTGTTTGTCTTTTTGCAGGGGTGATTTTCCCTGGTGTCGCTACGGCCCAGAACCGGAAGCAGGATATCGTTTACCTGAAATCAGGATCTGTGCTTGCCGGAAGCCTGATTTATAGCGACAGTCTGCGGGGTGTCAGAATAAATAATGATTGTGGCTCCTGGCTCTTTACCATGGCAGAAGTGGATAGTGTCGTTTTTCAGGATTTGAATCATTGGTCACAGGGTAAGCGCAGCGGATATTATAATTTAAGCAGCGGCTCCCTGCTTTTCGGTGAGGGTGCTGACGGCTTTGTTCCTTATCCCTCCTTAACCATGATTAACGGCTATCAATGGGATCAGCGTCTTTTTACAGGAGCCGGACTGGGATATGAATACTTCGGATGGAGTATTCTGCCTGTTTTTGCTGAATTATTATGGCTGATGAAGCCCGATATTCTTACTCCTTATCTATCGCTGAGAAGTGGTTATGCGTTTCCCCTTTCCAAGAATCCCGATTCTTACCTGAATGGGGATCAGGGAAAGAATTACGGGGGAGTGCTTTTGAATCCTGAGGCGGGATTGCGGATTTCTGCCGGGGACAGATACGCCTTTCTGATTGGCATAGGGTACCGCTATCAGGAATTGTCATGGACATCACCCGGCTATGACTGGAACGGAAATTACAGCAGAAAAACAATTACCCGTTACAACAGGATTACCCTGAAGGCCGGAATTTTATTCAGATGAAACAAACCTTTTCGCAGTTGATTTTTTTATTTTGTCATTTCATGCAGATTACTTGTGCCAGATGCTGATTTATTTCATATCTTTATACAGACCAAAATTATCGAATCCGGGTTTTTTGTAAAAATTCCGGTATTTTTAGTTTTCATGCCTGATATGGTTACTCAGTCATTCAGTATTTAGCTAAAAGTAATTAATTTTAAAACCCCGCTGTCTCCTTCAATAATAAGTCATTAAAATGAAGCTCATCATTAATGCATCAAATGTTCATGTGGGGGGTATGCTGCAGGTCGCCATCTCATTTATCAACGAGTTGGTGTATTTTCCCGGCAACGAATATCATATTTTTTTATCTGCCGAGGCCGAAAGCCAGATTTCCGGTCAGGGCTTCCCTGAGAACTGCAGATTTTATTCATTTATGGCTTTTTCGGGTGAACAGGGAGGCCTGAAGAAGCGCTGGTTAAGTTATCGACGGCTCAGCCGGCTCCGGTTGCTTGAACGTGTGATCAAGCCGGATGTCGTTTTCACTGTTTTCGGGCCGACATTCTGGAAGCCTTCTGCCCCCCATATCGCTGGTTTTGCCATCCCGTTCTTTGTTTACCGGGATTCGCCCTACTTCAAAGTGATCAGTAAGGTTGAATTGTTGAAACGCCGTTTTGTTAATCATATAAAGGGAAGGCTTTTTACACGCTATGTGGATTATCTTGTCGTGGAAACAGAAGAAGTGCGGCAACGCCTTATCAGCATTTTTAAAATTGATGAGAAGCGCATCTTTCAGGTTCACAATACATACAGTAATATTTATAATCATCCGGCCCAGTGGTCCGACAGGGTAAAACTGCCTGAACGGCTGAAGGGTGAACTCAGGCTGGTTACCATTTCGGCCAATCACAGGTATAAAAATCTTGAGATTATCAACGGGGTGATCAATGAACTGCGTAACCTGGAACCTGATTTACGGGTAAAGTTTATCCTTACCATCAGGAAAGAGCAATTTGGTGGTTTGCAGGCATCGAACAGGAAATCCGTATATTTTACCGATCGCATTACTGTGGCGGAATGCCCTTATCTATATGAGCAGTGCGACTTCATGTTCCTGCCCTCTCTGCTCGACTGTTTTTCGGCTTCTTATCCCGAAGCCATGAAAATGGGCCTGCCCATCCTGACCTCAGACCTTTCCTTTGCCCGAAATGTGTGCGGCGAGGCGGCGGTGTATTTCAATCCGTTGGATGCCAGGGATATTGCAGAGAAAATTTTACTGTTGTATCATGATCCTGTACTTCAGGCAAGGATGGTCGCTTATGGAAAGCGCAAATTACCGGAATTCGGAACTGCCCGTGAAAGGGCAGTCCGTTATCTTCAACTGGCAGCTGATGCAGCCAGGAGTCCGTTGTCCAAAGGATTGCATTCGGAAATTAAAGAGCCAGTTTTATCGTAGTGTCGCTGCCTGATTTGTCACTGAGCTTCAACAGGTAAAATCCCGGCCTGAGCCGGTCGGTTTCAATCAGTATATCATTCCTTCCGGTTGAAAGCGGATAAATGCCGGTGGATTTCAGGTTCCCGGCGAGGTCATAAATACTGGTTTCAACGGTGATACTTCTGTTAGAATAAACGCAGAGGTAATTCAACCCGCTGCCGTCCCTGTATACAAAGGCGCTTTTAAATATATCCTGGTCGGTAATCCCGCCGGTCGGGCCGCTGTTGATTTTTAATTTCATAACCACAGGAAGGTGGTCCGACATCTCAGCAAGTGCCGACAATACACCGGATGGTACACTGTTATTCTGCGGGGAATCATCAATTGAACGGTTAAAGTGTTTTCCGTCCTGTCCCAGTGCCTTATACGATTCAGGGATATATTCAGCCCCTTTGTTCCCCTGCATGATGTCGGCCGAAGCAAGGATAAAGTCGAAGCGGTCGTCCATTCCGCCGCTGGCCTGACAACCGTTGCCCGAAGAAGAGACCGACTGGGTGTGCCAGGCTGCAAAAGAATAATTGTTGTTCCAGTCCCCGGGTTTATCAACAGGATCGTAAAACCTGAAACCCTGGTTTGCTGCGGGTGGATTGATCAGGTTCTGATAAGCCTGTTCAGCGGAAGTATACAGGTTAAAATCACCCATTATCAGGAAATTGCCGGGCGTCATGTTGGTTTTAAGCCAGTTCATGGCCGAATTGGTCATGACCGCCCTTGCCTCTTCATTCGAACTGCCCGAACTGGCCTTAAGATGCGCAACAATACAGTTGATAAAAACCGTATCGCCCTGCGCCAGCGCGGGGCTGCGGAAGTAGAGCCTGTAAAGGTTAATGTCCCTGACATAAGATTGCAGCACTGCCTGAGAATGCAATACCAGCTTCCGGGAATCATAGAAAAGTCCGTTAATGATATATGAATCAGCAATGTTTGTGATGGTCGCTTTCCGGTAATAGTCCTTTCCGGATACATTCAAAACCTCACTGAGTATCCGGTTGTGATAAAATTCGTACTGGCTGATTTCATTTACGGTGAAAATATCCGGATTCACATGGCCGGTGATGGTTCTGAGGTAAATGTCCTTATCTTCATGATTATTGTTCCCTGAAGTACAGTAAGAAGTATAATTGCCGTAATTCAGCAGGTTATAATGCATGATTGTCAGGGTGTCCTGTGCGCCGGAAGCCAGAAAGAACAGCAGGAACGGCAAGAGTAAAACAGATTTTTTTATCCGGAGCATAAACATTAATTGTCAGGAAAAGGGATGCAAAGGTACAACATTAATCACTATCCCTGAAAAGCTTGTTTTCCAAAGGATTGAATTATGTCGCTGCCGGGTCCGGGAGTTTTTCGATTTGCGCTATTGGCGGAAGATTTACTTGTGCACCTTGCGGATGAATTCCTCCACCTCCGGTACGCCACCCTGATAAACCAGGTAACCGTTGTATGGTTCTCTGGGGGTAATCTCGTCTTTTACGGGGGTAAGCATCATCCGTTTGACCTCTTCCGGGTCGCTGGTCTGACCCAGTACCCAGCCCAGTTTGATGTAAGCGGCTTCGGGCAGCATGTTGGCAGCCGGAACAATTCCTTTGGCCATCAGGTCGCGGCCGGTATCGTAAACAAACATGTGGGCGTAACCCCAGAGTGTCTGCACGGTCATATACATATGTACGCCGGCGGCATGGGCCCTTTCGATAGCCGGATAAATGGGCTTGTTTACATGTCCCAGTCCGGTGCCGGCAATCACGATGCCTTTATATCCGTTTTCGACCAGTGAGTCAATAATATCGGGCTGCATGTTGGGATAGTAATAAACGATGGCCACCTTTTCTTCGAAATAGGGGAGGATGGTAACCTTTTTATCTTTCCGGCGGGGGTTGTAATCTTTTTTGATGGGGAAGACTCCCTTCCGGGTGACGGTAGCCAGCGGCGTGTCGCCAATGGTCCGGAATGTTGAGCGGTAGGAAGAATGCATTTTTCTCACCCTGGTGCCGCGGTGGAGAAATCCGTACTCGTCGCTGGTAGGGCCGAACATGCAAACCATTACTTCGGCAATATCGCCATGCCCTGCCGCAGTACAGGCATGCATAAGGTTGAGGGCGGCATCTGAACTGGGCCTGTCCGACGACCGCTGAGATCCTACCAGCACTATGGGGACCGGCGAATCCTGAACCATATAGGTCAATGCAGCGGCAGTGTGATGCAGGGTGTCTGTTCCATGGCCGATTACGATGCCATCAACCCCGTTTTCAATTTCTTTTCCTATGGCAACGGCCAGTTTACGGTAGTTGTCAGGGGCCATATTCTCGCTGAAAACCGCGAAGACTTTTTCTGTTGTAAGATTGCAGATCTGCGCCAGTTCCGGCACAGCCCCGTACAGTTCTCCGGGCGAAAATGCCGGGATAACAGCACCGGTGCGGTAGTCGAGCCGCGAAGCAATGGTGCCGCCGGTACCTATAAGTTTAACTTTCGGAAGACCCTGCGTATAAGGAAATTCCTTTTCCGGAATTTTATAGTTTGCTTTCTTATACCCGGTTTCCTTCATCCCGGTGATGGTTGCAATATCAATCCCCACGTTATAGCCGGTTGCAATCTTCATCACAATATGCCTGTCGTCGTCGTTTTCGGCACGGGGAAGCACCGTTCCTTTAAACAAACCGCGTGTGGTTGTAACCTCTGCCTGTCCCCATACCCTGACATTGAATTTTTTGAGCATCTCAAGGGCAGCTCCTTTATATCCCTGGAAAATATCGTCGGCCATTTGTCTTTTGTTTCTTTGAGTGTATGAATGAGTTACCGGGAACTGTCATTTATTTACTTTTTCTGAGCTTCTCTGCCAGTTCAGCCAGTGGGATGTTTCCGATTGCCAGTTTTCTTAACTGACCCATGATCCAGTCTTTTTCAATTCCTTCGCGTTGTGTGTGCCGGATTTCGGAGAATTTGGATTTAAGGAAGGGCAGACTTCCCAACAACTCTTCTTTGCTGACTTTTTTGTACCGGATGCTGGTGAGTACCGATTCAAAATCGAGTTTCGGATATTCATATACATGGGGCAGCATCAGCCAGGCAATTTCCGGAGCCAGTCCTTTGTCTTTAATGAACTTAAGCAGGCCGTAAATGACTTTATACGAAAATTCAGCGGTTGGCCTGGAGTGGCCCTCAACATATTTGAGCCTGTGTCCGAAGAGTGTTCCTACGAAAGAAGGTTTATAACCAAGTTCATTGATAATTTTTTCGATCAAAGGAAAGATGTCCTTCTTGAAAATATATGTGTAGGTGTCTTCCGGGATACCCCATTCCTTCATAATTTGATAGCGGTCGGTCACTTCCTGTGGCAGGTTTTTACCCAGCTTTTCGATGTAAGCATCTTCGAGCGGTATGGGTGCGCTGTCCGTATCGGGATACATCCTGTCGGCACCGGGCAATACCCGTTCGAAAATGGTAGTGCCATCCTCAAATGATTTTCTGGTTTCGCCGGGGATGCCTTCAAACGCCATTTTGCAGCGTTCTTCCACGGTTTCAACGGCGGTTGCCATATCCTCTTCCGGTCCCCATAAAATTACCTGGGCGTCTTGCCCGTTGGATTTAAGCATTTTTCGGATGGTTTCCCAGTCTTTGTCAGTAATATGCTGTTCAAATGCTTCCGAATGGGTCATATTGGGTTTCTCCAGACAGGCGATAACTTTGAGCCGGTCGGTGAGTTCGTCGGCGAACATTTTGCCCGGCTGGGTAAAGTGCGATAGTGCTCCCCTGAAACCCGGCAGGTTTATGACAATTATTTTGTGTTGTTGTTTTTTTGTTTCTGCGAGCGGAGGGTAAGTAAATTTAAAATCATGAAAGTCGAGTTCGAGATGCCTGGTTTTCCAGTTTTTATGATCCGGGATATCTTCAAGAATGCGGTCACGTAACTGAAGCAGCGACCACTGTCTGAAACACTCATTGTGTGTAAGTTCTGGTATCCAGCGGGTATGGGCTACGCCTTTGATTTCAACCCTGTGTCCGCCGCGGCAACTGACATTCACATCCTGGCGGCCCGCGCCTATACCCGTTCTTACCTTCCCTGTGCTGCGGTTCAGAAAACGGATATAATCACAGGCTTCCTTAACTTCGTCAGGATTCATCATATCCGGATAGGTAACCGTTTCGATCAGGGGCATGCCCAGGCGGTCGGTGCGGTAAATCCTCGTGTGCCCGATGTCGGATACCTCCCGGCAGGAGTCTTCTTCAAGACTGAGTTGAATCAGCCTGACTTTTTTCTTTTTTAAAGGAATCTCCCCCTCCACGCCAATGATGGCTGTTCGCTGAAACCCCGTAGGAATGCTTCCGTCGAGATACTGTTTGCGGGTAATGTGTACTTCACCGACAATATTGAGCTTCGATAACAATGAGATTTCAATGGCAATATCCAGCGCTTCGCGGTTTACCGGAAACGGCGGTGTATCATCCACCTCGTAGGTGCAGGTCGTTTCATTTTTAAGCCTGTAGATGATATTTTTGCGTGTCTTGAATTCCATCAGCGCCGTTCCGTCATATTCGCCCAACTCGCTCAGGGTGGGTCGCATATGCCGGATTACTTCCGCATCAAACACATCAGGTTTCTGATAGATGCCGGCAGGGCAGTGGCAGAATAGTTTTTCCTTGGTCTTTAACTGTTGGTGAACCTCCAGCCCTGACATAAAGCCAATGGCATCATAGGTTTCCTGGGTTGCTTCGCTGCGGGGTACATAACCGGCAGCTTTCATGGTCTTTTTGTAGTTTTCCCTGGGGTCGAATTGCTGATTCATCGTGGGAGGCTGAGTTTTGAAGACCCCAAACGTACAGGAATTTTCGGGATTCAGCAAAAGTTTAAAACAGTTTTTGTAAACAGCGGATGTTTATAAAACGATAATGGTTTTTCATCGCAAAACAAATGGTCAGATTAATTATATTTGCTGTAAGCTGGCGGAATCGTCGTTCAATTATTGTTCGTACACCAAAATCAATCCTTATGAAAATTCTGAAACGTATTCTTTTTTTGATTCTTGCACTGATTGCCCTTGCGCTGATAGTGGCAGTTTTTGTGAAGAAGGAGTATTCGCTTGAGCGGGAAATTACTGTAAATAGATCAAAAACTGAAGTTTTTGATTATGTCAGATACCTTAAAAATCAGGACAATTACAGTGTATGGTCTTTAATGGATCCTGATATGAAAAAGGAATTCACTGGTGTTGACGGAACCGTTGGATTTATATCAGCATGGGAAAGTGATGATAAACAGGTGGGTAAAGGCGAGCAGGAAATTACCGGAATTGTGGAAGGCGAGCGGATTGACTATGAGCTGAGATTCAGGGAGCCGTTTGAAAGTACTGATTACACCTATATGATCACTGAAAGCGCAGGTGACAGCGCAACCCTGGTGAAATGGGGTTTCAGCGGCAGAATGGATTATCCCATGAACCTGATGTTGCTGTTTATGGATATGGAAGGCATGCTGGGCCCTGACCTTGAAAATGGATTGGTCAACCTCAAAAAAATACTGGAAACCCTCTGAAATTAAATTTGGCCGATAGCCAGCCTTGAACTCCGGTTAATTTTCGGAAGATGTTATTAAACACATGTCTCCGGGTGAGGATTTATGTGCTTTAATCTCATTGGTTGGCATTTATATGTTGCTTGTAGCGACGGTCATGTTTATTTTTGTTTATTTTAGCCTTTTACAAAGAAGCCGGGAGTCACCCGAAGGGTCTAATGGTAAAGCAGGCAGGAAATTATGAGTTTAGCATCATTGGATTAGGTGTTTGTTTTTTATCGGTTTAAAAAAGCGTATCCTTTGTTTAAGTCGGGTCAGTATATGAAAAATCTCAGGCACAAAAGTTTATTCCCGGATCGTGGAAACTCTGTTTTTATTCTGGCAATCGGACTTATTTTCATGATGCTGATTGTTGCGGCAATTTTTTATATCCGCAATGGAATCGCATCGGTTAAGAAGAAAATCGGGAATGAACTGGTTTCTATAGCTGAATTGAAACGCAACGGGATTACAGAATGGTACCTGGATGAAATCAATGATGCTGCCGTAATATCGGCCAATACTTTTCTCCATTCGGTATATTTAAAAAGTATCAGTTCCGGAGATGAGGTTACCGGAAATGATCTGATCGTTTTTCTTAATGACCTGAAAACCGAACATGGCTATAGTGAAATCTTTCTCACTGATGTTGAAGGAAACCTGCGTTTATCCACAAATCCTGATTATGCGGGGCCGGACACTTTTCTGGTTGATTTTATCAAAGAGGCTTTACGGGATAAGAAGGTTGTATGTACCGATTTATACGCGAGTCCCGCCAGCGGTGCCCCCAGGATAGATTTTATCGCGCCGCTGACTTTACAGGAAGGGGAATGCCAGCGTGCGATCGTTTTTAGTATTGATCCTTATGATTATCTCTATCCCCTGTTATCTTATTATCCTTCGCCTGGAAATTCATCCGAATCAGTGCTTTTCAGGAAGGAGGGAGATCAGGCGTTGGTGTTAAGCAACCTGCGCTTCGAGGATGGGGCTGCATTAAATAAAAGAATACCTTTTCCTGATTTTAAAGACCATAAAGAGCCGGTTGCTGATGGTTTTAAAGGGATTGTCGAGGGGAAGGACTATCGCGGGGTTGATATTTTTGCATATTTATGCCCGGTGGAAGGAACCCCTTGGTACCTGATCACCAAGATTGACAAGCGTGAACTTTATTCAGGCCTGAGGAGGGAGGTCGCCCTGGTTTTATTCCTGCTCGTTTTAGTGGGCTTGTTTCTGGGTGAGATTTTTTGGCTGTACAATGCGGAGCGGCAACGCAGGATGCTGGCTTCGTTGCTTCATGCCCGGGAAGAGTTCAGAACTACAATCTATAGCATAGGAGATGGCGTCATTATTACCGATAAGGCGGGCCTGATACAAAATATGAATCCTGTTGCTGAATTGCTTACAGGATGGAAAGAGTCGGAAACGATCAACCGTAGTATATCTGAAGTATTCCGGATTTTCAATGAAAATACCAATGCCGAAGTTCCCAACCCGGTTGAAAAGGTGCTGACTCAGGGTATTGTGGTTGGCCTTGCGAACCATACACTGCTGCTTTCAAAGGATGGAAAAAGAATCCCTATCGCCGACAGCGGTGCGCCGATCAGGGATGAATCAGGTCAGATCAAGGGGGCTGTGCTTGTATTTCACGACCAGACTCAGCAGCGGGATTATCAGGCTGCACTTGAATCAAGTGAAGCAAGATATCGCCGAATGTTTGTCGAAAATCCCCAGCCGATGTGGATTTATGATCTGGAGACCCTTCGCTTTCTCGAAGTAAATGCGGCAGCCATTGACAAATATGGCTACACCCATGAGGAGTTTCTTTCAATGACAATTAAGGATGTCAGGCCTGAAAATGAACAGGAACGCCTTCTGAAAAGTATGTCCGAGACCAGTCCTGAGTTGAATCATGCCGGCGAATGGAAACATTTAAAGAAGAATGGCGAAGTGATATGGGTTGTCATTGTGTCGCACCTTGTCACATACAATGGCAGAAAGGCCAGGCATGTGATGGTCGATGATATTACCGAACGAAAACTGGCTGAGCAGGCTCTTCAGAAAAGTGAAGAAAAGTTCCGGAATCTTTTTGAAAATCATTCCGCGGTAAAATTGCTGATAGATGCAGCATCAGGACAGATCACCGATGCAAACGCATCGGCATCAGCTTATTACGGATGGACCCATGAGGAGCTTACCAGTATGAACATCAATCAGATAAATACCTTGTCAGAGGAAAAGCTCAAAGTGGAGATGGAAAATGCCAGGATCAAAAAACGTACCCATTTTGAGTTCCGGCATCGTCATAAAGATGGGTCTGTCAGCGATGTTGAGGTCTTCAGCAGCAGCATTTTGATTTCGGGCAAGGAATTTTTGCATTCTGTTGTACATGATGTGTCAGGCAAAAAATACGCCGAGCAGCGCATAAACCTGTTGATCCGTTCAATAGAACAAAGTCCTGTGGGTATAATAATCACAAACCCTCATGGCGTTATTGAATATGTAAATCCAAAGTATCTGCAGATGTCGGGGTTGGATTCCGAAGAACTCATCGGATTTGTTCCGTCAATGTTGAATCGTAAGTCAGGGGATCTTCATCAGGTTGAAGAAGTCTGGTCTGCCATTGGTGCTGGTAAGGAATGGTGCGGAGAGTATCCGGAGCGACGCAAAAATGGCGGGACTTTCTGGGAGAATGCAGTGATATCCCCGGTTTTTGACAAGGAGCAGCAGATAACCCATTACGTGATTATTCTTGAAGATATAACTGCCCAAAAAAGGATGATCACTGAACTGAAATCCGCCAAGGACAAAGCAGAGGAAAGCGACAGGCTGAAATCTGCTTTTCTGGCAAATATGAGTCATGAAATCAGGACGCCGATGAACGGAATAATCGGTTTCATGGATCTTTTGCAGGAGCCTGATCTCGAAAGCGAACTGCGGGCCGAGTACATCGGTATTGTGAAATCGAGCGGCGAAAGGTTATTGAGCACCATTAACGATATTATAGATATTTCTAAAATTGAATCCGGGCAGGCAGTAGTTAATTATACCCGGACAAATATCAATCAATTGATTGACAGGCTGTATAAATTCTTCAGGTATGAGGCTGAAGAGAAGGGACTTGATTTTTCAATTGAACAGATGCTGGATGATGATCTGGCATGGGTGAGTTCAGATCATGTCAAGCTGGAGTCAATCCTTACAAACCTGATTAAAAACGCACTGAAATTTACCCGAATGGGTTCAGTAAAACTGAGTTGCAGGCTGATGGATGATTCCATGCTTGAATTCCGTATTACCGATACCGGAAAGGGGATTCCCCCTGACAGACTGCAGAGCATATTTGAGCGGTTTGTGCAGGCAGATGTTTCTTATTCACGCGATTATGAAGGCTCCGGCCTCGGGTTATCCATTTGTAAAGCTTATGCCGGAATGATGGGAGGGGATATCACGGTAGAATCTGAAGAGGGAAAAGGCTCTGTTTTTATATTTACATTACCTCACCTGCCGGCTGACAAGGAATATGTCAGACATGACAAAATTCATGAATCAGCTCCAGAAACGTCTGCCGGAGATCTGATCCTGGTTGCTGAAGATGATGATATCAGCTATTATTATCTTAATAAGTTGCTGGCAGGCAGGCAGGTAAAACTGATCAGGGCCCTCAATGGGGAAGAGGCTGTGTTGCAGTGCAGGGAGAACCCGCATATTTCCCTCGTACTGATGGATATTAAGATGCCCCTGTTGGATGGATATGAAGCAACCCGGCAGATCCTGGAAATCAGAAAAGAATTGCCGGTAATCGCCCTCACTGCCTATGCTTTTGAGGAAGACAGGTTAAAAGCGCTTGCCAGCGGTTGTGTTGATTATTTGAGTAAGCCGTTGAAGCGCGATATGTTTCTTGCATTGATTGACAGGTATATGCCAACAAAGGGTGGCAGTTGAATTTATGCATGGTATTTCAGGCCGGCATAAGTACGACTTAAAGCGGATGTTCAGGCTGAACTTCGCGCAAGTGCCCGGTTCGTGGTTTGTTGAACACAAGGTTGTTATCAGGCTGACAGCAAGCCTTATCCGGCTGCCCGGTTTGGTTCATTTGCCGGCGGGTCTGCGCGTTGCATTAATTGTTAAAATCCCCCTTTCATTTAAAAAAGTAGCCCTATCTTTGCATGCAAAGCACTGATGCATGGCACTTGATACTATTATTGATCTGAACAACCTGAGCGTATACCAGCGTAATATCCTTGTATTGTCCGAGGTTACCCTCTCCATTGTTAAAGGGGAATTTGTTTATCTGATTGGCAAAACGGGAACCGGTAAGAGCAGCCTGTTGAAAACCCTTTATGCTGATTTGCCGGTAAATGAAGGGGGGGCAGAAGTTGTCGGATACGATCTCAGAAATATCAGGCAGAAGGATGTGCCCTATCTTCGCAGGAAAATCGGGATTGTTTTTCAGGACTTCCAGTTGCTCTCCGACAGGAGTGTGAATGATAATCTGTTGTTTGTGCTTAAGGCGACCGGGTGGAAAGATAAAGAGGCCATGCAGGACAGGATCAAGGATGTACTCGAGAAGGTAGGGCTGAAAACCAAGGGTTTTAAGATGCCCCACCAGTTGTCGGGAGGGGAACAGCAGCGTGTTGCCATCGCCCGTGCACTGCTCAACGACCCTGAACTGATCCTCGCAGATGAGCCTACCGGCAATCTCGATCCTGAAACTTCGGAAGGTATTATGGCTCTTTTATTTGAAATCAGCCGCTCAGGGCGCGCAGTTCTGATGGCGACCCACAATTACGCGCTGATGGAGAAATTTCCCACGCGTACCCTGAAATGTGAAGCGGGTAAGGTTTTAACTTCCGAAAACGGCTTCGGCCAGCCGGGCGGCATTGCCTGAATTTGAAAATGTCTGGTCAAGTAATTCGTGCCTTTTTTCTGCTGCGGATACGGTAAAGGGGATATCCTGCAGTTCGTCAAGTTTGTTTCTGAACTCTTCCGCTGTTTCGGCAATTACGCATAATGGTTCAAGCCCGGTTCCGTTGAGCATCAGGGGGTTCACCAGGCAATGTCTGCCATTGTATAGGGTGTTCAGTAGTTTCAGTTTTAAGCCTGTAGCCTGAAAGGTGACCAAAACATTCACGTGGGCATTCCGGATCAGTGAGAAAAGCTTTTCATCGTCAGGATTCGCGATGATACTGATGTTTGCGTGAGGTTTTGCCAGTTCAATTATTCTTTTCTGAGGATTCATTCCGGCAATGATCAGCCGGTGCTTGCTGCCGGCGAAAACTTTTCTGATAAGAAATTCCACTGCCGCCTCATTTTCCGGCACTTCAATATTTCCGTGATAGAGTGCATAATCGCCGCACCCTGCTTCAATACTCACCGCGTCATTTGCATGAAAACTTGGCAGGAACCTGATATCTTTTTCCGGGAATACTTTTTTCAGGTAATCTGTATCACATTCTGATACCACAAGCATCAGGCCGGCATGCTTCAGTTTTTGCTGAAAAAACCTGAGTTTCATGCTTTCGACGAGAAAATATGCTTTTTTTACCAGGCGGTGCTCTGCAGCAAAGAGATTGATATAATATTCATGTTCGATGTTGCTTTCGCGATAAATCAGCTTGCGATTCCGGAGCCGGGGATCACCAAGGTAATAGCATGAATGCATGCCCTCGAAAAGTACCGGGTATTTGTCTTTCAGAAGATTGTTCATCAGGGATTCGGAACGTCGGCTCTTTACGATATACGGAATAAAACTAAAGGCGGACCCAATGCCGGTTTTCCTTGAATAATAAAACACTTCTTCGCAGTAGGCTTCCAGTTCACTTGCCCGGTCGCGCCCGGGGTATTCAAAAATATGAAGGTGCAGGCGGATGCCGTGTTGGTGCAACGCCCTGATTTTGTAAAAGACGTCGATTACTCCGCCGTAGTTGGGCGGAAAAGGTACATCGAATGAAACAATATGCAGGTGGTGGTCAGACATATTTTTGATAGACTTCTTTCAGTGTTAATTCTTCCTTTTCCCAGCAAAGCGCTTCGGCTGCTTTATCCAGGTTTTTTTTCCACCTGGAGGTGAGTTCCTGATCGCCAAGCATCTCCTTTAATTTCAGCGCTATATGTTCAGGTTTATGGTTTTCGGTGATCATCCCGATATCGTAATCTTCGACAATGGAAGCAATTTCAGGCAGACGGGATGCCAGCACCGGAATGCGGGCGTGAATATAGTCGAAAAGCTTGTTCGGAAGGCTGTAACGGTAATTGATATTGGTGTCTTTGTCCAGGGTTAGTCCTATGTCTGCCAGCCTTGTATAACGCATCATTTCCTCATACGGCATTTTTGGCAGAAACATTACCCTGTCTCTGTAATCTGACTGTTCTGCCTTTTCTTTGAGTTTCCCAATCACATCCCCGCTGCCGATAATGAGCAGAAGGACATTTTCGCAATGCCTGACTGCTTCAATTGCCTCTTCAGCTCCCCGCTGAATGTTGATGCCCGCTCCCTGCAACAGGATGATTTTCCGGTCTTCAGGTAAACCGAGCTCTGCCCGGCTGTATCTTTTTTCCTCCTTCAGGCGCCGCGGGATATTCCTTACCACATGCAGTTTTTTATGGTACTTCTCTTCATATAGTCCGGCGATGCTGCCATTGACGGTTATGATGTCAGTGAGCCTGGGGAATATAAACGCTTCAATACGTTCCCAAATTCCCTGAACAAAAGGCCGGTTAACCAGCTCGGGCGTTTCGGTGTAAAATTCGTGACTGTCATAAACCAGCGGCACCCGTTTCAGCCTGTGCGCCAGAAAGCCGGCAGGCAGCGTATCGAGGTCGTTGGCAACAATTAAATGACAACGATGGGTGATAAGTAACCAAAGCAGCCTGATGTTGTATTCCGCATAAAAGAGCGGCCCCCTCCTGAATAATAACTTCATCCGCTTTGTAGTGTATGGACGACCGGTCAACTCAAGGCTGCCCGGTAACCTGCGTCCGACAAGTAATACGCTGAAACCCATATCGCTGAGGGTGCGGCATGACTTATCAACGCGCTGGTCGGTGCTTAAATCATTGGTTACGGTAACAATGACTTTCTTCAAGGCAGGTAGTCAGGTGTTTTGGTGGTTGCAAAAATACCTGAATTTTTGGAAACACTGCTATTGGCAGGCCATCTGTTTTACAGTAAACTGGCGGAAGTGAAAATGTGCTGATTAACGAAGTTTAAATCCTTACGCATTGTCAGGTGCCTGATCCGGGCGTATTTGATATTAAATTGCTTGTGATTTTTATGGTAAGCTGCAACCGGTCTTAAGAATCCGGCCGGTAAATAATTCGGTACATGCCTCCGGAATGTCGGAACGATCTCCTTAACTTTGTACCCATGACAATACACCCTGTTCCCGAACAGAAATTCAATTACAGCCTGAAGTCCTGCAATACATTCGGTATGGATGTTAAGGCGGCTATATTTACGAAACTGACGGATGAAAGTGAGCTTCCTGCCCTGCTACGGATGATTCACCAGGCCGGTACACCTCTGCTGTTTCTGGGCGGAGGCAGCAATATATTGTTTACCAGAGATTTTGACGGAATGGTGGTTGGGGTCTCAACCAAAGGCATTGAGGTTATTGACCAGGATGAAGAATTCGTTTATGTGCGCGGGATGGCCGGTGAGAACTGGGATGATTTTGTTCAGTACTGTGTAAGGCATGGTTTCGGCGGGCTTGAAAACCTGAGCCTGATTCCCGGCAATGTCGGCAGCAGCCCGATACAGAACATCGGTGCATACGGGGTTGAGCTGAAAGATACTTTTTATATGCTGGATGCCGTTTCGCTGCGCACGGGAGAATTTCGTGAGTTTTTTGCTGAGGATTGTGCTTTTGGATACCGGAACAGCGTTTTTAAAAATGAGTTAAAAGGACAGTACCTGATTTTATCGGTAACTTTTCGCCTGAGAAAGCGGCCGTTACTGAATACCGCATACGGTGCTATCGGGGCAGAACTTGAAGCAATGAGAGAAATGCCTTCGGTGAAAGCAATAGCGCAGGCCGTATGTAATATCAGGCGCAGCAAACTGCCGGATCCGGAGGTGATTGGAAATGCCGGAAGTTTTTTCAAGAATCCTGTTGTGAGCCATGCGCATTTTGAAAAACTGAAAAGTGAAAATCCCTCCATACCCGCATATCCGGGTGAACATGGCGTTAAACTGGCTGCCGGCTGGCTGATTGAACAATGCGGATGGAAAGGATACCGGGAGGGCGATGCAGGGGTGCATGAACGGCAGGCATTGGTGCTCGTCAATTATGGCAAGGCCACCGGGATACAGATCCTTGATCTTTCAAAGAGAATTATTGATTCGGTCTACTCCGGATTTAGCGTAATATTGGAACCGGAAGTAAATATCCTTTAGTCTGGTTTTATTTATACTCACCCAATGGAATTAAAAATATCTGATTTGATAGCAAAGGAAATGTTTCTGACTCCTGAAGAAATAGAAGCAGTGGATACCTTGATTCCCATCAAAGAATTTAAGAAAGGCCGGCTTCTTCTGGAAGAAGGAAGCATTGCAAAAGAATGTTACTTCAACATCAAAGGTTGTGTTCGTTCGTATCAAATTCTGAATGGCGAAGAAAAAACAACGCAGTTCTTTATTGAAGGAGATCCAATTGCATCACTTTTAAGCTATCTTAATAAAACTCCGGCAAATCATTATTTCGAATGTATTGAAGATTGCACATTGGCTGTATTAAGTTTTGATAATGAACAAAGACTCTATAAACAGTACCCGAAATTTGAAGCCCTCTGCAGAAACAGCATTGAGCAGGAATTCGGCAAGCAACAAGAAGTCCTTCAAAACTACCTTACCAGGAATCCGGAAGAAAGATATTTAATGTTACAAGAAACCCGGCCAGAATTGCTCCAGCGGGTTCCTCAATATCACCTGGCGACATTCCTGGGTGTGCAGCCTGAATCTTTGAGCAGGATACGTAAACGTATTGCCCAAAAGAATAAGTCTTAAACTATGGCTGGGATTCTTTACTTTTGTTTCTTACCCCTGCTGTCAATAGATATGCACAAAAAGTTAATTCTGCGATAACTGCTGTAAATAGCATAACCATTGCACTGATCTCGATCAGTGAAGGGACCAGAAAACTTGCCATGGAATTAAACATATATCCTAAGCCGGCAATAAAAATCATTATCCCTATGAATTTTGGAAAATCAGCAGATTTATACAAAAGGACTCCCATTAATAAACAATTGATCGCAAAGAATACCCCGGAGATTAAGTAACCATAGTCGAAGACCTGCATCTGTGTCATTACATCTCTGCTTAGTTCAGTCAATTGTTCAGTTGACATTTTTTCTGCGCCTTGAATCATTACTACAGGCTTAAACAGGTTGATCAGGTTTGCGCCAAGCACTGATGATTGTAATAATCTGAAAACGGCCGCAAGGATTGCAAGACCTTTGTGAACATTTACAAGAAGGAAATAGAAAAGTACGGATACCATTACGTCGGATAGAACCATGATAAGATCTCCTAAAAATCCTAACCTGAATAAAGCTTCGTTTTGAATAATATTATTCAGGGTAATCTCAGCATTAGTAAGGTCGATCAATGTTCCTCTGACAAACATTCCACTTATCAATCCGCCGGTAATAATTAACAGGTAGAAGAATCCGGTAGTTCTTGCCAAAGTTTTTGCCGATAAATTCAATTCATTTGTTTTCATAGTCAAAGTTTTAAATTTGTTGATGCAAAGCTACATTGCCCCTTAGGAGTAATTCATTGACTTTGGTTAATAAATAACACTATTGCCCGGGGAAAAGCATGAGATTACCTTCGGTGAACTCTCCCGATAGTATCGGGATCGGTTCTTCGCTAACGCTCAGAAAGACTGCAATTTGCGTGTGTTTTTTAAAGAGGGTGCCTGGTGGTGGCTTTGCCGCCACCAGGCACCCTCCTTTGAATCCTAAAACATTGTCTTTCTGAGTGTAACATCGTGAAGTATAGAATCTCCAAGTCCGTTATCAGGTTTTTCCGGACAACGGTGATAAAGAGTATAAAACCTGAAACCCGGTATAAAAAATTTTGGGACAGTTGGTTTTTTATAGGTTGTTGTCCGTAAAAACGCTCAATGGCTTGATCGGTCACAGCCCGCAAACGGCAAATTCTAATATCCCAGGCGATTTCTTCCTGCCCGGTTTATGCCGGTGGTTAGGATACCAGCCTGTGAGGCTTGCTTATTTCCGGATTAACAATGCGCTTTGGCGGGGATTTTATCACAATCCGCAGGTGTAATTTCTGACAGGGTGGATGCTGTTTGAGATAACGATGCATTTTCGCAACAATGATGCAGTAAGGTTATGATAAATGCGCCGGATGGCTGATCGGTTTTATCATATTACCGTATATTAGCGCATCTTTAACAGTTATTTACCAAATTTCAGGCATTTATGAGCACAACCCTGATTGGTTTCATCATTTACCTTATTGCCATGATGGGCATAGGTATTTACATGTATCGCCGCAATGAGTCGAATGCCGATTATTTTCTCGGAGGCAGGCGGATGAACTCCTGGGTAGTAGCATTGTCGGAGCGTTCATCCGGAGAGTCGGCCTGGCTGCTGCTGGGACTTCCCGGCGCAGCCCTGGCACTGGGTGTTGTGGAGGTCTGGACTGCCCTGGGATGCCTGATCGGCATTTTCTTTTATTGGTATGCGGTGGCAGAGGACATCCGGCGGCAATCTGAGCGCTTTAATGCCATCACCCTGCCTGATGTTTTTTCAAAACAATTCAGCAGAGGCGGCTTATGGATCAGGTTTACTGCCATGCTGATCATTATTTTCTTTTTTACGTTTTACCTGGCGGCACAGTTTAACGGAGCGGGCAAGGTGCTCAACGTAACTTTTGGTATTGACCCTTTTACCGGCATGGTGACCGGCGCTGCCGTAATTATTCTTTATACGATGCTGGGTGGGTTTCACGCGGTGGTTTGGACTGATTTCATTCAGGCATTACTGATGTTCGGCGCACTGGTATTGCTTCCGCTTGCCGGATTACAGGAGGTGTCAACCGGTGGACATTCGCTGGGATCGGCACTGGATGCTGCCGGAGGTACTTACCTGAGCATTACAGGAGGCAAAACAGGCTGGGCAGCGGCGGCAACAATCATCGGCGGCCTGAGCTGGGCATTCGGATATATGGGGCAGCCCCACCTGCTGACTAAATTCATGTCCCTTAAAGATCCTGCCAGAATGAAGAAAAGCCGTCGCATTGCATTTTTCTGGGCTGTTCCTGCTTTTGCAGGAGCTTTTGTGATTGGTTTGGTGGGACTGGCATTGTATGGACAAGGGGCTTTTGATGATGTTGAAAAGGTGATGCCTCAGCTTGCCAACAACCTGCTGCCGGCCTGGGTTGCCGGTATTCTGATTTCTGCAGCCATTGCTGCCATGATGTCGACTGCCGACGGACAGTTGCTGGTAATTTCTTCGACTGTGTCAGAGGATTTTTGCCATAACATCTTAAAATTAAACATGAGCCCGAAGGCAATGGTGAATCTCAGCCGCATAGTAACCTTGCTGGTCGGACTTGCAGCTTTTGTCATCGCGGTAACATCGCAAAAGTTGATTTTTGCCATGGTTTCCTATGCATGGTCGGGTCTGGGGGCTTCGTTTGGCCCGGCGCTGCTGCTGTTGCTTAAATGGCGAAAGACAACCTGGCAGGGAGTGCTTGCCGGTATGTTAACGGGCTCGCTCTCAACAATAATCTGGTCTGAAATTGCTTACCTCGATCAGGCAATCAGCGTGCGGTTTGCTTCCTTTGTACTTGCATTCGCCGCCGTGTGGCTTGTAAGCCTGTGCACCTACAAGCGCGCTGAGAAATCCGTCTGAGCTGCAAGTGCTTTCTCCATAGTTTGCCATAGCCTCCGGGCTGATTGATCCCAGGTGAATATCCCGGCCCTTTCAGTTCCGGCTTTGATCAGTTGTTCACGGAGGGTGTCATCGTTTGCGATCTTAATCATGGCATCAGCAATTTCCCCCGGTTTAAAAGGGTCTGCATAAAGAGCAGCATCGCCGCCTACTTCAGGCATGGAAGTGATATTGGATGTGATTACCGGTGTTCCGCAGCGGAAAGCTTCCACGATAGGTATGCCGAACCCTTCGAAATAGGAAACATAGGTGAGCGCAATGGCTGAACCCATCACATTGCGCATCTCGCTTGTTTCCAGCCTGCCCGAAAAGATCACATCGTTTTTGAATTCCATGCTTTCATAAACAGACGCAATCTCTCCTGTCCACCATTTTTTTGCACCGGCAAGCAAAAGCACGGTGTTATGGTTATCGGTTTTTTTGTATAGATCGAAAGCCCTGAAAAGATTGACCAGGTTTTTTCGCGGATGCAGGGAGCCAACGAAAAAGAAATAGGGGCGGCCACCGGTATACTTTTTTCTGGTTTCTGATTTAACGGATTCATTAACAGGAAGATAATCCTCGTTGGCCCCGTTATAAACAACATCGATTTTTCCGGGATCCGTACCGTACTGACTTGTAATATCCGCCTTTGAATATTCGGAAACCGTTGCGATCCGGGCTGCTTTTGAAGCATATTTTCTGAAAAAGGTTCTGTAATACCAGCGTTCTGCCCGGGGAAGGTCGTCAGGGTAGTGTTCGAAATTGAGGTCGTGAAATACGGCAATGGAAGGCACCTTTGACCCCAGGGAAAGATAACCGTCGGGGGAAAGGAAAAGGTCGGCACCGGTCTTTTTAAGCAAGCGGCGTACGGTAATTTCGAACCATACGTAATACAGCACGGGATGACGGGCCGGAGGGCCGGCTACCAAAGGAATGACGTTATCACTGAAAATAAAATCCCTGTGGTATGGCCGGTCGAAAAGAAAATAGAACTGGTGTTCGGGATGATCAGTCGTAATTCTTTTGAGGTTCTCATAGCTGAACCACCCGATTCCTTCGAGTTTTCCGGGTAACAGCAATCTCGTATTGACAGCGATCTTCAAATCAATTTGGTATTGATGAGGCTTTTATTCAGTCACCTGCAGTGAATATTACAAGAATAATGATATTTTTGCGCAAATTTAACACATAATCGCTTACCGGATGAGGTTTTCAGTTGCATTCCCCACCGGTGAGGCATTTGCCCGCAAGATTCTCGGATTCCGGTATGCAACGTAAATTTCTTACCAATCTTGGTTTTCTGTTATTCCTTAATCTGCTGATCAAGCCCTTCTGGATTTTCGGCATCGACAGGACTGTGCAGAATGTGGTTGGCGCCGAAGATTTCGGTTTTTATTTTACCATTCTCAATTTCTCTTTCCTTTTCAACATACTGCTCGATTTCGGGATTACCAATTTCAACAACCGGAATATTGCACAGAATGCCCACCTGCTGAACAAGCACTTCTCAGGTATTCTGGCCATGAAGTTCATGCTTGCCATTGTGTATTTCGTGGTTACATTTTCAATCGGTCTGATCTGGGGCTTCCGCGGTACAGGACTATGGATGCTTGCGCTGCTGGGGTTAAACCAGTTTCTGATCTCATTTATCCTCTACCTGCGTTCCAATGTTTCTGCCCTGCTCTTTTTTAAGACAGACAGCGTGCTTTCGGTGCTCGACCGCATTCTGATGATTATTTTCTGCAGTATCCTGCTTTGGGGAAACATCATCAGCCAACCTATGCGCATCGAGTGGTTCGTTTACGCGCAAACGCTTTCATATGTGCTTACGGCGCTGGTTGCTTTGCTGGTTGTCATTCGTAAAGCTTCCTTTACACGTCTGAATTGGAATGTGCCTTTTTTTGTGATGATCATCAAACAAAGCCTTCCATTCGCCGTGCTGGTATTGCTGATGACATTTTACAACCGTTTCGATTCCGTTTTGCTGCAGAAGTTGATTCCGGGAGAGGAAGGGAAAATTCAGGTAGGAGTCTATGCCCACGGATATCGCCTGTTAGATGCAGCCAACAACATTGCTTACCTGGTTTCCGTGCTTTTATTGCCTCTGTTTGCCCGTCAGCTTAAATCCGGCATGAAAGTTGAAAACCTGGCCAGGCTGAGTTTCACCCTTCTTTTTGTACTCTCTGTAATCGTGTCAGCCGGATCCTGGTTTTATAGTTATCCCATCATGGATTTACTCTACGATCATTATATTTCCAACTCGGCTACAGTATTCGGAGTGCTGATGGGCTGTTTTATCGGTTACTCTACCACCTATGTGTTCGGTACGCTGCTCACTGCCAACGGTAGTCTGAAGTACCTCAATCTGGTAGCTGCAGGCGGCATGTTGCTTAATGTCGGGCTTAACCTTATTTTAATTCCCTGGTACGGGGCTTTGGGCGCTGCCTGGGCAAGTCTTGTAACACAGTTGCTTATGGCTGCCAGTCAGGTAGTTCTGGCCGTTATTTTATTCAGGTTCAGGTTTAATCCGCGTTATCTTGTTACCCTACTGGCTTTTGTGACCGGCGTTATCCTGATCAGCCGCATAACTTCAGGCCTGCCAATGCACTGGATCAAATCATTTTCACTAATGCTGGGCGTCTCATTTATTCTTGCAATGTTTCTGGGACTATTCAACATAAGGCATTTCTTCAGGCTGGTCACTTCCAGACAAGATTAGGCTTGCCGCAGCGCTTTTCCAGGACAGTTTTTTTTCCGGCACTGATCGCGTTAATTTTACTTAAGTTTTATACCATGATTGTTGGATATAACTGATATTTTTTTCCCTATCTTTGGCAACCTAAAACGAACCAACATTCCATTATGTCGGAGAATAAGCTATCAGAAATCAGGGATTTTGATTCCACAAGCCTCGGAATGTTCCTTTTCTCCTGGCGTAAGCACCTGATAATTATAAGTTTAAGTGCCGCCATTCTGGCTGCGTTTTTTTCATCCAGCCTGTTCATAACCCCGCTTTACCGCTCAACAGTTGTCCTTTTCCCGGTGTCAAGCAATTCAGTTTCCAGGGCGTTGCTTTCCGATCAGCCTGCTGCTAAAACCGATATCCTAGAGTTTGGTGAAGATGAGCAGACAGAGCAGATGCTTCAGATTCTCAGTTCGGGCAAGATCCGTGATAAGGTGGTTGAAAAGTTTGACCTGATGAAGCATTACAAGATCAATCCAAGGTCAAAATATAAGAATACCGAGCTTCACAGGCAATACGAGAGTAATATTACTTTCAGAAGGACAGAATTTATGGCCGTCAGGATATCCGTACTCGACCGTGACCCTCAGATGGCTGCCGATATTGCCAATGCGATCTCCGAACTGCTTGACTCAACGAAGAATGCGATGCAACGCGAACGGGCGATGAAAGGCTTTGCCATTGTGCAACAGGAATACTTTCAGTTGCGCGATGATATCGCCAGAATGGAAGACTCGTTGCGGGTAATACGCGAACTGGGCGTATATGATTATGAGTCCCAGTCGGAAATGTTCAATCAGCAGCTCGCCATTGAAATAGCCAGAGGGAATGAAAGGGGGATCGCATCACTTGAGGAAAAGTTAAGCCTTCTTGCAAAGTATGGCGGAGCTTATGTTTCGTTGCGTGACATGCTGGAGCATGAGAAAAAGCAATTGAGTTATCTCAAAGCAAGATATGAAGAGGCTAAAGTAGATGCCACGGAGAATCTGCCACAAAAATTTGTTGTCGAATCGGCTTACAAAGCTGAAAAGAAGTCTTATCCGGTCCGTTGGATTATCGTACTCGTATCAACCCTTGCTGCTTTTCTGATCTCGGTCATTGTGATCATTACCATAGAGAAGTTGCCGGCATTTAATGCATTAAAAAAAAACTCCTTTTCAAAAAAATAAGCTTTAATTTCAGCATAATGGACAACATCAGGCCCTCAACGGAGAACTATTTCAGTAACATCCATATGATGAAGATTTTCTTCAGATGGAAATGGCATCTCCTTTCAATAGCCATTATTGCGGCGTTGCTCGCAGCTGTTTTTTCGGGTTCATTCTTTATCAAGCCGAAATTCAAATCCTTTGCATTGGTCTATCCCTCGAATATCGCACCTTATTCCGATGAGAGTGAAAGTGAACAGATGTTACAGTGGCTGCAGTCCCAGGATATCAGAGACAGCGTTATCCGGAAATTCGATCTGGCAGCACACTACCGCATCGATAGTTCATATAAGTATTTTCAGTCAACGATACAGTATCTTTACAATAAGAATGTGAAGATCAGTAAAACACAGTTTGAATCAATTGAGATTGTGGTGATGGATACAGATCCGGTGATAGCACGGGATATGGTACTGGCAATTATTGATTTCTGTAATCTTAAAATTCGCAAGATTCACCGCGATAAATATGCTGAGGTTGTCAACAGCATGGGTTTGATCCTCCAGGAGAAGAAAGCGCAACTCGACAGCGTAGAAAAAGCACTTTCAGATCTCCGCCTGAATTATGAACTGATTGATTACGGAGCCCAGGCAACTGAGATTACACGCGGTTACCTCCGCACGGTTGATGGGTCGAACAGTACCAATATCAACACGAAGGATGTGCTTCGCCTGAAAGAGAATTTTGAGAACAAAGCCGGACAGATGGCTATACTTACCCAGCGGCGGAATGATATCCTCCACATCTATTCCGAGTTCGAACTGATCTATGACAGGGCCGTTTACGACGCAGAGAAAGTATTCACCTTTACCAATGTGGTTACGCCTCCGGTGGTTGCAGACAAGAAGTCATACCCCGTCCGCTGGCTGATCGTGCTGTATTCGGTAGCTGCAGCGCTGTTTTTCTCGGTCGTTGTAATCTCTGTGATTGAAAACAAAAGGATCAATCAGGAAATGAAAGACCTGATAAAGGGCTGATTCACCATTTTACACATTACCATGCTCAAGGCACTGGCTGACCCTAAATTAAGATGGTTTTACCTTCTCAGCGGATTGTTTATCCTGCTGAATTCCTTGCTGCTGGTGAAGGAGTTTTACTGGGGTATAGCCATTCCCGTCGCCATTGTTGTTGCCTTGATGTACCTTTTCTGGCTGGATAAGTTGCTGCTGATGATCGTGATGGTAACTCCGCTGGCTGTCAATATTGCCGACAGCGAGCTGGGGATCGGGATTTCCTTGCCATCGGAACCTCTGATGGTTGGGGTATTGGTGCTCTTTATTCTGAAAACGCTGTTTAACGGGCAATATGACAGGAAAATACTGAAACATCCGCTTACCATTGCCGTATTTTTTAACCTTGCATGGCTCACAATTACCAGCATTACCAGTGAGATGCCTTTGGTATCATTCAAATTTCTGGCTGCCAGGCTCTGGTTTGTTGTTCCTTTCTACTTCCTTGGTATTTTGCTTTTTAAGGATGTAAAGAATATCTCCAGGTTTAAATGGCTTTATGTGGCAACGCTGATCATTGTCATCATCTATACAACCATTCACCATTCATCTTATGGTTTTGCGGAAAAACAGGGTCACTGGGTAATGAAACCCTTCTACAACGATCACACGGCATACGGGGCCATTCTTGCATTTTTTGTGCCTGTTTTTGTCGGCTTCATGTTTAACCATGAGCGTTCAAGGACCTACAGGTTCTATGCAGCCATAGTATCCCTGATTCTTATCGGAGCACTTTATCTTTCATTCAGCCGTGCAGCCTGGGTTAGCCTGGCTGCTTCGGTCGGCGTGGCTGTATTGGTTGTCTATAAAATCAAGTTCAGGTGGATTTTTACCGGGCTTGTGATCGTGGTGGCTTCCTTCTATATGTTCAAAACCGAAATTCTGTATGCACTGGAGAAAAATAAGCAGGATTCATCGGCCAATTTTATTGAACATGTCCAGTCAATCTATAATATCTCCTCTGACGCTTCCAATCTTGAACGTATCAACCGGTGGCAATCTGCCATCAGGATGTTCGAAGAGCGGCCGGTTTTCGGCTGGGGGCCCGGGACATACCAGTTTATCTATGCTCCTTTCCAGCGGTCAAAAGAGCGTACGATTATCAGTACCAATGCCGGGGATCTGGGTAATGCCCACAGTGAGTATATCGGCCCCTTATCGGAGCAGGGCTTCCCGGGATTAATCAGTATCCTCTGGATTGGAATTGCTGCCATTATTACAGGCATCAGAGTTTACCGCAATGCCAGAAACCGTGAAATCCGCCTTTACAGCCTTGTTTCTGTGCTTGCTCTGGTAACTTATTTTATTCATGGATTTCTGAATAATTTTCTTGATACCGATAAAGCTTCCGTGCCCTTCTGGGGTTTTATGGCTATGATCGTTGCAATGGACATCTACCACAAAGAGACTGAAAAGGTGGATACCTCAATGACGAAAGAACGGGCTTAGCCAGCACTTTCACTCCGTTTCCAACTTAATTCTTTTTCAGTACGTAACTTTTTATTGGTTCCGGCGTCTTAAAAACAGCTTTCTGGTACTGATGCTGCGTCTGTTTCCGGACAAATACTGTACATCACCGGACAAGCAGCTGTGATTCAGAACTTGTAAAACCAGTAAAGTGTTGAAACATAATCTGATATTCACCTGGCACATGTTTTGCTTTGACGGATATTCGTATTGAAAAGGAGGAAACGATGAAAATAAATCTGAAAGCCAACGAAGTAGTTATAAAGGCCGGAAATACGCTGCATATCTCAGGAGTGAAAGAATCGCGCGGAAAACTGATTATTACCAATCAGCGGATCTATTTCAAAACGACCGGAGACACAATGGAATCCAATGATTTTGAAATTATGCCGCACGAAATCAGCGAAGTGCTTTTTTATAACAGCCTGGGTTTTATTCCCCGTGGCCTCGATCTGAAAACGAGTGACGGCCGTTTGCTCCGGTTTACCCTGAAGGACCGCAACAACTGGTGCCGGTTGATTACATCAATGAATTAAGAGAAAGATGCAGTTCACGCTGCATCTGATGAAACCGGGAATATGGGGTAAAGCGTTTCTGCAGACTGAAACGCGGCAGACAAATTCCGTTTCAGAAACTGTTGTCTTTATTGCTGTTCAATTCCGCTGAGGTTTGCGGCGTTGAGGATAGCCGGCAACTGCCTGAGGGCTGCCAGTTCCCGCCACTTTTTACGGGCGTCATCGGCGGGAACTCCAAAATAAGTCTTGCCGCCTTCCAGGTTTTTGTCAACGGCTGAAGTAGCCAGAATGATGGCCCCTTTGCCGATAACCAGATCTTTGTTGATGGCGACTTTGCCCCAGAGTATTACATCATCTTCGATGCGGGTAACTCCTGCTATGGCACAATGTGAGCCTATCAGGCAATTGCTGCCGATATAACTGTCATGGCCTACCTGCACATGGTTGTCAAACTTCGTGCCTTTGCCCACAAAAGTATCTCCTGAAACGCCTATGTCAATGGCGCAGAGCGCGCCTATTTCAACATTATCACTGATGACAACCCGGCCACATGATTCAAACTTCCGGTATCCCGCCGGTTTCCGCTGGAAATAATATGCATCGGCGCCAATCACACTTCCTGAATGGATAATTACATTATCTCCAATCACAACATGATCATAAATGCTGACATTGGAATGGATAATGCAGTTTCTGCCGATCACCACATGATTTCCGACAAAGGCATTGGGTTGAATTACAGTTCCTTCTCCGATTTTTGCTGAAGGGCTGATGGCGGCTACGGCTTTTTCGAAAGGCCTGAACTTTTTAACCAGTGTAACATAGGCGCCAAATGGGTCTTCGTGAAAAATCAGCGCTTTACCGTCGGGACAAGAAACTTCTTTGTTGATGATGATGGTGGTCGCTTTTGAATGAAGCGCCTTGTCGTAATACTTGGGGTGGTCAACAAATGTAAGATCACCGGGTTGTACCATATGAATCTCATTGAGACCGGTAATCAGAAAATCAGGGGATCCTGAGAATTCTGCCCCGATGAGGCCGGCTACAGTCTGCAGTGTCAGTGATGGGTCAAGTTGCATTGTTTTGCTATTGGCTTTTGTAAAAAAACCGGGCTTATTGATCGCCCGGTTCTTCAATTCTTCTGATGATTATGATTTAACCCTCTCTGAATAGTCTCCGGTGCGGGTATCGACCTTTATGCGTTCTCCTTCGTTGATAAAGAGAGGTACATTGACAACAGCACCGGTGTCAACGGTAGCCTGCTTGAGTGTATTGGTGGCGGTGTCGCCGCGCAATCCGGGTTCAGTATAGGTTACCGTCAGTTCCACAAACGGAGGGAGGTCGCAACTAAGCGGTGTTTCTGTTTCGGCATGAAACATGATCTCAACCGATTGCCCTTCCTTCAGAAACTGGGGAGCGCTGATCAGGGCTTCTTCAATGGAAACCTGTTCAAATGTTTCAGTGTGCATAAAGTTATACCCTGAGTCATCCTTATAAAGGAACTGATATGGCCTGCGTTCTACCCGGGCTACATCAATTTTTACCCCTGCACTGAAAGTGTTGGGGATTACTTTCCCTGTTTTGAGGTTTCTCAGTTTGGTACGGACAAATGCAGCCCCTTTTCCGGGTTTTACATGCTGAAATTCTACCAGGGAGTATAATTCACCATTAAATTCGATGCATAAGCCATTCTTAAAGTCAGCGGTAGTTGCCATAAAATCTGATACTTAGTTTTTTTTCGTGCGCAAAGGTAATGTTTTTTATTTCAGTTTCCCCAAACAGCTTTCATACAATTTGGGATGTAAGGGAAGGAAACCGGGAGGCGTGCTTCAGAAAAACATCGGAGCCGGCGCTGTGTGCGTGCGGCTTTTGTAATCCTCCATTCTGATGGTGTTGGTACAGAAATCATGTTCAGCAGCAACCGAATTGGAGCTGATCACAATCAATCGCTCTTCCTTGTGTGTACTCACAAGTCCGCGAAACCATTCAACGGCCTTTTGGTCGAGGTTCGATACCGGTTCATCGAGTAACAATGCCGGAGTGTCACTCATGATGGCAAGGGCGAGTTTCACCCGCTGCTTCATTCCGGATGAAAAGTAACGGATGGGCTTGGCTGCGTTTTCTTCCAGTTGCATTATCCTGATCAATTCAGCGGTAGTCATATTTCGAATCAGGGGTTTAAGGCGGCGGTGGAAACAGATCATTTCGGTAAGGGTAAAATCTTCGATCAGTTCCATATAGGGTGCCGCAATCGACATCAGCCTGAAAGCGTGTTCAGGTCTGATGATATTGCCTTTAAAAGAATAACTGATAGAGCCATTGCTTGGCATTATAGCTGAAGCAATCATCTGGAGCAGTGTGGATTTTCCGGACCCGTTGGCTCCCAGGATTGCGGTTGACCGCCCGGAAGTGAGTGTGGCATTGAGGTCTGAAAAGATCCAGGTGTGGTTATATTGTTTACCGGCGTTTTCGAGCGTAATGTTCAGCATGGAGCAAAAATGGTATTCATAGTTTTTTCAGGCAGCGAGCCGGAATCAGAATTGTTGTTGATCGTTACTTCAATAAAATTATGCCTGTTTGGCATAACCTTTCATAATTCCCCTGCTTGATCTGGAGATGAAAGAGATGATCTCATCGCGTTCGGAGGTAGCGGGCAGGTTTGCTTCAATGTATTCCAAAGCCTGGCTTACATTGTTGCCCCGCAGATAAATATAACGGTAGATGTCCTGTATCTCATTGATTTTTTCTGCGGAGAATCCCCTGCGACGCAGTCCAATGGAATTGATTCCAACATAAGAAAGTGGTTCACGGGCGGCTTTTGTAAAAGGCGGAACATCTTTCCGGACAAGTGAGCCACCTGATATCATCACATGGGCGCCGATGTTGACAAACTGGTGCACGGCACTCAATCCGCCGATAATGGCATAATCGTCAATGGTAATATGCCCGGCAAGGGTGGCTGCGTTGGCAAGAATTACATTATTGCCAACCAGGCAGTCATGTGCTATATGTACATAGGCCATCAGCAGGCAATTACTTCCCACCACGGTTTCCCAGCTGGCCTTGGTGCCCCGGTTGATGGTGACAAACTCACGGATCACGGTATTGTCTCCAATCCTGACGATGGTATCTTCTCCATCGAATTTCAGGTCCTGTGGTATGGCGGAAATAACGGCCCCGGGGAATATTTTGCAGTTTTTCCCTATACGTGCACCTTCCATAATGGTGACATTAGAGCCAATCCAGGTGCCTTCGCCAATCTCAACATTTTTCTCGATATTGACAAAGGGTTCAATTACGACATTCTTGGCGACTTTTGCCTGGGGATGGACGTATGCTAGAGGTTGATTCATTTCAGGATACGGTTTTTTTAGTGATTTGGGCCATCAGTTCGGCCTCGGCAACAATTTTATTTCCGACATAGGCAACTCCGCGCATATGGCTGATTCCTCTGCGGAAAGGTGACATCAGTTCGAGGTGGAAAATCAGGGTGTCGCCCGGAACCACTTTCTGCCTGAAACGTACATTGTCTATTTTCATAAAATAAGTAATGTAGTTTTCAGGGTCCGGAACTGAACTAAGCACAAAGATCCCACCTGTCTGAGCCATGGCTTCGATTATCAGCACGCCCGGCATAACGGGTTCGTCCGGGAAGTGCCCGATGAAGAAGCCTTCGTTCATGGTCACATTTTTTAAACCGGTAACATCATGGTCGCTCATCTCAAGGATTTTATCGACAAGCAGAAAAGGAGGCCTGTGGGGCAGCAGCCGTTTGATGTCGTTGATGTCGCATAACGGCGGTTTATTAAGGTCAAATTTTGGCTGCTGGGGCTGAGAGGTTTCGTGCTTGATGTGCTGTTTGATGATGCGCGCAAAATGAGTATTGGCCAGATGGCCGGGCCTGCTTGCAATCACATGCCCCCTGATGCGGGTTCCTACCAGGGAAAGGTCTCCGATAACATCCAGCAGCTTGTGCCGGGCTGGTTCATTATTGAAATATAGTTCCAGGTTGTTGAGTATGCCTTCCTTCAACACCTCTACCCGTGGTTTGTTGAAGAACTTTGCAAGGCGGTCAAGCTCTTCCTGACTGATGAGGCGATTCACAAACACGATCGCATTGCTGAGGTCGCCTCCTTTGATCAGGTTGTTCCGGATCAGGAATTCAAGTTCATGCAAAAAGACAAATGTGCGGCAGGGGCTGATTTCTTCGGCGAAATCATTCAGGTGGCTGAGGTGGGCGTTTTGTGTGCCCAGCACCTTGGTGTCGTAATCGATCATTACCGATACTTTGTAGGTGTCGTTGGGAAGGATCAGCAACTCCGTTTTTTTCTCAGGATCTGAATACCTGAGTACCTCATTGATTTTGAAATAATGTCTTTCAGCGTTCTGCTCGACAATTCCGGTTTTTTTGATGGCTTCTACATAATACCTTGAACTTCCGTCAAGAATCGGGGTTTCGGGGCAGTCAAGATCAATCAGAATATTGTCAAGGTCCATGCCGGTGAGTGCGGCCAGGGCATGTTCGATCGTACTGACCCTGACTCCGTTATGCTCAATTGTAGTACCTCGCGAGGTATCCGTTACCAGGTCGGCATCGGCATCGATTACCGGTTGCCCGGGCAGGTCGGTACGCCGAAATTTGAATCCGTGATTTTCGGGGGCAGGTCTGAAGGTCAGGTTGACCTCTTTGCCTGTATGCAGGCCGGCTCCGGAGATGGTTACAGCCTCTTTTAGGGTTTTCTGTTTTTCTGACATAGGGCTGGCAAAGTTACTACATTTTTTATTTGATCAGCGTATTAATAATGCGCTGAAAAACAATATAATAAAGTTAAAGCTCAGCTGGTAAAGCTATTTTTCGCCCTTGAATCTTTTCTCCAGGGCTGAAATCCGGTCGACAAGTTTCGGAAGGCTCCTGAAATAAACGTATGCTTTCCGGTAGCTCGAAATATCGAAAGCCGGGCTGCCCATCACTATGGCTCCGTCGGGCAGGTTGGTGGAAATCCCGGATTGTGCCGCGATTTTAACATCATTTCCGATCTCCAGGTGGCCGATGATGCCCACCTGGCCGGCAATCATGCAGTTTCTGCCGATACGGGTGGAACCGGCAACTCCGGTTTGCGCTGCGATAACTGTGTTTTCACCTATTTCCACATTGTGGGCGATCTGAATCAGATTGTCCAGCTTAACCCCTTTCCGGATGATGGTGGAGCCCAGCGTAGCCCGGTCGATGGTGGTATTGGCGCCTATCTCTACATTGTCCTCAAGGATCACGTTGCCGATCTGCGCTACCTTTGAATACTGATTATCGCTTTGCGGCGCAAAGCCAAAACCGTCGGCACCGATTACTACCCCTGAATGCAGGGTACAGTTATTTCCGATATGGCAGTCATTGTATATCTTCACTCCGGCATACAGGATGGTATTGTCGCCGATTATAACATTGTCGCCAATGCTGGTGTTAGCGTATATTTTAACATTGCTGCCGATTTTCACATGTTCGCCTATACTTACGAAATCGCCGATAAAACAGTTGTTTCCCGCCGACGCGCTCTCTGCAATGGCTGCAAATCCTGAGATACCTGATTTTTCGCGGTTCAGGTTATTGTATGCTTCCAGCATCATGGCAAAAGCATTGTAAGCATTTTCAACCCGGATAAGGGTACAGTTTATAGTCTGTTCAGGGACAAAATCGTGATTGACTATAACAGCAGAAGCCCCGGTCTGGTAAATATAATGGGTATATTTGGGATTTCCCAGGAAGGAAATTGACCCGGGTTCACCCTGCTCGATTTTTGAAAGTTTATGGATTTCTGTTTTCGGGTCACCTTCAATAGTCCCCTTGATCAGGTCGGCAATTTCTTGGACTGTAAACTTCATTTAACCGGATTTAAAAAAAAGCGCTCGGAATTGAGCTTGCAATTTGAGTTAAAAAATTGATTAACAGGTAGATATTAAAAAATTTGTTCCTTCTTGAAAAGCCATGCAAGTTATTAAAATATCATGATAAACCGGACAGAATAAACATCAAAATTCCGGGATGGTTTTCGGGTAGACTATAAAATGCTTTGACACGGCACTGGTTAGTACAGATATATTTAACTGATCTGAGGCGTCGGCAATATCGCAAACCCTGCCATTGCGGTATAGCAGGTAGATTTTATCATGTTCAGGTATGTAGGCATTGTTGGTGATGGTTCCGGTTGTGAGCAGGTAATCTTCGGCTCCTGGTCCTGCCTGCGGCCATGTTTCCAGAATGGCGTTTTTTAAAGTTTTTATGCGGTTTTCATCCGTGGGATGATCGCTGAATTCGGCGCGGAAAAGCTGACGGTTAACCAATGAACGGCTGAGCATGGATAACAGAAAGTCGGGGTGTTGCGCCCATACTTTGATGGCGGCAAAGATGTCATAATCATCGAGCAGGGCGAATTTTTCCACAAGGTTTTCATCAATAGCAAAGTCTTCACGGTTAAACCGGTGTTGAAGAAACAATTCCAGCGCAGGGGTGGAAAATAGTTTTTCGCCCGATTCGGCAAGGTATTTGGCACGTTTCAGAAGATTAATCAGCATATTCTCGGCCGAAACGACAGTTTTATGATAATAGACCTGCCAGTACATCAGGCGGCGGGCAACGATGAATTTTTCAATGGAATAGATGCCTTTATCCTCAACCATCAACTCGTCGTTATGTACGGTAAGCATCTTGATGATGCGGTCAGTGCTGATTACCCCTTCCGAAACACCCGTGTAGAAACTGTCGCGTTTCAGATAATCAAGGCGGTCCATGTCGAGCTGACTGGACACCAGCTGGTGCAGAAAGTTTTTGGGGTAATTATTGGTAAATACTTCAATAGCCATGTCAAGCCGGCCCGAAAACTCCCGGTTAAGCCGTTGCATCAGCAATAGTGACAGCTCTTCATGGCCCATGCCCGAAACAATACTGTGTTCCAGCGCATGTGAATAGGGTCCGTGACCGATGTCGTGAAGCAGTATGGCTGCCAGGGTGGCCTCTGCTTCCTCCCCGGTGATTTCAAATCCCTTGAGCCTGAGGGTGTCAATGGCTTCCTGCGTCAGGTGCATGGCGCCAATGGCGTGATGAAAGCGCGTGTGAAGAGCCCCCGGATAAACGTAGGAAGTCATCCCGAGTTGCCTGATCCTCCTCAGGCGCTGAAACACAGGATGTTCAATCAGGTCGAACAAAAGCTCGGAACTTATGGTAACGAAACCGTGCACCGGATCATTCACGATTTTTCTTTTGTTGCGGGAAGCCTGCTTCACGTTTTGGCCTATCTTTGTAATTGCGAAAAATTGTTAATTTGTAGCGTTCCGGATACTAAAAACCGGATTCCGGCATTATTCCTGTATCTGTTCCGGATGTTGCAAAATTACGGATTTTATTTCCCCTTCAGGCATTAACAAACCGTTTCACTTGATTTAAGTATGGAAAATGTATCAATACTCTGGGCCGACGACGAGATCGACCTGCTGAAACCACATATCATGTTCCTCAGAGATAAGGGTTATGAAGTGTTTACGTCAAATAACGGTGTGGAAGCCATTGAAATATTAAAAACCAGGCCATTCGATATTGTTTTTCTGGATGAGCAGATGCCGGGGCTTTCCGGAATTGAAACACTGATCCGGGTTAAAAACCTGTTTCCCGACCTGCCGGTGGTCATGATCACCAAAAGTGAAGAGGAAACAATCATGGAAGATGCCATTGGCTCCAAGATATCCGATTATCTCATCAAGCCGGTGAATCCCAAACAGATTCTGCTGAGCCTTAAAAAGAACCTTGAAAATAAGAAGCTGATCAGTGAGAAGACGACTTTCAGTTATCAGCAGCAGTTCCGGAATATCGGTATGGAAATCAGCAACCGGTTGACCCATGAAGAGTGGCCGGAGATTTACCGCAAGCTGGTGTATTGGGAACTTGAACTCGGACAGTCGAACGACAGCGGTATCATGGATGTGCTGAAGATGCAGAAAGAGGAAGCCGGTCAGGTATTCAGCCGCTTTGTGGAGAATAACTATACCGATTGGGTAAATGGAAAGAACTCTGACCGCCCTGTGATGTCGCATACACTGATCCGAGACAAACTGATTCCACTGCTGGATGAAACATCTTCTCTTTTCTTTATCCTGATCGATAACCTACGTTATGATCAATGGAAGATCCTTCAGCCGATTATCAGCGAGTTGTACCGGGTTGAATCCGATGAAATCTATTACAGCATACTTCCTACTACTACTCAGTATGCACGTAACGCGCTGTTTGCCGGATTACTCCCTACTGAAATAGAAAAAAAATATCCCCGATACTGGGTAAATGAAGACGATGAAGGGACCAAGAATCAGTTTGAAGGAGAATTGCTTGGTGAACAGTTGAAACGTTACGGACGTGATATAAAATATTCATATCACAAGATACTCAACCTTACTGCCGGAAGGAAACTGGTGGAAACGATGCCCAATCTTTTGGGTAATAAACTGAACGTGATTGTTTATAATTTTGTTGATATGCTTTCGCATGCCCGGACTGAGATGGAGGTGATCCGTGAACTGGCTGACGATGAAGCGGCTTACCGTTCCATCACGGTTTCGTGGTTCGAACATTCACCGCTTTTTGAGATCATTCGTTTTCTGGCCGAGAAGAAACTTCCTGTAGTGATTACAACCGATCATGGCTCGGTAAAGGTGGATGCCCCTGTAAAAATTGTAGGCGACAAGGCGACCAACACCAACCTTCGTTACAAAACCGGACGAAGCCTTAGTTATAACCGCAAAGAGGTATTTGAAGTAAAAAATCCTGCAGATGTTTTCCTGCCGCGGACCAATGTCAGTTCCAATTACGTTTTCTGCCGAAATACCGACTTTTTTGCCTACCCCAATAATTTCAATTATTACGTCAACTACTACCGGAATACCTTCCAGCATGGTGGTATCTCGATGGAGGAAATGATGATACCCTTTGTGACCCTCAAAGCCAAATAGGGTGGAATATAACTTTGCTGTGGTAAAGAAGGATGTTCATCCCCGGCCGGAATTATACCGACCTGAGGCGGTTCTTTTTATTTTTGCAATTTTATATCCGGAATTCAGATGATTCATTCAGATAATTTACCGGCATTTCAGATACAATGCGGCAGTGTGTCTGAACTTGACAGGATCGGAGCGCAAATGCTGCTGATGTTCCCTGAAGAAAGGGTTTTTGCCGTTTCCGGGCCGATGGGCGCCGGAAAGACAACCTTCATTCAGGCAATATGCAGGCAGTTGGGGGTAAAGGATAATGTAAGCAGCCCTACATTCTCAATTGTCAATGAGTATCGCACCGGTAGCGGGGAGCCTGTTTTTCATTTTGATCTTTACCGGTTGCGCAAACCTGAGGAGTTGCTGGATATAGGTTATGAGGATTATTTTTTCAGCGGGGATTACTGCTTTATTGAGTGGCCCGAACTTGCAGGGATGCTGATACCGGCCGGTGCCGTTAAGGTTGAGATTACTGTGGAAGAAGGAAGCGGGGCCAGGACTTTTGTTTTTATCCGTTAGAGATCAGTGCATCTGCTGAAGGCCCGGGGATTTGCCGGTTGTGGAGTGTATGGAGTGGATTTGTTTACTTGTTTTTGTTTTTTGTATCTTAGCATTAAAATTAGACGCTGGTAACAATGGAAGAACAACAACAGGATTTCATTATGTTCCCCTCGCATACTACCGGCCTGATGCCACAGGAAGAAAGGCTTGAGGTTCCGAATAAAGCGTGCCGGCTTACCATAGGCATTCCCAGGGAAACCGCCTGGCTTGAAAACCGGATTTCACTGGTGCCTGACGCCGTTAGCCTGCTGGTTAAATCGGGCCACCGCGTGCTTGTGGAGAACAATGCCGGCGCAGCTTCACATTATTCCGGCAACGAGTACAGCGAAGCCGGGGCAGAGATCGTTTATGAAAGTGCGTTGATATTCCAGTGCGATGTGATCATCAAGGTTGCACCACCGACTACCCAGGAAATAGAAATGCTCAGGGGTAAGCAGGTCATGCTGTCATCGCTGAACCTTGCCGGTCTTACCGAAGCCCATTTCAGGCAACTGGCAGCTAAAAAAGTTACTGCGCTCGCTTATGAATACATGAAGGACCGTGACGGGAATTTTCCGGTAATCAGGGCCATGTCAGAAATTGCCGGGAATACCTCTATTCTGATTGCTGCCGAATACCTGAGTCATCCCGACTACGGGCGGGGGCTGATGTTCGGCGGATTAAGCGGTATTTCACCTACCGAGGTAGTGATACTGGGAGCCGGCACGGTAGGGGAGTTTGCCGCCCGCGCTGCCATGGGCATGGGGGCGTTGGTAAAAGTTTTCGATAGCTCTGTATACAGGTTGCGCAGGCTTCAGAATAACCTTGGAACGAGGATATATACCAGTGTGCTGCAACCCCGGCCGATAGAAGAAGCACTGAAGACCGCCGATGTTGCCATAGGTGCCGTGAGGCCGCAGGGAGGACTCTCGCCCGTGTGTGTTACCGAAGAAATGGTGCAGCAGATGAAGGCAGGTGCCATAATCATCGATGTAAGTATCGACCAGGGAGGTTGCTTTGAAACTTCCGTGATAACAAATCATAAAAACCCCGTATTTGAAAAATACGGCGTTACCCATTATTGTGTGCCCAATATTGCCTCAAGGGTGCCCCGGACCGCTTCACGCGCGCTCAGTAACCTGCTGGCGCCCATTATGCTGAAGATTGGAGACGAAGGCGGAATCAACAATATCCTCCGCACCGACACTGGTGTCAGGAACGGAGTTTACCTCTACAACGGCATTTCAACAAACCGTTATATCAGCGAATATTTTCACCTGCCACACAAGGATATTGAACTGCTGATTGCGGCGTTTCACTGATATTTCATTGTTAAATATTGCTAAACAGGAGATGTCAGGCTGCAGGATTGCTTGTTGCGGAGATGATGACTGCAATTGCCCTTTGTCATTCATAACATGAAAAAGCTGGCTATTCGCTGCGAATCCGCTTATAGCCGGCTTCAGTGTTATGGCATTTCCATTCAATTCAGGAAGGTTTTTAATATTGATATACTATCTGATTGTAGAAAAAATAATTGATACTGAAAGATAGAGTAATGCTTATTTTAAAAGTTGATTGATCTCAGGTTTTTCAGGATGTTTTTTATACCTTGATTTATTTCTCAGGAATTATTGCTATTTTTATAAATCTTAAATGCGTAGTGCATTATGGCCAAAGCAAAAAAGTTCGGAACCTTTGGCGGGGTTTTTACGCCTTCGATTCTTACCATTCTTGGGGTGATCATGTATATGCGTATGCCAATGATCGCCGGAGAGGCCGGATTGGTTGGTTCACTCGGGATCATTTTTATTGCGCATCTTATTTCAGTCACCACAGGCCTGAGTGTTTCCAGTATCGCCACTGACAAGAAAGTTAAGGAGGGCGGGACTTATTACATAATCTCACGTAGCCTCGGGCTGCCTATCGGAGGGACACTGGGGCTTGCCCTCTTTGTCGGGCTTTCATTCAGTGTCAGTCTGTACCTTATTGGTTTTTCCGAAAGTTTCCTCAATTACCTTGGACTTCCGATGGATGTTACCCATATCCGGATTGTTGGCAGCATCATTTTACTGGTAGTAACCATCATTACATTCATCAGTACTTCTTTAGCCATCAAAGCGCAATACCTGATTATGACAGCGATAGGCTTGTCTCTGCTGTCGATTTTTCTGGGCAGGCATGATTTTGCACCTGAAGCCCCGAACTTTTTTGGTTCAGGTTCAGGCATTCCCCTGATGGTACTTTTCGGAATATTTTTTCCTGCAGTAACCGGTTTTGAGGCCGGTGTTTCCATGTCGGGAGATCTGAAAGATCCCAAAAAGTCAATTCCTTTCGGAACCATCTCTGCCATTTCCATTGGCCTGATAGTCTACGTTTTACTGGCTTTCTTTTTTGCATATACTGTTGACGGGAAAATGCTTGCCACAGACCCCCGGGCATTGTTTAAAATAGCCCTTGTGCCCCAGTTGGTGATTGCCGGGATATGGGGAGCAACGCTCAGTTCGGCGCTTGGAAGCATACTGGCCGCGCCTCGCATTTTACAGTCAACGGCTATTGACAGGATCACTCCCCGCATTTTTGCACGTGGTTCCGGAGCATCCAAAGAGCCCCGGAACGCTTTGCTGCTTACCTTTTTAATTGCCGAAGCCGGGATACTTATCGGCGAACTGGATGTTATTGCAAGGATTGTCTCAATATTTTTTATCACAACCTACGGCTTTCTTAATCTGAGTGCAGCATTTGAATCATTGACAAGCGCTGATTTCAGACCATCGTTCAGGACACCGGCATGGGTAAGTATGATAGGTTCACTGGCTTGTATTATTGTTATGGTTCAGCTTGATTTTCTGGCCATGATAAGTGCAGTCGTGATTCTGGGATTGCTTTTCCTTTTTCTGAAAAGGAAACAACTTGTTCTGGAATCGGGAGATGCCTGGAGCAGTGTTTGGTTTTCTCTTGTATGGACGGGAATCCGGAAATTGAACAAAACAGTGATGCATAACCGCAACTGGCGTCCGAATATCATTGTTTTCAGCGGTCCGGATAAGGAGCGACCTCATATTATTGAATTTGCCCGGGCTTTCAGTGGAAGATTCGGTGTTTTTTCGGCTTTCGAAATGATAGAATCCGATGAGGCCGCTCTGATCAAGGATCAACGGTATTTTGCTTCGTCAGGGAAGGACGCTGATTTCCTGATTCACCAGCATAGGTGCAGGAATGTTTATGACGGAATGGATGAAATAAGCCGTGTATACGGCTTTTCAGGCATAGAGCCCAATATGGTGCTGATGGGTTGGAGTAAACGCGAGCATAATAAAAAGCCGTTTCTGAATCTTATCAGGAATCTTCACAGTAGTGATTTCAACACAGCCTTTCTATGCTATAACGCGCTTAAAAAATTCGGGGACAAAAAATCCATTGATTTCTGGTGGAGCGGAAAAGGCAGCAACCTGGCTTTTTCTGTATCTCTGATGCGGCATTTTACCGCCTCAGGTGAGTGGAGAGATGCTAATATCAGGCTTCTGGTCATCAACAATTCAAGGGTGTCGCCCGAGAATATTTACAGCAGACTCCAGGAGTTTCTGAATCAATACAGAATCAACATGGAGATCAGGATTATAAGTAATTATTATGAAAAGCTCCCTTCTCATGAACTGATCTGCCGCGAATCCGTTGCTACTGATCTGACCATACTGGATTTCCCAGGCAACCAACTCCGGCATCCCGAAGAACTTTACGACAGGGTCAATACCTTATCGGGAAATCTTGGTACTTTCCTGCTGATCAATAGTTCATCCCGTTTTGAAGCTTTTGATTTGATTGACAATGAATTATCCGATGGTAAGAACGAGCCCGGCACCAGGGAGATGGATCTGAAGGAATTACAACCCTCAAAATACCTGGTTATCAATGAAGCAGTAAGTAAAGCAGATGCGATTGGGTTAAAGACGCTTGAGCAATTCAATAAAAAGGCCGTCGAACCGGTGTATGCTGAATATGAGCAGGCCGGCAATGAGGTAAGAAATGCAGTGAATAACGTGATTTCACAACTTCTGAAACTTGAAGAATTGGATGATACCTACCGCAGAAGGAAAGCACTGATAAAAATAAAAAATGGTTTCTATTATCAGATTAACCGCGTTTTTACTGAACTGACTGCCAACAGGCTTATAGTTCAGCAGAAGTCGCTTGAAGGTGGTATTGAATGGTATACGGGTCAGTTGGAGAAGAATCTGCTGAATCTGCCTGGCAGGATTGAGATTAACTATGAAAAAAATGACCTGACACTTAAAAAGAATGATCCTCTTGGCTTAAAGTGGTTTAAACTAAGAAGGAGGCTGTTACATCCGTTTTCGCAAGAGACGATTCCAGGGAAATTGAATTACAAGAATATTGCGGGATATTATCTGCGCGATACCCGTCACCAGTTCCTTGCAGATTTCCTTAAGCGGATTCAATCAGATCTTTATTCCTCACTATCGGAAATGCGTGCGCTGATTATTTTGATAGATGACATGCTGGATCACTTTATGGAGAAGTCCGGGAATGGTGATTTATTCATGCAATTGGTGGGTAAGAACATAAATGAGGCTGAAGCAATGATGCTTAAATCCGGAAATGAGGGAATCGGCCGCAGAACAAAGGCATATCACCAGTTGCGTTCGGAATTCAGGAAAAATCTTCAGTTGATGAGCAACGACATGGCCAAGGCCGACATCAACTTCCGCATAAAACGAAAAAGACGTAAGCGCAGATTTTATAAGGAACTTATAAGGAGTAACAATGGTTTTCCGGCTACCTGGTATGAGCAGACGATAAATCATGTAAGCGGGATTTCCATGGATATATTCCTGCAGGCCTGCCGCACCCGGATCAAAGATAAAGCGCATGAACTGAACCTGCGCATCATTCAATTGCTTGAAAAAGGTTATGGGGCTGCGCTGAAAAAAGTCCGCGCAGCAATTCAGGACTATAATCCGGAAAAGCATAAAATTCCTGCAATGGAAATAGGGGTTCAGAACTTTAACGACAAAATTACCCTGCTCAGGGATTTTGAAATTTTTGGTGAGGAAGTCCTGAAATTGTCTGATACGCTTCCTGAAAACATGATTATAGAGGCCGGGCAACCGCAGGAAAAGCATAGAGGGTCTGAAACGAATGCCCGGGAAGTTCCGTTGCGGAAAATTGTCCGCTTTTATCTGGAGTCGCAATTCATTGGTGCTACGCATGACAATCTGAAGAAGGTGGTTCAGCAACTTAGAAATTCTGTTTTCAGCATTCAGGATCTGTTGAGTCTTACCCGTTTCAGTCTGGATAATATTCCTGAGGATTTGCCCGACAGGAAGGAACAGATCTCTATGATTGTAAATCCTGCGTGTTCCAAAATTGAGGCTGAAGAAGAGAAGGTTGCAGAAACAGTCAAAAACATCAGGCTGATGATAGAGCATTCTCTTCAGGAGGTTTTTACCAGGTTGTCATCTTACAGGATGCCTGTAACCATGAATGATTATTCGCACATTATCCGTGAGGATCAGGGCAGAAAAGTAAAGAATGCTGTTTTCAGAAATATTGATAACTTAAAAGATTTCTACAGGCACGCGTTGGCGTGGATACTTTACTCGAAAAGCGAAGGGGTTCTGCTGGCAAAGACAATTATTGAGCCCGGGGAGCAGCCTTCCGTTAATGAGAAGATTCTTGCCATGGTCGAGCGTATACGTCCTGATGAAAAGGTTGTAAACAAGCTGCCTCAGTATTACCGGAATCTTTTTAGCGGACGCTCTAGCATCAGCGACGATTTCTGGATAATCAGGGAAAATGATGAAGGTGCGTTTAAAAAAGTCCTTCAGCGCTACCGGGCGGGTTATTATGGCGGTATTATGATTCTTGGAGAGCGTAATTCAGGCAAAACCGCTTTCTGCATGAATCAGGGCCATACAACTTTTAAAAAGGAAACGGTGTATCACATTTTTCCGCCTGCCAGTGGGTCTGTCAGTGTTTCAGACTTTGTCTCAACCATGCAGCGGGTTACAAAGGAAAACGGCAGCCCGGAGGAAATTATAAACCGTATTCCACGTGGCAGTGTTATGATGCTGCACGATCTTGAACTGTGGTGGGAGCGGTCGATGGAAGGATGGGATGTGGTCAGGCTGCTGATCAAACTCATCAATGAAAACAGCCCGAAGTTGCTGTTTGTTATTAATATGAATCCCGTGGCTTTCACCTTGATGAATAAATTGCTTAATCTTCAGGATTCACTTATCGGTGTAATCCGCTTAAAGCCTTTTGACGCGCTGGATATTAAAGAGATGATCATGCTGCGTCACCATTCAAGCGGAATGAAGTTTTTACTAAACGGAAAAGGTGAAGATGCGTTGTCGGAAATTAAATTGGCTAAACTTTTCAACAGATACTTCGATTATTCAGGAGGTAATCCGGGCGCAGCGTTAAAGGCATGGATTGCAAATATTTCAGGAGTTGAAGGCCAAACGATCCATATCCGGATGCCGGTTGTACCGGATGCCGGCGTTTTACTCGAAATCGAAGAGGAATGGAAAGTATTGCTTATTGCAATGATGCTGCATAAGCGGCTGACCTATGAACGGGTTAAAAATATTTTGGATGCGGACGATGAACATACGGTAAGCATTCTTGGATCCATGATGAGAATGGGATTGGTTGAAGAAAGAAACGAAGGGCTTTATAATGTGAGTGATCTTACCGGGCCGCATCTTATCACGCTATTTAAGCAGGAGGGGCTTATCTGACAATGAATTTCCGGAGCAAACAACTGAAATGATGAAAGTACTGATTGTCCTGTTGGTCCTTGTGTTGGTTTACCTTTCCCTGAAAGGACTGGGAATTGGATTGAAACGCCTGTCGGGTCTTCGCAGGGGATGGAATATAAGGAATGGCTATGTTACTTCCATTGCCTTTTTCGTATGGGTATTGTTTGTTTTCTGGTCACTCGGTTATTTGTTCCGGGAGAAGTTTTTTTATCCTTACCTGATCATTAGCCTGATTATAATCCTAGTTATATTTCTGTCATGGTATCTGTTAAATGACGTGCTTGCCGGTGTTGTATTCAGAATCAAACATAATCTTAAAGAGGGGGCTGTCCTGAATGCCGGCAAGTTTTCCGGACAGGTTAAATCCATCCATCTGACGCATGTTTCAATGCGGAAGGAGGATGGCAATATAATCCGTGTGCCCTACGCACGCATCATTCAGGAAGTGGTTTCAGAAGAGCTGACGGCATTGCCTGGAAAAGAACAATTGATAAGGATTCAGGTGACACCGGCACTAACGAAACCGGAAGCTGCAGCCCTTATCCGGGCAACCATTTTAAACAATCCCTGGAGCCCGCTGAATGAAGAACCTTATGTCAGGTTCGTGAATGAAACGGAAGACGGCAACGTTTTTGAGGTTGCTGTTTCCTCTTTCCGGATGAAGCAGATTCAATTCATTGAGCGTGAAATTGAGAATAACCCCGGAATGACAATCCTCTAGTCATCACGTGTATTCAATTAGCAAATTGAGCGTATTGCTCTAAGGCTGAGCTGGTTCTGCAGTATCGTTCTTATCTGTGGTTCCGGTTCCTGAAAATGGTTAATTTTGAGAATCGGAATTCCATACAGAACATCTTCATGACATTGATAAAAATCAGGTTGAACAACAAAAAATAGTAAAAGAAACATGGGAGTGAATATTAATTCTATTGAAAATATTGAGATATTTTTTCTGAAACCCGGGAATTATGAGGAGATTAAAAATGTGATGATTGAATCATACTCCAATATGCCGGGCGCGTATTGGAAACCACATCACATTCAAAAACTCGTTGAACTGTTTCCTGATGGTCAGGTAGGCATCAGGATTGATGGAGAACTTGCTGGCTGCGCACTATCCATCATTGTAAATTCTTCAAAATTTGGCGAAAAGCATACTTACAGGGAAGTAACCGGTAATTATACTTTTAACACCCATTCCGCGACGGGAGATACGCTTTACGGGATTGATATTTTTATACACCCGCGTTTTCGCGGACTGCGGCTTGGGAGGCGATTGTATGATTACAGAAAAGAACTGTGCGAGAAACTGAATCTGAAAAGCATCGTCTTCGGCGGCCGGATTCCCAACTATCACAAGTATGCTGACAATATATCGCCACGCGAATACATTGAAAAAGTCAGGACAAAAGAGATTCATGATCCGGTACTTGATTTTCAGATGTCCAACGATTTTCACCCTGTGAGAATTATCCGCGGCTATCTTGAAGGAGATAAAGAGTCGCAGGAGTATGCTGTGCTGCTTGAATGGGATAATGTTTATTATGAAAAAAGATCGGGGAATGCACTCCTCAAAAAGAACATCATCCGCTTAGGCCTGATACAATGGCAGATGCGCTTATATAAGAATCTTGATGAACTGATGCAGCAGGCCGAGTTTTTTATAGACGCTGTCTCCGGTTACCGGTCTGACTTTGCCTTATTTCCTGAGTTTTTTAATGCCCCGCTGATGGCAGCTTACAACCATCTTTCAGAAGCAGCGGCTATCCGCGAACTTGCCGGATATACAAGGGAAATTGTGCAGCGGTTTGCTGAGTTGTCCATCTCATACAACATTAATATCATTACAGGCAGTATGCCCGAAATTGTGGATAACTCCCTTTACAATGCCGGTTATCTCTGCAAAAGGGATGGGGGGATTGAAAGATTTGAAAAAGTGCATGTTACGCCGGATGAAGCCCGGGTGTGGGGCCTCAAAGGGGGCAATGTTATAAAAACCTTTGATACCGATTGCGGAAAAATTGGCATTCTGATTTGTTATGATGTCGAGTTTCCCGAATTAAGCAGAATACTCGCGGACGAAGGGATGCATATTCTTTTCGTGCCGTTTCTGACAGACACGCAAAACGGGTACTCAAGGGTCAGGAATTGCGCACAGGCCAGGGCAATTGAAAACGAATGTTATGTGGCCATTGCGGGTAGCGTCGGGAATCTGCCCAAAGTGCATAATATGGATATTCAATATGCGCAGGCGATGGTTTTTACCCCCTGCGATTTTGCTTTTCCCTCCAATGGGGTGAAAGCTGAGGCTACGCCGAATACGGAAATGATTCTTATTGCAGATGTGGATATAGACCTGCTCAGAGAGTTGAATCAGTTCGGAAGCGTCCGGAACCTGAATGACCGGAGGAAAGACTTGTATTTACTGAAAAAACTTGAAGACGCTACAGATTCCTGATAAATACTGCCTGTTTCGTTAAGTGCCCCTTGGTTTCTAATCAGGGATTTACTACCCCTGTATGCAGTCTCTTTTTATCGCATGACGCCGTATTATCGATAATGCCTTTTTCCTGCCATCATTCGGACTTTATATTCCTGTTTAATTTCGAAAGGCAAGCAGAACGTTTTAATCTGTTGTTTTTTTTCCACCTCTAATGGCGACAACCTTTGGGTTTAATTATCCGAAGATTTGTTCTGGTGTTGAAAGGCAAATGGAAGGGGGTGATGAGCCGTGAAATTGACCCGGGGGCCGAAAATCAGTTTTTTTTGAGGTTTGACGGATAATTATTGGATTATAAGATAATTACAATTGTTGAGCAGGAAAGTGTATCCGTTTCAGGACCTGGACTGGCGGCTGGTATCGGTTCAACGGATAAAGTTGAAACATTTCTGTTGTTCTTAGGGAAATTAGTGCGCTGCGGATGTACAGAGGTGTATGACATATAAAAGGTTAGCGGAGTTGGTGTAATTATATAGGTATGAATCCGGAATTTTGCTGAAACACAAGCTTGTCCGGTTATAAGCGCCTTTGTTTTGATGGATGCGCTCATTCCCTGATAATCGAGTTGGCGGCTGGGGCGCAGGATGGGTGGTAGTCCGATACAGCGCCGGCCATCAGGATTTATGTGATTTTCTGACACAGGTGAAGTGTGATTTGTATGATCTTATTCATAATATCTGGTGACAGATTCATGAAAAATTCATTATCTTTATTTTACATTTCGAAAACCTCATGAGCCGATTAAGAATAATCAGCCGGTTTCTGTTTTGCCTGTGCTGGCTTATCCCTGCCGGTATAAAGTCGCAGGATGCTCCAAAGCTGTCTGATACTGCACTTATTTCGGCTATCCTGGCTAAAGCGGGCGATGCACGGGGTGATGAAGCCATTCAGCTCTATGATTCGGCCATACAAACCGCCGAAAAATGCCTTAGTTATGGGGGCAGCGAAGCATACAAGCGTGCCGTAAAAAGAGAAATGATCAAAGCCAGGCTCAGGCTCGGGCTAGTTTATTATAACCGGATTGAATATTCCAAAGCGCTGGATATTTACTATCTTGCCTTAAATGAGTCTGATAATTTGGGGGATATACATCTGGAAGCAGAGAGTTATTTCAATATTGCGGAAGTTTACCTTGAGCAGAGCCAGTTCTCGGATGCCATGGAATTTTACAATCTTTCACTTTCAGCCTATAAGAAAGTGAATGACAATATTAGCCAGTTCTGGTGCTATACAGGGATGGGAATTGTGCAGAAACAATGCGGAAATTACAAAGATGCTGTCGAATTCTACAACAAGGCTCTTCAGAAAGCCAACAGTGCCGGCTTGAATTACGAAGAAGCTATCTGTTACAACAACCTCGGAAATGTATACCGGAAAACCGGCGAATTTGCCAGGGCTATGGAATCATATCAGAAAGCCCTTGAAGAGTTTAAAAAACTGAATGAGGAAACGGCAATTTCTGATTGCCTGAACAATATTGGCAACCTGTATCTCGATAACGGCGACCCTTTCCGGGCTCTCGGGTATTACAGGCAATCGCTGGAATTTGCGCAGCAGTCGAAGGATGAATACAGGTTGATTATTCGTTACAAAAATCTGGCAGGGGCCTACACAGAACTGAAGGATTATGAAAATGCCGGTATGTACCTTCAGGATGCGCTGAAGCTGGCGGAGAAGTCAGGCGACAAATCATTTCTGGCATCGTGTAATATGCTGTTTGGAAAACTTCATTCAGCAAAAAACGATTATATTGTTGCTGCAGCATTCTTCAGGAAATCAATGAATCTGTACGCCGAAATAGGGGCCAGGTATGAACAAAGCGAAGCCCTGGTTGAGCTGTCGACAACCTTGCTGAACCAGAATCTGGTAAGCGAAGCCATAGATTATGCCATGGAGGCCCTGGAGATAGCAGAATCAACCGGTTCACTGAAAGGTATGCTGGATGCCAGCCTTTGCCTCGCCCATTGCTATGAAAAAGCGGGAAATTCCGGCAAAGCATTCTACTATCTAAAGAATGCCATCGAATTAAAAGACAGCATTTACACCGCTGAAAAATACCGGACCATCGAGGAGGTGGAAGCCGCTTTTGCACGCAGCGAACTTAAAAAAGAAAACGAAGCGCTTACCCGGAACAGTATTTTGCAAAACCAGGCTTTACGCACCCGTAATATTATTATGCTTTTGCTGGCGTTGAGCCTTTTACTCGGCGGAGCCTTGATGAGACTGATCTATAAGCAGCGGAAAGCCGCCCGGCAGGAAGCTGGCCTGATAAAAGAACAAAGTGAGCAAAAAATCGAGCAACTCAGCCAGGATCTGACTTCCAAAGAACGCGAGCTTACTTCTAAAACTATTTTCATCAATCAGAAAAACCAGTTGCTCGAAAAACTGATTAAAGAGTTGGATGAACTCAAGAATTCAGAAGTTTCAGCCCGGTCACTACAGCAGTTGCAGTTGCAGCTTCGCCGGGAACTGGCTCCCAACGCATGGAAAGAGTTCGAAATTCAGTTTAATGAGGTTCATCCCGGTTTTCAGCAACGGTTGCTTGAGAAATATCCGGAACTCACACCTGCAGAGCGCCGCCTATGTTCGTTTATCCGCCTGGATATGAATACCCGCGAAATATCTTCTCTCTCGGGGCAATCAATAAAAAGCATTGAGGTGGCCCGCACCCGTATCCGGAAAAAACTCGGCGTGTCGCACGAACAGAATCTCACCAATTTTATTGCGGTCATCTGATATCATTGACTTTTTATCTCCTTCTCCCGGATCTTTTTTCCTTCTGTTTTTTTTATTCCTTGTGTCACTCTGAGTGTTTTTGTAGGGTCGCCTCTTTGATATTGTAAGGTGTTATTAATGAGATTATTGTAAGTCCTGTCTTACCTTTGATCATGATTTCACTTTATGGGTGTGATCACATATTTTGTCAGGTTTAAGTATTAATTGCTCTACCATGAACTCCATGACTGCCACTTCTGTTTTTCTGTCTTCGCTCACCCTTTTTGCCTGCAATACTGATATCAATCCTGATTTCAGGGAGGGTAAAAGCAGTGCTGCCGAAGGATCGGGGACATCGGTTTTATATCGCCGCCGCAGCGAGCCCAATGAACGCGCCTTTACTTTTCTACTTCCGGAGGGATGGAGAATCAGCGGCGGAATTACCAGGGTTGATCCGGAAGCCTCGGGCGGTTCAGGCAATGCCATTGAGGCTAAGCTCTACATGAAATTAACTTCGCCTGATAACAAGGCAGGCATCGGCTGGTTGCCCGATACCCGATTCTTCGATATGCACCGTTTCCCGAATCAAAACCCGGCGGCACCCCTGTTTCCCGACGGAAGCAATTACAATGGAATGCTGGTGATGCGCCTGATGCCTCCGGATGAATTTGTCAGGGAAATCGCAGTACCATTTGCACATCCGCATGCGCAGAATCTCAGGATAACAGGTGTCCGGCATCTTCCGGAAATGTCGGATGAGTACCGCAGAATTTCAGGTCTTTTATCCGGAGGATACCATTTTGAATACCAGACTGCCATTGCTACCATGGAATATGTGGAGAACGGTATTCAATACCTTGAAAAAATGGTATGTTCCATTGAAGACTGGGGGCAGTTGGGGGGAGGTTTATGGAGCAATAAAGAAACATGGTATGTCCGTGCCGAGAAACCATTCTTTGAAAGTTTCGCCCCGGTTTTTGCAACCATCGGACATTCGGTTAAACTGAATCCCGGGTGGATCAGCCGCGAAATCCGGAGCCAGCAGGTAAACAGCAACATTGCCCTGCAGACACAGCGTGATATTGCCAGAATTGACCGGGAGATCACCGAGCACCGCGCCTTTACCAATTCAGCAATCAACAACGACATGTACCTCACCCTGACCGGGCAGGAAGACTACATCAACCCGTTTACCGGAGAAGCGGAACGGGGCACCAATGAATGGAACTACCGCTGGGAGAATGAGCAGGGGGATGTGATTTATACCGACATCAGCAACTACAATCCCAACGAAGATGAAAATATCGCGGTTAAGGGTTTTAAAAGATCAGAAGTTAAAAAGTAGCCTGGTCAATATGTTTTTATGATGTTTCACGAACAACATAATCCAAATATTAAAGCTATGATAAAACGAGTGCTTCACCTCTGGATTATTCTGCTGCTGGGTCTCAGTGCCCTGAGTCAGAATCACAAATGGTATTATAACTTCAGCGATGGCCACAGCGAGATCGGTCAGGACATCGCCTACGGCGCTGATGGGTACATTTATGTAGCTGGTACGGAAGATGATGATACCGACTATGATATCATCGTCATCAAGATCAACAAAGCCGGTGGCCAGGAGTGGGTCTATACATACGAAGGCCAACCGGATAAAACCATGGCCGTTGTAGAGATACAGGTGGGCAGTGACGGGAACATCTATGTATGCGGCATCTCCAACAATGCGGATGACAACAAAAAATTCCTGGTGATCAGCGTATCGCCGGAGGGAGGCCTGCGATGGGAATATATATATGATGTTGATGGAGATTATCCCAGCGAAGCGTTTTCTGTTGTATATGGAGGCAATGGGATGGTTTACGCTGCCGGAGTGGCCAATTATGATTTCATCGTGACAGGGATCAATGCCGGCACCGGGGCCCAGGAGTGGATCTACTGGTTTGATGGCGGGTGCCCATATTCCCTGTGCGACGACCAGGCCAATGCCATCACCATTGGGGATGACGGGAACATTTATGCTGCAGGCTACTCCAATGAGGCCGCCGAGCCGCAGCTCACCATCCTCAGCCTCACCCCGGAAGGCAGCAGGAATTGGAAATACCTTTTCCCGTCAACGGAAGGGAGGAGCTGGGCCACCGACATTGTTTATGGCCATGACGGCCGGATCTATGCCTCCGGGTTGATCCATTCGAACATCGCGGTAGTGTGTGTGGATGCATCGGGCAATTACCAGTGGAACTGCAATGTCGACGGGCCCGGTCCCGAGCCATACTGGGGAGAGACCTGCTACGAACTGCTCTATGGAATTGACGATTATGTTTATGTAACCGGTAGGGCGGGAGGCCGCGACAGTCAGGTAGATACCGATATGGATGCGGCTGTCATGAAGGTGGACCTTCAGGGCAACCCGGTTTGGTTCTACCGCTATGAGGGATTGTACGGCGATCATGACATGGCCTTCTCCATCACGCAGACGCCCGACACCAACGTGCATGTCGCCGGCTATTTCTGCGGGTTGCTGGCTGAAGCAGGTACCATCAGCATCGACCATCGCACAGGGCGCGACCTATGGGTGATGCGCTATGTAGGCCCTGCCATCGATATGGATGTCGCCTATGCCATCACCTCCGATGAGGACGGATATCTCTATGTTACCGGATACGATTACAAATCAAACAGGCTCCATGATGCCTATGTCTGGAAGTTGCAACCCCCCCAAAATACCGACGGATATTATAACCTCGAAGGCTACGCCACCTGGGGCGAAGGCCATGCCGTGCTGGAGACACCTGAAAAAGGCTTCATCCTCGCGGGATACCAGGGCACATCCCTTACCTCTTCCACCTACAACATGCGGCTCATCAAGACCGATGTCAACGGTGATACACTCTGGACAAGGAATTACGGAGGGTATAGCGAAGAACGCGCCTATGATGTCGCCCTCTGCCCTGACAACGGCTTCATCCTTACGGGCTTTACCAAATCTTACGGGGCAGGCGGCAAGGACCTGTACATCGTCAAAACGGACGGGAACGGAAATATGATGTGGGAAAAGACCTATGGTTTGGAAACCGATGAGGAAGGCTATTCCATCGTAACTGCCAGCGACGGGGGCTATTTCATTGCCGGAAAGACCTATCAGTACGACGGAGCAGGCGACCTGTGGTTCATGAAAATCAACGGACAGGGTGACAGCCTGTGGACGAAACGCTACGGCGGCGACCGCCGCGATGAAGTGGGCGAGGTGCACCGGACTGCCGATGGAGGCTACATTTTTGCCGGAACACGTGGTCATGCCCTAACCCTGGGTTATATTACCAACATCTATGTTATCCGCTTCGATGCAGCCGGGGATACGCTCTGGACCCGCGAGATAGGATCCGAGGATTACTGGGATGCAGGAGGGGATATCCTGGAGCAGAACGACGGGACCTTCCTCCTGGTGGGCTATTATCACAATAAAGAGTATATCGCCAAACTTGACGCCGAAGGAAAAATCCTTTGGGAAAAAACTTCCGGCTCCGAACAGCACGGCGGATTCAATACCATTGCCAGAAAACCGGATGGAAATATTCTGCTTAGCAGGAACGGATTTGGCTCACAATATATGATGAACGTAAGGACCTATGATACAGAAGGGAATTTTATCTCCTCTGATACCATAGGCTGTTCACCAGGATATGTAATGTATCCTACCACTGCAGTGGCCAACGATGCCCAGCCCACTTCCGGCGGTGGTTACGTGGCAGCAGGCAAAGGTTGTATTGCAGGTAACACCAGCAACTGGAATATCGTGCTGTACCGCAAAGGCGGTGCCCTTACCATGCTCCCAATGCCTCCCCTCGGTATCCCTGAATTCCCATTTCTGTCGCGGAATGCCGGTATCAAAACGGTCACCGTGTCTCCAAACCCTGTAGCTGACCATGCTGTCATTGAATTTGAGTTGGCGGGGTCTGCAGATGTTGTAATGAAAATCCTTGATACCGGTGGCCGCGTCGTCTATGAATCCTGTACGAAACGTTTTCGGGAAGGTAAGCAGCAGATCGGATGGGACACAGGTTATCTGAGTAATGGTATATACGCATGCCTGATTACCGCCGGACAGGAGGCCTTCTCCGGAAGGATCATTATCTTAAAGCACAAATGACCATGAAAAAGCCAGCCATTTTTCCCTTTCTGTTTTTATTGTTCCTGCTTCCTGAAGTGCAAGGTCAATCGGCGGGCCGTGAAACCCCATCAGCATCCTGTCCCGATTCAGTCATCACCTTCAAGTTCGATGCCCAGGGCGATTCGGCATTGAACGCAAAGATGGCTTTCCGTTATGACAATCATTTACATACCATCGAATCGGAAAAGTTTGTCCGGGAGCAGTCCCTGAATCTCTGGACCCCCGACCGGAGAGATGTCTGGGAATATGATAACCATGACCGGCGCACCCTGTGGGCGATCTATGAATGGGATAACAATACCATGGCTTACAAGGGATGGATGAAAGAAACGACCCGGTTCGACAACCACGGGAACCAGGCCGAATATCATTATTACACCTGGGACTATACATTCTATGACTGGGGAAACCGGTTCTGGGATCTGTTCGAATATGATGATGAAAACAAACTGACGCGCAGGGATCATCTGGAGTGGAATCTTGAATCTGAACAATGGGATACTGCTTCGTACGACATTTATGATTATGGCGATGACGGATTGCTTGAGCGTCTCACTCTATGGGAACCCGACTGGGTTCAGGGATCAGGGATTTTGTATCCTTACGACAGGGGAGATTATGAATACGATGAATGTGGCAATATCGTCAGAATAACCCATCAGATATACAATCCCTACACACAAATATGGTACTGGTCGGAACGGCATCAGTACGCGTATGACGCACAAAACCGGAAAACGCAATGGATGTATTCCGAATATGATGAACAAGGGGAAAATTGGATAGATAAAGAAAAGGAAGACTGGGGATGGGATGAGAACGACAGCCTGACAATGTATGCCTATTACCGGATCGGGGAAGACCTGGAAACCTGGTATCCGGATATTAAAGCGGAAATGATCTATAATGGCTACGGTAAATTGGTGAATTACAGATCATACAGCGGAAATAACGACGCCCGGTGGGTGCCGACCTATGAGCGGCGCTACCCATACATGAACGACACCTTGCTCATGGCCGATTCTCTTTTTCAATGGATGGAGGATGAGCAGGTCTGGGAGTTAGTAGACTGTAATAACTACCAATATGATTCCCTGTTCAGGATGCACACTGACTCGTACTACAAACTGGTGGTGCACACCGGGGAGTATTTGCTTAGCCTCAGGGACTACTACTTCTATTCTGCCACAGCTGGAGTTGAAGAGCAGGGAGAAGGGCAGGAGGAGAAGAGAGGATGCGTGAAAGTGTGGCCGAATCCAACGGCAGGGCAGTTCAATGTTCAATTTTCAATTTTCAACGTTGAATTTGAAACTTCAGAGTTGGTGGATATTTATGGAAAGGTACTGATAGCCCATAACATAAGAGCAATGGGGCAATTGAACAATGAAACCCTGGAACTCGATATCAGCCATCTTCCACCAGGCATCTACTTCATCCGGATACATCTTGAAAATCAAACGATTGTGAAGAAAATTGTTAAGTTGTGAAAATTAAACACATAGGCACAATAGTACACAACAGGAAAACACAACTTGTCCCGATTCTTCGGGATAGAATTTTTTTGTGAAACCTATGTGTTCTATTGTGCCTGATGTGGTGAAAAGAAAACGAAAAATGAAAACATCCCGCATCCTCCTTCTCTGCTCACTGTTTACCCTTCACTGCTCACTTTTGGCGCAGCAGGTGATCTACGTCGATGCCTCTAACAACACAGGTATCGAGAACGGGACGCAGGAATACCCTTTCAATACCATCAAAGAAGGTATCGCCGCCTCAAATGCCGGAGCGACGGTAATGATCAAAGCAGGAACCTATTACCCCGATTCCACCTGGCAGGAATACCAAAATGCGCTTTATCTCAAACCGGGCATTGCCCTCATTGGAGAAGGCCGGGAAAACACGTTTATCGATGGAGTACTTGTCGATTGGGATAACGGGAACCTGCCATGCACACTGGAAGAACTCAGGTGCCAGGAATATCATTTCGCCAGGGGGACCTCTGAGGGGCCGTTTGAGCAACAAAACATCATAAGAAACTGTATGGCGGATATTATTAGAATCAGCCATTCGGCAGGGATCCCTGTCAATGACACCACCCCGGGGCCCATCTATGGATTCCTGATTGAAAACAATGATCTCGGGGAGGGGGGGATTCAATTCGCACAGGGTAGCGGTGTGGCAAACAATACTATCCAACAAAATACCTGCGGAACTATCCTGATCTATTCCGGTGCCGGATATACATATCTTGTTGATAACAATGACATCCGGTATGGGATTATTGATGCATCAGGAGTATGCAAGACAAGCATCAGCAATAACCGCATCTACAACGGTGGTATAATAGATAAAAGCGGAAGTAATCCTTATGGTATTGAAGACCAATTCATTGAATTCAATACCATCACCTGTAATGAAGATTCACCCCTTTTCCAGGATGAGGACGTGAAAGCGGGCATTATTGCCAGACCAACCTCCGTTACCATACGCAACAATACCTTAACCTGCTCAGGTGCGGTTTATGGTATTTATTCGAAATCAAATGCGCCATTTCATGTCATTGACAATGTCATTCAAATTGATGAAGCGTTTCAACCCGCATCAGATCCGGATGAAGCCGTTTGTGCCATTTATACGAAAGCGGGCTGGGGGTATGTGACAGGAAATATTATTCATGGCGGACAGATTGGCTATTACAGCAAAGCCGGCACGGAAGATTTTTCCAATAATGAAATATCGGGTTCCTATATTGGTTTTTTTTCCAGCGGGGCAGAGGAGGTTCATCATAATACCATAAAAAATTGTCACGGAGATGGAATGATCATGTATGGTTTAAGAGGTCCCATCCATAATAATTTGATTAAGGATAACACCGGTTCGGGTATCCACGTCATCAGACCTGATATCGACCTGGGCGGAGGCAATTTTAACGGCCCGGGGAACAATATTATCACCGGAAACGGAAATTTCGACCTGTATATAGATTGCCAGAGTACCGGGAATCCGGTACTATATGCAAAGTATAATGTATGGGACCATACAGATGCTGCTGAGATCATGCAATACGACATACGGGACGGCAGCGACAGCACCGGGCTGGTAAGTGTGGAAATTATGCCTCTCGGATACCTGGGTGTGGACGACTCTCATTGGGAAGCAGATGAAATCATCATCAATCCTAATCCCACGCTCGGAAAATTCCGAATTCCGGATTCCAAAACCCAAACAAATTCCAAAATACAAATTCAAGACCTTGAAGCGGTGGATTTATTTGGTAAACCGGTAATCAGATGGAAAATGGAACAGGGAAATGGGAACACGGAACTCGATATTAGTTCTTTGCCGGCAGGCATCTACTTCATCCGGATACATCTTGAAAATCAAACCATTGTGAAGAAGATAATTAAGCTATGAAAATTGAACACAATAGTCACAGTAGTACACTTAAGGAAAGCACAACTTGTCCCGATCCTTCGGGATAGAATTCTATTGTGCCTCCTATGTGCCCTAATGTGCCTATTGTGGTAAAAAAAACCTCAACTATGAAACACAAAAGCCTCACGCTTCACGCCTCACTTCTGCTCTTAGTCCTATGCCCTATGCCCTATGCCCTCAGCCAGCATTACGGCTGGGTCGATTACCGCAGCAAAATACCCGATTTCCCCGGCGATACCGTTTTGAAAAATGGCTCTCGATCCATTGCCGACTTTCAAGATGTATTCTTTATTGACAATAATGAAGGCTGGGTGACTACGATGAACGGTGCAGAGTTTGACGCAGTAATACTGCATACGCTGGATGGCGGCGAAACATGGGATATCCAGACGCCACCCTCAAAATGCTCGCCCATCTGGATGCTGGACAAGAATACCGGGTATGCCGGTTCCTTCGATGGACGCATTTACAAGACAACCGATGGTGGACAAACCTGGCTTTACCATAGCTGGGCTAACGGGCCAGTCAGAGACATAGCCTTTCCCCCGGACGAAGATATTGGTTATGCAGTAATTGATAGAAGTTCTTTCATGTACAGGATAAAACCCGATGCCTTGGAAGCCATACAGCTAAACGGACCGAATTTCTGGTCAAGCATCAGCTGTCCGGCCGTGGATAAAGTATGGTTCGTGGGTGGTGGTACTATCCTTTTTTACGACGGCAACACCTTGGAGTATTCGAGTGGAGTAATAGGAGGGTACTTCAATAGCATTCTGTTTGCAAACGCTTCACTGGGATGGACTGCGAACGATGTTTGTGTGGGCGGGTATTACGCGCCAAAGGATTCGTGGGTACATCTTGTAGATTATGAAGGTTGCGGCTGGGATATGTGTAATATCGGGGAAGACCATTTATGGGTTGTGGGTATTAACGGCTTACTTATGAATACACACAATGCCAAAGACTTTAAGCGACTGGATAATGGCCATGCTGAAGTAAATGTGGTCTGGGAAACACCGGATCATCCTCTGGGAGACGTCTTTTTTTCGGCAGTTCACGCCACTTCTGTTCACAATGTATTTGTTGTAGGTGTAGACGAATCAATTATGAAGTACACCCAGGTTTCAGGTATTGAAGAGGAGCAGCAAAGCGCCTGTGGAATTGAGCTGTACCCCAACCCGACGCGCGGGAAATTCCAAATAACAAATTCCAAGCACCAAACAAATACCAAAACTCAAATACAAAACATTGAAGTGGTGGATTTATATGGTAAGACCCTGGAACTTTGGAACACTGGAACTCTGGAACAATCAAACCCGGAACCCGGAACCTGGAACCTGGAACTCGACATCAGCCACCTGCCGGCTGGGATCTACCTAATCAAAATAAATCTTGAAAACCAAACGATTGTGAAGAAGATCATTAAGTTATGATTATTAACCACATAGGCACAATAGTACACAATAGGAAAGCACAACTTGTCCCGATTCTTCGGGATAGAATTCTATTGTGAAACCTATGTGTGCTATTGTGCCTAATGTGGTGAAAAGAAAACGAAATATGAAAACATCCCGCATCCTCCTCCTTTTTGCACTTTGCAACCTGAACTTTGCACTTGCACAACAGGGCGTAGTCCAGCTTTCCGCCACCGGCCAGACCACCAGCTACTATCCCGGCGACGACGGCGACCTGCAGGTGGGTATCCCAATACCGGCAAACCGCTTCACCGATAACGGCGACGGCTCCATCAACGATACTTTCACCGGCCTGATGTGGGTGAAAGATGCCAACCTCATCGCTACCCGTAATCCGGATTTCGATCAGGACCGGACACCCGGCGATGGGGACATCGACTGGAAAACAGCCCTGGATTACGTGGAACTGCTTAACAATGACAATTACCTCGGGCACAACGACTGGCGCATGCCGAATATGGTGGAAATGAAATCCCTGGTCAATCTCGGGTATCCTGACATTGTCCTGCCAACGGATCACCCGTTTATCAACCTGAAAGATGTATATTGGAGTTCCACCACCTCGGAGCAAATGCGCAGTCTGGCCATCACCGTCATGCTCCGGGAGCATTACGCCCATTCCAACATCACCAACCCGGCCGGGGAAACGGAGGATTTTGCCAAAGATCCCGAGATCGCCGGCCTCACGAATTGGAAATATTATCTTCTTCCGGTCCGTGACAGCGAAAATCCCGGGCCTTTGCATAATCCGGCCACCGGCCAGCGATATACATTCTATCCGGGTGACGATGGGTTTTTGGTGGAAGGGATCACCTGGCCCACGCCACGGCTCGTCGATAACAACAACGGCACCGTCTCCGACCGCCTCACCGGGCTGATGTGGACAAAAGACGCCAACCTGATGCTTACCCGGAATCCGGAATTTGACACCAACCAATGGGTCGACGGCGCCATCAACTGGCAGCATGCCCTGGACTACATTGCCCTGTTGAACTCGGAGAACTACCTGGGCCACAACGACTGGCGCATGCCCAACCGCAATGAGATGAGCAGCCTGGTGGACATGAGCCGGAATAATCCCGCAATGCCTGAACAGTACCCGTTTACAAACCTCATAGGATTCAACTACGATCTGTCCTACTGGACTTCCACCACCCGTGCCGATGAGACCGACCAGGCCTGGATCGTATGGTTCACCGATGGGATGATGGGAGGCGGTAACCGGCTGCAGTATCTGAAAACGGCCGACTGGCATGTCTGGCCCGTGCGGACCGACAACACCCCCCTGCCTACTTCGTCCATCAATGGGACCATAACGCTTGACGGCAATCCCTATCCGCGGGCAGAAGTCTTCCTGAGCGGCCCCATCAGCGGATTTACCCGCACCAACCTGAATGGGGAATACGATTTCAACCATCTGCCGAACGGGAATTACACCGTAACCCCTACCCACAAATACGCGCGCTTCGATCCGTTGAGTTACAGCGTTAACCTGAACAACAGCACCTCCACATGCAACTTCGATGCTGCGTACACCCGTGCGTATGGCTGGGTGGATATCAGCGAGAAGCTATTTCCGGTAGGCGGAGCCGCCGGAGGGTGCCTTTCCAGCCTGTGGTTCATCGGTAACGAAGGCTGGATTACTAATAGCTGCTTTTATAAAGAAATCTACCACACTACGGATGGTGGGGAAACATGGGATATTCAGACCACATTGGGTGCAAACCATGCCATCTACATGCTATCCTACGAAACAGGCTATGCCGGCGGAGAAAGCGGATTGCTCTGCAAAACGACCGATGGAGGACAGAATTGGAATTTCTTTGGCTTGGCGCCCGGCCAGATCCTGAGCATCGGTTTTTCCCCGGACGGCTCCATGGGCTGGTGCGGCTGTGCGGAAGGATGGATCGCTGAAATTGCAGAGAGCAGCTTGATTCCACAGAATACCGGCACCTATACCGACTGGGATGCCATCTCCTTTGGCTCCGGTGATTACGGATGGGCAACCGGCTGCTTTGGAAGAAAAATGATCTATGAAAACGATACGTGGACTTTTTACGGCGGAGCACAATACATGCCTTGCTATGGTGATATACAATTCAACTCGCCCGACCAGGCCTGGCTAAGCTATGGGGGTGAAATATTGCGGTTAAGAAATGGGATGTTCCAGCATTTTTATGAAGATACCCTTGCATCGGTCCTGGGTGTATTCACATCCGGCCTTGATACTGTCTGGGCTGTCACCAGTAGTGGTAATGTGCTGATGAGTGCCAACGGAAATGCCGATACCGTCCATTTTATTGCCGACCACCTGACGGACGGTTACCTGACGGATGTCTTTGCCACCGATGCCCACCATGCCTGGGCAATCGGAAACAATGGGACCTTATACCGCTACGGAGTGCTGGAAGGATTCCCTTCCGGTGATGCCAATATGATCGATTTTGTCGTCGACCAGCAGGCGCAGCCGGCAGAAATTGATGAAGACGCACAAACCGTTCATGTCATTGTTGAGGAAGGAACCGATGTCAGCCGGCTGATCCCCGAGATCTTCCTTTCCCCCGATGCAACGGTTGATCCCCCCGGCGGCATGATGCAGGACTTTACCTACCCGTTCACCTATACGGTAACCTCCGGTAACGGCCAGACTGAAAAAGAATGGGTTGTGACGGTGGATATTATTACTGCGGTTATAGAGCGGGGATGTGGGAAAGCGGGGAAGCAGGTAAGTATAGAGGTGTGGCCGAACCCGACATGCGGGAAATTCCAAATCACAACCTCCGGGCTACAAACAAATCCGGAATTTCAAACTCAGAAAATTGAAGTGATGGATTTATATGGTAAACCGGTAATTAGCTGGAATATGGAACAGGGAACCTGGAACAGGGAACACGATATTGGTTTCTTGCCGGCAGGCATCTACTTCATCCGGATATATCTTGAAGATCAAACGATTGTGAAGAAGATTATTAAGCTATGAAAATTAAACACAATAGTCACAGTAGTACACAATAGGAATGCACAACTTGTCCCGATCCTTCGGGATAGTATCCTATTGTGAAACCTAATGTGTTCTATGTGTCTATTTTGGTGAAAAAAAAGATTAGCTATGAAACACAAAAGCCTCAAGCTGCAAGCCATATTTCTGCTCTTGGCCCTATGCCCTATATCCTATACCCACAGCCAGCAAAGCGGCTGGATTGATCTCTTCGGCAACTTTCCCGACACCCCCACCGATACGGTCTACATAGGTGGCGAACCTTATTACAACAGCTTTACAGACTTATTCTTTATCAATGATGATGAGGGTTGGGTAACAAGTTTGCAGCAGAATGAAAACCAGGAATTCCTGATATTCCATACCCAGGACGGTGGACAGACCTGGGAAATCCAGAAGCACTGGGATTATTGCCATGCAATATGGATGTTCGATTCCGAAAATGGATACCTCGGTGACCACAACGGATTCATCATGGTTACAAACGATGGTGGCGATACCTGGGCCTACCATGGCGCAACAGGTAGCCCTGTAACCGACATTTCATTTGCGCCAGGATCGGATACCGGATATGTGACAACAGATGAAAGCTATTACATATGGCAGATCACACCCGCCGGAGTTAACCAGATCGATATCGGTCATTTGAATTACTGGAGCGGAATCAGCGCCACCGATGAAGCAGTCTGGTTCTGTGGAGGGATCCAGGTCTTTTACTGGGATCCGGGCCAGCAATCCATAATCCCCGAATTTGTAAACCATTGCGGATACTTCGGTCCGGTATTCTTTATTGATAAAGATCACGGATGGATCGGAAATCTATGTGAAATCCGCGGTTTTGTGGATTATGACTACTACTGGCCTGAAATCCACAGCACTGATGAAGACGCCATCACCTGCCTGCATGCTATCGATACCAACCGGCTCTGGGCAACCACCTTTGACGGTATGATTCTGCACACAACCAATGCCTGGGATTATGGTTATATCCCGGAAACGAATTACTACTGGTCGAATGTGGTCTGGGAAGAACAGCCCCATCCTAAAAGCAATGAATTGCTCGGTGCGATCATGTTTACTTCCCAAAATTGCGGATATGCCTGTGGTAACAACAATACTATACTTAAATATACAGTTATCAGCGGCCTGGAGGAGCAGGGAGGCATGGAGGCAGGGGGGCAGGGAGGCGTGGAGGTGTTTCCTAACCCGGGCAGGGGAATTTACAGTTTACAGTTTTCAAATTACAATTTACAATCTGTAAGGGTTGAGATTGTTGATTTATACGGCAAGGCTGTGACCATCAATAACAATAGAACAATTGAACAATTGAACGATTCAGCACTTGAAATCGACATCACCAATTTACCCTCTGGCATCTACATCATCCGAATACACCTTGTAAATCAAATCATTGTAAAAAAGATCATTAAGTTATGATTATTAACCACATAGGCACAATAGTACACAATAGGAAGACACAACTTGTCCCGAACCTTCAGGATAGAATCTATGTGCTCTATTGTGCCTGATGTGTTTAAAAAAAACGAAAAATGAAAACATCCCATATCCTCCTTCTCTGCTCACTGTTCACCCTTCACTGCTCGCTGATGGCGCAGCAGGTGATCTATGTTGATGTCTCCAACAACACCGGCATCGAGGACGGGACGATGGCGCACCCGTTCAACACCATCCCGGAGGGCTTGCAGCTATCGCAGAATGGCGATTCAATCTCGGTACTTTCCGGTATGTATACCGAAGATCCCATTCTGATCGAAAAATGCGTTTCTATTGCAGGGGAAAGCCGCATTTCCACAATGGTGGAGGGAACATTCATCCTCTCATCAAAACTGGGTACATTGCCTGTGCTGATCAGTAACCTCTGGTGCAGGAACGTTATGCACAGCGACAGCGGTTATTCTGAGACCCCTTTGATTATTGAAGACTGCGGGTTGCAGGTCCTGAATGACCATACTGCTTCAGTGGGTGAAACTGGCCGGATATTGTTAAAGAACTGCGTCGCGACGGACAGCATTCACATTCAAAGTGCCACATGCGCTGCCAAACGTGAGGTTATTAATTGTGAAACAGAAGGCGGGCTCTGGGTCAGCAGTTCTTCTTCTCAGGGAACTATCCGGGTTGTCAGCAACCAGATAGGCGTGAGCCTGAGAGTGAGCACCATCTCAAAATCTGATACGGTCTTTATCGCAGATAACACGATTTCAGACAGCCTGCTGGTGTTGTCAACAGCCTCGGATCCTGATGTGATATCCGGTAACACGATTGGAAAAGGAGTCCGGTTAAAAGCGGTCGCCCACAGCGGCTTGCTGTTCATGGAAAATCACGTCCAAAACGGATCGCTTTCGGCCAGATACACTGCGCTGGATGAATCAATTATCGGAAACAATAACTTTAATGACGGTGGCATCCGTTTTCAAGCTACCGCAGGGGATATCGTCATCAGAGAAAACGAAATCCACACCGATGGCTCGGTAGCAGCCATCCGGTTCAGTACTACTGCCGGAGGCTATTTTGAAGATAACACCATCACCCTCCCGTATTTTGAGCCCTCCGGTCTCCCCTTTGAAAATGATACCTTATCGGTATGCGCGATAAATGTTCATTCAACATCGTTCGGCGGGATGAGAGGTAACAGGATCAGCGGCGGTGCCTATGGGGTTTACTTGTCAGCCATCGCAGCGAATGATTTTGACCTGAACGAAATAAAAGATTCACACATTGGATTATACCTAAAATCTGTATCAGCCTATGCCGATAGCAATAGGGTGGAGTACTGCATCGGGGACGGGATGATCCTGGATTACCAGCCGGAATATGCAGACACCAACGCCATCAGGTTGAATTACAATATCGTCCGGAGCAATGGCGGGTACGGTATCCGTACAAGGGGAAACTGTCCCATGGGCAAATCGGATGAATCCGCTACAGGATTCAACATTATTAAGGACAACGGTGGATACGACTTATATATAGAAACCCTGACCTCCTTTGTCGACACCATCTGGGCACAGAACAACGAATGGTCGCACAGTACGGAGGCGGAAATCGGCCAGTATGATATTTATGATGCAAACGATGATCCGGCGAGGGCGCTGGTGATGTACATGCCGCTGTTGTCATTTGGTGTAAGTGAGCATCCGTTGCCGGAGATCCGGCTGTCACCAAACCCCACACGGGGTTATGTCAGTCTTCGGTTCTCAGCTGGTTGCCGGCAGCCGGTGGTCCTGGAGATTGTGGATTTATATGGCAAGGTACTGGAAGTTCAGGTCCTGGAACCCGGGAACTCAGGGACCTTGGATCTGGATATGGGCCATTTACCCTCCGGGATGTATTTTGTGCGGCTTTATTTTGATAATCAAATGATTGTGAAAAAGATTGTGAAATTGTGAAAAACAACCACAAACCATGAAAAGAGTAATTTACATCATCGGATTGGCGTTATTTTGCCTTTATGGCTCTTTCGCCCAGGAATATGCAACTTTTCAAATCACCGGCACCCATCAGGGTAGTGGCAGTTTTATCAATGCCGCCCTGTCAGACTTTAGCTGGGCGGTAAGCGGCACCCTTAACGGTGAAGTTCAGATTCTTGACAACGAGGTCTTCGACGACGGCAACGCTTTTGAAAACATCTTCGGACAAGCCGACAACGCCCAAAACCTGAGGATACAGGTTGCCATGAACGGTGCCGGCACTAACGGACAGCCCCTGACATCCTCAGCTACACTGACCCTCTTTTTCGATCAGATTGCTCCACCGGATGCCTGGGGATTCTGTGTGGTGGATATTGATGTGGAGAACTGCCTGTTCTCCGCGACCGATGAAAATGACAACCAGGTGCCACCTGAGGTTATCGATGGCTGGCTGATGGAATTATTTGACGCTGACCTGAATGAAGATGGCATCAATATTCCGAAATGGGATGCCTCGCATGCCGCACTCCTGGGGTCAGATACGCCGGAAGACTACATTGTTTATAATAACCTGGTTATCGGGGGAATGCCTTCCAGCGAAGCGCCTGCCGCCGGTTTTATGCCCGACATCCCGCTCAAATCGCTTACCATCACTTTTGAAAACCTGCAGGATATTTACAACACTTCTTATCATTTTTACATCGCCTCACTCGAAACTACTTCAGTGAGCGAATTCCTTCTGAATTATCCGGAAGTCTATCCTGTTCCGGCTTCGGACAACATTTGCATCAGCCTAAAACAGACCCCCATACCCGATTTGGTAGTGGATATTATGAACGCTTCAGGTAATGTGCTGATCCACAAGAAACCGGCAGATTGCAATGGTGTTGTAAATCTTAATATAAGTGCGCTTCCGGCGGGGGTATATTTCTGCAGGATATATAACCCCAGCTTAAGTTATGTAAAGAAGATTATAAAACCATGAAAACTAAACACATAGTTATCGGGTATGAAAGCTATGTGGTTTGAGTTTCACTTTGGTAAAAAGGAACAGTCATGAAAAAAATAATCCCGCTGCTTCTCAGTGCGCTGCTCACTGCTGAAACTTCAGCCCAGGTTTTTCCATCATGGATATCAAATAACCACTTTCCGGGCGCAAGTTCTTCTTCTGCTACCGCTGTGAACGTGGATCAATCTGGCAATGTATTTACAGGCGGAACACAAGGAAACAATTTTGTGATGAAACACAATCCCGATGGGGATGTGCTTTGGGTGCAAACATACGAATGTGGTGATACAATTTCGGAAGCCCCGAATACATTGTGTATCGACAACCAGGGAAATGCATATATCACCTTTATGAAGCATACCCCTGGTGGCACCTATTGGTCGGTAGCTGTACAGAAGTATAATGGCAGCAATGGAGCAATCAGCTGGACATCAGAACTTCCCGATGCACAATTTAACGGCTTTGAATGGCAGGTGAAACCAACTTATATGACCATTGATGATAACTATTTATATGTAGCCGGCACTAAATTCGAGCCTGGAGTTCCGGGATCGGAAATGCTGGTGATGAAACTCGATTTCGCCGGACAAATTTTATGGGATGAAACGGTTGCCGGTACCGGCATATATGCCAACGCAAAAAGTATCTGCGTTGATCAGTCGGGTTATGTTTACGTGGCCGGTGATGCATGGAATGCATCCATTGATTATTGTGTCGCAAAATTTGACCCCGATGGCAATCTGGTCTGGGACGAATTCCTGGACGGCGAAGTTTATCACAGTACTGATATCGCTGAAAGAGTTTTAGTGGATGATGCCGGAAATGTTTACATCACCGGCTACAACCAGATCAGTTCCAACCTTACAGACATTGTGACCGTTAAATACAATCAGAACGGCGTGTTTCAATGGAAACATAGTTATGGGAATCCCGGATACAGGGACAACAATGCTTATTTTCTCGCCATCACCGATGCCGGTGATTTGTTAGTGGGTGGTTACAGTGCCTATGAAGACCCCTATCCCGGAACCGGAAAAGACTATATTTTGCTGAAGTATTCACCCTCAGGCACCCTGATCTGGGATGCCCGATATGATCACCGAAATTTCTTAAATGATCATCCTTTTGATTTTGATATGGGGCCTTCCGGCGATGTATACATTTGCGGTATTACCATGAAAAGCTGCTATAGCTATACATTTGTCACAATAGTTAAAATCAACCCGCAGGGAGAAATTGTCTGGGATGTCTGGGTGCCCAGGTTGTATGGAATCCCCTGGGAAATTGAAGTCATTGATGATGATGACTTTGTTGTTGCGGCGGCAGCGTTCGACTCTGTGCAGGTAAATGATGCCACTGCCATTCGTTACCAGACAGCCGCACCACCCGTTTACGAGGCGGATGTCCTTGATGTCTTTTTTGAATCCCAGGTTTTACCTCCGGTTATTGATTATGAGAATCAGAGGATAATTGCAACGGTTCACGATACCACCAGCCTGGCTTCGCTCGTCCCTTTTATCACCAGGTCAGAACATTCATGCATGTATCCGGAGGATGAAATAGTAACCAGTTTCATTGAACCGGTCTGGTACAACATTACGTCGTTTGACGAGGAAACAGAGAAGTGGTGGTATCTGATTGTGCAGGGGGGGCATGTTGGGATTGAAGATTTTAATAATCAGGCTCTTCAGCTATTCCCGAATCCGGCCAGAGGCCTATGCCATATATTCTTACCTGAGCCTGCAGCAACAAATACAATGATTTCACTTCGTGATTTAAATGGCCGGTTACTCATCGAAGAACAAATACAGGCCGGAACCGGTGAGGCGGAAATTGATGTGAGCGCTTTGGAAAACGGGCTGTATTTCTGCATCATAACCACCGGTAAAACTTCTTTGACGAATAAAATAATTGTTCAGCAATGAAATGAGAATTGAATTTAAAACAAAAAGCCATGAAAACGCTACTTCAGATTGCGCTGGCAGCCGGAATCATCACGATTATAGTTACAGGCTGTAAAAAAGATGATCAGAACAACGACACGGGAAATGGAGGAGATAATCCTGAAAGCATTACCGATATTGACGGCAATGTTTATAAAACCGTTAAAATCGGAGAACAGATATGGATGGCCGAAGACCTGAAAACAACCCGATACAATGACGGTACCATCATCACTGATGATTTGATGGGCAATAAAAGTGGGCTTTACTATGGACAAACAAGCGTAACCGGATTGTACACTTATAGTCAGGTTTGCAACGTGAATTTCTGCCCTGTCGGGACACACCTTCCATCTGTTGAGGAATGGCAGCAGTTAATCGGATTCATCGCACATGATAATAGTGGTATTCATGGCGATAAAGAGGGAACTGCATTAAAAGCAACTGAAGGTTGGGAAAATGAAGGAAATGGCACTGATGATTATGGATTTGCTGCACTTCCCGGAGGTTATCTTAGAAAAGACAGTACCGACAACTGGGCGGCAGGAAAGTATGGTAGCTGGTGGACCTCTGACATATGGTGGGGTGAGCTGGCATGGACCTATCGGATGAAATTCAATGACACGCGGGTCATTAAAAGTGATTGCAATGTAACGACCAGAGTGTCAGTTCGCTGTATTAAGGATTGAATGCCAGGACTGATTAAAATACAATATTTGCAGGGAGAAATGAAGATTGATCGGAGCTACTTGCAAAACGGGGGTACTTATGCCAGTTGTTTGCTCAAAAGTACGGAGCAACCTTAAAGCGTAACATTCAAAAATAAAAAGTCATGAAAAAAAATTCTGATACTTTTCATTGCCCTTTGCACTGAGCTCCGGGCGCTTTGCCGGCATTGCGGCAGGGCTGGTTTTCTGAATCCGTTTTTTTAACTACAGACTTTTTCTTATTTTATCACATAATTTTCCAATTATCCACTTAAATTTTTTTGTTATGAAAGCAACAAAAGGAATTAAAAGAGCCGGATTGTTTTTTGCAATCCTTGTTTTCTGCAGTTTTATCGTTTCCTGTCAGGATAGATCGAAAAAAACCAGCGAAGAGTTGTTGGAAGAAGCCATTGAAAACGAAACAGGCAGCAAAGCCGATGTGGATCTCGGTGATGAAAAAGCTGTGATCACCCAGGGCGGCAATACTGTTGAGCTTGACGGGAAAGCCAATTCCTGGCCCGGTGAAATACCTGACGAAGTTCCCGAGTTCACCTACGGAAAAGTAAAAGCTGTAACGACAAGTATCATTGATGGAGCCAAATCGTGGAATGTTATCTACGAAAATGTTGAGGATGATTTTATTGATAGGTACGATGCCGATTTAAAGAAAAAGGGATTTGAAACAGTTACCATGAAAATGGGTGATAAGGGAGGTTCCATCACGGCCGACAATGGAAAGTATACCGTCTTTTTAATGGGCAGTGAAGGCAATCTGAGCATAGGGGTATCTCCTAAGCAACAGGAATAACCAACGAGCTGACTTTATCTTTATCTGAACGTAAAGTACCCGGATCGTTCACCCGGTAATTAGTACATGCAACAATTAAGCAGACATCAGCCCTCCTGATGGCCGGAATTTGCTTTGTCAGGATTATTCTTGAAAAGCAATTGATAGTCAAGAAGATCATTAATTTTAAATAGCGATGAGCATAGAGCGCAGATTATCAATGCTCCAAGACCTGCGCCTTAAGTCCTGCAATAAAGTCAGGTTCGTCAAAAATTTCCTATATTTGTTAGAAGGGTGAGCTATTTATGCAACTAGCATTTCGCAAAAGGAGAAACAATCCGGCCCGCTGCCAAATCATGCAAAGAATATTACCAATCGTCATTTTTTATTTGCTTGTTAGTCATCAATTATTTGCCTCGCTTTACGGGGGATTCGACGAAAGGGAAGAAAAGCTTCACAACATGCCCCCTGACACGGCCAGGGCCAATCTCCTGATCGACCTTGGAACCCATTTTTGCAGCAGGGACTATGAAAAAGCCTTGCTTTATTTACAGGAGGCGCTGCTGCTCTCAACTGAACTCAATTATCGCGAAGGCATTGCCGGCAGCCTTCTCTGGCAAGGGCGGGCATATTACTATAAAGATGAATATGAGGTGGCTTATGTTTATCTTGAAAAGGCAAGGACCATTTATGAGGAGATCGACCATCCCGGAGGTTTGGCGTATTACCATTACGCCATTGGGGCTATCCATCATATCAATGGCAATGTTTTAGAGGCCATCAAGGATTTCCAGGAAGTGGTCAGACTCAGCGAGATTTCCGGTGATAAAGATTTTATGGCCACCGGCTTTCACTGCCTGGGGAGCCTGCACCTGGAGCGTTCCGAACCGGATCTTGCCTTGAAATACTTCCAGCAGGCGCTTACTCTTAAAGTTGAAACAGGCAATTTATCCGAAGAAGCCACCGTCCTTTCCGGGATTGGCAGGGTCTTTGAATCAATGGGTATGTATGACTCGGCTTTGTATTATCTGGAACAGGTTATAAACATCAAAACCTCGCTGAAAGAAGAAAGGGGTATTGCCAGCAGCCAATATATGATCGGAAACCTCTTCCTGGAAATGGGCCGGTACCGGGAGGCTCTGGAAATGTTCAAAAACTCTCTGACTGTCTTTTCAACCCTCAATGATGACACCGGCATTTGTATCAATTTACACAAAATGGCCGAGACATTGAATTATCTTGGACAACAAGAAAATGCGCTCAATAATGCACTTTCCGCTATTGATATTGCCCGAAAAATAAATAATCCAAGCCTCGTCAGTGAAATTTACGCCACCCTGGCTTCCCTCATGGCCCATAACGGTCGCTTTCAGGAAGCATTCCGCTACAAGTTACTGAGCGGGCATTTGAAAGACAGCCTCATGGAGGCAAACCGGGAAAAACTTATCTGTGAACTGGAACTCAAATTCCAGGTCAGCCGGAAGGATAGCGAAATCAAACTTTGGAAGAGCCGAAACGAAATCCAGGCCAAAAATAATCTGCTGCTCACCATTTCTATCGTGGCCATGTCGGCCATTGTTCTGTTGCTTCTATTTCTTTTCAGGATGAAAACCTATGCCATGAAGCGCCGCAGGGAAATCTATGAACATGAAAAGACCATCCACCTTCAACAAAGTGAGATCCGCGAAAAGGAACAGCAACTATTGGAAAAACAACTGGAAACAAAAAACAGGGAACTGGCTTCAAAAGCCCTCGAAATGCTGCGAATAAATGAAACCATCGAAGATATCATCGAAAAGTTGGAAAGCTTCAGCCAAAAAAATGGCTTATCCGGCGAGTTGAACCATCACATCAACAGCATTGTAAACAGTCTCGAAGCCCAGCTCAGGGATAATTCATGGAATGAATTTGAAAAAATCTTTAAAAATATACATACCGATTTCTTCCGGCAATTGTTAACTGTTTGTCCGGATCTGACTCCTGCCGAGATCAAGGTGGCTGCATTTTTAAAGCTCAATCTCAGTACCAAGGAGATCGCCGCCTTCATGTACAAATCGGAAGCCGGGATTAAGTCGACAAGGTATAGGCTCAGGAAAAAACTGGGCCTGCAGACCGATGACAGCCTTGTACCATATCTGATAAAACTCTGAAGGTATGACCCTATAAGGTTGCTTTACCCGAAACAGTATCCCGACCACAGCCTATCCCGTTTCGATTCAACCTTCCTGTAGTTCCCGTCAATTCATTATATCCGGGTTTTGCTACTTTTTGAAATCACATCCGTAACCTATTGCAACCCTTATAATTTGGAATGCAGGCCTGTGGGACTGTATTTTTACAATGTCAGGAAAAGAGATGAAAAAAAAGGGTAAAAAAAGCCGCCCCTCCGGGGAGAAGATAAAACAGGGCAAGGATCAGCAACTGTCTGACAAGAAGAAGAATATCAAAATCAGAAAAGAGGCACTGAAAAAGATATTCAACCATTTCAACAATCCCGGTAAAAAAGAAAATCACAAACCTTAAATTACAGACTTATGAATAAGACGATCTTAATTTTTGTTTGGGTTGTGTGCACGCATGGCCTGTTCGCACAACCCGTGCTGCACAACAACCTGAATTTTGCCATCGGCGACAGCTACCGCATTGATGGCTACAATGTGGTTACAAACATCGATCCGGGCGGACCCGGTGGAAACCAGGTGTGGGACTTTGAAGTTATTGAAGGGGAAGACTTCTTTGTAGGAGAAACCGCCCTCTGCGTGAATCCGTCAACAACACCCTTTGCCGATTCCATCGGGGCTGCCGGAGCAGATATTGCCATTAAACCTTTAGATTCCGAGTTCGGCGCTTACCAGTACTATAAAACAAGTGCCTCTTCGCGCGAATTACTGGCCCTGGGCTGGTACCAAACAGGTAATACCAGCTTCACCAATTACCTGAACAGTAATATCGACCTTCAGTTTCCTTTGGCATATGGAGACGAGTTCGATTTTAATACCGAGTTGCTCATGTACTCGATCGACATGGGTTACTGCGTAATGCGCGATTCAGGGCACGTTGCCATAGAAGCTGATGCCTGGGGCTCTATTACGACTCCTGCAGAGACCTACCCCAATGTCCTGCGACTTAAAACTACCTCGGTAATGCACTCCTGGTACAGGTTTGAAAGTGGCGAACCCTGGATGTATCTGGGTGAATTCACCGATATCAGTTATGACTGGTATGCACCCGGTATTAAAGTTCCTGTCCTGTCAATCATGGAGTTCCTTTTCGCAAAAGGCGGTGGAGAAATGCCTGCGTTACATTTCCTTGCCGAATATCAATTCCCTACCGGAATCGAAAATGTAGAAAAAGCCGACTTCAGTATCTATCCCAATCCGGCCAGTGACATGGTTAGTATCGCAAGCGGGGATGAATGGCTGGCAGAAGAAATTATTATCTACAACCAACAAGGAAGAGAGGTGTTGAGACAAAAATCCGAAAACGGAATGGTAGATGTATCTGAACTGAAAACGGGCTGCTATATTATCGGAATAAAGGCCGGAAACATCACCAGGATTCGTAAACTGATCATTAATTGAGGAGGGTTTGATATGAGAAAACTGATACCCTCATTAATCATCTTGATTCGATGTATTTTGCTCCCGGGACACCTTATGGCTCAGAACATGTATGTGCTGGAGAACAGCGGTCAACAAAGCTCCTATGTGATCGATGATATTGGAAAGCTCTTTTTTTCATCCGGTGAGTTGATCGTGGAGATGATGGAAGGAACAGGTGATAACTACCTGCTGGCCGATCTGCGTTACCTGAATTTCACTGTCCTGGTGCAGGTTCCCGGAAAAGGCCCGGCATGCTCCCCGGAAATCATGTTGTATCCTAATCCTGTCGAAAGAATTTTGCACATAGCCTGCTGCCTGCCTGATGAGGAAACCTTCAAGCTTGAGATTTTTTCGGTAACAGGTATGCCGGTCTATGTGAAAAGCATCACCCGGGAAAAAGGAGAGATGGCCATTCAGGCCGACGTTACAACGCTTCCAGATGGCCTTTATTTATGCCGTCTGACAAGCAATAAGAACAAGATCACCAGGAAATTTATCAAGAACTAAAACAGATTTAAAGATGAAAAGAATAGTTGCATTCTTCACAATGTCGGTGCTACTGGCCGGTATGGCCATGGCCCAGAACGAGACTATGTATATCCACCTGAAAACCGGAGCCATCGCTAACTATCCCGTTAACGATATAGACAGCATTGTTTTTTATGATGGAGGCGGGGGAAATTCCGTGACTGATATTGACGGAAATGTTTACACAATTATAGAAATCGGCCCGCAGAGCTGGTTGGGGCAGAACCTGAAAACAACACGGTATAACGACGGTACGCCGATTCCGCTGCAAACCGACGCTGGCATCTGGGATACCTTATCCACCCATGCATACTGCTGGTATGAGAATGACATAGCCTACAAAGAACCTTATGGAGCCCTTTACAACTGGCATGTGATCAATATGGCCGAAAATGGCGGGAAAAACGTATGCCCGATTGGTTGGCATGTGCCCGAAGATGACGAATGGACCGCCCTGACCGATTACCTGGGAGGTCATATCGTGGCAGGTGGTAAACTGAAAGAAGCAGGAACAACCCATTGGACCCCGCCTAATTCTGGGGCAACCAATGAAACCGGTTTTACAGCCCTGCCGGGCGGAGAAAGGGGGACCGGAGGTGCTTTCGCAGTAATGGACTCCGAAGGCAACTGGTGGACAGCATATGCCCATCCAACATACGGCAGCGCTTATTACAGGAGCATGGGCTTTGCTTCAGCAAGCGTTTACAGGACTCACCTAAGTAAAACGTTTGGCATGTCGATACGGTGTATCAGTGATTAGTTCGTTGGCTTCCATTTCAGCTTATCTATTGAAGCTGAATCGATAAATCATTTGTTCCATCGCACGATTTATTTGCATCTTTAATATGGATGCGGCTGAAATGACATGTATTCTGGCAGGTTTGGATGTATGCTGTCCTGATCTATCAGGCGCATGCCAGCTAAATCATGAAGTATCACAAAAATTAATATTAATCTTCCTCGGAATGTTAATCGTATTGGTCTTTTTGGGTGAAATAAACCTGATAATAATTTCACCACCGGGGCAAAAAAATAACACAAGGGGACAGCCTCCTTAACGATCAGCTATTTTGATTACAATGTGATTCCGGGACAGGATATTTTTATTGTGTAAAAACAATGTAGTTTTGATGTATTTGTCAATCCCCCGATGGCGTCGGAAGGGATTACGGAATCCGGCCTGAGGCCTATGCCATTTATTCTTACCTGAGCCTGCAACAACAAATACAATGATTTCACTTCGTGATTTAAATGGCCGGTTACTAATCGAAGAACATATACAGATCAAAACCTTGGAGGCGCAAATCAGAAAGACCTTAACGGCGATGGCTCAAAATGGGGGTTCTTCTCCGGTGATGTCACACAGGATGGCTATATCGAATTTGTTGATGTAATCTCTATTTATAACAAGAATGTAGAAAGCGACTCAGGCATCGCGCTGGAAGATATTGACGGGAACGGATATGTCGAATTCCCGGACTACATTATCGCATACAACAACAGCGTCAACAGCGCAGGGATTATTTCGCCCGCCGATTAGGAAAGAAGTCTGCAATAAGTTTGATAAGATAACCTGTTTCATTCAACCGGGCAGTTTTTACGTCCCGGTGGCATTTACTGGCTGTTATTACTAACTTCTCCGGCGAAAACCGGGGCAAACGCTAAATTGTGAATTTTCCGAGGTAAGTCTGCGGACTGATGGCTTTCAGCTCTTTTTTAACTTTATCGCTCACATGGAGTCCGTCGATAAATTCAATGATCAGTTCGTGGGTCACACGGGTATTGGTTCGGGTGAGTTCTTTCAGGGCTTCGTAAGGTTTTGGGTAGCCTTCGCGCCGGAGAATGGTCTGTATGGCTTCGGAAACTACAGCCCAATTGCATTCGAGATCAGCGGTTATTCTGTCTTCGTTGAGCAGCAGCTTACCCAGGCCTTTGGCAATAGATTTTACCGCAATAATGGTATGGGCAACCGGAACGCCGATGTTGCGGGTTACGGTGGAATCGGTGAGGTCGCGCTGCAACCTTGAAACCGGCAGTTTCGATGAGAGGTGCTCAAGAAGCGCGTTGGCGACACCAAGATTTCCTTCTGCATTTTCGAAGTCGATGGGGTTGACCTTGTGCGGCATGGCTGATGAGCCGACTTCCCCGGCTTTGATCTTCTGCCTGAAATAGTCCATGGATACGTAGGCCCAGATGTCCCTGCAGAGGTCGGTCAGTATGACGTTGATGCGTTTCATGGAATCGAACAGGGCGGCCATATTGTCGTAATGCTCGATCTGGGTGGTTACTTTCTGGCGCTCCATGCCCAGGTGCTGGCGGGTAAAGTGTTCGGCAAACGATACCCAGTCGGTTTCGGGGTAGGCTGCATAATGGGCATTCAGCCCGCCGGTAGCGCCTCCGAATTTCACACTGAAAGGCACGGCTTTCAGAAGTTTGATCTGTTGTTTCAGCCTGTCAGTAAATACATACAGTTCTTTTCCGACCGTGGTGGGAGTGGCGGGCTGTCCGTGGGTGCGGGCAAGCATGGGTATATTCTTCCAGAGCTTCGCTTTTTGGGCCAGCTTTGTGGCAAGGTCTTCATAAGCAGGCAGAATTACCTCGTCAATGGCCAGTTTAAGCGCGTAAGGGCCGGCGGTATTGTTAATGTCCTGGGAGGTAAGGCCGAAATGCAGGAATTCCTTGTATTTGCCCAGTCCCAATTTATCAAATTTCTTTTTCAGGTAATACTCCACTGCTTTCACATCGTGGTTGGTAATCCTTTCGATTTCCTTGACTTCTGCGGCATCCTGAAAAGTGAAATCGCGGCAGAGCGCCCTGAGTTTTTCAAAATCGTTTTTGGTAACGCCGTCCAGTTGGGGAAGGGGCAGTTCGCAGAGGGCGATAAAGTATTCAACCTCAACAAATACGCGGTAGTTTATCAGCGCTGCCTCTGAAAAAAAGTAGGCAAGCACTTCAACCTGTTTCCTGTAACGCCCGTCAACGGGCGATATGGCATTTAAAGGTGTTAATTCCATGGCAATAACATATTATCCGGTTCAAATGTAAGCAAGCAATTTTAAAGTTAGCAACTTTTTTTGCTTTTTCATTGTTTTTTGGAAAGAATCTCAAATCCGGTCATTTTTTTTCCAGCATCCGGTTAATATGGCTGGCAAGCCTTTCCGGCTCCGACGTCCCTATCCTTACTTTTCGCTTACTGTTCCTGAACCTCAGTTCCACCGCACTGAATCCACTGACATTGTATACCACGGTATTCAGGGTATAATGAATGCCCCAGCCATGAAAAAAACTGTTCCTGACCGGTTCAGCGCTTTCAATGGCTGATAGTTTCCAGCTTTTCCGTATCAGGCCAATGCCAAATCGGATTTTTATGGTCTCACGATCCACCTTAACAGTGAGCTGATAAAATAAGAGCATTACAAATATCAGAACGGGTGAGAATGCTAACATGAAAACTCTGCCTGTGCCCTGCGGAATCAACCATACGGAAGGGAGGATAAATGCGGTCAGGGTAATAGCAAAAACTATGATGATTGTCCATCCGGTTTGTTTGGTTTCCATCTCTCTTTTTTATAGTTATCCTATTAATGATGATCTTCTTTAGTGAATGGGTTAAAAAAATTACATACCCAGGTTTTCTCCGACGATGATAACCGTGGTCGGGGTATGCGCCGGCCGTTTCCGGATGATGGTATATGCCCTGCAGCCCCGTTCCTCTGAGAGACAGTTGTGGCATATGCCATCAGAAGTGCAGGGGGTGTTTCTTCCAAGCCTTTTCATATTCATGGGGCCGGCGGTACTCTTCAGCCGTTCAAATGCGGCCTGCTCGTCTCTGACAAGCTTATTGATACCGGCCACCACCATTACCTGCCCGGGTCCGAAGATCATGGCTGCCACGCGGTTTCCATAGCCGTCGACATTTATCAGTTCCCCGCGCAGGGTAAGTGCATTGGTGCTGCTCAGAAAGATATCTGCCGTGAGTTCCCGGCGCATTTCTTCCAGTCTTTCTGCTTCTGTGAGGCCCGGTTTGCCATGGTCAATCAGTGTTGCACCCATTGCAATCGCTTTTTCGCGTATGCCAAGCGCTCTTATTGTCATTGATCCGCCAAAGGCTACTTTCATCCCTGGCTTTATCCGGTTGCAGATATATTCTGATGCTTCAACTGCCGTTTTAAAGTAAATAGCTTCAAACTGGTTTCTTTTCAGGTTTCCGATCACTTTATCCGCAATGGTTGTATGGTGCCATTCCTGATATTCATTCATTTGTATATGGTTTAATAAGTGGCAAATATAGGATGTATGTTTAATAAAAAGTGAGATTCCTCTTTACTTTCCGCACCCGGCCTTATTTTTTGAAACAGTTTGTTTTCGCCTGAATCAGCGTAAGACATTAATGATACTGCAATTAAAGCTGTAGCAGATGATTGGCTAAGCGTTGTATACGGATATAAATGACCGCCACCGGACAAATCTTCAATAAAAAAACCGGCTGAGCTGCCGGTTTTATGAATTTATCGTTAAATACTAACGTGTAATATTCCGGAATACCTCCCGGATAATATCGGCATATTTGTCGTTAAAACTGACCATACACCATATCTGCAGCAAAACAATCTCATCCCGTTTCAGGAACCTGATTGCCTTGTTCAGCTCTTTCTTAAAAAGATCCCTGTTAAAACTGACCTTTTGGAGGATGGTTTTTGAATATTCCAGCATGGTACAGCGGTTTTAGGTGTGACTTGATTTCTCAGTAGTTTCAGATCATATAACGCAGGAATTGCCTGGCTTGTTGCAGCGGCTGGAGCGGTTTAACAATTTTTTAGTATTTGAGGAAGTTTGCACATCCGGAGGGATGGCAGGCCGGGTTTCAGCTTGCTGTATTATATCAGAAAAGCGGTAATAAATGCTATGGCGATAATGATTATGATAGACGTCCAGTTGTGTAGTTTTTTCATGGCTGCCGGTGTTTGATTTGGTTACAGCCGCTAAATTACGGAGATGCGCGGGTGCGGCATCAGGGGAATCGGTGAAAGCGGAAAAATGGAGTGCGGGTCAGCAAAAAGAGAGGATGAACCGGTGAATCCGGTAATGGATTACCGGGTTGACCTCCTTCGCCTGATTTCGGTTTTCAGCAGCTTCAGCTCGCGGCTGGTTTGTCCGGCAATACTGGTATTTTCTTCGGCCCTGCGGAAAAGGTAAGGCATGACATTTTTCACCGGGCCGTAAGGTACATATTTTGCCACGTTAAAACCCCTGTTGGCCAGGTTGAAACTGATGTGGTCGCTCATCCCGTAAAGTTGAGCAAACCAGAAACGCTTGTCGTTCAACGGGAGTTCCCTTTTGTGGATTTCCTGTGCCATAAGCAGGTTGCTGGTTTCGTTGTGTGACCCGCAAAATACGCTGACGATATCGCTGTTGTCGAGTGAAATTCTGATGGCTTCGTCGAATGCGGCATCGGTAGCGGCTTTGTCAGGGTGTATGGGAGAGGGGTACCCTTTTGCCTTTGCCCTTTCGCGTTCCTTCTCCATATAAGCTCCCCTGACCAGTTTTACCCCGAGAAAATAGTTGCCTTCCCTGGCGTTTGCGATACTGTCCTTTAAAAACTGTATCCTGTCGTGACGGTACATCTGCAGGGTGTTGAAAACAATCGCCTTCTCCCGGTTATAACGACGCATCATTTCTTCAGTTGTATCGTCAACCAGATGCTGGTACCAGCTGTCTTCCGCATCTATCATCAGCGGAACGTCAAGTTTAAAGGCTTCGTTGCACAGCACGTTAATTCTTGAACGGAAGCGGTAATACTCATTTTCCATTTGTCCCTCAAGGGGGCGGCCGGGTTCTGAATGCTCGAACAAATCAGGGACAGCGAAAGCGGTTGGTTTAAAAACAGCGAACGGTATGGCTTCTTCTCCGGCCGCGTTTCTGATTGATTTAAGGGTTTCGAGCAGGGTTTCCTGTATGCTTTTGTCATCGTGGTTGCCTTCAACAGAATAGTCAAGAATTGAGCTTACCCCAAATTCTTTGTGACGGGCAACCGTTCCGGCACATTCTTCTATGGTTTCCCCTCCCACAAAATGACGGTATATGGTCGGTTTGATCAACCAGTTAAAAGGCAGCTTCAGTCTGAGTGCCGCGTTAGTCAACCATGTGGCGGATTTAACCAGCAGAGGGCTGGCCAGCGACCTGAACAGCCACAGCGCCCGCTTAAGGTCAGCGGAAGTCTTGCTTCTAAAAGCTGTTTCAGTGTTGTTGAAGTTCAGTTCCATATCAGATAGACGCCCCGAAGAATTGATTTTCAAAAATACTTAATTGGCCTGATAAAAAGTGCCGGAAACATTGAAAAAAATAAAAATTTAAATGGCCGGACGGTTTTTGATGAATCGAAACCTGTATTGATTTCAGCGAATTGCTCCCGATAATAGGTTAACCAAATGATAATGAGATACATATAAAGTCATTCGTCGCCGTTCAATCATGCCTGATACACAGTTGGCCTGCAGGGATAACACACATGAAATATCCCGAAAAAATTTTATCCCCGGGAATATATCAGTCATCCATAATTTTTCATGCCTGATAGTGAATTTTTCTGGTAATTTCAGCAAAGTTGCTGTATGTTTGCATTATGGCAAAGAAGATGCAGACATTTAAGATTGCAGGCAGTCCGGTATATGTCGGACAATCGGCCCTTGAAGAATTGCGTTACAACCTTACAACGCTTTTCGTAAACAAGGAATCAATATTTGTACTGGCCGATGATAATACGGACAAACTTTGCTATCCGTTGCTTGCCGGCATGGTTCCTCAGATTGAAAGGGCTTATAAGATAGTGATTCCGGCAGGAGAGGATCAGAAGACCCTTCAGACCTGCGAGCAGGTATGGAATCAGATGGCCGTTGCAGGCGCCAACAGGAAGTCGTTGCTGATCAATCTTGGCGGCGGCATGGTGAGTGATCTAGGTGGTTTTGCTGCATCTGTTTTTCACAGGGGAATGGAATATATAAATATTCCCACCACCCTGATGTCAATGATTGATGCTTCGCTGGGAGGGAAAACCGGGGTGGATCTTTATTCACTGAAAAACCAGATCGGGTTGTTTGCGCCTCCTGCAGCCGTTTATGTCTGGTCGGGCTTTCTGGGCACGCTGCCGCACCGTCAGTTATTATCCGGTTATGCCGAGATGATTAAACATGCCCTGATCGCTGATGCGGATTTCTGGAAAAGGCTGATCAGAATTCCCATGGCCGTGGTTTCAAGTTGGGATGATCACATTCTTGAAGCAATCAGGATCAAAGCTGAAATTGTAAACGCTGACCCCCTTGAACAGGGCTCGCGCCGGTTGCTTAACTTCGGACACACCCTCGGGCATGCCTTTGAAACCTGGTCATTGCGCAACGATAAATCCCCGCTTACCCATGGTGAAGCAATTGCCATGGGGATGATCTGCGAAGCATATATTTCATATCGTATTGCCGGATTAAGTCATTCTGACCGCGATGACCTGGTACGGCATATCCTGCTGAATTTCAATCATTATAAAATACCGACCACTGCCATCGATGAACTGGTTGAGATTACAAATTACGACAAGAAAAACCAGAAAGGGCGGACCATGCTTACCCTGCTTCGTAACATAGGGCATGCGGTGGAAGGTCAGCAATGCGAGCCGGCAATTATCAGGGAAAGTCTTTTCCGTTTTACCGATTTTGGGCGGCTGGCTGAATAATTTCATTTACCCGGATGTTACGGATCATTCCGCCGGAAGTTATCCGGCCACTATCGGTGAAACTCCCGCTGTCGAAAAGTATGGCCAACCGTTTAATGGTTATCCGCTTTCTTGCAGGTGGCGGTAGTGATGGTGAATTTCCGGATTGCGATGACACTCGGATTATGCACACCCTGATCAGGCAGCTGATTACACTTTCCGATAGCGATGAATTCAATGCGGGGGATGCCGGTACCGTTTTCCGGTTTATGGCTGCCGTTATGGCGGTAACTCCCGGAACCCGCCTGCTCACCGGCTCATCACGCATGCTGCAACGTCCGGCAGGGCCGCTGGTGGATGCGCTCGTTAAGCTTGGCGCCAGCATTGATTATACAGGCAACCATGGCTTCCCACCATTAAAAATCAGCGGAGGCAGGCTGAATGGCGGAAGCGTTACTATAGATTCAAGCGTCAGCAGTCAGTTTATATCAGCCCTGATGCTGATTGCTCCAGTAATGAAACATGGTCTTGAACTGAAGCTTCAGGGCGAAACGGTTTCTCTTCCTTATATTCATCTCACCGCCAGGCTGATGGAGGAAAACGGTATAAGGGTTGAAACAGAGCTGCCACGCATCCGGATTTATCCCGGTAAATACCGGCTTGGCACTGCAACAGTCGAAGCCGACTGGTCTGCAGCGGCATTCTGGTATACACTTGTCGCCCTGATGCCTGACAGTGCTGTTACACTCAGGGGCCTCAGGCAGGATTCGGCCCAGGGCGACCGGGCGGTGGCAGTTCTGTCGGAGAAGACGGGGGTGAATTCAATCTGGACAGGCAATGAACTCATCCTTCGGCATCTGCCGGGAGGATCCTCGGAAATCAGTATCGGCTTTACCCGGACTCCTGATCTGTTTCCTGCAATGGTAGCCGCCTGTGCCGGGAAAGGGTATGGAGCGGAATTTTACGGGCTTTCAACCCTGCGCATTAAAGAAAGCGACCGCATTGAAGCCATGATCGATGGCCTTTCACGTCTGGGATACCATGCCTATGCGCCAGCACACGACCGGATGGTGTTACTTCCCGGCAGGGAAAAAAAGGAGCCGGCGGTGATTTCTTCGTTTGCCGACCACCGGATTGCTATGGCATTTGCCATGTTGAGTGTAAAAGCCGGTCCCCTGATCATCGACTGTCCGGAAGTGGTTTCAAAATCCTATCCTGCATTCTGGGACCACCTGAAAGATGCAGGATTTGTCCTGGAGTCGTGCTGATTTATCTGTGATAGGGGAAAATTCCTTCTTTATTGAGAATCTGCCTGCTGATGGATATCCTTGCATCTGTATCTTCTGGTTTCTTAATGTCTATATTCAGTGCAAAAATCCAGATGTCACCGGGCGTTTCCACGAATCCTACATACCACCCTATTTGTTTTTGTATGCGGGCCGCCCATCCTGTTTTGGCATACAGTTTAAGGTTTCCGGATGTTTCAGCAAGCATGATCTCAACCACCGTTTGCTGATATTTTTTTTCAAATGGCAACTGACTGTTCCATAGTTTATTAAGAAATTCAATTTGTTCGCTGGCCGAGATAGCCACATCTCCTTCGAGCCAGAACCGGTCGATAAAAGGGCCGGTCTTCATGTTACCATATCTGCAGATTTGCAAAAGTGAATCCATCGCTTCCCTGCCAACACGTCGGGCTACTTCCTGATAAACCCATACTGCCGACAGCCTGAACGCTTCCCTGATGCTAAGGTCACGGTTCCATGCATTATAGCCATAGTCAGTGCCATTCCATTCGAAAACTTCATCCGCACTTTTGATGGCCCCGGTCTGAAATCCGAACAGGGTGTTGGGTATTTTAAAGGTGGATGCCGGCAGGTATCTTGTGTCAGCCCTTTCTTTGTTATTTGTGTAATGTTCGTCTCTGGAAGTGGAATACAAAACAAAGGTGCCGCTGACATGATGTCTTGCAAAAATGGTGTCCCATGAGGACGGGTCGGGCGTTTGATCATTTTGTGCCTTTGTTGAAACGCCGGCTAAAAGGTTGATAAACAGAATTGTAGTGTAAATATAGCCAGGGTTCATGCCTCTTTTTACTTATGCGGATATTTTAAAGCTCTGGAATCAGAAAATGTTACCTGTTTTTAGGTTACCGGTTGTTTCTTCCGCAAATATAGTGTAGGTTTGTTAAAATTTTCCATTGTCCGATGGTTGTAGATATATTTATACCCTGCTTTATTGATCAGTTTTACCCAGAAACAGGTTTCAGCATGGTTAAAGTGCTTGAAAAGGCCGGAGTTACAGTGCGTTATAATAAGAACCAGACCTGTTGTGGCCAGATTGCCTTCAACGGCGGGTTCTGGGATCATGCAAAGGCCATGGGTGAGAAGTTTATCCGTGATTTTAAGGACTGCAGTCATGTTGTAGCCCCTTCGGCATCCTGTGTGGGTATGGTGCGGAATTATTACGACGAAATGTTCTACAATTCCGCCCTGCATAACGAATACCGGATCCTGAAGAAAAATATATATGAAATCACGGATTTTCTGGTCAATATTTTGAATGTTAAAGATACAGGAGCCACCTTTAATCATATCGTTACCTGGCATAGCAGTTGTGCTTCCCTCCGTGAATATGGCCTTAAGAATGAGCCGGAAATCCTGCTTAGTCATGTGCGCGGGCTTAAACTTGTTGAAATGGAGGAAAGGGAGACCTGTTGCGGGTTTGGCGGTATGTTTTCCGTGAAAAATGAGCCCGTTTCAACGGCTATGGCGGCTCATAAGGTAGAAATGGCACTTAAGACCGGCGCTGAATATATTGTATCCACCGACAGTTCTTGTCTCATGCACATGCAGGGATATATCAGCAAGCACAAAATTCCGCTTAAAACCATTCACATCGTGGATATTCTGGCTTCCGGCTGGGAATTATAGCTCACTGCCGCTAATCAGTGTTGCCCACGAACCGGCAATTTTTTTAATGTTTCCTTCAGGGTCCAGAACAATCAGCAGCGGAGCCTTGGGATACCCGGTAAACCGTTGAATCTTCGCATATTCCTTTTCGCCCGGCATGCATATATTTTCAGTTTCGTTGACAGGGATTATTTCAGTTCTTTCAGCAGTAAGGGTAACGGCCTGATACTTCCCGTATGTGGATAGTTTCAAAGATTGTATGACATTGTGTCTCAGGTTTTCATCCCATATGCAACCGGGTACTGAAAGAATGACCAGACTACCTTCGTAACTCCCTGGCGGTTGTTGATTTATACACGCCTTTATCCGGTTGTATGCCGGAATTTTTTTTCCGGACAGCCTTGTTTGATGCGATTTTGCATATTCTGTGAATGCCCGGGAATGGCAATTGGCGTTAAAGCTTAGGCTGTCAAGTTCTTCAGCAAGCCGGATATGGCCCAGTCGGGTAAAGCCCCGGATCAGATAGTTTTTGATGAAACCGAACATTTTTTCTGAATTGCCTGAGGCTGCCAGCAGGTTATAAGCAGCGAGCCTGAAACCGTACGATATGCTGTCAGGTTCGGGCCACAGGGCTGTGACGACAGAAAGGTACGAGATGACTTCGGCTGACAAGGCATTGGAGTATAGAAGTGTGGTGTCGCTGTAATCAATGTATCCAAGAAACCGGCTGAAAACGTAACGGTCGCGGTGTTTCTGCGGCCAGGAGGGGTCAGGTTGAGGTTCGCGGTCGATTTGAATCAGTTTTGCAGCAAAAGAATCCTCCCGCCCGTTGATCAGCCCGAACGTAAAGTCATTTTCCTGCTTCATCAGGCTCATTATTTCCAGCTTTGTACTCATGTATTGACTGTTACCTTCAGGAATGGACAAAAGCTGCCTGTGCAATTGCCGGATCCGGTATCTGCTTTTTGATCTGAACCTTAAATATCTGTAATACAAATCGTTTTCGTCAGAAACTGAGAACCTGATGCTGTCGATCAGGTGGTCAAGGGTAGTCGAGAAACTGATATCCCCGTGATTAAAGATAAGATCGAGGAACCTATTGCCATTGAATATTAAGCGGTACTGGCCTGAAGGCAGAGATTCATCCAACGTAAAGGTAAAACATCCTTCGGGAGTCGTTTTTGCAGAGTCGGTTTTAATTTCAAGATCTCCGTAGAAACGGTAAAGGTAAATTTCCGGATCTCCGGTCCCGCTGATACAACCATTGATTCTGGATTCACGGGCTAAAACGGAGTAGCCTGCCAGTAGCAGGATCAGCGCGATCAGCAGTGAAAATAGATTCCCCCGCATTATTCAGGCCGGGTTGTAAAGCGCCATACGGGCCCGGCGGTGTAATTGCCGGCAACATCCTTAGCAAAAATCTGCCAGTAATAGGTTTTTTTGAGCTCAAAACCTGCATATGTGGTTTGGAAAACTTTTTGTCCGTCTTCCATGTTGAATTCCGTGATTCCGGTTGTTGCAGGTAACATTGCCTCAGTACTGCGGCCGGTCCAGAGGTCAAAGGTCAGGGAGTCATTTTCAGGATCACTGCACGTCCATTTGAAAATTACCTCCGGTTCCATCCACGATTGCCAGTTTGGAGGCGTGATATACGTCGGCATTGATGGCGGCAGGTTCGACAGATCGCTTACAACAACAATCATATGTCTTACGGAGTCTTTCATGCCTTTTGTGTCGCAAACCAGCATCAGCGGGAAATAAATCCCGGTATTTCCATATTGATGGGTGAATGTCTTTTCTGTTGTGAAATCAGTGTCATAAACCCCGTCATTGTCAAGGTCCCAGCATACTTGCAGCTCGCTGGCCGGGTCTTCTGCATCGGATACATCCGAAGCATCAAAGAAAAATTGTGTATCGTTGTCCCCCCTTGCCGGATTCACGGTATAGCGGGCTTCAGGGAGGTGATTGAAGGTGTTGTTTTCTTCTTTGATGCAATGGGTAAACATCAGCGGGAAGGCAAGTAATATAATGCAAAACAGTCGGTTACAATACAGGTTTTCGCGCATAATCGGTTTATGTTGACAGGATTATAACGTCAATGCAGACGCAAGCGTACACAAAAAAACACATTTTTTTTGAATTTCGCATTTCTATTTTCCTTCCCTTCCCCGGATGGCCGCATCAGATGGTCAGGATTGTGTCAAATTCCATTTTTTTTATGAACTCCTGATTCCGGGTTATATTATTATTAAATTTGCCTGTGTGCTGGCTTTCTCAGCAGTTTATTGTTTTCTTTCCTTTTTGTTAAATCGTTATAAACAGTTTTTTTTATAACGGAAACATTGATGTCATGAATTATCTTTCCTACAAGGGAAACAGGCCTGGGCTTTTATTAACGGTTGTTTTTGCAATATTTTTTTCAGGTTACGCCTGGTCTCAGGTTCCTACCATTCAGGATTGCCTTGGGGCCATCCCGGTTTGCACCGGTTTTTATGATCAGCCACTGGTGCCGCTCGGTTCAGGGAACTATCCTGATGAGATCAATCCGAATCAGAGTTGCCCCCGCAGTTGCATGGATGGAGAAACCAATACCATATGGTATGTGATTTCTGTTCAGACATCCGGAATGCTGCGTTTTGTAATAACTCCCGTAAACCCCAATGACGATTACGACTGGGCGGTTTATAACCTGAACGACATGGAGTGCAGTGATATATACAACAATGCAGCTTTCATGCAAGAGAGCTGTAATGCTGCAGGAGGTGCTGGTTATCATGGCTCAACAGGTATCAGCAGTCCCAATGGCGGTAATTCACATTGTAACGGCGGCGGGCCTACCAATAAATGGAATGCCGACCTGCCCGTTGAGGGAGGAGATACCTATGTGTTATGTATAAGTAACTGGACAGCTTCTTCGTCGGCTGGTTATACCCTTGATTTTGGAGCTTCAACCGCCGGAATCTATGATGATGTTGCGGCAACCATCGCGTTTATTGATAATGAAATAGGTTGTGCCGGAGCCACTTCATTGTATTTTGGCTTTACCGAAAACCTTCGTTGTCTTTCAGTGAATCCTTCCGACTTTCTGCTGGTAGGCCCTGACGGAACTGAACACACGGTTACAAGCGTAAACGGAGCAGGTTGTCAGGCCGGAGGCGAACAGGAAAAATTCTTTACCATTGAATTTTATCCACCCATGTATGAAAACGGAGAATATGAACTGCGTTTGATCGGAAATGTGGTAGACCTCTGTTCTAATAATTCACTGCCGCATGGAAAGACCTTTGATGTTGAACTTGATCCGCTTCCCACGGTGCTGGCAGGACCGGAGGATCAGATGGTCCCCATTGGCGGAACGGCTGTCTTTAATGTTGAAACGCTTGGAGATACAAGTTTCAGATGGCAGTTCCGGCCAGATCCCACCGCTTTCTGGCAATATCTTACCGAATCTGCTCCTTATTCCGGAACAAATACAAATACGCTGACAATCAATCCGGCTACGTTTGAACTCGGACAATATCAGTTCAGATGCGTGGTTAGCGGCGACTGCCCGCCACTCACCATGTCGCCTGCGGCAACCTTATTTGTGGGTGATGCACTTGCTGCTTCAGCTTCTGCCAGTCCCGATGAAATCTGTTACGGCGGTTCCTCACAACTCGAAGTGAATGCATTTGGCGGCAATGTGCAGCAGCCTTACACTTATGGGTGGAGTGCGCCGGGCGGGTGGTCCTCGAACCTTCAGAATCCGGTTGTAGAACCTGATCAAACAACAACATATACTGTTGTAGTAGATGATGGTTACAATCCTGTTACATCACAGGTGACCGTGGTGGTTAATCCTTTGCCTGTTGCCGAAGCGGGAGATGATGTCCAGATCAACCACGGAACCTTTACTCAATTACAGGGAAGTGCCGGAGTCGGAATGCCACCTTTCAGTTATCAGTGGCAGCCTGCAGATTCGTTGTGGAATCCTGCCATACAGAGTCCTGTGACCAGAAAGCTTAACAACTCAACATTATTCAGTCTTGTTGTAACAGATGCAAATGGCTGCGTAAGCGAAGAAGATCACATGATGGTCACCGTCGTGGGCGGGCCGCTGGCGGTGATGCCTCAGGCTGTTCCTCCTGTCATCTGCCTGGGAGATACAGTGCAGCTGATCGCACTTCCCAGTGGCGGCAATTATCCGCATTATTTTTACAGTTGGAAAGTTGGCGATACGGAAATCTCCACCGATGAAACCGTTCTGCTGAACCCTTCCGAAACCACAACCTATACGTTGGTACTGAATGATTTGTTTAATACCATTGAAACTCAGATTACGGTCAGTGTGAATCAACTGCCGGAAGTAAACCTGATCAAGCCGGAGTATTTTGTTCAGGCAGGAGCAATTCAGGTTTGCGTATACGATACCCTGATCCTGGATGCTGAAAATGCCGGTGCGCAGTACCTTTGGAGTAACGGGTCCACCGGGAGAACTCTTGAAACAATGACCTCCGGAATTAGTTTTGACTTTCAGGAACATTCAGTAAGGGTGACCGATCCCGTAACAGGGTGCATCAGCAGCGATACTGCCGGAATTGCTTTTACATTTACTGCCTGCTCTTATGGTATGGATGAGCTCAGCCCGGAAGATTTTATCAATGTGTATCCCAACCCTGCCCGCCGAGATGTTACGGTATCGCTCGACGGCCCGGCCGACTTTTTTGACATCACCCTGACCGATCTCAGTGGCCGTGTAATTATGCGCAGCGGAATCAGTAAAACCATGCCGGGTGTCAGTCAGACTATGTTTGACTTGTCGGATAACAGCCCCGGAACCTATCTCCTCAGGATTACATCAAAAAGAGGCACTGTTGTCACGAAACTGGTTATTCACTAACTTTGTCCGTTATGAGAACCCATGGCCCTGAAATATTGAAGCTGATACCATTGTTCATATCGGTTATTTTTTTTGCGGGCCAGCCAGTCAGTGCTCAGGATGGTTATACTGCCAGGTTTGTGAACGCGGAGGATTTTTTATTGCACGACAATGGCAGGGTTAAAACTATTTTCTTTATTAATATTGACGATTTACCTGATATCGAACCCGTTACCAGCCAGGCTTCTCTGATGCCTGAAACCTTTACCCTGGCTGTTGATCAGCCATCTTCCGATTTCCATCGTTTTACTCTTTCTTACATTCACCCGACTGATGCCGCTTACGTAAAGAAAATCCTGTTGTTCATCGGGATCCGGCAGATTATTATCAATGGCAAAGAGCATAATCTTGAGGACTTTAAGCCTGAAGATTAATCTTCTATAACTTAAAAGGGTGTTTAATGCATAATAACCGGAGTTTTTTTCTTTTGGTGGCGCTGGTTTTTTGTTTTGATTTTCAGGTAAAATCACAAATTAATGCAGGGCCGGATGTTACCATTTGTCAGGGTGAAACGGTAACATTGTTCGCTGAGGCAGAAGGTGGCTATGGTACCGATAGCTATACCTTTGAAGTCTATCCTTATCAACCTGAGACTTATTCGGGCGGGACACCGGTGACCTTTGGCGGAAACCAGGACGACCAGATTGCCGGTCCCTTTAATATAGGGTTTCAGTTCTGCTTCTTCAACCAGTATTACTCGCAATTCTACATTGGTTCCAACGGTTGGGTCGGATTTTCCTACAATTCATCCTGGACAACCTACACCTCTGCACCCATTCCCAGCACAAGCAGTACAGTGCCTAAAAACTGCATTATGGCGCCCTGGCAGGACTGGCATCCGGGCATAACATCTGCCTACGGGCCACCTTATGTTTATTATAAGACCATCGGTACAGCCCCGAACCGAAAACTGGTCGTTTACTGGTACGAATGCCCGATGTTCAGTTGTACCACAACCCGGGGGACTTTCCAGATTGTCCTTAACGAACAGAGCAGCATTGTCGAGAATCATCTTACCAGTAAACCGAATTGCCTCACCTGGGCGGGGGGAACCGCTACCCAGGGTGTCCACAACAGCAACGGTACCACCGCCTTTACGGCGACCAACCGTAATTCAACGCAATGGGTAGTTACAAATGAAAGTACGCGTTTTGTCCCAAGCGGGATCAAATGGTATACCGGCGGTTACCCGGGAGGTACCATTGTTGGATACGGGCCGGAGTTGGTTGTAATGCCCTCATCGACAACGGTATATACTGCTGTGATAAATCTTTGCGGAGGACAGGTTTTTTCTGATAATGTTACAGTCACTGTTATTCCCCAGGATAACGCGGGTTTTGGTTACGGATCCTCAACGCTGTGCCAGAGTGGGTTCTCAGGCAATCCTGTTACACCTTATCCCGGAGGTATTTATTTTGCCACTCCTCCCGGATTGTCGATCAATGCTTCAACCGGAAATATAAATCTGGGTGCAAGCAATCCGGGTACCTATACCATTACTCACATCACGCAAGGTTCCTGCCCTGACACGGCAAGTATTTTACTGACAGTGGTTACCTCGCCTTCAGCCACATTTGGATATCCGCAGCCGGGTTATTGTGTCACAGCGATCAATCCGCTTCCGGTTTTTGCGCCGGGTTCTTCAGCCGGCACTTTTTCAGCAACACCACCAGGATTGGTATTTGCGAGCATCTACACCGGTGAGATCAACCTGGCGGCTTCCGCACAAGGAACTTACCAGGTAACCAATACCATTCCTCCCTCTGCTGCCTGCCCGCAGGTGGTATTTTCAACCATGGTGCAGATTTATTCAGTTCCTCCGGCCGGCGCCCCGATCCAGGGGCCAACAGCCCTCTGCGAGAATCCGCCCAATACGGTCTTCAGTACACCCCCCCTTGCCAATACAACGAGTTACCTTTGGGAAATGTCCCCTCCATCGGCCGGAACCATACAGGGCAGCGGAACATCTGCAATGGTCAACTGGGCAGATAATTTTATAGGGACAGCTTATATTCAGGTAAGAGGCGTTAATGATTGCGGAACCGGCCCGGGTTCGCCTCCGTTGCAGGTAAAAATAAACCCCTTGCCCAAGGAGACCGGAACACCGGCCGGCCCTGCGGCTTTGTGCCAGGGTGCCGGGCTTACAACCTATTTTACTTCAGGTTCCGCTTTTGCCGACCATTACGAATGGACGCTCTTACCTTCATCAGCCGGAATTGTTGTTGGCAATGCACAACAGATTACGCTGTCGTGGTCTGCTTCATTTTCAGGCACAGCTCAGCTGGCCGTCAGGGGTGTGAACGAATGTGGTTCATCAGTATGGTCCGACCCGCTTTTAATTGTAGTAAGCCCATTGCCATTGCAGGCAGAGCAGCCTTCAGGACCCGGGTTTTTTTGCCAGGGAGGAGCCTCGGGCAATTATACTACCCAGGGTGTGCTGAATGCTTCAGGCTACAACTGGACTATAGATCCTGCGGGCGCCGGCGTGGTTGCAGGGAGCGGTAATTCGGTTTTGGTGAACTGGGACCCGGCATTCACCGGCATCGCCGGTCTCAGGGTGGCCGTTATCAACAACTGTGGCGCAGGCCCTTTTTCACCCCCGCTGCAGGTCGAAATTGCCCCCGGGCCCCAGGTGAGCGCAGGAAATGATACTACAGTGATGTTCGGTGCGTCTGTTATACTCAAGGGGAGTGTACAGGGAGGCGCCAATCCGGTGTTCTGCCATTGGGAGCCCGCTTCACTGCTGCTTAACCCGGATGTAATGCGTCCTGAAACTCTGCCGCTCGAAACAACAGTGCTTTTCAGTATTACATCCACCGACGCGGTAAATGGTTGCGCTGCATGTGATGAGGTTTTGATTGAAGTGGCAGGCAGCCCTCTGGCAGTATCTGCCACCGCTGATCCGCCTTCATTTTGTGCCGGTGAAGGAACCACCCTCCAGGCACAGGCCCTGGGCGGGTCAGGCACAGGATATCAATACAGTTGGTTAAATAACGGGGTGCTGTTCAGCAACCTTCAGCAGCCTTATGTGATTCCTGATGCAAGTACCGTTTATGAAGTCCGGGTCTTTGACGGGACTTCAACTGTTTCTGCCCTGGTTAGTGTGGAAGTCTGGCCTCTGCCGCATGCAGCCGCCGGAGAAGATGTTTTTCTTCAGACCGGCAGCAGTGTTCAGCTACAGGGCAGCGCATCTCCTCCGGGAATCTATAACTTCTTCTGGAGCCCGGCCGATTCGCTGATCAATGCTTTTGTGTCTGATCCTGTCACAGTTCCTCTTTATACAAGCAATCTTTTTACACTTCTGGTCGCTGACACCCGCGGTTGTGTAAGCCTGCCCGACCAGGTAAGCGTGATCGTGCAGGGAGGTTTGCTTAATGCATCCCCTGTTGCTAATCCTGACACCATTTGTCTTGGCTCTGAAACTATGCTGCTGGCCCTGCCATTCGGCGGCATTCAAAGTGGATATTATTTCCGCTGGTACGATGGAAATACACTTATCTCCGAACTTCCGGAAGTAAATGTTTCACCGCTTGTTTCCACTGTTTACCGTCTCGAAGTCGGTGATGGAATGTCAGTAATTGAAAGAAATGTTCCTGTTACTGTTCTGAGCCTCCCGGTTGTTAATCTGATAGAGCCGGGCGTGCCTTATGAAGACAATACCATTCTGGCCTGCGTTTTTGATACCGTTACCATTGAGCTTCCTTTAAACGGGGTATCGTATCTCTGGTCTGATGGTTCTACCGGAAACTACATGCAACTCCGGACATCCGGTATTACATTCGATTTCAGGCAAATATGGGTGGTGGTCACCGACCTCGTTTCCGGGTGTTTTTCAAGGGCAGATGTAAACGTATTGTTTAACTTCATCAATTGCTCATACGGAATTGACGAACGGATGGTTCTCAACGATTTTGTTGTATTTCCCAATCCTGCCCGTGATATGGTTTGCATCCGGCTGATGCCGGTCGCTTCTATCGATATGCACGTCAGGTTGTATGATATCCGGGGCAGTCTGCTTGCTGCGCAGGACTTCAACGGCGACGACAATAATCCGGCCTGCATGAGCATCGGAAAATTTCCCGGAGGATTGTACCTGATCAAAATAGAGACTGACTCCGGTTGTTATGTTAAGAAATTGATTATAAACAGGTAGGTGTCAGGAAGAAGTATTGTAATTCCCCATAATCCGCATTGCGCTTTTTGCCTTTGCGTCGAACTAAATTGTTTTTTCAGGAAAGGATGAAAAGATTCACAAGGATCATCAAAATTCTATTGGGGGTTATTGCAGGTATTTTAATCCTGTTGCTGTTGCTGATCTCTCCGTTAGCAGAATACCTTATTGAAAAAAACAGCAGGGAATGGGCCGGCAGAAAGATCGAGATGGAAAGGCTCGGAATAAACCTGCTGAGTGGCGGGGTCAGCATAAAGCAACTGAAAATTTATGAAACAGATGATCATAATCTGTTTGTAACAGTTAATAAAATCCGGATTAATGCAGCGCTGTTTTCATTCATATCCGGCAGGAATATTATTGAGGAAGCATTGATACAGGATGCAATTATTCGTTTTAAGCAGCAAGGTGGTTCTTTTAATTTTGATGACCTGATACTGCGGTTTGATACTGCTGATACTGTACAGGAGTCTGTTGCCGGAGAACCGGTATCCTTCGAAATGCGTAACATTGGAATCATCAATGCTGAAATAGCGTATTCTGTTGATTCTCCCCGTGCGGAATATTTAGTTAAGTCATTGAATATAAGCTGCCCGCTCGTTTCTTCTTCTGTTCCGGATATTGATATTTCAGCAGCATGTAAATTTGGCTTGGGAGGGAGTCTGAATGCAGACCTGTCTTTTAATCAGGAGCGCTCGGTGTATGATCTGCATGCCGGAATAAAAGATTTTGACCTTGTCCACATAGATCCGTACCTGAAGGACTTCGTGCTGGTGAAATCCCTTGAGGGATTGCTTTCTGCCGACCTCAGGCTGGCCGGCAATACCCTCAACCCTGCTGATATTAATGCATCGGGGGCTATTTCCATCGGGAATTTTTCCGTGGCGGATACTACCGGAGAAGTGATTGCATCTGTCGGTAAATTGCGCATAGATGCTGATTCCGTCAGTGCTGAAGGTAATATTTATCACTTTGGGTTGATCAGTGTTGACAAGCCTTATGTAAAGTTTGCCATTTATGATGACGGAATAAATTTCGACCGTATGATAAAAATGGCTGGTGAATTGGATTCAGTGGATTCAACCGGAATGCCGGTAGAGGATTATGCGAATCTTTTCAGGCTTGTCGCTGATTACATACATTATTATACAAGTCAGTATAAAGTGAGCAACTACAAGGCTGATAAAGTGCAGATTACCAATGGAAGGGTTGTTTATACAGATTTTACCCTTGAAGACAAATTTCAGTATGAGCTGGATTCCCTTTCAATTTTATCGGAGAATCTGAATTCTTCAAACGAGCGAATAAATGTTTTCATAAGGTCGAAACTTAACCGGACCGGAAGTTTCAACGGGAACTTCAGTATCAACCCGGATGGATATTCGGAGATGGAGATGTGCTACAGTATCAAAGGAATAAGATTATCTGACATCAATCCTTATTCTGTATATTATGTAGCTACACCGTTTATTGATGGGGATCTTACTTTTGAAAATGAGATTTACATTAAAGACCACAAATTAACAAGTGAGAACAGGTTATTTATAGAGAAAATAGTAGCCGGGAAAAAGGTTCAGAATAATACAGCTTTGAATATTCCCTTACGCCTGGCCATTGCTGTTCTTAGGGATCTTAACGGGAATATCAGGCTCTCTGTTCCTGTGGAGGGCGATCTGGATGATCCGGATTACCGCTGGGGAAAGGCTTTGCTGCAGGTTTTAAAAAACCTGGCAATCAAGTCTGCAGTTGCTCCTTATCGATTGGTGGCTGATATGTTTGGAGGGGAAGAAGATGATTACCGTGTATTAAGCATGGAATTTCTTCAGCAGCAGCCCGACCGGGATAATCTGCTTGCACTTGGCCGGATTGCTGAAATGATGATGAATAAGCCTGAACTGACCGTTCAGTTTACGGGGAATAACAGCCGGGAGGCAGAAGCGGAATTCCTGGCCATCTACAAAGCGAAGCAGAAATTCCTGGGTTTGGGAATAAGCGACAGCCTGTCGTCTGAAGATCAATTACGCATCAGGCAGGTTTCAAACCGTGATCCCGGTTTTTCGGCATGGCTTGCAGATCAGGCAGGTGTAAGTGCAGCCCTCACCTCTGTTCAGGAAAAAGCAGTTCAGCTGTCAGGAAGAGCCCTTCTTGAGTCAAAGATTACAGCAATTGAAGAGGAGAGGTCCCGGGCTGTTAAAAACTATCTGATATCTAAAGGAATATCTGCCGACAGGGTAAAAATGGCTGGTCCAACCCTGGGAAATACCGGGGATGTCAGTCAAGCGCCTTCATTCACAATCAGTTTTGCCATTTCAGGTGAGGAATCTGTATCGGATGAACCCGTTAGTGAAAATAATTGATCCGTCCGGTTTATTAGAGGCCGCCGCAGTGCAAATTTTATGCTGATCCATTGATGCGCATTGACTCTATGCCTTCTCCGGCGAAAAAAAATCGAATTGCGCAAGGTGGCGGGCACTTTCAGGGGAAGGCCATAAAGTAGTACTGCAGGTTTCTCCTTAATAATTGGATTTATGCCGGCAATGATCCGCGCAGATTTGAAAAAATATTAATAAATTCATTGTAATGTTCGTCACTTATTAATAAATTTATAATTTTGGGACTGCATTGGTCGCCAATATTTTTGGGAGGGATTTTGTTCCGGGGATTCATTTATCAGACTTTAAGGCTGAAGCATCAGGTGCTCACCTGCATGCACACATTTACTTCGCCTGATAGTTGATTGGATAATTTTCCGGTGGTTACAGATGATCCTGATTGTTTGGCTTTCATTGAGTAAGTATTGATTGAAAAAGTAATAAAAAGCATGAAAACAATTGCCAAACTGAGCCTTGCACTTACGAAAACAAATTTAATTTTTGCCCTGTTCTTTATTTTTCAGCATGGTGCGAATGCTCAGCAGGTTATCAGCCGGGGTGCTGAAGATCAGCATATCCGGGTTGAATTGATGAATTATTCTTATTTTGAACGAATGGTAATGGTGAGTGAATTTAACTCACTTACCGATGCCAAGGTAGTGATTTCAGAAGAGACCGGAATCATTTATATTTATCCGGTTGCCAGTAGTTTCGACCGGATTGAGACAGCAGTTTCAGGCATTATGAGCAAGGCCTGTTCGCTGGATGAGGAACTTGACAAGGATGCGCAGACCGCCATGATGCTTCATCTCGGGTCGCAGCATGGCAAGTGGCTTGAATATTATGCCCTTACGGGACAGCGTGATACTGAAAATGATTCCTGCCATAAATCAATGCCTTTCTGTACCGGGACAATCTACACCTTTCCGGCAGGAACAAATACGCAGGCTCAGTCAGGACCCGCGTACAATTGTCTGAGTACACAGCCCAATCCGGTATGGTATCATCTCAAAATTGAAGATCCTGGTCCCATTGGGATTTTTATGTACAGCACGCCATCCCGCGATATCGATTTTTGTCTTTGGGGACCCTTTGCAGATCCCTACAATCCGTGCCCGATGACAAATTCTACAGGTGGTCTGACGAACAACAAAGTGGAGGATTGCAGTTATTCACCGAATCCAACCGAAACTGCGAATATTTCCAACGGGCAAAACGGGGAATATTACATTCTGGTTATTACCAATTACAGCAATCAGCCCTGCGACATTACATTTCAGCAACAAAGCGGTTCCGGCACCACGGACTGTACAATCCTGCCTCCTCCGGCAACCAGCAATTCACCGGTTTGTGTTGGCGGTACTTTGCAGCTCAATGCATCCAATGTGCCCGGTGCTTCGTATCAATGGACTGGTCCTGCCGGGTTTACCAGCAACCAGCAGAATCCCGTCATCAATGGAATAACCCACAATAATGCCGGTGTTTATTCACTAACGATTACCTATAACGGCAACACCAGTGATCCGACCAATACCGAGGTTTTTGTTTATGATCCGCCAACAGCTTCGCTGACTGGTACAACAAGTATCTGTGAAGGTGATTCCGCCCTGCTGACAGTTACTGCAACCAGTGTAGGCCCGTTCAGGGTCACCATGTCTAATGGGTTCGGTGGAATCCCGTCGGTGATCAATTTCTGGCAGACCCCGCATTCTTTCTGGGTTTATCCTTCCCAAACCACAACCTATACGCTTACATCCGTGCAGAACAATGCCTGTGCAGGAACCGCATCAGGCGAAGCTGTAATAACTGTGCGACCTAAGCCTGTACCTGCGTTTACCACCTCAAATCCCTGTACCCGGCAGCAGACTCAGTTTACCGATCAAACCACGGTGCCTGTCGGCGGGATTTCTTCCTGGGCCTGGACTTTCGGTGACGGGAATACCTCTAACCTTCAGAATCCGCAGCATACTTATACCAATTCCGGGTTTTACAACGTCGGACTAACCGTTACCGGTAACAATGGCTGTGGACAATCCATCACACAGCCGGTTTCCATTTCACCCACACCCGATGCCAGCGCCGGGCCGGATAAGACAATTGCTTATGGAACCAATGTTCAGCTTGATGGCACCGCTTCCGGAGGGTCCGGGAGCCATACTTATCAGTGGGTCCCCGCTGATAAGGTAGACAACCCTTCAATACTGACGCCGACCACCGTGTTGCTCGCTGCTACAACTGACTTTACGCTCACCGCTACCGACAATGGAAACGGCTGCCAGAAATCTGACAATATGACGGTGAATATCACCGGAGGTCCTTTGGCAGGAATCTTACAGGCCAATCCAGCTGAAATATGTTTGGGTGGAAGTACCATGCTGAATTCTATGATTTCAGGCGGTTCAGGGAACTATACTTATACATGGACATCCAATCCCCCCGGCTTCAGCTCAACCCTGGAAGATGTAACTGTAAATCCTGAAGTTACGACAACATATTATCTTTCGGTTTATGATGGTTTCAACACCGTCCAGGTACAGGTTCAGGTAATTGTTAATCCCCTTCCTTTGCCAAATGCAGGTCCAAATCAGACAATTCCGCACGGCACAAGCACCATGCTTACCTCGCAGGTTACCGGGGGTACTTCTCCCTATACTTATCAATGGAGCCCGGCAAATCTTGTTGTAGCGCCCTCCATGTGGGTGACTCCGACACAGAATCTTTATGCCTCCCAAAACTTTACCATGCAGGTAACCGATAGTAAAGGCTGTGTTTCGACAGGGCAGACCGTTGTTACCATCGAAGGTGGGCCTCTTCAGGTGAACCCGGTTGCGGATGATCCGGTTATCTGCCGCAATGGCTCTACCCGGCTCAGGGCGATTCCGGGTGGTGGATCCAACATTTATGAATCCTATTCCTGGACATCTGATCCGCAGGGATTTACCTCCTCCGAAGCGGAGCCTATGGTAAATCCGACCATTACGACCACTTATACGGTGGTTGTTGATGACGGATATAACACCACCGAGGGAAGTGTAATCGTGACTGTAAACCAGCTTCCGCAGATCAATCTTGTTCCTGACGACCCCAGGGTGCTGGTGATCAGCCCGGTTGAAATCGGCGCTTGCGTTTATGATACCATCACCCTCGATGCCGGCAATCCTGGATCCTCTTATTTATGGAGCAATGGCGCTGTTGATCAGACTATCGATATTAAAACATCAGGGATCAGCTTTGATGTGCAGGAATTCAACGTTACAGTTACCAATCCCCAGACAGGATGCGTAAATACCGCAGGATTAACCGCTTATTTCACATTCCAGAATTGCAGTTATGGCATCGACGAAAGAGAGTCTGACAACAGGCTGCTGGTGTATCCGAATCCTTCTGATGAGGGCATGTTTAACTACATGATTAAAGGATTGAAAGGCATTTCATTGCTTGAGGTATATACTGCTCAGGGAAAGAAAGTATATACGGAGGAAATTACGCTTTTACCGGGAAGGGACTTTAGTTCTTCTCTGATGCTTGTACGGGGTGCTCCCGGAATTTATTACCTGAAGCTGACCAACAATGAGGCTGTAATTCTGAAGAAACTGATCATTCAATAATAATAACTTACTGCTTCCGGGTGAGGTGTGATTCAAAAGAACTGCATATTCTGCTGAAACTTGCCGGAACAAAATGAAGAATTCCTTAATGAAAAGAAATCTGCCCATTACTCTGCTGATGCTCTTTGTCGGTTTACCGATAATGATTTTGGCCCAAAGCCGTGCTGTTAACAGGTGTTCATACATCCCACCCCGGCAGGCCGATAATTGGTTTTTCTTTCAGAATGCAGGATTGCGTTTTACCGATGCCGGTGTATCGCTGAATAATCCTGCAAACAACAACCTGCCTGTTGGAAAAGGAACCGCTGTTTATTCCGATGAGGAAGGCAACCTTTTGCTGTATTCTGATGGTATCAGGGTCTGGAACGGCAACCATGAACTGATAAATTTCGGCCCTAACCTGGCCGGGGACCTTGGTTCAACACAATCCTCGCTGATTGTGCAGAATCCCGGAACCCCTCAGATGCTCTATGTTTTCACCACCGACATTCAATATCCTGCTGCTTTCGGAACAACCAAAGGGTTTAATTATTCAAGGGTAGACCTTACGCTGGGTAACGGAATAGGGGCGGTGACTGCCGACCGGGATATTAACCTGCTGCCAAAATCGGCCGAAATGATTTCAGGCGTTAAAAAGGCAGATGGAAAGGGTTATTGGGTTGTTACCCATGGACTTGGCAACAATAGTTTTTTTGCATATGAGGTCACGGCTGAAGGGGTAAATACAACTCCGGTAGTAAGCAATGCCGGCTCAGTATTGAGCGATAACTATAACGCAAGGCATAGTGTAGGTGCCATGAAAATCAGTCCTAAAGGCGATAAACTGGCGTATGCTTCCTTTGGCAAGGGAATCGTTGAAGTGTTTTCATTTAATAATTCAACCGGAGCGGTCAATAATGGTCTGACCATCGTACCTACTGATACCACCTCCACCAAGCGGCCCTACTATGTTGAGTTTTCTCCCGATGGTAACAAACTTTATGTCACTGTGGTCAATCTGAGTACAGGAAGGGAAAATCACCTTTATCAGTATGATCTTTTAAACGGGAATCTGGAGACGGAAGTCAATTTAGCTCCCCTCGAAACGGACCCTTCGGCCATGCAGCTCGGCCGTGATGGGAAAATTTATGTAACCCGTTATCAGCAGGATGTGCTCGGGGTTATCGAGAACCCGAACCGTCCGGGTATCTATTGCAATTATAATGAATCGGGATTCTCACTGGGAGGTAAACGCGGACAGAATGGCTTACCCACATTTATCCAGAGTTTCTTTGATATTCCTCCATTCGATTATGATACCAAATGTGACGGGGATGAAACCCTGTTTACCATCCTGAATACTTCAAATATTGATCAGGCAACCTGGGATTTCGGCGATCCGGGCAATACCACACCCGGAACCGGGCTTAATCCGGTGCATGTATTCAGCGGCCCGGGCACCTATAATGTTACGCTTACTGAAAATTTCGGCGGACAATCATTTTCAACATCATCACAGGTGGTAATCAATAATCTGCCTCCCAAAAGCTTTATTCCCGACAGCCTCTATATTTTCCCCGGTTCAACCATCCCGCTTGATGCCGGTGCAGATATGTATTCCTATCTATGGCAGGACGGGAGTGATGGCAGGTATTTCAATGTGACAGATCCGGGCATGTATGTGGCGGAATATATTGACATTAATTGTTGCCTTAATTCTGACAGTCTGAGGGTGATTGCATTGGATATTTCTTTGCCTACTGCATTTACCCCGAATGGTGACGGACTTAATGATTACTTCAAACCTCTGGGACCCAGTGACGGGATTTCTGATTATGCCCTTGTGATTCACAATCGCTGGGGAGAAAAGGTATGGGAGTCAAATAATTTTGCCGACCGCTGGGATGGCACTTATAACGGAGAATCAGCCCCTTCAGGCATTTATGCATGGTATATGACCTTTAATGTGATCGGAAACATTTCATCCATCGGTAAGGTTAAATATAAAGGCAGTGTTATGCTGATGCGCTGATGGCTCAGTAAAAAGGATATCAGGCCGGCTTTGTCCGGCCTTTTTTTAACCGTAAATTGCCAGCACCTGTATTGTTCAGGGGCGCAGGCTATGATACAGACCTGACTGATACCGGGAGCAGATGGAGCGAAAGGGCTGCGTGCAGTCGTTCAAACGGCTTGGTTTGGTAAGGGAGTTTTGTAATGTATTTAAAAAATGTTTATTTTTGTATATGAGAGGTGATAATTAACCCTGGAACTGATGAAACTGAAAAGAATTTTAATATTTCTTGCATTACTAGCCTCGTTTTCAATCGCCAACGCTCAGAAACAGGCCAATTACTGGTACTTCGGCCAATATGCCGGGCTTAGTTTTGCAATGGGCCCGCCAGTGCCCTTAAACAATGGTGCGCTGAATACCGGAGAAGGGTGTTCGTCAATATCCACTGCTTCAGGAGCCCTTGAATTTTATACCGATGGCCGTTTTGTGTACAATAAAAACCATGCGCAGATGCCCAATGGTTTTGGGTTGTGGGGACATTCGTCCAGTACCCAGTCAGGGATTATTGTTCCAAAGCCGGGCAGCACTACTGAATATTACATTTTTACGGTAGATGCTGCAGATAATGGCCTGGCCAACGGGCTTTCCTATACCAAGGTTGATATGTTGCTCAATGATGGACTGGGAGATGTGGTGACCACCGAAAAAAATATCTCGCTGGTCCCCCTGGCTTGCGAAAAGGTTACAGCAGTGGGGCATGCCGATGGACAGACATTCTGGGTGATCACGAAAAAGTGGGGGAATTCCGATTTTTATGCCTATCGTATAACCTGGGACGGGGTGAATACAACTCCCGTAATCAGCTCAACAGGCCCCCCGCTGGTTGGTAACATCGGTCAGGCTTCGAAAGGTTACCTGAAGGTATCGCCCGACGGAACAAAAATCGCTGCAGCAAATAATACTGCCTTTGATGTGGGAATTTATAATTTTGATAATTCTACGGGGGTCATTACCCATCTGGTTACTGATAATAGTTATACGAATCCGGGGGGAGGAGATCCGGGCGGCCCTTATGGCGTGGAATTTTCCCCCAACAGTTCAAGATTATACATAGGCGAATGGAAATCAAACAGAAAAATCCATCAGTATGATCTTTCTTCCGGAGATCCGGCCACCATTCTGAATTCACGTACAGTGGTGGCTTCCGTGGGGCAGAGCTCCGATCCCATCGGAGCCTTGCAATTGGGGCCGGATAACCGGCTTTATATAGCCAGGTATGGATCTCCCTATTTGTCGAGAATCAATCAGCCCAATGTTTTGGGCACTGCCTGCGAGTTCGTCGAAAATGCAGTTAACCTCGGAGGCCGGGAATGCCGGTATGGCCTTCCTCCATTTATACAGTCGTTTTTTTATCTGACCGTTGACTTTTACTGGGATGAACCGGCCTGCGACGGCAACCAGATTCATTTTTACGCCAGTGCTTCCGATACGCCTGATTCACTGAAATGGACATTCCCCGACGGTTCAAATTCCGTTGTGATGAATCCGACCTACACTTTTCCCGGTCCAGGCCTGTATGGAGTTGGGTTGGTTGTGTATCTTTATGGTCAGTCTAAAACCGTCAACCGGTTTATACGGATTCATCCTGCAACAACAGTCTCGCTTGGCAATGATACGACCATTTGTGCGAGTGAAGCATTTTACATTGACCCCGGAGTATATAATTCATACCTATGGCACGATGGCTCGGTTTCACAGACAATACTTGGTGACACTTCAGGTTGGTACAGATGCACGGTAGCCAATGAATGGGGATGTACTGCCACAGACTCTGTCTATCTTACGGTGAATCCGAATCCTGAAGTTAATGCCGGGCCGGATACCGGGATCCCGGAAGGAACCTCCTATACCATCCCGGCAGCTGTTGCCGGAGGGTCGGGCAATTACTCCTATCAATGGGAGCCGGCGGCATTGCTGTTGAATGCTAATGTATTGCAACCCACAACGGTTGTGATGAATACCACTACCACTTTTACTTTAACGGTAACTGATAATCAGACAGGCTGTGTCTCTCAGGACGAGGTGTTGATTACCGTGGAAGGAGGGGTGCTGAGTTGCAATGCCTATGCAAGTCCCCCTTCAATTTGCCTCGGTGATCAGACTCAGCTTACCGTGCTTGCCTACGGTGGTACCGGGCAATATACTTACGAATGGACGTCAAGCCCTCCCGGGTTCAGTTCAACGATTCCTGAACCCACGGTTGCACCCGTTCAGACAACAACATATACCGTGACAGTGAATGATGGTGAATCTTCGGTCAGCCGCACGGTTGTTGTGACCATACATCCTTTGCCGGTGGTTTCCGCCGGTGCCGATCAGATTATACCGCATGGCACCAGCGCCATGCTGATTTCATCCGTTACCGGTGGCACCGGACCTTATACTTATCAATGGAGCCCGGACAATATGGTCCTGGCCCCCACTATGCCCGTTACCCCTACCAATAACCTGTATGTAAGCCAGAGTTTTACCCTTGAAGTTACTGATCATAATGGTTGTGAATCGGCTTCCCAAACGATGGTGATTGTTGAAGGAGGACCGCTGCATGTAAACCCGACGCCGATGGATTCTGTGATATGCAGAGGAGATACTACCAGATTACAGGCACTTCCGGGCGGTGGTTCGGGGATTTATGAGTCATATTCCTGGACATCCGATCCCCCCGGATTTGTTTCAGATGAGCCTGATCCGCTTGTGGCACCGCTGGTCGAAACCACTTATTTCGTTGAAGTCTATGATGGATTCAACCCAACTTCGGGAAGCACCGCAATCAGGGTAAATCCTCTTCCTTCCATTAACCTTCCGCCGGTTGGTGACCCCAGGGTACAATTGATCAGCCCAAACGAAATCGGTGTCTGCGTTTATGATACCATTACCCTGAATGCCGGAAATCCCGGGTCATTGTATCTTTGGAGCAACGGATCTGTAACACAGACCATTGACATTAAGACTTCAGGAATCAGTTTTGATATTCAGGAGTATAATGTAATTGTAAACAATCCGGTTACCGGATGCACCAATCAGGCTGAGATTTCAGTTTATTTCACATTTCAGAATTGCAGTTACGGCATTGATGAGACAATTGCAGATAACCGTTTGCAGGTGTACCCGAATCCTTCGTCCGGCGGAGTATTTAACATTCAGATTGAAGGATTGAAAGGACACACGGATATTGAAGTTTATTCGTTACAGGGTAAACGTATTTATGCTGAAGGAGTTACTCTGATTCAGGGGAATTCTTTTTCTTCCACCCTTTCCCTGGGCAACTGCAAGCCCGGCTTGTATTACCTGAGGCTGGCCAATGAAGATGCGGTGATTATGAGGAAACTGATCGTTCAGCAGATGTAAGTCCGGATCTTCCGGAAATATCCATGACCCGGTGTTTTATTACTGGCAGTCCGCATGCTGCCATACAGGCATCGGCAGTTTTAATAAACTGGTCATTTTACCATACTGAAAATGTCTGAGCCGGTTCACACCGGCTTTTTTTATCTTTGCACAAAGCTAAATCTATTGTGAGAATCAGCCGTGACGCCTTCAGGTATTTATCAAGTTTCGCAGGTGAACAGATCATTGAGCAATATGCGGGAGATGTTAATCCGGTGATTGAGGTAGCCCTGGTTAACGGCCGCTATCAACTGAACGCTGAAAGTGTCAACTATTCGTATGGACCGTTGCATGATGCATTCAGGAAATACTTCCGGCTTGATCCCCCGGAGCTGGATTCCGGAGATCAGGTGCTGATTCTTGGCTTCGGAGCCGGAAGTGTAGCCGTGATCCTCAGGGAAGAGCTGGGACTTCAGCAACATATTACGGGTGTTGAGCTGGATGGTGTTGTGCTGCAGGTTGGACGGGAGCATTTTAATATTGAACGGTTGCCTGCACTCAGTATTATAAAGGATGATGCCCTGACTTTTGTTGAAAGCTGCCCCCAAAACTACCAACTGATAATTGTTGATCTATACCTGGATCGCCTGGTGCCGCCGCAATTTGAAAAGGAGACATTTATCCGGAGTCTGCAGCGCTTATTAACGCCGGGAGGAAAGGTGGTTTTCAATAAATTTGCGGGTACACCAGCTTTGGAAGCGGAAGCGACGGCCCTGGAAAAACGTTTTGCGGAAGTTTTCAGCGGGACATGTACTTTCAGGATCAGGGTGAACAAGCGGGCCCCTAATCTGATGATTACCGGCGTTAAGTGATCGCGTCCGGGTTATTAAGATTCTGTTTTGCAATTCAGGAAGAGAGCAGGTGCGGGAATTTGGGATTAACTAATTTTAGTGATGATGACGGATCAGAATAATCAATTTGCAGAGATGATTGCACGGGAACTGAATCTTCAGCCCTGGCAGGTTTTCAATACTATAAAACTGATGGAAGGCGGGGCTACCATTCCGTTTATGGCCCGCTACCGCAAGGAGATGACCGGAAGCCTGGATGAAGTGCAGCTTGCTGCCATTCGCGACAGGCATCAGCAACTGCTCGACCTTGAAAAGCGCAGGGAGTATATTCTGGGGTCGGTTCAGGAACAGGAAAAGCTCACGCCTGAACTTGAAAAGCAGATCCGGGAAGCTACAACACTCACTGAGCTCGAGGATCTTTACCTTCCCTATAAGCCCAAACGCAAAACCCGTGCAACCATTGCCAGGGAAAAAGGGCTGGAGCCGCTTGCGCAGATAATTTTGGCGCAGAATCCGGTTGATCTTGAAGAGAAAGCGGAAGCGTTCATCGATCCGGAGAAAGCTGTCAATAATACTGAAGAAGCCCTGGCAGGAGCCAGGGATATCATCGCCGAGTGGGTGAATGAAAGCATGCCGGCAAGAGAGCATATACGGAATCTTTTTACCCGTGAAGCCATGATTTCTTCCAGGCCTGTTAAAGGCAGGGAGCTTGAAGGGATTCATTATCAAAACTATTACGATACTACTGAGCAAATTCTGCGCGCTCCTTCGCACCGTATTCTTGCTATGTTCAGGGGGGAGGAGGAGGGCTTTTTACGGCTTTCCGTAGAGCCGGCCGAAGAAAAAGCCATAGGTCGCCTCAACAGGATATTTCTGAAAGGCGATAACGAAGTGACCCACCAGGTCGAGATGGCAGTGAAAGACGCGTATAAAAGGTTGCTTCAGCCTTCGATGGAAACGGAAATGCGGCAGCTTGCCAAACAAAAGGCTGACGATGAAGCCATTAAGGTATTTGCCGGTAACCTGAGGCAACTGCTGCTGGCAGCCCCGCTTGGACAAAAGAATGTGCTGGCAGTTGATCCCGGGTTCAGAACCGGATGCAAACTGGTATGTCTCGACCGGCAGGGTCGTCTGTTGCACAACGAAACCATTTATCCGCATCCTCCGCAGAGTGATGTGCGCGATGCTGCCGCAAAGGTTAAAAATCTGGTGTCAGCTTACGGCATTGAGGCAATAGCTATCGGAAACGGCACTGCCGGAAGGGAAACGGAAAATTTTATCAGGAAAATTCCATTTGACAGGCCCCTGATTTCCATTATGGTGAATGAGAGTGGCGCATCCGTGTATTCAGCATCAGCAGTCGCCCGTGAAGAGTTTCCGGAATATGATGTCACTGTCAGAGGTGCGGTTTCCATTGGTCGTCGTCTGATGGACCCCCTGGCAGAGCTGGTAAAGATTGATCCTAAATCGATCGGAGTTGGTCAGTATCAGCATGATGTAAATCAGCTGTCGTTACAGCACAGCCTGGAGGACACCGTAATCAGTTGCGTGAATCAGGTTGGGGTGGAGCTGAACACCTCAAGCAAACAGTTGTTGAGTTATGTTTCAGGGCTTGGGCCTTCGCTCGCAGGCAATATCGTTGAGTATCGCAATAAAAACGGAGCCTTCCGGTCAAGACAGGATTTAATGAAGGTGAAACGTTTTGGAGAAAAGGCCTTTGAACAGGCTGCCGGCTTTCTGCGGATTCGTGATGCCGAGAATCCCCTTGACCGGAGCGCTGTGCATCCCGAAAGCTATGGCATTGTTCAGCGGATGGCTGATAGCCTTGGCTGCTCTGTGGACGATCTGATCGAAAAAGAGGAATTAAGAAAGCAGATAAAGCCGGAAAGGTTTGTAACCCCAACAGCCGGACTCCCGACCATTACCGATATTCTTCAGGAACTCGCCAAGCCCGGCCGCGACCCGCGCGAGCAATTCGACCTGTTCGAGTTCGACAGCAGCATCAATACCATAGAAGATCTGAAGCCCGGAATGATCTTAAGCGGAATTATTACAAATATCACGGCTTTCGGCGCTTTTGTGGACATTGGCGTCCATCAGGATGGTCTGGTACACGTAAGCCAGATGGCCAACCGTTTTGTGCGCGATCCGAATGAAGTGGTGAAGTTGACCCAGAAAGTCCGTGTAAAGGTAATGGATGTGGATGTAGCCAGAAAGAGGATTTCTCTGTCGATGAAGGAAGCCGCAGGGTAGAGGGGAGGCTGAGGTTAAGGTTGTATATTTGAAGTAATTACACCTGACAGGTTTTCTTCTAACCTGTTAGGTGTAAAAGAGGCGCTTTAACCGGGAGTAAAGTACCGGCGTTATCTTAACAGGTTTTCTTCTAACCTGTTAGTTGTAAAAGAGATGCACCGTCAGTCAATAGACCGGGGGCCCGGGAGGTGATGGTAATTTAAACGCAGATTATACGAAAAAAGGCGGGATCCCGTTTGATTTGAGGTTTTTGTTTTTAATGTGAAATGATAAAGCGAATTACAGGGGTATTGTTGTTTATTGCCGCGCTGTTGGTGCAGACCGGTTATGGACAGCGGATTATGGGGGCGGCTATCGTCGGGTTGAACGCTACGCAGGTTGATGGTGACGAGGTATATGGCTATAAGAATTTCGGATTGAATGCCGGGCTGTCGGCTATTGTGCCATTCAATAACAAATGGTCGGTGAGTGTCGAAAATATCTACAGCGAAAAGGGTGCTCATCAGCGGGTTAAATATCTCGATTCTCTGGATGGCTCTTATGATCTGAAATTGAATTATTTAGAAGTTCCTGTGTTGCTTCATTTTACGGATAAAGATATTGTTACTTTCGGAGCAGGGATGTCGTGGGGCCGCCTGGTCAAGGTGTGGGAGCAACGCAACGGTTACGAGATGCCCGCCACCACCCTCGAAAGTGGCATCTACCGAAGCAGTGATTTAAATTTCCTGCTTGATGTCAGGTTCCGGGTGTTCGAACGCCTGCGGTTCAATGCCCGCTACGCTTATTCCATACGCCCCATTGCCACCCGCGAAATTATCGATTCCAAAACAGGGCGCCCCAATATCCGAGATCAATACAACGGACTGTTTTCCTTCAGACTGATCTATGTCTTCAACGAACGCCTGAGCCGTGAATCGAGACGGCAGGGCCCTCAGCCACAGTTTTAATTTAGATTCAGGCTGAGGTTGAGGTAAAGGTTAGGGTTGAGGTTTCGATAAGTTTTAATAACCGGGGTTGGGTGTTATAAGAGTTGAAGCCGGAGGTAAGAAGAAAGAAGTTAATTTTCTGCAGGAATTGAGTTTTGGGAACAATCCGGGTGATGGATGAATGAAAATGAAATGTAGAAATTTTTGATGATTTTAATTTTAGATAGTACTTATATACCTTAAAAACAATACATTAGAGCTTAAATACTGAAGATTGAATTTTTTAAATGATCTTCCCTGTTTGTACTTCAATCCGAAATCCGCATTCTGCAATCCGCAATCAAAAAACCAGGTGCATCTTACTCCGGTTTCTCCAGCCTGCATCGTAGCGGTTTTCAACAAAAAAGATCAGCAGGTCGGCATCGTAACGGTTTTCGGCAAACCAGATTTTTTTATCGGCATCATACCGGTTCTGCACAAAGTACCAGCGACCATCGGTATCGACATCGTACCTGTTTTCAACTTTATAAACGAGCAGATCTGCATCGTAACGATTTTTTACAACATATACCTTAAAATCGGCATCGTAACGATTTTCGCAGGAGAAGATTTTCTGAGCATCCGCGAAACCTGCTGCAAGAATCGTTAACAGAAAAGAGAGAAGGAACTTTTTCATGAAAAGAGTTTTTCAAAATCAATCAAAAACAATGCCCTTATGTCAGAAATTGAGGTAGAAATTTTTGGTAAGGTTCCTGTATTCAGGGGTATATGTATTGTCCTCTCCGCGAATACCCAGCCCCCCGGTTGCAGTTTCAGTGTCCGGGTTTTTTCCAAATTCCATCAGCCACCGGTTGGCGGGGCGATGTGTGTACGGTCTGATTTCAAACGTACGGTAAAGATGCAATCCGTTTTCTGTTGCAGCCTTCCGGAACAAGGTGGCCTCAGGAACTGGCAGCACCAGACTTAATTTACCTTCCGTCTTCAGCAACTGGTGACAGCATCTTGCCAGCTCCGGAAAAGGCATTTCATCGTTGTGCCTGGCCCTGTTGCGCGAAGCCAGGGGGGCTTTCAGCGAATTGACAAAAAATGGCGGGTTGGTAAGGATATGGTCAAACTGCGAGGGATTCCTGGTACAGAAGTCCTGCAGGCTCAGGTTAAAGACCGTCAGCCTTCCGCTCCATGGCGAGCGGCTGAAGTTGCGGTGGGCAACCTCAACCGAAGTTGTGTCAATGTCAATCCCGATAATGTCCGCTTCGCTCCGCTGAGCCGCCATCAGCGCGAGGATGCCGCACCCGGTGCCAATATCCAGAATTGTGCTGCTGCCGTTTACCGCGGCCCAGGCGCCGAGCAATACCGAGTCGGTACCTACTTTCATGGTACATGCGGTGTCCTCAACACTGAACTGTTTAAAGCGGAATGACATGGCGGTAAAGATAGCATTATCCGGCTAAAGGACTTCCGCAGAATGCAGCCTGTTTTTCGCGTACTACTTAAATTTTCACAAGTTTGTGCGTCTCCCGCGTTCCGTTTTTGGTGTGTATGGTAACAAGGTAAATACCCGGTTTCAGCATGCCCGTTGAAACATAAGCAGGCTGGCCCGGATCAGGGATGATTTGCTGCCGGATAAGGCTTCCTGTCAGACTGGTGATGGTCAGTGTTGCAGTACCCTGAGGGTTACTTTCCGGCCTTACCCTGAGGATGAAACCACCGGAAACCGGATTGGGGGAGATGGTAAACAAGGCTGAGTTTTTGTCGGCTACCAGGAAGTTTGCAGTCGTCACCCCTCCTGTTGAAGTTTCTATCATCAGCCCCCTTTCTCCAAAGACAAATCCGTTGTCATCATCGGAAAACCAGGCGGCATTCAGGGCGGATGAGGTATTTGTGTTCAAAGGAAACCAGGTGTTGCCGCCATCAGTGGTTTTTTCTATGGTGCTGAAGGGGCCTTCGCCCATGGCATACCCGGTAAGCAAAGAGGGGAAGAACAGGGCTTTATATTCGATGGGAGTCGCCCCGGTCGCCGCTTGCGACCAGTTATTGCCATTGTCATCAGACTTCATGATTTTGGTCCCGCAGGTGACCACTATCGTTTCTTCGCCCGGTAAGGCAATCTCGCCGGCAAAATCAGCCTCGTCTATGGTCCGGATGGTCCAGCTGTCTCCGCCGTCAATGGACTGGAAGAGTGCTGCCTGATTGTTGTATGACCCGGTGATCAGAATTTCTTCTGCTGACCGGAACGCAATTTTATTGAATATCCCGTTTTCCGGAGCAATACTGGCCCAGTTCTGTCCGCCATCGGTAGTTTTATATACCTCAAAATCTCCGGTGACGATTCCTGTTGCTTCATCATAGAATAAAATGTCTTTTTGATCGATGAAAAAGGTGGGGCTGCCCGGACAAATGGTCCAAGTCTCGCCCCCATCGGTGGTTTTAAAGACAGACATTGTATCACTGAACTGCTCTGTGAAGAGATAGCCCGTTGAATTGCTGATAAAGTGGAAATCCAGGGTTGCTGACCAGCTGTTTTGGAAGATATTTGCCCATGTGCTGCCCCCGTCGCTTGTTGTTAAAAGGCTGATGCTTGCCACCCCGCCGCTCCCGGTGTCGGCAAGAACAAATCCCGTAAGGGGATCCGTAAACTGTGCCTTGTAGATTGCTCCTGTAAAAATCCGCTCGTATCCGGCTTCCCAGCTTTGCCCGCCGTTAGATGAATGATAGATCATTCCGTTATTTCCTGCTGCAATAGCAGAGGTTTCTCCGCTACATGTAAATGCATTGGTTGAGTACCATGGAAGCCAGGGCTGCGCTATCTCATTCCAGGTTTCGCCGGCGTCATCGGTCAGCAGTATTTTTGTCTGATACATCCAGGTGGCACAGGCGATCATGCCCTGCTGCTCATTAAAAAAGGCGAATTTTCCCGTATAAGCACTACCCGGATCTTCATAAACCTGAGTCCATGTGTTGCCGGCATCTGTGGTTTTATAAATGTAACTGTCGTAGTCTGGCTGACTTGAATAAACAAATACAAATCCTGTGGAGTCATTTGTAAATATGCAGTCGTCAACCCGGTTTACAGGCAGGCCCCGGAAGATGGTGTCCCAGGTCCATGTGTTTCCTCCGTCGCAGGTTTTCAATCCATTGGTTCCAGAATAAATGAAGCCATTTAAACTGTCGGGAAAAATGATTTTTTTGAGCCCTGCCGTTGTACCGCTTTCAACAGGGATCCATGTTTCGCCCTTGTCGTCGCTTTTTAACAGCAGTCCGTTTTCACCGCATGCAAATCCGACGGAGTCGTTAATGAACTGCAGATGGTTGACGTATTGTGTTTCATACACGGTGTTTCCCTGGTATTTTAATGACCAGGAATCTCCCGCATCGGTGGTTTTTAATATGGTTTCCCTGCCGCCGTTTATAAATCCGGTAGTTTCATCAATGAAACGTATGCCCTTTCCCGTGTAAGAATTATTCATTCCGGCGGGATTAAGCATTATCGTCCAGTTGGTTCCGCCATCGTCAGAACACATTACGGTAGCGCCTGCGCCCACAGCCATCAGCCTGCCTGAGCCCGGAACCTGTGCTATGTCGTTGATGGTGTTTTCCTGGGGTACCGGTGATATCCTGTTCCAGGCTTGCTGTGCATACACGGCTGATGAGGTAATCAGGAAGATAAGGATAACAGATTGGAATAATTTATTTCTCATGGCGCTGTCTTAATATATAGATTGCTCAAATATAATAAAACCGGACCAGTTCGCATATAAATCCGAAAAAAATTATTAAAAATTCATATCGGGTGATCTGCTACTCCAGGTAAAGTTCAATCAGCCCTTCGGGAGCGTGAATGCTGAGGGTGCGGTTGTCACGGTCGACGCCGGTAATGATGTCGTCGCTGACGGGGACGAGGATTTCTTTTTCGCCACGCATGATGCGCAGTATGGCCTGATGGGGGTATTCAAGCACCTCTTCCACGATACCGGTATCGCCGAATACTTCATCAACGACACGCCACCCTTTGATTTCATGGTAGTAAAACCGGTTACCCGTGAGGGGAGGCAGCATTGCCACAGGCAGATACAATTCGCAGCCGGTGAGCAGGGAAGCCTGTTCGGGCGAATCTATATCCATAAAGGTGAATACCGCGTTGTTGTTGTGCCGGAGCTGAATATCGGTAATAAAAAATGGAATCAGTTGTTCATTCATACGAACGAAAACTGATTCCAGATTTATGTAGTCTTCCGGGTTGTCAGCATCAAGATTGACCAGAAGGGCTCCTTTGGAAGCAAAAAGTTTGAGGATTCTGCCCAGATAGAAATACCCTTCCATAGTCCCGGAAATGGCCGGAATTACTCGGCGGCGGTTTCTTCGGCAGCTTCAGCTGCAGGTTCTCCGGCGGCTTCTTCGGCTTCTTCGGCAGCGGCTTCTTCGGTTTCGCCGGCAGCGGCCTGAGCTTCCTGCATGCGTTTTTTGGCGATGGCTTCAGCGCGGGCTTCGTTAACCCTGGCTTCGGCTTCCAGACGCTTCTTGGCAGCTTCCTTCTCGCTCAGTTCAATGGCTTTCACAGCACTGCTGGTCTTGTTTTCCTTGGATTCTTTCCATTCGTTGAAACGAACTTCAGCAACTTCCTTGGTAAATGCGCCTTTAGCAACGCCTTTCATAAGGTGGTTGTAGAGCAGGACGCCCTTCTCGCTCAGGATAGCCTTCACGGTTGGGGTGGGGTCAGCTCCTTTAACAAACCAGTCGTAAGCTTTTTCGAAATTGAGATCAATCTCGGCAGGTTTCGCAACTGGGTTATACGTGCCAATCTTTTCGATGAATCTTCCATCCCGGGGTGCACGACCGTCCGCAATTACAATGTGATAAAAAGGCCTGCCCTTTTTACCATGACGTTGTAATCTCATTTTTGTTGGCATAAATCTTAAATTAAGTAGTTAAAACTGTGATTTTTCAAACAGGGGTGCAAAATAACGGATAATTTCTGACATATCAAAGAGTTGGAAGGGATTTATTTTAATTTTCTAAGATGAGGCTAAGGCTGAGGTTGAGGCGGGAAGTAAGAAGTATGTAGTAAGCAGTAAGCAGAAGGAAGTGGGTATTAAAAAAATCATTGTTGTCCGGAAAAACCGGATAATGAACTTGGAGATTTTTCGCTCCACGATGTTACGCTCAGAAAGACAATGTTTTAGGATTCAAAGGAGGGGGCTTGGTGGCGGCGAAGCCGCTGCCAAGCCCCCTCCTTAAAAAACACATGCAAATTGCAGCCATTGTGAGCGTTAGCGAAGAACCGATCCCGATCCCGATAGCTACCGGGACTATCGGGAGAGTTCACCGGAGGTAATCTCATACTTTTTCCCGGACAACAGTGTAAAAAATAAAAATTCTTTAAGCCTGGATTTCCCTACTCTGGAATGGACTTGTTCATCCGCCATCCGCTCCCGGTAGCTATCTGGTCCGCAATCCGAAATCCACAATCCGCAATCCGCAATCGGCAATCGGCAATCCGCAATCCGCAATTAAAACTCCTCCCATTCCTCTATCTCTCCAGCCGGAATTGTGTCCGTCATCACCACCAGTTCACGGGCGGGGCCTTTCAGTTTGACAGCCGGCGCCAGGTGGTCGTAATCTTCCTGCGAGATCCATTCCTTTCTGAGCATTTTGGATGACACAAGCTCATAATACGCTTTCAGGTGCTCACGCAAATTTCCCTTGCTGTCGAATGAATACCTGAATGCTTTCGGCCGGGGCACGATGCTTGCCAGGAAAATGGATTCTGCCAGCGTCAGTTTTGAAACATCTTTGGCGAAATAAAAACGGGCCGCTTCATTTACACCGTAAACCATAGGCCCGGTTTCAATTATATTGAGATAGACTTCCAGCATCCGTTCCTTGTCCGTCAGTCGTTGCGATTCGATCAGCCAGGTGATCAGCATCTCCTCCAGCTTGCGGGTGATTGTTTTGTTGCGGTTCAGAAATACATTTTTCACCAGTTGCATACTGATGGTGCTTCCGCCACGGGCAAAGCGCTTTTCCCTGATATTGGTGATGATGCTTTCGCGGATGGCATCGGGGATAAATCCGTTGTGGTGAAAAAATGCACCGTCTTCCGATGTCATGATCGCATATTTCAGGTAATCCGGGATCTGATCAAGGCGACGGAAGTCGGGATTTTCAGGCCCGACCATAAAGGTCCGCACCGGCACGCCCTTTTCGTAAGCCGTGTAAGGAAAGTCGCCGTTAATCCTTCTGAAATCGGTGGCTCCGAAAGACTGGATTGAAAATCCCTTTTGCTTCAATGCGGCGTTAAATGTCAGTGAATCAGGTAAATCCGGATTAAGGTCAAAATGAAGGCTGAAGCCCAGCCGGCCCTGCACCCTGATGTCTGCCAGATTCGTGAAAAGCCCGTCGGGCAAGGCGTTGAAAAAGACGGCTGCATCAAAATCCGGTTCATTGATCCGAAGTTGAATCCTTTTTTCTGGTATTTGATCATATCGCGCAAACAACCTGAAATCCTGTCCGTTGAAGCTGATGCGGGTGGCGCTGTCAATTTCGGCCCAGGCGTTACCGGTTGCTATGCTGAATTCCGCGCTGCCTGATGAAAGTACCACGTCATAGGGGGAGATGCGCGCGTGATTGATGCGCTGATTTGTAGTCCGCATATTCCCGGTTAACCGTGAACAACTGTCAGATTCTTTTTTATATTTCAGCTCAAGCTTCAGGCTGTCGAAGGCAAGAAGTAACCCCCACCTGTGCTGCAGATACGGGATTTTCACCGGCGCCGGTCCGGTGGTGGTGAGACTGAATCCTGCCGAGAAAGTTGAGGGCTGAATCAAACCGCCCAGGTTCCATTGATTGGTGATGCTGTCCTCCACCACATAAACCCGTGTGCTGAATGTGCGGTCGTCAATCAGCAGGTCATCCATTCTGAAAAAAAGATGGTGGCGGTCAATCAGGGCGTTGGCCTGCAGCCCCCTGATGCGGATATTTTCCGGAATGTAGCTGAATATCAGACTGAATATGTGATCGGCAAATGCTTTGTAATTGCGTCCCTGAGTGTCGGGCGTGGTGCTGCTGTCAGAATCGGAACCATGGTTCAGCAGAAAAAGGTAATTGCTCTCACCCCCTTCCCGCCGGAGGGTAAGCTTTGGTTCGTTGATCTCCGCAAACCCGAATTTAAGTCGGAATCTCAGTAATGACAAAGGTCTGATATTCAACTTTATGCGCTGAATGGTCATCAGGGTGTCGGCTTCAGGAGGAAGCAGGTAAAGCTGATAAATGTTAATGGTACTTATTCCGGAAAAGCCGGCTTTCAGGTAACTGATATCCATCCCGGTCACGGCTTCCAGTTTTTCAATCCGGTCGCTCAGCAACCGGTTGAGCAGTACATTTCTGAAAATAAAACCCGCCAGCAGGACAGATGCTGGTATAAGTGCCGCTGCCAGGGCAATCCTGCGCAATTTCCGGTTTTGAAACATCTGCTGCTGCAGTTTGGAAAGTGCAAAGATAAGTCATAAAGCGGCGTTATTTCGTTTCAGAGCGCCCTGATTAGGGATGATAAAATTTATCAACAATACAAACCTCCTCGGCTGATTTGACTAATTTTACCCACCGCAGTTGCCGTTGATCCCGGTTATCGGGTAGCTGTTTTTTTGTTCCTTGAACAGAATCTGAATCAGAACTAATCTTTTATATTACAGGTATATTGTGCCTGCCGAATGATTTTCTATGAATAAATTTACTCATCTCCACGTTCATTCCAAGTATTCCATTCTCGACGGAGCTGCCGAAATCAGCCAGATGTACGAAAAGGCTGTAAATGACAATATGCCGGCTATTGCGCTTACCGATCACGGCAATATGTTCGGGGTGTTCAAATTTGTGGCAGAGGCTGAAAAGTATAATAAGAAGGGGGAGCCTCCGGTAATCAAGCCCATCGTTGGGTGCGAATTCTATCTTGTTGAAGACCGGCATCGCAAGCAATTTACAAGAGACCTGAAGGATATGCGCTTTCATCAGTTGCTGCTTGCTAAAAACCAGGAGGGTTACAATAATCTGGTGAAATTATGCTCACTCGGCTACATGGAGGGATTTTACAGCAAATATCCGCGTATAGATAAGGAGCTGCTGCTTCGTCACCACAAGGGGCTTATCGCCACCACCTGCTGCCTGGCCGCCGAAGTGCCCAGGGCCATCTTAAACAAAGGCGAAGAGGAAGGCGAAAAACTGTTTAAGTGGTGGCTGGATATTTTCGGAGAAGATTACTATGTGGAACTTCAGCGTCACCAGATTCCCGAGCAGAACAAAGTGAATGAAGTGCTGGTGAAATTCGCCCGTAAATACAATGTAAAAATAATTGCCACCAACGATACCCACTACGTGGAGCAGGACTTTTACGATGCCCACGATATCCTCCTTTGTGTAAACACAGGTGAAAAGAAAAGCACCCCCACCAATAAGGACTATAACGATGAAGATTCGTCGGTAAAAGGCAGGCGTTTTGCTTTTTACAATGACCAGTTTTATTTCAAGACCACGCAGGAGATGTCGGAACTGTTTTCCGACCTGCCCGAGGCCATCGACAATACTAATGAAATAGCGGGGAAGGTGGAGTTGCTGAACCTGAAGAAGGAAATCATGCTGCCGCATTTTGCCCTGCCAAAGGGTTATACCGACCAGTTTGAATACCTGCACCACCTCACCTACGCGGGTGCCCGGCAACGGTATGCCGAGCTGACCCCTGAAATTACCGACCGCCTTGAATTTGAACTGGGTGTGATCCGTCAGATGGGTTTTACCGGGTATTTTCTGATTGTGTCTGATTTTATCAAGGCGGGCAGGGATCTCGGGGTATTTATTGGGCCGGGTCGCGGTTCGGCAGCGGGTTCCGTGGTGGCTTACTGTATCGGGATCACCAGCATTGATCCGATAAAGTATAAATTGCTGTTTGAGCGTTTCCTGAATCCCGACCGCAAGAGCATGCCTGATATTGATACCGACTTTGACGATGAGGGCAGGCAGAAAGTGATTGATTATGTAGTGGATAAATATGGTCACAACCAGGTGGCGCAGATTGTCACCTTTGGTTCCATGGCAGCCAAAAGTTCTATCAAGGATGTGGCGCGGGTGCTTGATCTGCCGCTTAACGATTCGAATAACCTGGCCAAGCTTGTTCCCGATAAACCGGGCATCGAATTGAAAAGGGTGATGCAGGCGCCCCTCGAGGGACCCGGAAGCCTGAAAGAAAAGGAAAGTCTGCTTGCGGAAGACCTGGAAGATGTGAGGAAACTCCGGGAGATCGCCAAAGGTAAAGACCTGCAGGCTGAAGTGCTCCGTGAAGCCGTGAAACTCGAAGGTTCCGTCCGCAGCACAGGCATACATGCTGCAGGAATCATCATCGCCCCTTCTGACCTGACCGATATTATTCCGGTGCACACTTCAAAAGAAACCAATCTGCTTATTACCCAGTTTGAAGGAAAGGAAATCGAAAGCGCGGGGGTGATCAAGATGGACTTCCTTGGTCTGAAAACCCTCAGCATCATCAGGGATGCACTGAGGCTGATAGAAGAGAATCATGGGATAAAACTCAATATCGATGAGGTGCCGCTTGATGACAAAAAGACCCTTGAGTTGTACCAGAAAGGAGAAACCAACGGTACCTTCCAGTTTGAGTCGGCCGGAATGCAGAAGCACCTCAGGGAGCTGAAGCCCGATAAGTTCGAGGACCTGATTGCCATGAACGCCCTCTATCGTCCGGGGCCCATGGAGTATATCCCAAACTTTATCAGCCGGAAGTTCGGACGCGAAAAGGTGGTTTACGACCTGCCCGAACTTGAAGAATATCTTGAAGAAACCTATGGCATTACAGTATACCAGGAACAGGTGATGCTCCTCTCCCAGAAACTTGCCGGCTTTACCAAGGGCGATGCGGATACCCTCCGTAAGGCCATGGGAAAAAAGGATAAGAAAACCCTGGATGAGAAGAAGGGGAAGTATATTGAGGGTTGTAAAAAGAACAACCTCGATCTGAAGGCCTGCGAAAAGATATGGACCGACTGGGAAGCTTTTGCCGCTTACGCTTTCAACAAGTCGCACTCCACCTGCTACGCTTTTGTGGCATTTCAGACGGCCTACCTCAAAGCACACTATCCTGCGGAGTATATGGCGGCCGTGTTGACGCACAACCTGAGCGACATCAAAAAGATTACTTTCTTTATTGATGAAACCCGCCGCATGGGTATTCCGGTGCTTAGTCCCGATGTGAATGAATCGGGATACCATTTCGCCGTAAATAAAAACGGGGAGATTCGTTTCGGGATGGGCGCGGTGAAAGGTGTCGGTGAAAATGCCGTAATGGCCATCATGGAAGAAAGAGCGGCCAACGGGCCATTTAAAGATATTCTCGACCTTACACGCCGGGTAAACCTGCGCACCATCAACCGCCGGAGCCTGGAAGCGCTGGCCAAAGCCGGGGCTTTCGACACGTTTGAAGGATCACACCGGGCGCAGTATTTTTACCAGGAAGCAGCTGAAGGTCCGACTTTCCTTGATAAGGTGCTTCGGCATGCCTCTGAATTTCAGGCACAAAAGCTGGGTATGCAGGTGAGCCTTTTCGGAGGCGAATCGGAAGTGGAAATGCCCGAAGTGGAAATGCCTGAGTGTGAAGCCTGGAGTAACTTCGAGCAATTGAAAAATGAAAAGGAGGTTACCGGGTTTTATATGTCGGGGCATCCGCTTGATGATTACAGCCTGGAGATCAAATCATTCTGTAAAAATCAGGTGAGCGATATCCGGGAGGAGAATATCCGGCGTTTTCTCGGGAAAACAGTGAGTGTTGCGGGTATCGTTTCTTCGGCCAACGAAAGGATGAGTAAAAACAATACCCTGTTCGGGAGTTTTACCATCGAAGATCACAATGACACGGTTCAGCTGATGCTGTTTTCGGATGATTATCTGAAATTCAGGCATCTGCTGGTGCCCGGGATGTCGCTGATGATAACCGGCACGGTGCAAAAGCGTTTCCGAGATTCTGACCTGGTAGAACTGAAAGTTTCCGGCATCCTGCTGCTTGCAGAAGTTACCAATAAGTTGACCAGCCGTGTAAGCATTCAGCTGGAAGGCGCTGCGGTAGATCAAGCCTTTGTTGAGAAACTGAAGGATGCCATAGTCTCATCCCCGGGTAAGGCTGCGCTTGACTTTATGATTTCTGATGAAATGACCAGTAATCTGAAAATGACTTCCCGCTACATGGTCAACCCCTACGACCTTGCCGGAAAGTTGAAACATTGGCCTGCATTGGAATTAAAACTTTCATAATCAGTTATATAAAGTGCTCCCGGGCGTTGGTTTTATCGCAAATTGCAAAGAAATTAGTTCCGGCTGCAAACTGTCAGCTAAAAAATACGTTATCTTTGAACCCTAAGCTGAATTGTTAAACCTAAAAATCTTATTTCATCATGGCAATTGAATTAACCGATGCTAATTTTGAAGAACTTGTATTGAAGTCAGACAAACCGGCCATCGTCGATCTCTGGGCTGAGTGGTGCGGACCCTGCCGGATGGTAGGACCCCTTGTTGAAGAAATGAGTAAGGAATATGACGGCCGGGCAGTGATCGGTAAACTGGATGTTGACAGTAACCCCGGAACCACCGCCAAATATGGTATCCGGAATATTCCGACCATTCTCTTTTTCAAAAACGGTGAAGTGGCCGACAAACAGGTAGGTGCCGTGCCTAAGTCGGTGTTGGTTGCCAAGCTCGAAAAGCTTCTGTAAACTGTTTCGTAAGATATGCCGGGATACATGGAACGCTCTTTGTGTCCCGGTTTTTATTTCAGAGGATAAAGTCTGCCCATGCCCGTTACAATTGATCAGTCTGGTTTTGAAGACCTGAGCCCGCTTGAACTGCTGGCACGCCAGGTGGTGGAAGGTTTTATCACAGGCCTGCACAAGAGCCCGTTTCATGGTTTTTCAGTTGAGTTTGCCGAACACCGGCTCTACAATCAGGGCGAATCGGTGAAGCACATCGACTGGAAGTTGTATGGACGCACCGACCGTATGTATGTCAAAAAGTACGAGGAAGAAACCAACCTGCGCTGCCAGATCGTCATCGATGGTTCTTCATCCATGTACTATCCGCTTAAAGACAAGCCTTCCCCTGAGGATCCGGATAAGATGACATTTTCTGTTTACTCGGCGGCCGCCATTATGTATCTGCTCAGGCGCCAGCGCGATGCCTCTGGATTGAGTATTTTTAACGATGAAGTGGTGCTTCATACCGGGGCGCATTCGAGCCAGGTTCATCAGAAAAGGCTGTATAAGGAACTGGAGCACCTGCTGGATGCCCCTGAAAACAAGTCAGGCAAAACCACTTCCGCCGCCGGCGCCCTTCACCAGATAGCTGATAATATCCACAAGAGGTCGCTGGTGGTGATTTTCAGTGATATGCTCGACAGCGACGCTTCACGCGAAGAGCTGTTCCCGGCCCTTCAGCACCTCAGGCACAACAAGCACGAGGTAATCCTGTTCCATGTGGCCGATAAGAAGCATGAGATTGACTTCGCCTTCGATAATAAACCTTATCGTTTCATCGATATGGAGTCCGGCGAAGAGGTGAAGATCCGCCCCAACGAGGTCAGGGCCGGTTATCGTGAGCAGATGAATGCCTTTAAATCAGAACTTTATCTTCGTTGCGCGCAGTACCACATCGATCTGGTGGAAGCCGATATCAACCTGGGTTACAAACAGGTGCTGCTGCCCTATCTGCTGAAACGCGTGAAAATGCATTGATTTCCGGTAAAAGTTTCAACCCTTCCGCTGATATCTCTTTTTATAAATTACCAATCACATGCTTAAACAGACGGGTCAATGACTTTTCAGCTTTGGCTGCGGTGGCAATGATGTCGCTGATATCGGCGGGCGCGAGGTTGTCGGGGTCGCATTCATCGGTAATCACACTTACGGCTGCACAGGGCAGCTTCATGTGGTTGCAGGCGATCACCTCAGGCACGGTGGACATGCCCACCACGTCGGCGCCTATGGTTCGAAGAAAGCGGTATTCGGCCCTGGTTTCGAGATTAGGTCCGGCAACGGCAGCATAAACGCCGGTGTGCAGTTCAATGCCTTTTTCTTCAGCTGCTTTTGCAAACAAGGCATTGATTGCGGGATCGTAGGGCCGGCTCATGTCGGGGAACCGGGTGCCCAGTGCGTCGTGGTTGGGGCCGGTTAGCGGATTGGCCGGCAGCAGGTTGATATGGTCGTCGATCAGCATCAGGCTCCCTTTTGTCATTTTCAGATTGATCCCGCCCGCCGCATTCGATAACAGTATGGCCGACACCCCCAGCAGCTTCATGATCCTGACGGGCAATACGATCTGCTGCATGCTGTAACCTTCGTAGTAATGAAAACGCCCCTGCATCGCCAGGACTTTTTTCCCGCTCAGCAGCCCGTAAATCAGGCGGCCATGGTGCGTTTCTACTGTAGAAACGGGGAAGTCCGGGATATCTTCGTAGTCAATTATAACTTCAGCATCAATATGCCCGGCAAGATCTCCCAGGCCGGTGCCAAGAATAATTCCGGTATCCGGGCTTTTGATTCCCCGCGATTTCAAATAGTTAAGGGTTTCGGTAAATTGTATCATGAATATGTTTAATTTGGCTTGATTCAATTGCCGAAAGTTACGGCAAAATTGTGAACCGTTTTCCTGAACAAATTTATCGTGCCTGCGCAGATCAACGAGGAATTTCTGAAACGGCTGGAAGATCAGCTATCCCGGCAGGGAAACTGGCCGGCAGTGTATATGTTTAAATTCATTATTGCGGATTCAAACCGCGATTACGCGCTGCTGCGCAGCCTGTTCGGCGATGAGGCGCGTATTTTTACCCGCCATTCCTCGGGAGGGAAGTATATCTCGGTAACAGTAAAGGAATTAATGCTCAGCCCGGCCGAAATCGTGGAAAGATACCGGAAGGCTTCGGTGATTGAGGGGATAATTGCCTTATAACAGAAAGGAGTGTTACCAACAGATAACACTCCTTCAGAACCTGGATTAAGTAGTTATTTTGCAAAACTGATCGCTCTGGTCTCGCGGATCACGGTAATTTTTATCTGTCCGGGGTAGGTCATTTCGTCCTGGATTTTCTTCGAGAGGTCGTACGAAATTTTGTTTGCCTCGTCGTCGCTGACCTTGTCGGCACCCACAATTACCCTGAGTTCGCGGCCCGCCTGTATGGCGTAAGTTTTTACCACGCCGGGGTAGGAGAGGGCCAGCTCTTCGAGGTGATTGAGCCTTTGAATATAAGCTTCCACTACTTCGCGCCTTGCGCCGGGGCGTGCGCCCGAAATGGCGTCGCAAACCTGCACGATGGGTGCAATCAGGCTTTCCATCTCTACTTCATCATGGTGTGCGCCGATGGCATTGCAGATGTCGGCGGGCTCCTTGTAGCGTTCGGCCAGCTTCATGCCAAGGATTGCATGCGGCAGTTCCGGCTCATTGTCGGGCACCTTGCCGATGTCGTGCAGCAGTCCCGCGCGCTTGGCTTTTTTGGGGCTGAGGCCGAGTTCAGCGGCCATGGTAGCGCAGAGGTTGGCAACCTCCTTGGAGTGCTGCAGCAGGTTTTGTCCGTAAGAGGAACGATATTTCATTTTACCGATCATACGGATCAGTTCCGGATGCAGGCCGTGGATGCCAAGGTCTATGGCGGTGCGCTTGCCGGTTTCCACAATTTCCTGTTCGATCTGTTTGCGGGTTTTGGCAACCACTTCTTCGATGCGGGCCGGGTGTATGCGGCCGTCGGTCACCAGTTTGTGCAGCGAAAGGCGGGCGATTTCGCGGCGCACGGGGTCGAAACCCGAAAGGATAATGGCGTCGGGAGAGTCGTCAATTACGATCTCAATACCCGTAAGGGCTTCAAGGGTGCGGATATTGCGCCCTTCACGGCCTATGATGCGCCCTTTGATCTCTTCACTTTCGATGTTGAAGACCGATACGCTGTTTTCGATGGCGTGCTCGGCAGCCGTACGCTGAATGGTTTCGATAACGATTTTCTTGGCTTCGGTATTGGCGGTAAGCTTTGCTTCCTCCACAATGTCCTTGATATGGACCATTGCTTCAGATTTGGCCTCGTCCTTAAGCGCCTCTATCATCTGCGCCTTAGCCTCTTCGGCTGACATGCCCGAGATGGTCTCCAGCTGTTCAACCTGCTGTTTTACTGCTTTGTCAAGATCTGCCTGCTTCTTGTTCAGCAGCTCAAGCTGCGAAGTCAGGTTGTCTTTAATGGTGGTTACTTCTTTTTGTTTACGTTGTAATTCTTCAAATTTTTGTGACAGGGTGGCTTCTTTCTGTTTTAGCCGGTTTTCGTTTTTAAGTATTTCTTTGTTTTTTTCCTGGTAAGTGTTTTCGTAATCGGTTTTCATCTGGAGGAACTTCTCCTTGGCCTGAAGGATTTTATCCTTTCTGACCATTTCAGCCTTTTCTTCAGCGTCTTTGAGGAGGTGTTCGCTCTTTTTTTCGATGGCCTTCCGCAGTAGTGTGCTGGTTACCAGCCCTCCTGCTACAATTCCGGCAACGGCGGCCAGAATAATCATTAGTGTATCCATTTTTTACAAGAGTTAATTTTGGTTATGTAGAAACGGAGGAAGGGACGGACAATAAAAAACCCGCATTGACTCAATAGTTTTGGTAAACCCCAAAACTACATAAATGGAACTGCCAGGGACTTCAAACTTCCAATGCCCTCCGGAGAGGGACCTGGCCGAAGCCAGGGTAAGGCCTGTTCTACATCCGTTCTGAGCTTTGTCCCAAAGTTGAAAATGTTGAGTTTACAAACTTAATAGAATCAATGCGGGATGTCATTAATTTTTTCAAAGAACTTGTTGCAGACTTTCAAATACGGTTATTCATTTGTTAAAACCCTGTCAATTTCAGCAAGCTTGTCAAGCAGCTCATTGTCGCGGTACCTTAGCTGGTTTTCCAACTCAACGGTACTGGTTGCATATTGCAGGGCAACCATCGCCAACAGATCCTGTTTGTCTTTATATTGAAAGTAACTTGCATATTTTTTCATTTGTTCATCGATCAACCTGGCTGCATTGCGGACCGCTTCCTCTTCTTCCCTCTGTATCGTCAGTTTATAGGGCCGGTCTGCTATAACCACAGTTATCGATAATTCATCCATCAGGTAGTTTAACAGTTTATTTATTTAAAAGTCCGATGCAATGGTCAATTTCCCGCACAAGCTCATTAATCTTTAGTTTGACATTTGTCCGGCTCTCTTCTCTGTTCAGTGATTTCGCCAGTTTTAATGCAGTTAAATTTTCGTGTAATTCCTTGATCTCCTTTTGGAGGTCTTCAATCCTCTTGTTCAGCGAGTTCACTTCATTATTCAAACGCTGGTTCTCGCCTTTTAGTGTGCCGTTTTTTTCGATCAGCTTACGCACTTTGTAGTCAATTCCTGCAACAAGCGTAACGGCACTTTTCATGAATTCCTCTTTAAGAGCGGCAAAGTTAGTTTAAAGTTTGACATCCGCAAGCGGGCTGCCAGACTGCCTGCGGTCATTTTTCTTCAAATATAAACAATTTCATGAATACATCCATCTTTTTTCTTAATTTTAATTAAAATTTCTTCATTGAAATGGTTGATTCAAAAAAGGTATCATGGCGGAAGCCGATATCCGGATAACCAGAATTGATGAATTACTAAAGTTATCGGTTATCTTCAGGATTTAGTTAGATTGACAATATAGTCTGGCATTTGATAAAAAATTAAGTTGATTGGTAGAAACCACCGTGGTTTTGGATAATAAGTCAAGAAGTGTTCCTTATTTAATTATTGAGATAAACTGATTATGAAAGAGGAATTCCTGCATTATATCTGGAAATACAGGCTGTACAATAAGCCGCTAAAGACCATTGAAAATGAACATATTAAAGTGATATCTCCCGGGATTCACAACCATAATGCCGGGCCTGATTTTTCCGATGTCAGACTGAGAATTGGTGGAGCTTTGTGGGCAGGGAATGTCGAAATTCATGTGAACAGTTCCGACTGGTACCGGCATGGTCATCAGCACGATCCGGCTTATGATAATGTGGTGTTGCATGTGGTTTTTCATCATGATGATACCTCTTCTGACCGCCGGATTCCGGTTCTGCAACTGAAGGAATTTTTTGATTCCTCATTGTATGTTAATTATCAGCAGTTTATAAATTCAAAGCGGTGGGTTCCCTGTATTAACCAGATAAAGGAAGTGCCTGCGCATGAGATTTCTCTGTGGCTCGAACGTATGCTGATCGAAAGGCTGGAGCACAAAGCGGAGTTGATTCAGGGGTTTCTCAGACTGGGGAACAACGACTGGGCGGAGGCCATTTATCATACCCTTGCGCGCAGTTTCGGTTTTAGTGTAAATGCCCTGCCTTTCGAGATGATGGCCAGGTCGCTGCCGTATCGGGTGATCGCCAGGCATCTGGATCAGCCCATGCAGGTGGAAGCGCTGGTGTTCGGGCAGGCAGGGCTGCTCTCGCATGACCTGAAGGACCCCTGGCCGCAGGCGTTGTTTACAGAGTATTCATTCTTACGTCAAAAATATCATCTGGTGCCGATAGCCACCCACCTGTGGCGCTTTCTGCGGCTGAGGCCTGTTAACTTTCCGACCATACGCCTGGCTCAGTTCTCAGCGTTGCTCTGCGCCGGCGACGGATTGGTTGCGCGGGTGCTGGAGAGCACCACCACCGATGACCTTACGGAGTATTTCACTGGTGTCAGCGCCTCCGCTTACTGGGATAACCACTATGTTTTCGATCGTTTAACGCCCGGCCGTAAAAAACAGCTGGGAAAGGATGCAATAAGTCTGCTGATGATCAATGCCATGCTGCCGTTTCTCTTTGTTTATGGCCGCTCCATCGACAACGATCACCTGTGTAACCGGGCATTGGATTTTTTCAGCCGGCTTCAGGGTGAAAAAAATGCACAAATCAGAAAATGGAAAGATGCCGGCATCGATGTGTCCAACGCTTTCAACACCCAGGCCCTTATCTGGATGAAATCGGATTACTGCGACAAAAAGCGTTGCCTCGATTGCCGGATAGGCAATTACCTGCTTAAGCCCGGCTCAGGCATTTGACAATACCGAACCGGGGTAACCCTTATAAAATAAACAGATCTGCCCTGTCGGGCTTTTTGTCGATTGATTCAGCATAAAATAACAGTTGGCGAAAGATGATTTTTTTTTAATATTGCATTTATCAAACCGGACCGGCAAAGTTTAGTAGTTGAAACTATTGAAATGGTTGAAAGAATCGCTGGCAGAAAGGCCCGGATAGAGTTTCCATTACTTGTGCAGAATTCTTAAGTGTCAGAATATAAGTTGCTTGTAAAGCCATCAGGATTGCAACATTTACTTACTAAGGTTAAACTCACTCAGAGAAACGATGAGCACAAACACTGAAGCATGGGGGTCCAGGGTTGGGCTGGTATTGGCTATGGCAGGAAATGCCGTTGGATTTGGTAATTTTTTAAGGTTTCCTGTACAGGCTGTACAAAATGGGGGCGGGGCCTTTATTATTCCCTACCTGGTTTCATTCCTTTTGCTGGGCCTTCCGCTGCTGATGATAGAATGGGCTTCCGGCAGGTTCGGCGGGCAGTTTGGCCATCACTCCACCCCGTTTATTATGGGCTCTATGGACAAACGCTGGATATGGAAGTATGTAGGTGTCTTCGGCATTTTTTCAAACATCGCTATCGCCGCCTATTACTGTTACATTGAAAGCTGGACAATCTCCTATATCTTTCACTCCCTTTTCGGGACCTTTAACGGGATGGACCAGCTTGAGGTAGCCGGATTTTTCAGCAATTACCTCGATGTTACCACCTCAACGACCGGGATACCCTATGAAGCCCTGATTTTTTTCGTGCTCTGTCTGGCCCTGAATACATGGATACTGAGTCGTGGGTTAAGCGGTGGCGTTGAAAAGGTGGCCAAAATCGGGGTTCCCATGTTAATTATTTTCGGAATTTTCCTGGCTTACAGGGGCATCACCCTGAAGGCCGGCCATGAAGGGGCGATCAATAACGGAACGGAAGGCCTTAACTTTTTGTGGACCCCTGACTACTCCTCCCTGGCCAACCCCAAAGTGTGGCTGGCTGCTGCCGGACAGATTTTCTTTACCCTGTCGGTGGGCATGGGATCCATTCAGTGTTATGCCTCATACCTGAAAAAACGCGACGATATCGCCCTCAACGCGATGTCGGCCGGCTGGATGAATGAGTTTGTGGAAATCGTACTGGGAAGTGCGGTGATTATACCGATCTCTATCGGTTACCTGGGCATTGACAGGGTGGTGGAACTTACCGGAATCGGCGGACTCGGGCTTGGATTCCGGACCATGCCGTTTTTGTTTGAGCAATGGGGGCCAATTCTTTCTGCTATAGCCGGGGTGAGCTTTTTCGGACTCTTGTTTTTTGCCGGTATCACTTCCTCCCTGGCAATGGGAACACCGGGTATGGGATTTCTGATGGACGAGTTTAACTGGTCGCGGTCCAGGGCAGCCTTTGCATTCGGTGCCGTAATCCTGCTTCTGGGTCTTCCAACCATCTTCTTCTTTAATGAGGGGGTGTTCGATGAATACGACTATTGGGCCGGAACGGTTTCCCTGGTCGTATTTGCACTGCTCGAAGCCATACTTTTTTCATGGGTATTTGGTCTTAAGAAAGGCTGGCGCGAAATCACGGAAGGGGCAGATATTAAAATTCCGCTGGCATACAGGTTTATCATCAAATACATTACCCCGGTTGTGCTGATCCTTGTATTTACGGGTGCCCTTATCCGCCCTGTAAACGATGACTGGAGCAACCTTAATCCGCGGGAATGGGAGTTTCATAACGAGAGTATTATCGGACAACTGCAGCACAAAGGCATAGGGCCCAATAAAACCTGGTTCGCTGATGCTTTTTATGCCGAAGCCGATGGAAAGATCGATTCTGTATTTGTCCTGCGCGAAAAACATTACATAAGAGTAACCCGTGTCGGCCCGGCCGGTGAGTCTGTATCGCGTGATTACAGATTCAATCCGGAGAAACATAAGCTATCCCTGGGGCCGGATGATGAAGTTAGGACAGGTGAAGTGCTCTATAACGGCATGATCGTGAACAGGATATTCTACATTGATATGGCCCGGCTGCTGCTGGTTTCGCTCTTTCTTTTTATTTCATTGCTGGTATTTATTGCCTGGCGTAAAAGAACCCTTGAAGGGAGGACAAACTGATGAATGCTTCTGCTTTAATACTTATGATCGCTGTTCAGCTGGTTGTAGTGGTATTCACTGTATACTTTTTTTATCGTGTGCTGGTATCGAAACCGAAACCTGAACCTGATTCCTATATAGAAAATGATGATGTAGAACGATAATCACTGCCCAGTGAATAACAGGCTGAAAGAATATTTTCATTTTGGCAAATCGGAGCGCAATGCCATTCTGATCGTCATCCTGCTGGTTGTTATTTTGGTGCTTGTGCCTCGCATTTACAGTAAGTACCGAACGCCCGTGCCATTTAGCGATGGCTCATTTGCGGCCGAAATTGATGCGTTCCTGAAACAGGAAGCATCGGTGGCCCAGGCGGATCAGCGCAGGTTCGATTTTACCCGCCCCGACAGATCTGCATTAAAAGAAAGGTTCCATCCTTTTGATTTTGACCCTAATACCTTGGATCATGCAGGCTGGGTCAGGCTGGGATTTACTGAAAAGCAGGCCGGTAGCATTCTGAAGTTCAGGGAGAAGGGTGGGAGGTTCTTCAAAAAGGAAGACCTGCGGAAACTATATGCTGTCAACGATGAGATTTATGCTCTTCTGGAACCTTTTGTCAGGATTGAATCTTCCGGATCCCCGGCTGCCGGGAATGAAAATCAGCCAGAACGTTCTTATCCGATAAACCGTTTTGCAGATGAGCGCGCAGAACTGAACAGCTCCGATTCGGCGGGCCTGGTTAAGGTCAGGGGAATAGGGCCGGCTTTTGCCCGCAGGATCATCCGTTACCGCGAAAAACTTGGCGGATTTTCCGATGCCCGGCAATTGCTGGAAGTATATGGTATGGACAGCTTAAGATTCAGCCAGATCAGTAAAGGCGTTTTTGCTGATACATCACTGATCAGGAAAATAAACATCAATACTGCAACCATGGACGAACTTAGGGCCCATCCATACATTGACTATTACATAGCCAAAGCCATCATTGATAAGCGAATACGGAAGGGGAGCTATGCAACACCTGAAGAATTGCTCGAAATTTCCCTGATTTACGAGAACCTGTATTATAAACTCAGGCCATACCTGACTGTGAACTGATGCTGATGAAACAACTTTTTATTAATTTTTTCCTGAAGTTTACCTGTGGTAATTTATTGCCTGTATTGATTGCATTGATTGCATTGCTGACTGTTTTAATTCCCTACAGGGGCGTTACACAGGTGTTGCCCCGTGTAGAAGATCTGCTTAACCAGGCCGATGAATTGCGAAACACCAACCCGGATAAGGCTATGCAACTGGCAATAATGGCGATGAATGAAGCCAGGAGTGTAAACCATGTTCCTTCAATAGCCAGGGTATACAGGTTCACCGGGGTGCTGAATTTTATGACCGGAGATCTGGAAACTGCCGCCCGGCAGTTTGATTCCGCCATAATATTGTACGAAAGGCTTAAGGATGACAAGGGGATTGCCGCCAGTCTCAACAATCTGGGGGTGATTTATCAGGAGAGAGGCGATTATCCCCGGGCAATTGACTGTTTTGATGAGTCGGTCCGCATTAAGCTTGATCTGGGTGATACTGCCGGAGCAACCAGCGGAATGATCAACACGGGGACCATATACAGTTATATGGGTAATAATGGTAAAGCTCTTCAGATTTTTGGTGATGTGCTGCGTATTGCATCTGAAAACCGCGATACAGCCAGGATCATAGATGTAAAAATCAATATGGGCACGGTATTTATCAATGATAAAATGCCCGCTAAGGCGCTGGAAATTTTACTGGAGGCAGCTTCCTTGTCGAAGATAACCATGGACAATTACAGCCTGGCTTACTGTTATAATAATATTGGTGGCGTTTATCAGAATACCCGTCAGGACGTCAAAGCGATCAATTATTTCAGTCAGGCGCTGGCCCTGCGCGATGATCTCGGAGATGTGGCCGGTATGGCCACCACCCTTGATAATCTGGGGAAAATGTATACCAGGCTCGGCGAATATGATACAGCGCTCGGTTACTTTTTTCAGGCCCTGAAAAACAATCAGCTGATTGAGGATAAGCGGAGCACGGCGATTTGCCTCAATTCTATCGGTGAGCTGCTGATGAAGAAGCAGGATTTCAATGGGGCGATCGGTTATTTTTCAAAAGCAGCAACCATTGCACGGGATCTGACCCTCAGGCAGGAGATCAGGGTTATGTATGCCAACACCATGCTGAGCTATGCAGCCCTGGGGCAGTTCGACAGCGCTCAGGTTTATCTGACTCAATACAATTCAACCGTTGATTCGTCGTGGTACACCGCGATAAATGCCGAAAAAGCCATTGCTGCTCAACAACATACCGGTCAGAATCTTCTGTTCAGTAACAAAACCGGTTTTTATCTGCTGGCAGGATTGCTGGTATTTTTTATAATGTTGTCAATTTTGCTATTCGTAAGGTTGAGGATTTTTAAAAAGCGGGCCATGGATCTGATCAGCAGGCAACGGAAGCTATAAGACTGAAATTATAATGATATTGCAGGTCAGATTGTTCCAGTCCGGAACATTGCTGATTCATCTTTTTATTAAGTACACAGTTAAAAAGCTTCTTCCCCTGCTGATCACTGCGGCTTAATCTTATTATCAGGAGTGTACTCGTAGTTGATCTGCATTTCCCGTGCAGACGCAGTCTGGCCGGATGCTCCCGGAGCATTATCTTCAGGAAAATCTGTTGGCGGAGTTTCTGCTTCCTCCTCTTCATCTTCCCATTCATACTGTTTTGGCTGGGGGCCGCTTTTACGGTAATAAAGAGCCAGGGCAAATCCGGCTATTGCGCCCATCAGATGCGATTCCCATGAAATGTTCTTTTTGGGAAAGAAATCGGGAAAGAACCCCCATATCATACTTCCGTAAAGGAAAATGACCAGCAGGCCGAAAGCCATCAGTCGGGGTTCGCGCTTGATCAGGCCATTGGTGAAATGAAAAGAAGCCAGGGCATAAACTACTCCGCTGGCGCCGACATGAAAGCTGGTGCCTCTTGCGAAAAGCCATACCCAGAACCCGGTAATCAGCCATAGCTGGATGAAGATTTTTAAAGATTCTTTCGGATAATAATAAACCAGGGCGGCCCCAAGCAGAAAAAAAGGAGGCGAATTGGCAGCCAGATGTGCCAGATCGGCATGAATCAGGGGCGAAAAGATAACGCCTGGTAACCCCCTGGCCTGCAAAGGCAATATGCCCAGAGTGCCGAATGAAAAACCACCTATCAGTTCAATGCCCTTTACCAGCCAGAGTAAGGCAGTTATAATGGCAAAAGTAACGATACCGGTAATCAGCTTTCTTCTTTCTTCCTGAAGTACCAAAATATTATTTTTGATGTGAATGCGATACTTCTGCGAATATATCAAAAATTATTCCCTGAATTCAGCAGGTTTCTTCAGTGTAAAGACCCTGCTGATGTTAAACCCGAAATAAATATCCCCGTTTGTCCATTTGCCCCTGGTTTCCGTGATCAGTCCCCGCTCAAACATGGGTTGGGCGTTGGTAAAATGAAGCTGAAATACATGGCCCCCGGTTTCAATATCGAATCCCAGAGACAACGGGTTGATAAAATTATCTGCAGTGGTGCCGGGCAGGAGGTAAAAATATTCGGCATTCAGGCTGGTCCTGCGGGTTAGCTTAATCCGGCCGCCCAGCCCCATTGCAAAGGTGTCATTGTCATCGTTGGTGCCTGCAACCAGGTTTTTGTGAATAAATGTCGGAGTGAATTGTAATGAGAGGTTGTCGTTAAACTTGCGCGCAAGCAATAACTGATGCACAAAAGTCATGCGGGAGGTAAAGTAATTTTTTCGCTCTGTATCCTGCCACTTCAGTGAAAACAGATCCATGGAAGTAAAATAGGTCAGACTTAGCGGCATGTTTTTCTTTCCGCTGCTTTGCCGGAGTACTTTTGCCTTAAGGAATCCATCATAGGTTTTCTGATATGAACTCCTGCCGAATCCTGCACTCAGCCAGTCGTTGATGCCGTATTCGAAACCAAGCCTGATGGTCGCCTGATCGAGCCCGAACAGATCGTAAGCTCCTGAATTGAGTTTGCCAAAACGGTGCGAGATCATAAACAGCAACACCCCGTTGGCCGGATTTTCAACAGAATGGCCGCTGACGATCCGGGTTGTTTTAAATGTCGCATAGGTGTATTCAGTTACCGGCTCATCCTCCCCGAAAAGGTCCATTAGCTCCTGCGCGCGCAGTGATGAAAAGATGCCTGAGAGAAGCAACAGGATCGGAATAAAAATGGCGTTTACTTTGCTCATTGGGGGCTTTTTATAAGGTTAGTTCTGCGGTGCGCCGGCATCAATCCATGCCTTGATCTTTCTAAGGTCGCAGTCAGGCAGTTTGTTGCCGCCCTGTGGCATGGGGGATGCGCCTGCTTCATGATTGATGGCTTTCCAGAATATTCCGCTGTTTACTGCGGTCTTTAATCCGTCAAAGGTGCTGGTAACCACATTGCCCGAAGGAGCAGCAGGGTTGTGACAGGCGTTGCAGTTTGATGCCATCAGGGGGGCAACCGTGCCCGACCAGGTAACTCCGGTGGTGTCGCAGGAGCTGCCGGGTAGTCCGGGATAAAGATCTTCTTCTTTATCGTAATAGCAGGAACCGGCAAGAAGTATCAACACTGCAAATGTGAGCATTCTAACACTCATCCGCTGGAGGTAATTAATTATCCGGAGCTCCATTTTCTATCCATTTTCTGATTTGGGTGATGTTGCAATCGGGCAGTTTTGCGGCATTCTGAGGCATGGGCGAAAATCCCGGCTGATGACTGACAGCGCCATAGAGTGAGCCGTTTAACGCAGCCTGCCGGATGGTCGGATAATCCTCAAGCCTGATATTCCCTGATGGTTGGGCCCCGTTGTGGCAGCCTTTGCAGTGATTGTTTATCAGGGGGAGGATGACGGCATTGAATGTAAATGCAGTAGTATCGCAGCCATTGTCACAATAATTGTTTTTGGCACCCTGGGTAATCCAGCGCCTGATGGTCTGTATCTGCTCCGGCGAAAGAGCAGCCATGGGAGGCGGGGGCATGCGGTCATCAAGGTCGTCATCGGTAATCCGCTCATACAGGTCGCTGTCGCCCGGATTGCCCGGCCTGATGTCAGCCGTACTCATCACAGTTTCATAGGAGGTGAGTACAACCCCGTCGCTTGCAGAAGCAGCATCGTGACAACCTGACAGGGCGCACCCTGAAATGAGAACAGGAAGTACATCATTGACGAAATAGGATGTGTCAGGACTGCATGGAATGCCATTGGCAAGGGTATCCGAAGGTTCCGGTGGCCCGGGAAGCACCTCCGGTTCATGCTTGCACGAATAAAAGATCAGGACAAACGATACGAGCAGTGCTGATGCGGAAATAAAATTTTTACTCACGCCCGGTGCTGTTAGAGGTTGATAACTGATGCTGTAAGGACAGATGCGGTCAGAGTGGCCGGAATTTAAGTTTATTTAACAAGCTTAAACCACCGGCTTTGTCATTTGTTTATGCCATGACCTGATTTTTATATTTATTTTTGTCTTTCATTTTCAGATAAAGGACTTTAAAACTACAAAAATGTCTCTTCAACGTTCCGGATTGTTTGTTTTTATTTTCATGATTTTATTTGTTGCCGGCATCCCTTCTGAATCCGTTAATGCTCAGCAGCGGAATGATTCCCGGTCAACCATTCAGAAATTTTCTTCCCTGCTTCAGATTATCAATTATTATTATGTGGATACAGCCAATGCCACGCAACTGACCGAAAGTGCCATCGAGGCCCTGCTGAAGGAGCTGGACCCTCACTCGGTCTATCTGTCAAAGGAGGAAGTAAAGAAAGCCAATGAGCCTTTGCAGGGAAACTTTGACGGGGTAGGTATTCAGTTTCAGTTGTTTCATGATACCATTCTCGTTGTTGCCGCAGTGCCCGGAGGGCCTTCCGACAAGCTTGGTATTCAGGCCGGTGATAAAATCATCACCATTAACGGAGAGGATGCATTCGGCAAGAAAGTGACAAACACATACGTGATGGAGCGTCTCCGCGGGCCTAAAGGAACCAGAGTGACGGTGGGTATCAAAAGAAAGGGGAGAAAAGAATTGATTGATTATACCATTACCCGCGATAAAATTCCCCTTAACAGTGTGGATGCAACCTTTATGATTCAGGAGGATATCGGTTACATCAAGCTTACCCGCTTTGCCCGCACTTCCCTCCAGGAAGTGAAGGAATCCATCGCAGCATTGAAAAAGCAGGGTATGAAGAATCTTATTCTCGACCTGCGCAACAATTCGGGTGGATTTCTGGATATAGCCATTGACCTTTCGGATGAATTTCTGCCCTCAGATAAATTGATTGTATACACCGAAGGACTCCGGAGCCCGCGGATGGATTTTAAAGCCACCATGAGGGGGAGTTTTGAAAAAGGCAAACTGATTGTAATGGTGAACGAGAGCAGCGCTTCGGCCAGTGAAATTGTCGCAGGTGCCGTGCAGGACTGGGATCGCGGGATCGTGCTGGGGCGCAGGTCTTTTGGTAAGGGGCTGGTGCAGCGTCCGTTTAATCTTCCCGACAGTTCAGTGGTAAGACTCACAACTGCAAGGTATTACACCCCTTCGGGCAGGTCGATTCAGAAACCTTACGAAGATGGGGTGGAGGACTATTATGCTGACCTTACAAACCGCTTCAGGCATGGAGAGTTTGTGTCGGCCGACAGCATCAGATTTCCTGACTCTATCAAATACTATACACCCTCAAAACGCGTAGTATATGGCGGGGGCGGTATTATGCCCGATGTATTTATTCCGATCGACACAACCACATCATCCCGTTACTATACCGATTTATGGCGTAAAGGACTGCTCAATGAATATGTGATTGATTACCTCGATGGCCGGAGGGGGCAACTTCAGGCATCCTATACCGATGTTGCATCTTTCAGGAACGGTTTTAATGCTGATGATGAGTTTCTGAAGCAGTTTGTCAGTTTTGCTGCGGAGAAAGGGGTGCCTGCCGATGAAGAAGGGCTGGCGCGTTCCGGTAATGAGATCAAACACATCCTTAAAGGTCTGATCGCGAGAAATCTTTTCGATGTAAGTGCCTACTTCGAAATTATCAGTCCTATAGATCATGAACTGATGCAGGCTGTTGAGGCGATGAATAACGAAATGCTTTTCAGGAAGTTTAGCATCGCAATGTAAGGCTCCGGCGAGATCAGGATATCGGTTGATTTACCTGAAACACCGGTTTTATTTAACTTTTTGCACAGAATTATCAAGGCTTGTTAGGAGTTTTGATTTCTATCATTAAATTTGTTAGCACAAATCCGGCATGAGGAGCCTTTAGCATTGCTGACATTTTAAATCAGGGTATTATGGCAAATATCGAAACCAAATACATGGGCCTTACATTGTGCAGCCCTGTAATTATCGGAAGTTCAGGACTTACCAGCTCTCTTGAGAATATCAGGGAGTTTGCCGGCAGGGGAGCCGGTGCGGTAGTACTCAAATCTCTGTTCGAGGAGCAGATCATGCATGAGATTGCGCATACATCTTCACATGACACCACTCCAAACGTTTACCCTGAAGCGCTGGATTATATTTCAAATTACAGTCGCAACCACCGGCTCGACGAGTATCTTTCCCTGATCAGGGATGCCAGGCATGCTGTTCAGATTCCGATTATAGCCAGCATAAACTGCATCAGTTCAGACGAATGGACAACATTTGCAAGGAAAATAGAAGACGCCGGCGCCAGTGCCCTGGAACTGAATATATTCGTTATGCCCAGTGATCCGACGCATGGGGCGGAACAGAATGAGAAACTCTATTTTACCATCCTCGACGAAGTTAAAAAACAGATCAGTATTCCAGTAGCTTTAAAGATCAGTTATTACTTCTCGGGACTCGCCAAGATGGCACTGAAGCTTTCATGGGCGGGCGCCAAGGGCATTGTGCTGTTTAACCGCTTTTATTCGCCGGATATCAATATTGATACCATGAAAGTGGTTGCCACCAATGTTTTCAGTTCTCCGGAAGAGATCTCAACTTCCCTCCGATGGGTGGCCATGCTGAGCGACAGGTTGTATTGCGATGTTTGTGCGTCTACCGGTATTCACGACAGTGAAGGCATGATCAAGCAGTTGCTGGCGGGCGCAAAGGCGGTTCAGATTGCATCTACCCTCTATAAGAATGGATTCGGTCGTATAGATGAAATGAATGCCGGCTTAAAATCGTGGATGGAGAAACATGGATTTGAGAAAACCGAAGATTTTATCGGTAAAATGAGTTTTAAAAAGGTTGAAAATCCGGGAGCCTACGAAAGGGTTCAGTTTATGAAACATTTTGCCGGAATAGAATAATTTTTCAGCACTTTCAGGATTGCCGCTTCTATAGGGGAGCGGCTTTTTTTTATCCTTTTCTGTTGATTGCCTGAGCAGCCATCCAGGCGGTGGAGAAGGCCGCCTGAATGTTGTAACCGCCGGTATCCCCGTCAATATCCAATACTTCGCCGGCAAAAAACAGGTTTTTAACTAATCCGGATTTCATGGTATGCTGATCGACCTCATGAAGCGAAACGCCACCGCAGGTTGCCATGGCTGTATTGAAACCTGCCACTTTATCAATGATGAAGGGATGACTGCAACACAGTTCTGTCAGGGTTTTCCGGCTTTTTTTCGAGATTTCGGCCAAAGGTTTGTCAGATGGGATGCCTGACATATCGAAGATGGCCCTGACGAGGCTGCGGGGCATGCAGGTATTCTTAAAAAACGAAATAACGGGCAGCTTTCCGTTGGCATTGGCAAGGCCGGTGAACTGTTTTTCAAACGCAGCTTCGTCGAGTTTGCACAGGTTAATTTTCAGGGTATCTCCGTTTTTGAAGTGGCGCGAGAAATCAAGGATTCCCGGACCGCTCAGCCCTGTGTGGGTAAATCCGGTATCGCCCCGGTGATTTCTGATTTCCCTGTTTTCGCGGAAAAGTCTGATCGCAGCGTTGTCGAGCGAAACGCCGGCAAGCGGTGCAAATTGATAGTCCCTTACAAAAACCGGGCTCAGGGCTGGCCGGGGTTCAACCAGTGTATGTCCTGCTTTTGCTGCAAAGGCAAAGCCATCCCCGGTTGAGCCGGTTGAAGGATAGGATAAGCCGCCGGTTGCTAGTACCAGATTGTTGCAGGTGAAGGTCCGGAATCCTGTTTTTACTGTAAAATGATCCTCCGCTGAAGATATATCCGTAACCTGCAGGCCGGTTTTTATTTCTGTCTGCCGCTCCCTGCAATTTTTCAGCAGGGTGTTCAGGATTTCAGCCGCTTTAAGGCTGCGCGGAAATACTTTCCCGTTTTTATCGGTAATGGTTTCAACCCCCCTCTTTTCGAACCATGCAATGGCATCCCGGTTGGTGAATGCTTTCAGGGCGGGTTTTAAAAAAGCATAATTATCCCCGTAATGCCTGTAAAATTCATTTATGTTTCCATCGTGGGTGAAATTGCACTGCCCGCTTCCCGAAATCATCAGTTTTCGGCCGGGCAATTCCTTTTTTTCCAGAATCAGCGTCCTGCCTTTTACGATGTTCGAGCCCGTAAACAGTCCGGCAGGTCCGGCTCCGATGATGATGGTTTCGTATTCCGGATTTTTTTCCATGTTGAAGCAAAAATAGCGAATTCCATGGTTGGTTGATGGAACAGAAAAGTATGCCGCTAATGATATCTTTTTATCTTTGCTGATACAATTTGTATGTTCATGTCGATTAGCAAGATCCTGGTCGTTGACGATGATGTTACCTTCTGCCTGATGCTGGAAACCCTGCTTCGGAAGCATGATTATGAAGTAGCGCAATCGTATACCTTTGCCGACGGCAGAAAGAAATTAGCCGATTTTAAGCCTGAGGTTGTTCTTACTGATCTCAGGTTACCTGACCACGACGGGCTGGAGGTACTTCAGCTGGTAAAGCGCGATTACCCGGAAGTGCCGGTTGTTCTGATGACAAGCTACGGTGATATCCGCACAGCCGTCAGGGCGATGAAAATGGGTGCGTTCGATTACGTTACCAAGCCGGTGAACCCTGACGAAATCCTTTCAACAGTCCATAGAGCGATAAACTCCCGTAATAAGGCGGCCTCTGAGGTAAATATGCTGGTAAGTGATGAGTCTTATATTGAAGGGATCAGTGACGCCTCGGTAAAGATTCTGGAACACACTACCCTGGTTGCTCCCACGGGGATGTCGGTGTTGATCATGGGTGAAAGTGGAACTGGCAAGGAGTTTGTTGCCCGGCGGATTCATGCCCTCAGCCAGCGAAGCGACAAGCCCTTTGTGGCCATTGATTGTGGTGCCCTTCCCCGCGACCTGGCCGGAAGCGAACTGTTCGGTCATATAAAGGGAGCCTTTACAGGCGCCATTGCCGATAAACAGGGGCAGTTTGAAGTTGCCAACGGAGGGACTATTTTTCTGGATGAAATCGGCAACCTTAGCTACGACATTCAGATTCAATTGCTCCGGGCCATTCAGGAACGGAAAATCAGGAGGGTCGGTTCTACCCTCGAGATTCAGGTGGATGTCAGAATCATTACAGCCACCAACGAAGACCTCAGGCAAGCAGTTTCAAGGGGCGATTTCAGGGAAGATCTCTATCATCGCATCAATGAATTTGCCATTCAGGTTGCGCCCTTGCGCGACAGGCCTGAGGATATGGTTCAGTTTGCAAAGTATTTTCTTGCCCAGGCCAATAAAGAACTTCAGCGTGAGGTAAAGGATTTTTCACCGGAAGTATTGCAGATATTCAGAAATTATTCCTGGCCGGGTAACCTCCGTGAACTCAGAAATATCATCAAAAGGGCGGTATTGTTATCCAAAAGTACGGTAATTAACGCTGAAGCGCTGCCTGATGAACTTGCTGCGGATAATATTACCCGCCTCGTTGCGCCTGTTACCGGGGACCAGGGCCTTGCTGCAAAAACTGATGCGGATATTGACCTCAGGGAAACATCCCGAAGGAGTGAAAGGGAGTTGATTATTGCCACGCTCGAAAAGGTGCGGTTCAATAAATCGAAAGCCGCCAGAATACTGAATGTGGACAGGAAGACCCTTTACAACAAGATGAAACAGTACGGGATTCCGCTTCAGTAATCCTGCAGTTTTTCTTTCAGTGCGCCTGCAATTTCATTTAAACCTTCAACAACCTGTCTGAGCAAAGGCATGATCACTTCCTGCGACGGTGTTTCAAGCCTGCCTGCCGTTTCAAGTTGTTTCAGCAAGCCGGCTTCGGTTGAAGCACCCAGGTTTCTGATGTTCGGCAACAGACGGTGGGCCAGCAGCGCGAGATTTTTGTATTCTTTATTTCGGAGTGCCTCTTCCATTAATCTGGCCGTTTCGTTGATGTTATTCATCAGCGACTCCAGTATTTTTTTCAATGCTTCAGGATCGTTACCGGAAAAATCATTGAAAATTGCAAGATTCAGCTCCCTGCCGGAAAGGGTTGGTTCAGGTGGCACTTCTGATCCTTCCGGGCTATGGTACCCCAACGCTCGGGCAACAGCCTGGTAAAATGCTGCTTGCCTGAAAGGCTTAATCAGGAATTGCTCCAAACCCTGACTCCGGTAGAAGTTAAAGTCATCCGGCGTGGCATGGGCTGTAAGTCCGATGAATGGAGGGGCCGCATAGCCGTTTTCCCGAGCGTGGCTGAGGATCTTTGCTATCAGGTCAGGGCCGCTCAGTAAGGGCATTTGAACATCGGTCATGACCAGATCGTAAGCATGCGGAGTCTGAAGATAAAGGTCCCAGGCCTGCATTCCGTCGGGCACAGCATCTACCCTGGCCCCGGTTTCATGCAGCAGACCGGTTATCAGCAGTCTGGTGGTTTCATCATCTTCTGCCAGCAGTATGCTTTTTTCTTTTAACACCGGCACCCCCGACAGGGCCTCGGGAAACTGCGGAGTGATCTCGCCCTGGTATCCGGGCAACTGCAACCTGATCTCCACCGTTGTACCTTTGCCGGGAGAGCTCTGCAGCCCGATGGTTCCGTTCATCATCCCGGTAAGTTTACGGCAAATGGCTAATCCGAGTCCGGAACCGCCGTATTTCCTGGTTATTCCTTCATCCACCTGTGTAAACTCTTCAAAAATCTCCTGCTGTTTTTCTTCAGGAATGCCAATGCCGGTGTCTGTTACCCTGATGAGCATTGCCAGCATCTCATTTTCCTGATGAGCCTCGAATTCCAGGCTGATTGACCCTCTTTCGGTAAATTTTATGCTGTTATTCAGCAGATTATAAATTATCTGCCTGATCCGGAGAGGATCTCCATTTACCGCCTTTTCTATTTCGCCTGTTGCCGTATAATGCATTTCAATGCCTTTGTCTTCGGCTTTTGACCGGAGGGTTTCAAAAACTTCACCCAGAAGATCTGCAGGGATAAGCGGATGTGATTCAAGGATGAGTTTTCCACTGCCGATTCTTGAGTAGTCGAGCAGATCATCGATCAGTCCGAGCAGGTGTTCGGAAGAAGAATTGATATACTTCAGATAATTCTGCTGTTCCTCCGAAAGCCGGGTGCCTGACAGCCTCTCCGAAAATCCGATGATGCTGGTAATCGGCGTTCTGATTTCATGGCTCATGTTGGCCAGAAACATTTCCTTGACCTTCAGCAGCTTTTCTGCAAGCAGTCTGGCTTTTTCAAGCTGTCTTCGGTAAAAAGCACTGCGGGCGAGATCTTTCCAGATAAGTATCACAAAGATCAGCATCGTGAGCAAACCTGCCATCCCAAGTATGATTGCTGTGTTCCACAATCTTTTAACCAGGGCATTGGCTTTTTCCGAGCCTTCAATTGCCCGGTTGATCTCTTCTTTCTCGAACAGAATCAGTACATTGCGTATTTCATCCAGGATTACCTGGTCTGTTTTGAGCAGCATCAATTCACGCTCGATGGTCATCTGCCGCTCAATACGTTCCTCTTCCTCCATTTGCTCAAGTTGCGTGCGTACCCGGGCCACGGTGGAATCATGCAAACGGGTAAAGGTTTGGATGGTGTCAGGCGTCTGACCGGGCATGTGCTGAATTACGGGGATACTGTCAGCAGCAGGGCTTTTACCGGCGATGCCCGACCACAGGCGTTTAAAGATGTTTTCCTTTTTCGCGGTTTCATTCTCCTTTGTTTTGGTTGCCGGAGTGGTTGCCGGCTGTGCAATGGTTCTTGTGGAAAAAGCAACCGTATCGTTGAAACGCTGCAGCACCTGATTCAGCCTTTCGGCACTCAGAATGGGAGAGTCTGCCGTTTTACCCTGCCTGAAGAAATTCTCCAGCGTAGCTTTTTTCAGATCGAGCAGGCTGTCAACAACAAGCATCCTCAGGTACTGATCGGTATGCATTACACTGGTGTATTTGAGTGAATCGGCAATCGCCCTGATTTCCCTTTCATCTTCCCGGTATTTTTTTAAATACCGGCGCTGGCCTGTTGTTATGTATGCCCTTGCCTGACCGTCGGCATCAATCAGTTTTGACAACATATTGCTGACAAGAGTCAGTTTGGTTACAGATTGCGAAACCCCGGTATCGGGCGGGCTAAGCTGGGTGGCAAGGTGAATCACGGCAAAAACTGCTGCCAGTGCCAGGAAAAGTATCACCAGAAATCCTGCGACAACTTTACCTTTTACCCCTTCCGGATTGTTCTTTTTGTTCATCTGTGCAAAAATAAGGTCTTCGGCGCTATATTGTTCCCTGATGGTGAAGATTCTGGTACGGTCGGGTGCAGACAGTAAGTCGGTTCAGCAGGCAAACGACGCTGCGATCAGGAAACGGGTTTCAACATAGGTTGATCACAAAAAAAAAGAACTCCCGCTTTGTGGTGGCGGGAGTTGTGCTTCAAAACAGTTTCCTGTCCGTTAATTGAAGCTGGTGTGCTTTATATGTCTATACTTCGGTTGAAATTACCAGCATCCTGGATTTCTGCCAGAAGAGGGCCGGATCCTTGATTACAATTTCCTCCACTTTCTTTTCGGTAGTAATCAACTCATACGACCCTGCAGGATGAACCGACATTAATGTTGCTTTTTTTACGCCCAGCGGAATCGATTTCAGGTTACGGATATCTATTTCGGTAAATTCATTCAGATCAACATCGCCGGCAATCTTCTGCGATTTTCCAAGGCCAAGAAACCCGCCCTGTTTATTCAGTATTTTTTTCTCAATCAATTCCTTGCGCTCACCCACAATAAAGTATGCCGTGTTCAGTTCGTTGGTTTTGTCGTTGATGACACCGGCCAACGCCCTGTTTTGATCTTTAATTATGGAGATAGTGTCATTCAGAACAGCAATGGAGAAATTGAGTCCGGCAAGCTCTTCTTTCAGGGTAAGTATTTCGCTGTCACGTTCGGCAAGCTGCTGATTGGCAAGGGCAATCATATTGTCAAACTCCTTTATTTTCAGGTCTGAATCTTTGATCTTCCGGTTGAGGGCGGCAATTTTATTTTTGTTCGATTGCATGAGCTCATTGATCATCCGGATATCCTCATTGATCCGCTCACGGATTGGTTTGCTCAGTTCCTGACCCTGAGCGGTCTGGGAGCTGATCAGTTTTTCGCGGCTTTTAATCTCTGCAAGGTTGGATTCTATTTCGTTGATCGTCATCAGAAAGTCGTTGACCAGAGAGTCTTTGACGGCGGCATCACTCAGTATCTTGTTCTTTTCCTGGATCAGCTGATTAATCTGTTCAGTTTGCTTTTTGTTTTCACAGGAACTGAAGAGTACCGGAAGCACGAGCAGAATAAGCAAAAAGTTTTTCATGTTTTATTGGTTTTGGTTTTGCTTTGTTCTTTCAAAATGTAAACCAAAGAGGGATTATTTTTCAAATGCATGTATATCAATCTAATAGTAAAAACGGTTGCTGATACGTATTGGGTATATAACTCCACAATCCGGGAAAAACCTAAACCACATTTACCGGAAATCAGGGTAATTGTTGAACGGATTATCCGGTTCGGGAACCGGCGGTATTGTGCATTCGATATTTGTTTACGCGGAATTACTATGATTTCTCTTACTCAGTTCCCGGCTGACCTGTTCACGGGTCCTGACGCTTCCATGTGATGGCAGGAAAACGCTGCATCCGGTTTTGAGCAGCAGTTCCCAGCTTTTGAACAGCAATTTCAGATCATCGGCAAAAGGAGGAAAGCTACTTCCGGGGTAAGTGCCGAAGAGGGTATCTCCGGCGAGTGCAATTTCATTGTCAATAATCACACTTACAGAACCTGCAGAATGCCCCGGGGTGTGTATGATCTGGATATTTCTGAGGTCTTCTGAAAGATTTAATTGTTGATCAAAGGTTATATCCGCCTCGCAGCCCTGATATTTCACCACGCGGTTGGCCAGTTTGCCGAAAGTTCCGGTGAGCCATCCCGTAAACAGGTTGGTGCCGGCGGGAACCGGACTGTCGCCCGACCTCAGAAATTCCTCTTCGGATGCATGCACAATCACCCTGGCATTAAAGAAGTCTTTGATAGCCCGGGCGTTGGCTGCATGATCAAAATGGGTGTGTGTCAGCACAAGATAATCGATGGTCCGGATGCTGAGTTTCCTCAGACGCCTGATAATAATTTTCCGCATAAATGCAGGACCGGTATCGACAAGAATTTTATTGTTACCCGAAAGAACCAGAAATACATTGCTGCGACCGCCTGCCAGGCTGATGATTTCTGTCCCATACCGACCGGTGATTCTTTTCATAATGACAAGGGAATAAATGGTTTAAGTTCCCGGGCGGAAATTTTAATGGATGATTCTGGATGTTAGCATTCCGTGGGCAGTGTGGACCCTGATAAGATAGGTGCCCGGGGGGATGCCGCCAAGGTGAATGATCTCGCTTGAGTTGCCCCGCAGGTTGACGAGGCTGATCAAACGTGCGCCCCTGATATCGAATACTGTAATGTCTGAAATTTCGTCGCTCTCTATCAAAACCTGATCCGGGTTGAGCTTTGTGATCTGAAGTGCCGGAAGTTTTTCTTCTGCCAGCTTCATGGCCGATAACAATGAGCCATTTATGCGGGAGCGCTGAAACCAGATATTCAGGCTTCCGTTCCGTGTATCGCCCCACACGGCACTGAGGGTGTCGTTGAATAATTCCAGGCACATGAAGTCGTTACCATTCTGAAAAAGAACATCATCAAACGGGATGGCTGCACTGCTTATCCTGAAATTGGGATTGAAAACGGATTCGTTTTTCAGCCTGACGGCTGCATATATTTCATAGGCTGCAGCATAGCCTGTGTCGGTGGCATTGCGGCGGTCGCGCCAGGCAATGGCCAGGTCCCCGTCGGTATCGAAAGCAGCCCACACAAGATCCTGCATCCGGCCATTTCCGGCGGGATCATCATTGATCCGTATCCCTTCGCTCCAGGTATCGCCTCCGTCAAATGATTCCATCAGAAAGACATCAGCGTCGCCGGATTCATTGCGCAGATGGACGAATGCAAGATGCAGCGGATCGGAAGGATTCACGCGGAGCAGGTAGCCTTTTTTTGCCGATGTATCGCTGACGGCGATCGCAGTAGGTGCGGCAATCACACTGCGATGCGTAAAGCTGATCCCCGCATCGGCAGATGATGCAAGGATAAACTGTGGAAGCAGGTTCTGTGAGAAGACCAGACTGGGATAGATACAATGGAAGATGCCTGTTGAACTGATAGCCGGTGTCGGCATTGGTTTAGCTATAAAGGGGCCCGACAGCCATCCTGTTGTATCGGCGTAACGCCATGCCTGAAAAGACTGGCCCTGATCCACTGACCTGGCAAAGTACGGATGATATGGGGGAGCAACAGCCGGGCTGGCATTCATGGTGGTGATGTAAATGTTGCCGGTGAAGGCGCCTCCCGAACGGTCTATGTTAATCCATGGGCGGTCGATCGGGAATTGCCCGGGATCATCATCAAAAGCAATCACTTCAACGGCCTGTTCCCAGGTAAGCCCCCCGTCAGAAGATTTCCTCACATAGACGGCGCCTGACGTAAAATACGGATCATAATCAATATAGGAGAGAAATACGTTTCCCTGGATGTCGAATGCCAGGGAAGGGTCGGCTGAAGTATGGCCGTTCATTTCATGTGGTATATTGGCCGCAGCGCTCCAGTTTATTCCGCCATCGGTGCTGACCCTCGTGCGGATCATTATCCGGTTGAGAAAAACATAACCCATCCAGGCGACTACCATGTGTCGCGGATTTTGAGGATTTACCGCTAAAAATGGCTCCCCGTCGAAAACAATCCCTCCGGAAAGGTTTGAGTTCTGAGCCAGGCTTACATTGCCCAGAAGGCTTATGATTCCTATTATAAGGATTTTTTTCATAGCATGTCGGATATTAGCTTTCGCGAGGTTTTCGATGCCCCGGATCTGTCCTCAGTAAAGGAATTCTGACCTGTTGGCCGGAACATTCTATTAAAATCCCGAGTCTTTTTGCCCGGGTCACTTCCTGCCTGGCACTGAGGATCCAGTAAATGCAGGTTTTACGATAGGAAGCAGATGTATTGCAAAACCATGCGTAAGCATTGGGGTGCTTCATAAATTCCTGTTCCATTTCCGGAGTTAAGCGGCCATTTTCGCGCAAAAAATTTGCGGAATCCGTTCGCTTTTTATTGCGGGCTTCATAAACGGCAAGCCCCGCGGGATGCATCAATCCGGCTTCTTTCAGCGCTTCAACCCGTTTGATGTTGGTGCTGCTCCATACACTTTTCGATTTTCTGGGGGTAAACCTTACTTTGTACCGTGACTCATCCACGCTCCGGGTAAGCCCGTCGATCCAGCCATAACAAAGGGCGATTTCAACCGCTTCCGGGTAATAAAATCCATGCATTACCCCTTTGCGTTTTTTTAAAAATCCCAGCCAGAGTTCCTTTACATGGCTGTGGTTTTCTTCAAGCCACTCCCTGAACTCACTGCTTTCGCGAAAATACATGACTTCCATGGTTGAAGCGGTATGTTTTATGCTGAAAATGCTTTTGCGAATTTATAATTTTAACAGGTTCCCGTCCCGTTTTATGCGGATTTTATGACTGATGCCCGAAAGCAGCCCGGGGAAGTTGAACCATTCAGCCGAAAAGAGGTTTATAACAAGTGTCTCTGCTTTGAGAGTCTTTGCAGGGAAAGGAATCTGTATAAAACTAAAATTAACTGTTACATGATGAGGTTTTTAATTTACGTTTACACATTTTCGATGATCATTACTGCTGCGGCTGCCTCAGCGGAAAATCCCGCTCAACCCTGTAAGCTCTGTGGTCATGATGTACCTGCTCCGGTGTCATCGCAACCGGATACCACCGTTCACTATCCTCAGGAGAAACATCTGAAAAATATCAGGCAACTCACCAATGGCGGCGATTTTGCCGAAGCTTATTTTAGCTTCGATGATTCCATGATCGCTTTTCAGGCGAAAAGCGCGAAATGGGGTACAAAGTGCGACCATATTTATTATTTTCCATTCAGCGACGGTCATATGAAGGATCACATTCCCGGGCTTATCAGCGAGGGCCTGGGCCGGACCACCTGTTCATTCTTTATGCCGGGTGATACCAGCATCCTTTATGCATCCACCCGCTCCGGTGGCAGTGAATGTCCTCCTGAACCTGAAAGAAGGGCCGATGGCAAGTACTTATGGCCGATTTATCCCGATTTTGATATTTATGTGGCCAACCTTAAAGGTCAGCTGATCGATACCCTCGTGAAATCGCCCGGTTACGATGCCGAAGCAACGGTTTCACCCAAAGGCGACCTGATCGTATTTACATCCGACCGCTCAGGTGACCTGGAGCTGTATACGTGTAAAATCGATGGAAGTGATGTAAAACAGATTACTTTCGACCTTGGCTACGATGGGGGCGCTTTCTTTTCTCCCGACGGAACAAAGCTGGTGTTCAGGTCATCGCGTCCGAAAACCCCTGAAGAGATCAAAGAATACAAGGATTTGCTCAAGGAAGGACTTGTTGCCCCTACCAATATGGAAATATATGTCTGCAATGTGGATGGCAGTGATCTCAGGCAGATTACCAGCCTGGGCAAAGCCAACTGGGCGCCCTTTTTTCACCCTTCGGGAGAGAAAATCCTGTTCAGCTCAAATCACGCCGGAGCGAGAGGCTTCGAGTTTAATCTGTATATGATCAACCTCGATGGCTCCGGTCTTGAGCGCATCACCTGGGACCCCGTTTTCGATGCATTCCCGATGTTTTCGTATGATGGCAAGAAGCTGATCTTCTCTTCGAATCGCAACAACGGCGGAACCCGCGATACCAATCTGTTCATCGCTGACTGGGTTGAATAGACAGGCGCACATTGCCGGCAGTTGATAAATCAGTATCCCTGTTCCTTCCTCTAACAGGCCGGAACAGGGATATTTTTTTTGCGGGTATTGATTTAACCCGGTTTCCGTTCCCTGAGTGTTGCTTCCAGGGTTATTGCTGCGGGGAAGAGTATGTTGTTTTCCAGGTGGATGTGCTTGTGCAGGTCCTGCTGGAATTCCCTGAGCAATTCATATGTAACCCTGAAGGTATTGCATGCATCTTCAGGCGGGGTATATCCGTTGCTGAGTTCTTCGATCTTCCTGAACCTTTCCCCTTCGTTATCATGCTCCTGCAGCATGACGCTGATGGGGTTTGCAACGCTTCCGAACGCAGCTTCAGGAATTGCGCTGCTGTCTGGCCTGGTATTCGCCATTTTGCGGATGATCGGGAAAAGGACCAGTTCTTCCTTTTTCATGTGCTTCGTGAGTTCACCGGCTGATATCCTGAAATGATCGGCAATTTCATATACTTCAGGATGTCTGCCGCCATGGGCGTTGATCACTTTTTCGAGCAGGCCGGTAAGACGGGGTATGGATTGTTCCACATAGCGGTGATGGATTTTCTCGATATAATCAGCAAGAAGATCTGACGGCCAGGAACTGAAATTGTCATTCCCCGTTATAGTGCCGGCTGCCGCCTGCGAGAGTTCTTCCAGCAGGGCTTCATAATTTATGTTTTCCTGCTGGCATACTTCTTTCAGCGGACGGTTGCCGCGGCAGCAGAAGTCTATGCCATAACGCCCGAAGACAGCGGCTGTCCGGTAATCTTCTGTGACATAGCTGCCAATGGTTTTATTTTGATTGTCCATATTGTTGATCTTAACGGATTTTTTTCTGAAATGCGAGTTTAAATACAAACCAGAACAGGGCAAGGGCGCCAAGGGCGAATACAGTATCCCCGATGGTCCTGAGCCAGCGGAAAGTGGTGAGGATGGGTTGCTGCATAAATTCGGCGGAACGGGCATACCACATGCCTTCGTTTACGCTGGCGACAGTTTGCATAAACCCGACCGGAAGTATGCTCAGGAAGATCATCAGCAGCAGACCGATGTTGATCGACCAGAATGAGAAACTGAGCAGTTTTTCGTTCCAGACCTGCTCCCGGTAGAGGCTGCGCAGCACGAACAGCATCAGACCGATGCCCAGCATTCCGTATACACCGAAAAGCGCGGCATGTCCGTGCACCGGCGTTGTATTCAGCCCCTGCATGTAATAGAGCGCGATGGGTGGGTTGATGAGAAACCCGAAGATGCCTGCACCCAGGAAATTCCAGAATGAAACAGAGAGCAGGCTGTAGATGGGCCATTTATAATCCCTCAGCCATGCCGTGGATTTCGAAATCCGGTAGTTGTGGAAAGCTTCGAAACCGATCAGAATAAGGGGAACCACCTCCAGTGCGCTGAAAGTCGCCCCGAGTGCCATCACGGCGGTTGGTGTGCCGGTAAAGTACAGGTGATGGAATGTGCCCAGAATTCCACCTGAAAGAAAGATAATGGTTGCGAAAAGTACGCTTGAAGTGGCGGTTTTTGTGCGCAGCAATCCCATCCTTACGAAAAGGAAGGCAGCCACAACGGTAGCGAATACTTCGAAAAATCCTTCCACCCAGAGGTGTACCACCCACCAGCGCCAGTATTCGGCAATAGCCAGATTCGTTTGTCTTCCCCACATCAGTCCGGCGCCGTAAAATAGTGCAATGGCTGCCGAAGCGATCAGAAAGAGGATCAGCAGGTTCTTTTCCTCCGTTTTACGCCTGAATACCGGAATCAACGGCCTTACCATAAGGGTGAGCCAGATAAACAAACCGACAAACAGGAATAGTTGCCAGAAGCGGCCCAGGTCAACATATTCATACCCCTGATGGCCGAACCAGAAGTTCTCTGCATACCCGAGTTTCTGCATAACACCCATCCATTGTCCGGCCATTGAGCCCAGTACAATGATCAGTAAAGCCACAAAAAGGAAGTTGACGCCCAGCTTCTGATATTTGGGGTCGCTGCCCGAAACCGCCGGGGCGATGTATAGGCCGGTTGCAAGCCAGGCCGTTGCGATCCAGAAAATGGCCAGCTGTACATGCCAGGTACGTGAAATGGCATACGGCATAAAACTGGCAAGGGGTATTCCGTATAGCCCGTCACCCTCCACACCGTAATGCGCGGTAACAATACCCATAATGATTTGCAGCAGAATCAGAAAATTAACGATCCAGAAATATTTCTCCACCGCTTTCATCGAGGGTGTGATGTTTTGCCGCATCAGGGGGTCTTCGAGCGGTTTTTCAATTTCTGTTTCTTCAGTTGTTTTTGCGTGATAAAATACCAGGATTCCTATCCCGATCAGCAGCATGATTACGCTGAAGCCGGTCCAGAGTACCAGGTCGCCGGTAGGTTTGTTGCCGACGATTTCGTCAGGGGGCCAGTTGTGTGTGTATGTGATGGCTTCCCCCGGCCTTTCGGTGACACAGGCCCAGGATGCCCAGAAAAAGAATGCATTCATTTTATACATCCTTTCCGGATCCTTGATTGAATTCTGCGGTATGGCATAGTCGTTCCGCAGCTTCTGATAATCAGGATTATCCATAAACAAACTCTCGTAATGACGGCTCAGGCTCCGGATGGCCTCCGCCCTGAGGGGCGATACCGTGATGGTGCCGGTGGAGGGATCCCAGGTGTTTTTTCTGAGTTCTTCCTGCAATCGGTGCTCCAGGGCTGCCTGCTGCTCGCCCGGAAGTTCGTCGTAAGCCCGGCTGAATTCCTGCCGAGACCAGGTGTTCAGGATAAAAACAGCTTCCCTGTGCAGCCAGTCGGCCGACCAGTCGGGTGCTACATAGGCTCCGTGGCCCCAAACGCTTCCGACTTCCTGCCCGCCGATACTCTGCCAGACATTCTGACCGTCCTTGATATCCTGAGCTGTGAATATAACCGTTCCATCGCTGGTAACCACCTGCTCAGGAACCGGCGGCGCCTGCTGATAAATCTCATAACCGTAATAACCCAGTACGGCAAAGGATATAATCACCACAAGCGCAAACCCTGTCCAGAGTTTTTTTTCATGTTTCATATGGGTGTCGTTTTGATGTGAATAATTGTGTTGAATTCCGGAAAATTGGTGAAAGTCCGGTTTCTTTGGTATGCATCCGGATCGGCCGTAAAATAGTTGGTCATGATAACCAGCAGATCCGGCTGCAATTTCGTTCCGGCTGAGATGTTCCTCCCTTACGGAAGTATGTCTGCCGGCCTTTTAAGGTATGTCTGTCCATCCTTCAGCCCGAGTGCCAGCTCTTTGATTTTTGTGTTGTCAAGCACCTGCTTCAGATTAAAACGGATATCGTTGAACTTGTCGTGAACCGGGCACGGCTGAGTCGGGGAGCAGTGCTTCAAACCCAGGCCGCAACTGGTGAAAATTGAATCCCCGTCAATGGCTTTTACAATGTCAGCAACGTTTTTATCTTCTATCTGTGCCGGATTCATCATAAACCCGCCCCGTTGCCCTCTCAATGAGGTTATTATGCCTGCTTTTGACAGGGTTTGCAGGATTTTGGAGGTGAAAGCTGCCGGGGAATCTATCTCCGCGGCAATATCACTCAGAAATGTGCGCTCATTCTCCATTGATTTGCCTGCAATGTAAATGCAGGCCCTTATTCCGTATTCACAGGCTTTCGAAAACATATCTGCTTTGTTTCTTAACTGCAAAGCTATGGTATTTTTTAATCGGACAAAAATATCCGAATAAAAAATTTAATTGATCAAACCCGGGTCTCCGGAGGATTAAAATCTGACTGCTCAGGGAAGCAGCAATTATTCCGGGATGGTGAAGTATGATTTTGCAGGTAACTTAATTTTTTAATAGTCCGGCTCACTGACTCTTCGCTGGTTAATAATATTGATTAAACCAAATATCAGACCTGGTATCCGTTTTTATTACTTTTGATCAGCGCTGACATCCGTCTTCGCAGAAATCTGTTCTTTTATCGGTAACCCGGCACGTTATTCATTAAACTGTTGAATATGAATAGAATAATATTTTTCATTATCGCTTTCTGCTTCCTGATGACAATTTCCGTTAAGGGTCAGCATCTGATTACATCTCCTGACGGAAGGCTTGCCTTACAGGTTAACGCTGCCGGCAACACTGGTTTTACCGTTTTTATGGATGGTAAGGAAACTTTTACTGTATCGGGGTTGGGTCTGGAGCTGGAATCAGGAGAAGAGCTGCCGGCTCCCGGCACAAAGCCCGCAATCTCCCGGAGCAGCGGATTAACTGAGTATCAGGCAGTGGTCCCGGTAAAGTACCGGCAGGCATCCTATCCTTTCAACCGCCTGGAACTGAAGTACCGCAGCGGATCAGCCATTGAATTCAGGGTATATAATGACGGCGTGGCCTACAGGTTTATCACTTCGCGCAAAGGCTTGCTTAAAGTAAATAACGAAGGGATGAGGCTGAACTTTCCGGAAGGTTCAGATGCGTATTTCCCCCGCGAAAGCAGCATGTATTCGCATTACGAGCGGCCTTACCTTCATCAGCCCCTTGACAGCATCGCCCCCGGTGATTTTTGCTCCCTGCCGGTTTTATTTACGGCCCCCGGAAAAATACGGGTGCTCTTTACGGAAGCCGATCTGTTTGATTACCCGAATGCATTTCTGAAGAAAGATCAGGACAATGGTTTTCATGCTGTGTTTCCCGGGGTTGTGCTTAAAGCCCTTCCGCGTGGCGGAACCTCTGACCGTTCGGAGGATATTGCGGAACAGGCCTGTTATATCGCTGAGATACAAGGCGACCGGAGTTTTCCCTGGAGGGTATTTGCAGTTTCGCAGAATGATGCATCCCTTGCCGGAAACGATCTGGTTTACCGGCTGTCGCGACCTTCGGAGCTTAAAGATACGGAATGGATCCGTCCCGGCAAGGTTGCCTGGGACTGGTACAATGCCAGCAATATCACCGGTGTGGATTTCAGATCGGGCATTAATACGGAGACCTACAGGTATTACATAGATTTTGCAGCTGCTTACGGGATTGAGTATGTGATGCTGGATGAAGGCTGGTCGAAAACCACAACCAATGTATTGGAAACCATTCCCGGAATTGATTTGCCGGAGCTGATTGAATATGCAGCGTCGAAGCAGGTGGGGATTATTCTGTGGTTATTGTGGCATCCGCTCAACGGAAATGAGGAGAAAATCCTTTCAACATACAGGGATTGGGGTGTTAAGGGGGTGAAGGTCGATTTTATGCAGCGCGCCGATCAGGGAATGGTCAGTTCGTATGAAAAAATTGCCGCGGTGGCGGCGGCCAACCATTTACTGGTCGATTTTCACGGGGCTTACAAGCCTGCCGGACTGAACAGGGCTTATCCGAATGTGCTGTCGTTCGAAGGTGTGATGGGCAACGAGAACAACAAATGGAGCAATTTCGCCAACCCGGAGCACAACGTCACCCTGCCGTTTATCCGGATGGTGGCCGGCCCCATGGATTACACCCCCGGAGCCATGCGGAATGCGCAAAAGGATGACTTCTGCATTAACTTCGACAATCCTTCAAGCCTGGGTACGCGCGCGCATCAGGTGGCCATGTATGTGGTTTATGAAAGCCCGCTGCAGATGCTGTGCGATGCCCCCTCGCTTTACCTCCGTGAGCCGGAAGTTCCGGAGTTTATCAGCCGGATACCGGTTGTGTGGGATGAAACCCGGGTGTTGCAGGGGGAGGTTGGTGATTATATTCTGATTGCCCGGCGAAACGGGGACACCTGGTACCTTGCTGCCATGACCGACTGGTCGTCACGGAATCTGGAAACCGGTCTGTCTTTTCTCGGGGAGGGAGTCTATCAGGCGACCATTTTCAAGGATGGGCCCAATGCGGATAAAAACGCCTCGGATTACCTGATCAGAAATCAGCATGTTCGCAGAAATGACAATGTTCTTCTTAATCTCGCTCCCGGGGGAGGATGGGTGGCCATTGTAAGTCCGGCAAATTAGAAACAGAAGGGCCTTGAACATTTCCGGTAATTTTATCAATATAATCAAACGAAACGGCCATTAAACTGCAATCATGATGTTCTTCACCAAACTGGGCATACTGCTGATCGGTTTTGTTTATGCAGGGCTGATGCCCTTTACCATCCGTAAAGTCATCGGCCACCTCAGGTTCGACCTTAAGCGGTATACACTCAGTTTTTTAAGTAATACTGAGCTGTATGGAGAAGCTTACCGCAGGGCATACAAAAGAATGCTGTTCATTACCGCCCTTCTTACTTATATATTTTTCTGGCTGATTACCTGGTTCTATAACCTTGGCGCGTATGAAAAGCTGATGCGCGCCATCGATATTAGCTTTGCATCCATTACCCTGCTGGCGTTTCTGCCACACAACCTGAAGCCTGTCAGCCTGAAAAACCTGGCACCTTCCCTTCAGCGCATTCTGCACAACCTGATGGCTGTGGTGGTATTTCTTGCCTTGCCTCTGCTGATCGTCAGCTTTCAGGTTGCCCTGATGCCATATGCCCGCTTTACCGGGGTTTCGGGGCTGATTATTATCGTGGTTGTGCTGGTGCTTACCCTGCTATCACTACTGAAGCAGGGAATCAACGGCGCAACTGAACTGGTGCTGATCAACGGCATCAGCATCTGGACAATCTACATCACCTTTCTTACCATGCTGCACTGACTCTTTCTTCTGAATCCGGCTCCCTGATTAAGGGTTAGTCTGGATAATAAATGCGTGCCTGATTCAGTTTATTGGTTATTAATGTATTGCGGTGTTTTTAGCCGGTTTTCCGGTGGGTTTTCA